>CALCJF010000059.1 GCA_937967375.1 uncultured Leucobacter sp.
AGATGACCGCCGGCTCGTGGATCTACATCGGCACCCAGGGCATCCTGCAGGGCACCTACGAGACCTTCGCCGCCGCTGGGCGCAAGCTCATCGGTCAGGGCCGCATCGCAGAGGTCGAGGGCAAGGGGTCGCTCGCCGGCACCATCACCCTGACCGGTGGTTGCGGCGGCATGGGTGGTGCGCAGCCGCTCGCAGTGACGCTCAACGACGGCGCCTGCCTCATCGTCGACGTCGACAAGACCCGTCTCGATCGCCGTGCCGGCAAGCGCTACCTCGACGAGGTCGTCGAAGACATCGACGAGGCACTCGCGAAGGTGCAGCAGGCTCGCGATGAGAACCGTGGCTGGTCTGTCGGACTCGTAGGCAACGCAGCAGAGGTGTTCCCCGAGATTCTGCGCCGCCACCAGGCTGGCGAGATCAAGATCGACCTCGTCACCGACCAGACCTCGGCTCACGACCCGCTGTCGTACCTGCCAATCGGCTACAAGGTCGAGGATCGTCTCGCCCGTGCCGAGGCCGATCCCGAGGGCTTTACTCGCGATGCGCAGGCAGCCATGGCCGCACATGTGAAGGCAATGGTCGAGTTTCAGGATGCGGGTGCCGAGGTGTTCGACTACGGCAACTCCATTCGCGATGAGGCGCGCAAGGGCGGCTACGACCGCGCCTTCGAGTTTCCGGGCTTCGTGCCGGCCTACATTCGCCCGCTCTTCTGCGAGGGCCTCGGCCCGTTCCGCTGGGCAGCGCTCTCGGGCGATCCCGAAGATATCGCCGTCACCGATGCCGCTCTGAAGGAGCTGTTTCCCGAGAACAAGCACCTGCACCACTGGCTCGATGCCGCCGCAGAGCGCGTCGAATACGAAGGTCTGCCGGCTCGCATCTGCTGGCTCGGCTACGGTGAGCGTCAGCAGGCCGGCCTGCTCTTCAACAAGCTCGTCGCCGAGGGCAAGGTCAAGGCTCCGATCGTCATCGGTCGCGACCACCTCGACTCGGGCTCGGTCGCTTCGCCCTACCGTGAGACCGAAGCCATGGCCGACGGCTCAGACGCAATCGCCGACTGGCCGCTGCTCAACGCGCTCACCGCAACCTCGTCGGGTGCGACCTGGGTCTCGATCCACCACGGTGGTGGCGTCGGCATCGGCCGCTCGATCCACACCGGGCAGGTATCGGTCGCCGACGGCACCGAGCTCGCAGCCGAGAAGCTCGAGCGGCTGCTCACCAACGACCCGGGTATGGGCGTTATTCGTCACGTCGACGCGGGCTACGAGCGCGCAGCCGAGGTAGCTCATGAGCGTGGCGTGCGCGTGCCGATCGAGCCCACCATTCGTAACACCGAGCGCGCTTGGTGATTGCTCGCTGAACTCGGGAACAGTGTCCCGATTACATCGCGACGTTGCGATTTGTGGATATGCAAGATCGCATATCCAGAAATCGCAAAAGCGACATAATTGCGACACTGGTCCCGAGTTCCTCTCGTTGGACGCTTGCACAGTCGAAATCGAAACTGCAGTAGTTGGGCAAGCTCAACGTCTAGACCGAACGACTGGAGACTAGAGACATGACACGCACATTGCTGATCGACAACATCGGCGAACTGACCACGAATGACGAGACCCTCGGCGAGGGCATCGGTGGGCGCATTGCTAATGCCGCCGTGGTCGTCGAAGGCGATCGCGTGGCGTGGGTTGGCCGCGCTGCCGGCGCACCTGCAGCCGACGAGCGTTTCGACGCAGCCGGCCGTGCGCTGCTGCCGGGCTGGGTCGACTCGCACACCCACATGGTGTTCGCGGGCGACCGCACGGCAGAGTTCGAGGCGCGCATGGCCGGTGAGTCGTATGCCGCTGGCGGCATCAACGTGACGGTGAACGCCACCCGAGAAGCGAGTGACGCCCAGCTTTCTGCAAATCTTGAGCGCCTCATTACCGAGGGGCGACGCGGCGGCACCACGACCTTCGAGACGAAGACCGGCTACGGCCTGACAGTCGAAGACGAGCTGCGCAGCGCACGCATCGCGAGTCGGAGTGCTGACGCGGTGACATTCCTCGGGGCGCATCTAGTACCCGCCGGGGCAGACCCGGCAGAATATCTCGACCTCGTGGTCGGTCCGATGCTCGACGCGGTAGTGCCCCACGTGAGCGCTGTCGATGTGTTCTGCGAGACGGGCGCCTTCGACGGTGAAGCCTCGGCGCGCGTGCTCGAAGCGGCCACCGCGAAGGGGCTCGCTACCCGCGTGCACGGCAACCAGCTCGGGCACGGCCCGGGCGCTCAGCTCGCCGTCGAGCATGGCTCGCTCAGCGTCGATCACCTCGCGTTCTTGACCGACGAAGACGTCGATGCGCTGGCCTCGTCATGGGCAGAGTGGGCGGATGGCGCAGGCACACGCGGCACCGTGGCGACCGTGTTGCCCGCGTGCGATCTGTCGACACGCATGCCCCTCGCCCCGGCGAAGCAACTGCTCGAGGCAGGCGCGATGCTCGCCATCGCATCGAACTGCAACCCAGGCACGTCATACACGAACTCGATGAACTTCTGCGTCGCGACCGCGGTACTGCAGATGGGTCTCACCGTGCAGCAGGCGGTTCGCGCGGCCACGCTTGGCGGCGCGATCGCGCTCGGCATGCACGCTGATGAGTGGGTTGACCCTCGTGGCGCTGTTCAGCCGCGCGTCGGTGTGATCGCGCCGGGCGCGCGAGCTGACCTGCAGGTGCTCGAAGCGCCATCGGTGACGCACCTCGCCTACCGCCCGGGCATGCCTCTCACGGCTGCGGTTTGGCGGGCGGGCGAGCGGGCCTTCTGAGCTTGTGAACTGAGCCTGCCGCAGATGTCAGTGGCACCGGCCAGAATGGAGGCATGGTTCGACTGAAGCGCGCGATCCGCGCCTACCCTCTCGTGGCCTCGACAATTCTCGTCGCGGTGATCGGCCTCGTTCTGCTCGCCACCCCCGCTCGTGCAGTGGCGTCTTGGCTCGTAGGCGCCTACGCGCTCGGTATCGCTGCATGGGAGGCCGTGCAGATGGTGCGCTCCCTGCTACGTGGCAATCTTGGCCTTGATATTTTGGCGGTCACCGCGATCACTGCCGCGGTGCTCGTCGGCGAGCCGTGGGCGGCGCTCGTCGTGGTGCTCATGCTCACAGGGGGCGAGGCACTCGAGAACTACGCCGAGAACCGATCGAAGCGCGAACTCGTCGCGCTGCTCGATCGCGCGCCGAGAACTGCAACGAGAGTGCTTGGCGAGCTCTCGAACGAACCGGGGGCGTCTGAGCGCCTCGAAGAGGTGGCCGTAGGCGAGATCAGTGTGGGTGACGTGCTGCTCGTTCGGGCAGGTGAAGTCGTGCCAGTGGACGCGGTGCTGCTCGCACCGACGGCCAGCTTCGATGAGTCGTCGCTCACCGGAGAGAGTCTGCCCGTCGAGCGCAGCGCGGGAGAGATCGTCGCGAGCGGGGTGGTGAACGGGTCGAGTGCGATCCATCTTCGGGCGAACACACTGGCCGCCGACAGCCAATACCAGCAGATCGTCGCTCTCGTGCAGCGCGCACAAGAGAGCAAGGCGCCGACCGTGCGGCTTGCCGATCGCTATGCGGTCCCCTTCACGCTGCTCTCGCTCGCCATCGCGGCGGCCGCGTGGATCGCGAGCGGTGACGCCACCCGCTTCGCCGAGGTGCTCGTCGTCGCGACGCCGTGCCCGCTCTTGATCGCAGCACCCGTCGCATTTCTCGGCGGCATGAGCCGGGCAGCGAAGCACGGACTGATCGTAAAGGGTGGCGGTACCCTCGAGCAGCTCGCGAGAGTGAAATCGGCGGCCTTCGACAAGACAGGCACGCTCACGTCCGGGCACCCTGAGCTCACCAGAATGGTGGTCGCAAAGGGTTTCGACGAGGATCACCTGCTGCAGCTCGCAGCAAGCGCCGAGGTCTACTCCTCGCACGTGCTCGCCGCCGCGATCGTGCAGACGGCGAGAGAACATCGTCTGCCGATCCTCGCGATGAGCGACGCGCACGAGTACGCCACCAATGGCGTCGAGACTGTTCTCGATGGGGGAGCCGGTGTGGTGCGAGTCGGCAAGCCTGCCTGGGTCGCCGAAGCAGCCGCCGGTCTCGAGAGAGTCCCTCTCGATGCGGGCGAGCTCGCGATCTACGTCGCGCTCGACGAACGCTTCGTCGGGGCGCTCGTCATGCGTGACTCGCTGCGCCCCGAGGCCGCCCACACAGTGCGAAGGCTGCACGAGCTCGGTCTCGAACGCATGCTCATCGTGACCGGAGATGTTGCCGCGACGGCGCAGGCGGTCGCCGACGAGCTGGGCATCGATGAGGTGCACGCCGAATGCACCCCGTCGAGCAAGGTGCAGATCGCCGCGTCGGTCACGCCGCGCCCGCTCATCATGACCGGCGACGGGCTGAATGACGCGCCGGTACTCGCGGCTGCCGACGTGGGGTTCGCCATGGGCGCTCGCGGTGCGACCGCCGCGAGCGAGTCCGCCGATGTGGTCAACCGCTTCGACACGATCAAGGGGGTCGCCGACGCCGTGCGCATCGGCCGCGACACGGTGCGCATCGCGCTGCAGAGCATCTGGATCGGCATTCTGCTGAGCGTCGCGCTTATGCTCGTCGCGGCGTTCGGCTTTCTCCCGGCGCTGCTCGGCGCTTGGACGCAGGAGCTGGTCGACCTTGTCGCGATACTCGGTGCGCTTCGCGCGATCGGCACGAGGGCCGACCGCAGGCCTGAGTGAATGAGGCGCAGCTACCTTGCTCGGCGACGGCCGTAGCGCCGTGCTGCACGGGCTCCCGCGCCCGACCTGCGGCCGCTGCCTGGATGCGGCTTGCGAGCCAGCGCCGCTGCGGTTCGTCTGATGCGCTCGAACTTGAAGATCAGCACGGCGAGCGCCACGAGCGAGAGCCAGAGCAGCGGTATGCCGGGTACAAGCTGTTCGGGGGCAAAATCTCGGGCATCGTCTGCGCCAATTATGAGGCGATACCCGAGCAACAGCAGCACCATGATGCCGGTGACATTCGAGAGCACGCCGGCTCCCTGCCTCTCCGCCGCGGCGGGTGGGGGCGTCACCGCAAGAATGAGCAGGATTGTCAAGGCAATTATTGCTGCGGGAAGGGCAGTGCTCGCAGCATCTTCGGGTTGCAGGTAACGATTCTTGCGGGTCAGAGGTCCGAACATCGCGGCGCCGGTCACCAGCGCGAGCAGCGCCGAGCCGAGCATCACCCACCAGACGACGAGGTAGGCGGTGTTCTCGCGAAGGCGGCGCAGCGCCATCACGATTGCCGCGCCCTGCCGTGGATGCGCGCAGAAAGGGTTGTCGCCGCCCCGCGAACTTCGGTGGCGAGGGAGGCGAGGCGATCCTCGGGCACCTCATCGTCGCGAAACGTCACTGCGATTGCCGCAACGGGCCAGTCTCGATGATCGAGCACCGGCACCGCGACCGACGAAAACCCTGTGGTCACCGACCCGTGCTCAACCGCAAAGCCGCGCGTGGTTGTCGCTTCGAGCACCGACCGCAGGCGCGAGTAGCGATCGATGACGTCGCTCTCGGGCAGGGCCGCGGCTGTGTCGCTGCGGTGCACGAAGGCATCGCGATCAGGGAACAGTGCGCGCAACTGCGCTTTTGGCAGTGCTGAGAGGATAGCCCGGCCGCTTGCCGTGAGGTGTGCAGGCAGGCGAACGTTCACGTCGGTAATGAGTGCCGGGGCGCCCTTCGCGCGCTCCTCGATGATGTAGAGCACGTCGCGGCCGTGCTGCACTGCGAGGTGCCCGCTAAATCCGAGGTGGTCCACAAGCGACACGATGAGGGGTCGGCCGATACGGGCCAACGGCTCCTGACGCGTATAGGCAGAGCTCAGTTCGAAGGCAGCGAGCCCGAGCCCGAAACGGCGTTCTTCTGGCAGGTGCATCACAAAACCGTGCTCTTGCAGCGCGGCGAGCAGATGGTAGACGGTGGATCGCGGCAGATCGAGCTGCGCCGCGATCATGCTCGCCGGGAGCGGGCCGCGGGCAGCCGCGAGCAGGCTCAGTATGCGCAGCGTCTGGTCTGCCGCCGGCACCTTCGGCTGGGTCATGCTTCGAGCCTACTGCGCACTCTGGTGAGTAGAGTCGAGACATGACCGAGCCTCGCATTGCAATTACCGGCGGCACTGGTTTCGTCGGGCGCCACCTCGCCGAACGCTTCAACGACCCTGTGGTGATCTCGCGCCGCACCGGCGTTGATGTCGATGACGTTGACGCGCTTGCCCGAGCGTTCGAAGGGTGCGACGCGGTTGCGCACTGCGCCGGAATCAACCGAGAGATCGGTGACCAAAGCTACGAGCGCGTGCACGTGCGCGGCACTGAGGCCGTCATCGAAGCTGCAAAGCGCGCCGGGGTCAAGAAGATCGTGATGCTGAGCTTTCTGCGGGCGAGGCCAGACTGCGGCTCGCCGTATCACGAGTCGAAGTGGGCGGCCGAAGAAGCGATCCGTGGCTCGGGGCTCGACTACACGATCCTTAAAGCTGGCATGATCTACGGTCTCGGTGACCACCTGATCGACCACACGACGCGAACGGTCAAGACCTTTCCTCTGTTTGCGACGGTTGGTCTGCGTGAGCTGACGGTGCGACCCGTGCCGGTCGAAGAGCTCGTCGACGTGATGGCGGCAGCGCTTCGGGGGCGACTTGAGCGCAAGACGGTCGAAGTCGTCGGGGCCGAGGAGCTGAAGCTCAGCAAGGTCGTGCGCCGGGTGGCCGACCTCCAGGGCCGACCGATCGGCATCGTGCCCGCACCGGTCTGGGCGCTCTACGCGCTCGGGCAGCTCACCGAGTGGACCATGAAGGTGCCGCTCGTGGCGAAGGCACAGGTGCGCATGCTCGCCGAGGGCGTATCGCACGCGGTGCCCGGTGCCGAGCCGCTGCCCGAAGATCTGCGCCCGAAGAAGATGCTCACCAAAGCGCAGATTCGTGCGGCGACGCCAGACGCGGGCCCGTTTGGCTTGAGCGACCTGCGCTTTTCGAAGTAGCGCGAACTCTCAACACACGCGAGGGTTGTTCAGCGTGCGTAAGGGGTGACCTAACGCCCGGGCACGCGCGGGCGTTAGGCGAGGATCAGCCCAGTTGCGAGCCGAGCGCACCCTCGGCGGCAGCCAACACCTCTCCCGACGCGACGAACTCGTACGCCGCAGTGATGTCGGGCGAAAGGAAGCCGTCGGTGTCCGGTGCTGAGATTCGCGTGCGGAACAGCTCGTGCACTGCCGCGGTCGCGGGGGCCGGGTTGCCCGAGGCCGAAGCGGCACGGAAGTCGAGAGCGCGGGTCGAAGCCAGCAGCTCGATCGCGAGTACGCGGGTCAGGCCATCGACCGCGCGGCGCAGCTTGCGCCCTGCATGCCAGCCCATCGAGACGTGATCCTCTTGCATTGCCGACGAGGGGATCGAGTCGACCGAGGCGGGCGCGGCGAGGCGCTTCAGCTCTGACACGATGCCTGCTGCGGTGTACTGGGCGATCATGAGACCCGAGTCGAGGCCAGCGTCTGCCGCAAGGAACGGCGGCAGACCGTGGTTACGCGCCACGTCGAGAAAGCGGTCGGTGCGGCGCTCGCTGATCGAGGCGAGGTCGGCGACGGCAATCGCGAGAAAGTCGAGCACGTAGGCGACGGGGGCGCCGTGAAAGTTGCCGTTCGACTCGACGCGGCCGTCAGGCAGCACGACCGGGTTGTCAACTGCCGAGCGCAGCTCGATCGAGGCGACTCGCGCGGCGTGCTCTGCGGTGTCGCGAGCGGCACCGTGCACCTGCGGGGCGCAGCGCAGCGAGTACGCGTCTTGCACGCGGGTGAACTCGCCCTCTTGCGGGCGCTGCACGAGCGTCGATGGGGCGAGGATCGCGGCCATGTTCGAAGCGGCGGCCGCCTGGCCCGGGTGCGGTCGAAGGGCGTGCAGCTCGGCGGCGAACACCGAGTCGGTGCCGGTAAGAGCCTCGACGCTTGCGGCAGCAGCGAAGTCGGCGGTCTTGAAGAGTGCCGACAGGTCGTGCAGCGCGAGGCACAGCATGCCGAGCATGCCGTCGGTGCCGTTGATGAGGGCGAGTCCCTCCTTCTCGGCGAGCACGACCGGCTCGATGCCCGCGGCAGTCAGCGCCGAAGCGGCATCGACGGGCGCGGTGTGGCGATCCTCTGCGGAAGCACTTGAGGCGACGCGAACCTGACCCTCGCCCATGACCGTGAGTGCGCAGTGAGCGAGCGGGCTGAGGTCGCCCGAGCAGCCGAGCGAACCGTACTCGTGCACGACGGGGCTGATGCCCGCGTTGAGAATCGCGGCATAGGTCTCGGCGACGATCGGGCGCACGCCGGTGCGGCCGCTGGCGAGCGTGTTGAGGCGAAGCAGCATGAGGGCGCGCACGACCTCGCGCTCGACCTCTGCGCCGGTGCCCGCGGCGTGCGAACGAATCAAGCTGCGCTGCAGCTGCTGGCGCTTCTCGCTGGCGATCTGCACCTTTGCGAGGGCACCGAAGCCGGTCGAGACGCCGTAGTGGGGCCTCGTGTCGTTCGCGAGTTCTTCGATCATGCGGCGGCTTTCGCCGATGCGGGTGAGGGCGTCGGCATCGATCTCGACGCGGGCATCAAAACGGGCTACTGCGACAACGTCTGCGACGGTGAGGGGTGCTGCTCCGAGGATCACTGTGTTGCTCATGCATCGATTTCAGCGCATACGAGAGTGCGTGGCTACCCCCGACGTGCAGCATTTCGTCTGGAATCCCAGACTGCGGCACACGTCTGCTGCGCGTTCCACCAGGGATTTCAGCTTTAATCGGAGGTATCGGCGTGAAACTTCCGGTTGAAGCGCATTTCTCCGTCTGAAGGGTGACTCACATGAGCAGCAGCATGAGCAGCACAAAGCTTTCGCACGACGAGCTCTGGCCGCGTGCCGGGGGGTGGGCGCAGCCTGCTGGCGAGCGCACCGACCTCACCATCGTGGGCGTGCCGACGAGCCGCACCTCGCTGTCGCCGACCAACGCGCACGAGACGCCCGCCGCAATTCGCGACGCCCTGCGCCGCTACTCAACCCACATCGTCGCGCCAGGCGCCCCGGGGCACCGTGGTGGCGAGAATGAGATCGTGCTGCACGAGTCGCTGAGCATCGCCGACGCGGGCGACCTTGCCGACCCAGACACCGAGGCCGGTGAAGAAACAGCAGCGAAAAGGATCGCAGAGCTCGCTGCACAGGCAGACCTCGTGGTGGCGCTCGGCGGCGACAACGCCTGCACCGTTCCCGCAGCGCTCGGAGTCGCTGAGGCGCACGGAGGGCTCGCGAACGCTGGCCTCATCACGCTCGACGCCCACCACGACCTACGCGATGGGCGCAGCAACGGCTCGCCGGTGCGCAGGCTTATCGAGATGGGCCTGAATCCGCGCCGCGTAGTGCAGATCGGCATTGCCGACTTTGCGAACTCGCAGGCGTACCGGCAGCGGGCGAAAGATCTCGGCATCACCGTGATTCACCGCGATGAACTGCATGATCGCCCGTTGAAGGAGATCGTCGCCGAGGCACTCGCGATTGCGGGCGGTGGCGGTGGCGCGATTCACGTCGACCTCGACGTCGACGTGTGTGACCGCAGCGTGGCCCCGGGCTGCCCGGCGTCGGTGCCCGGCGGGCTGCAGGCGCACGAGTTGCGTCGCGTTGCACGCCTGCTCGCGGCAGATTCGCGGGTTCGAGGTCTCGACATTGCCGAGGTCGATGCGACGGCAGATGCGCCCGATGCCCGCACGGTGCGCCTCGCGGCGCTGCTCGTGCTCGAGGCGGCGGCGGGGCTCGCGCTGCGCGCCTGAGCGGGCAGCGCGAGCGATCCTCGTGGCTATGAAGCGAATACCTCGGTCTCGAGGCGTGTGAAGCTCGCCTCCATGCCGTCGGCCATGCCGGTCGCGAGCACCATCTCGCGCACCTCGGTGCTCGGGTAGGTGATCAGGTACGACGCGAGCGTGCCGCCCTCAACAGGGGTGAAGGTGAGCTCGTTGAGCGTCTCTGCGCTCGCGGCGCCCTCGGGGTCGGCAGGGGAGACCATGCGCTCCGTGGTCACCAACCTGTGCGGCGGGGCCGCCTCGACGACCACACCGACGAAGCCGAAACTCTCGCCCGACTCGACATGGCGCCACTCGGTGTGCATCGCAGCGCCGGGCACCGCGCCGACCTCGCACACGGTCATCTCCCAGCCGTCGGGGCCGAGTTGCCAGCGACGCAGGAGCGCCTCGTCGGTGAATGCCTGCCAGAGCTGCGGCACTGATCCTCGCACCACACGGGCAACGCGTGCCTGGGTTTCGCCGACGAGCTGCACCTCGGTGCGGTTGCCGGCTGCGAAGGACGAAAGATCGGCGAGCACATCGTCCATCTGACCCATCGCCTCGCGCATGCCCTCGATCTGGCCCATTGCGATCAGCTGCTCCAGGTCTTCGAGCGAGTCGTGGTAGCTGGTGCAAACGACTCGTGAGCCGAGAGCGGTCTCGCTGAACTCGAACACCATTCGCCCCTCGGGCATATCGGTGTTCGGGGTGCCGTCTTCGTTCGCGAACCCGTCGCGCACCTCGAATGAGCGGCCTTCGTCGACCGCGGTCCAACGCCAGTACCCACCGTGACGATCGCCCTCGGGTCCGGTCATGTAGTAGAGCGACAGGGCGCCGGGGGACAGCTCGTGTTGC
>CALCJF010000060.1 GCA_937967375.1 uncultured Leucobacter sp.
CGGCGGGCAGGGCTTCGAAGACATCTTCGGTGGCATGTTCGGCGGCGGCATGGGCGGTGCCGGTGCCGGCGGGCAACGCTTTACCTTTCAGCAGGGTGGCGGTGCTGGTGGCTATGAGGATCTCTTTGGTGGCATGTTCGGCGGCGGCCCGCGCGCGCCGCGTGGCCCGAGGCCCGGTCGCGACCTGACGGCGTCGACGACGCTCGACTTCGAGACCGCGGTGCGTGGCGATACCGTCACCCTGCAGACTCCGAACGGTCAGGTCAAGGTCAAGATTCCAGCAGGCGTCGAAGATGGCAAACGCATCCGTGCGCGCGGCAAGGGCGAGCCGAGCCCCGACGGTGGCCCGGCCGGCGACCTCATTCTGACGGTGCAGGTGCGCAAGCACCCGGTGTTCGAGCGCGAGGGCCACAACCTTCGCGTCAAACTACCGGTCACGTTCGTCGAGGCCGCCCTCGGCGCCACAATCGAGGTGCCGACGCTCGGCGGCGCCCCCGTGAAGCTGAAAATGCAGCCAGGTACCCCGAGTGGGCGCGTGCTTCGCGTGAAGGGTCGCGGTGTGCAGACAGCAAAGGCAACCGGTGACTTGCTCGCCGAGGTGCAGGTGGCGGTGCCGTCTCACCTCAGCGACAAAGCGAAGGAGGCCCTCCAAGCCTTCAACGCCGAGATGCCAGACGAGTCGCCGCGGGCCGATCTGCTCGCACGCGCGAACGGCTAGAGGGTAGGTTCTGCAGATGGCGCAGTCGAGGCAGCAAATGGATCGTTTCACCCCGATCTTCGCGATCGCGGCCGCCGCCGAGCTCGCCGAGATGCACCCGCAGACGCTGCGGCAGTACGACCGTATCGGGCTCGTATCGCCGCAGCGCACCAGCGGCAACACTCGCCGCTATTCGTTGCACGACGTCGAACAGCTGCGCGAGGTCGCCAGGCTCTCCGCCGAGGGCTTGAGTCTTGAGGGCATTCGCCGGGTGCTGCAGCTCGAAGACGAGGTTCGCGAGCTGCAGGGCAGGGTGCGCGAGCTCGAGCGGGCGCTCTCTGACGAGATGCTCAACCGTCCCGAGCGTCGCGTGTTCGCGGCCGGTCAGGCGGGCGAGATTATTACGATGCGAAGAGGATCGCGGCTTCGCCGCAGCGCCGATGTGGTGGTGTGGCGGCCCGATGGGCGCTGAGTTCCGCCCGCACCCCTCCCTTCCTCACTGGCAATAGTGCGCGAAGTGTGCCTTGGAGCACGCCCAGAGCACACTTCGCGCACTATTGCCGACCGGGCACGGTAGTTGAGGGTGTGAGTGCGAAAATGGAGCGGTGACTGAACCGCTCGCCTGGCCCACCGAATTTGAGGCGTTTCTCGCGCAGCTCTCGCGCGAGCCCGACTTCGACGCGCCCGAGCTGCAGGCCTACGACGCCGCCGACCTGCTCTTGCTCGAGCATCTTGGCGAGCGGCTGCGTGAAACCCAACCGGGATCGGCTGGTGTGTTGCACGGAGGCCTCGTCGTCATCAGGGATCGCCACGGAGCAAGCCGCTCTGAGCAAAGCATCGCTTTGCGCGGCGTATCTCCCGATCCCGCCTCGGGATCGGCTGGTGTGTTGCATGGAGGCCTCGTCGTCATCGGGGATCGCCACGGGGCATTGACCCTCGGGGCGGCCCATGCGCTCGGCGCGACTGACATCAGGGTGCATCAAGACGCGCTGCTATCTGAGCGCGCACTCATCGCAAACGCGGCGCGGCTCGGCGTCGGCGCTGATCCCACGTTGATCTTTAACCACCACCCGCTTGGCGAGCAGCTGCTCACAGGCGCGAAAGTGGTGCTGCTGCAGCTGCCGAGATCGCTCGCTGAGCTCGAAGAGATTTCTTGGAACGTTGCGCGCTATGCCGATTCTGACGTCGTGGTGCTCGCGGGCGGCCGCGACAAGCATATGAGCCGCGGCATGAACGAACTGCTCGCGCGCCACTTCGACGAGGTCGCGGCGAGCCGGGGCTGGCGCAAGGCACGCGTGCTCACTGCTCGATCCCCGAGGGGTGCCGAGACGCTCGGTGGCGCTCGGTTTCCTGAGCATGCCGGTGACGCCGACCTCTCTTTCGACCTCTTTGCTCGTGGCGCCACCTTCGGGGGCGCCACGCTCGACCACGGCAGCCGCTTGCTGCTGCGCACGTTGCGTGAGCAACCGTCGGCAGCTCCGGCGCGCATTGCCGACATCGGCTGCGGCAACGGAGTGCTCGCGGTGTCGGCGGCGCTCGCCTGGCCCGCCGCGCAGGTGATCGCGAGCGACCAGTCGGCTGCGGCGGTGCTGGCGAGTCAATTGACTGCTTCGGCTGCAGGGGTCGAGGATCGCGTCGCCGTGCACCGTGCCGACGCCACCGAGGCGGTCGCCGACGGCTGGGCCGACCTCGTGTTGCTCAACCCGCCATTTCACGCTGGCTCGACCGTGCACGTCGGGGTGGGGCAGCGGCTGATCAGCTCGTGTGCGCGGGCGCTCGCGCCCGGCGGTGAGCTGCGTCTCGTCTTCAACTCGCACCTCGCTTCCCGCCCGCTCATCGAACGTGAGATCGGCCCGACCAGGCAGCTCGCCCGCGACCGCACGTTCACGGTGCTGGCAGCGACCCGTCGCTGAGCGATTCCGAACCGCGCTGCGCTGAGCCAAACCGAGCTGAGCCGGGCCAAACCGAGCTGAGCCGGGTCCTCACGCTCGCTTCTTCGCAGCAGATGGGCACTAGGTGTTGCTTGCGGGGCGATCAGGCAACACTTACTGCCCACTTGCCGGAGGGGTGGGTGTGCTGGGGTGCCGCGAGCCGGGAGCGTGAGACACGGGCTGCACCTCATGACCGCCACGCGCGAGAGTAGGGTGGAGAGCGTGATCGCTCAAACGAACCTTGGCCCCGATACGCACATCGCTCCGCTCGCGCTCGGCAGCAATGTCTTTGGCTGGACGGCTGATCGCGACGCGTCGTTCGCAGTGCTTGACGCTTTCACCGCGGGTGGTGGCGACTTTCTCGACACCGCCGACGGCTACTCGCGCTGGGTGCCCGGCCACACCGGAGGCGAGAGCGAGCGCATCATCGGCGAATGGCTTGCTTCGCGAGGCGTGCGGGATCGCGTCGTGATTGCGACGAAAGTATCGACGCATCCTGAGTTTGTGGGGCTCGCGGCCGCAAACGTGCACGCGGCAGCCGATGCCTCGTTGACTCGCCTCGGCACCGATCGCATCGACCTGTACTACGCGCACTTCGATGACGCGGAGACGCCGCTCGAAGAGACCGTCGAGGCATTCTCTCAGCTGGTCGACGCAGGCAAGGTTCGCGCCATCGGCATCTCGAACTATACGGCGGAGCGGGCAGCGGAGTGGGTCGCGATCGCTCGTGCGGGGGGCTACCACCTGCCGATTGCGCTGCAGCCGCACTACAACCTGGTGGAGCGCGACTATGAAACAAACGGCCTGCGTGCCTTCGCCGAAGCCGAGGGCCTCGCGGTGTTTCCCTACTACGCGCTCGCAAAGGGCTTTCTCGCAGGCAAGTACCGCGCCGAGGGCGACCTGGCCGCACCGGGCGCGAGCGTGCGAGCAGCGGGTGCTGCCGAATACCTGAACGACAGCGGCCTCGCGGTGCTCGCGGCACTCGACGCAATCGCAGCGTCGCGCGGGATCGACCAGGCCGCCGTCGCCCTCGCCTGGCTGAGGCAGCAGCCCACGATCGCAGCCCCGATTGCGAGCGCTCGAACCATGGAGCAGCTGCCGTCGCTGCTCGCCTCGCTTTCCCTCGAGCTCAGCGATGACGAGCTGCGGAGCCTCAGCGAGGCTTGAGCCTGAGAGAATGGTTCGGTGACAGAGAGCTCCGATCCTCGCCCCGAAGCAACGCCTGAGACGGGCAGTATTGCCGCCGAGCCAAGCCACGAACGCAGCACCTCGGGCGTCGGCCCGTGGCCCGGCGGGCGCGATGCCTGGCCTACCGACGAGCACTTCGACCCCGAACTGCTCGAGCACGGCGACACCCGCAACGTGATCGATCGCTACCGCTACTGGCGCACCGAGGCCGTGAAAGCAGACCTCGATCAGCAGCGTCACCCGTTTCACGTGGCGATCGAGAACTGGCAGCACGATATGAACATCGGCTCGATCGTGCGCAGCGCGAACGCGTTCGGCGCTGACACCGTTCATATTGTCGGCCGCCGCCGCTGGAACAAGCGCGGCGCCATGGTCACTGACCGCTACCAGCACGTCGAGCATCGCGAAGACGTCGCCGCGCTCGTCGCATGGGCGCAGGATCAGGGCGTGCCGATCATCGCGATCGACAACGTGCCCGGCTGCGTGCCTATGGAGACGTTCGACTGGCCCGAGCGCTGCGTCATGCTGTTTGGGCAAGAGGGCCCCGGGCTCTCTCAGGAGGCCATCGAGGCGTCAGAAGCCGTGGTCGAGATCACACAGTATGGTTCGACCCGCTCGATCAACGCGTCGGCCGCGGCCGCGGTCACCATGTACTCCTGGGTGCTGCAGCACTCGAAGACGCGACCGCGCTAGCCGCTACCGGGTGAGGTCGAGCGCCGCTGAGGCGATCGACTCTGCGTCGATGCCGTGCAGTCGGTACGCGTCGCTCACGCTCGAGCCCTGCCCGAACTCCGTGACCCCGAGCGTGCGCACGCGGTCGCCACGCACGCCAGCGAGAAACGCGAGGGTGTGCGGGTGCGCATCCATCACAGTGACGAGCGGTGCCCGGCGGTCGGCAGGGAAGAGGCGATCGAGGATCCCCGAGCGCGTGCTCGCGGCGATCCCGTCACGGGCGCGCAGCGCGCGGAACAGCAAGCTCGGGCTCGTCACGCAGATCACTCCTGCACGCACGCCGACCGCTTCGAGCCGTGCCGCCGCAGCGCACACCTCGGTCATGATTGCGCCGACACCCACGAGCGTCACCTGATCTTCTGCAACGGGGTGAGTGCTGATTCGGTACCCGCCTGCGAGCACTTCTTCGCGTCGCTTCTCGCGCAGCAGCGGGTCTTCGGGTGTGCGCGAGAGCGACTGGTCGACGGGGCGCGTCGAGAGGCGGAAGTAGGCCGAGCCGCCGGCCGGGTCGGCTACGTCGCGAATCGCCTCGAGCATGGTCCACTCGAGGTCTTGCGCGAACGCCGGCTCCCAGCTGGTGAGGTTCGGAATCTCGAGGGTGATCGAGGGCGTGCCGATCGACTGGTGCGCTCCGCCCTCGGGGGCGAGGGTGACGCCTGACGGGGTGCCGATCATGATCGAGCGGCCGCCGGCGTACATGCCGAACGTCCAGGGCTCGAGCGCTCGGCCGATGAACGGGTCGTAGAGCGTCGCGATCGGAATGAGCGGCTGGCCCCAGCGGGCGCCGGTGAGGCCGAGCTCGACGGCGAGGCAGACGAGGTTGACCTCGGCGATGCCGAGCTCGATGTGTTGGCCGCCGGTGTTCTCGCGCCACTTCAGCACGCGTTCGGGGTCGTCGGCGAACCAGTCGGCGCGGCCGGCGAGTGACCAGACCCCGCTCTTGTTGATCCAGCCGCCCAGGTTTGTCGAGCTCGCGACATCGGGGCTCGTGGTGACCACCCGCTCGGCGACCTCGGGGGCCGCGCGGCGCAGGTCCGAGAGAAAGTGTCCGAGGGTCGCCTGCGTCGAGGTGACAGCCTTGTGCCGCCACTCGAACTCGGCCGGCACCGACGCAACCGGCATGCGCTCGATTGCGTCTCGGCTGAGGCGGGCCGCGGTGTCGGCGCACACTCGTGCCGCGTCCGTGCCATCTGCAAATCGCTGCCAGGGGTTGTCGAGCGACATGCCCGAGGCGGTCGCGAGCTCCTGCATCTGCTCGCGCGTGAGCTGTGCGGCGTGGTTGCTGGGGTGCCCCTCGATCGACAGGCCGCGCCCTTTGATCGTGTACGCGAAGATCACGGTCGGGCGAGTGTTGTCGATCTTCTTGAACGTCGCCTGCAGCTCTTTCAGGTCGTGGCCACCAAGATCGCGCACGAGCTCCGCGAGATCGAGGTCGCTGAACTCTCTCAGCAGGGGTTCGAGCACCGCGTGTTCCGCGGGTGTGACGCCCGCCAGCAGCCGCGCGCGCACCTCTTCGGGGTGGGCTCGCAGGGTGCGCTGGTACTCCTCGTTCGGCATTTTGCGCATGCGCGCCTCGAACACCTGCCCGCCCGGCCGCTGAAATGCTGCCTGCAGTCGGTGCCCCCAGGTGCAGGTGAGCACCTGCCAGTCGGCCGCTGCGAACATGCCGCGCAGGCGCTGAATCTGAACGTCGGGAATGACGCGGTCGAGCGACTGCCGGTTGAGATCGACGATCCAGACGACCTCGCCGAGCTGTCGCACCTCGGGGTCAATGATGGCCTCCCACACCGCGCCCTCGTCCATCTCGGCATCGCCCAGCAGAGAGATGAAGCGGCCCGCGGGCGGCGTGCTCGGAAACCGGTCGGTGAGGTAGCGGTGCGAGAGCGCTGCCCAGATGGGTGCGGTCGCGCCGATGCCCACTGAGCCTGTCGAGAAGTCGACCGTGTCTGGATCTTTCGATCGCGACGGGTACGGCTGCAGCCCTCCGAGCGCCCGCAGCCGCGGCAAATACGACTCGTCGAGGCCGCCGAGCAGATACTTGATCGCGTGCAGCACGGGCGAGGCGTGCGGCTTCACCGAAACCCGGTCGAGCGCGGTCAGCTCCGAGAACCAGAGCGCGGTCATGATGCCGACCATCGACGCCGAAGAGGCCTGGTGGCCACCGACCTTGACGCCATCGGGATTCTCGCGCCCGCGATTCGCCGCATCGATCATGGCCGTCGCGAGCCACAGCACCCGCTGCGAGATGATGTCGAGCGTCGACCCGTCAGATCCGATTGCGCCGCCTGAAGACGCGGTCAAGGGGCGTGAGTTTGCTGACGGCGGGTCGAGCTGCGTCGACGTTTCGAACTGCCCAAGGTCTTCGTCTCGGTGCTCGGCCATGGTTCTCCTTTGTCACATGCCTTCGTCTAGCCTACTGCTTTCGATTATTAGGCGGTAATAAACCTGTTCTTAAGAAAATGCAGGTAAAGATTCTCATTGACCTTCAATGAAATCTCAATTTGGCTCTGAGCTACGCGGTGGGCGACCAGGATCTCCGGCTCCCTTACAGGCCCCGCGCGAGATCGGCGATGAGATCCTCTGCGCTCTCTAGGCCGATCGACATGCGCACGATGCCCGCGTCGGGTTTCGCGTCGCCGGCGACCGGTCGGTGCGTGAGCGCAGCTGGATTCTCGATGAGCGAGTCGATGCCGCCGAGCGACACCGCGTGCGTGAAGATCTTCACCGCGCCAGTCAGTCGTTCAGCGGCCTCGGCGCCTCCCTTGAGCTTAATCGCCACCATCGCACCGGGCCCTGACATCTGGCTGCCGAGCACCCCGTCGGGGTCTGTGTTCATGCCCGGAAAGTACACCCGTTCGACCGCATCGTGGGTGCTGAGCCACTCTGCGACCATCTTCGCGTTCTCTTGCTGTGCCCTTACGCGCAACGGCAGAGTGGTGAGGCCGCGGTGCAGCAGATAGGCGGCAAGCGGGTGCAAGATGGCGCCCGTGATCGCGCGGATCGGCCGCAGCATCTGCGCGTGCGCCTCGGAGCAGGCGATCACACCGCCGATCACGTCGCCGTGCCCACCGAGGTACTTCGTCGCGCTGTGCATCGACATTGCCGCACCGTGATCGAGCGGGTTCTGCAGCACCGGGGTGGCAAAGGTGTTGTCGACGAGCAGCGGCACCTCGCCGGCCTGCTCCGCGACGCGCGAGATGCTGACGAGCTCGAGCGTTGGGTTGGCAGGGGTCTCCATGATCACAAGGCCGGTGTCTTCTCGCACCGTCGCCGCGACCTCATCGGCGTGGCAGAAGGTGACCTCCGTGCCGAGCAGGCCGGTGGCGAGCAGGTGATCGGTGCCGCCATAGAGCGGGCGCACCGCAACCACGTGGCGTTTATTCGTCGACGCCGTAAATGCGAGGATCGCGGCGCTGAGCGCCGCCATGCCGCTCGCGAACGCAACGGCCGACTCCGCGTGCTCGAGCTGGGCGAGGCCGGACTCGAAGCGGGCGACCGTGGGGTTCCAGAGACGGGCGTATACGTTGCTGCCGCCATCGATCGGGGTGCCGCCCGTGGCGAGCGCCTCGTACGAGTCGCCGCCCTTCTCGACGTTCGGCAGCGGGTTCGTCGTAGAGAGATCGATCGGTAGCGCATGCAGCCCAAGCGCGGTGAGGTCTTCGCGGCCCGCGTGCACCGCGAGTGTGTCCATCGTCATTGAGAGGTCGTCCATGGGCTTATCTTCGTGATCTCGCGAAGAAAATGAAAGTAGTCTTGTTGAGAGAACAATAAGAAGCGCAAGAATCTGCATTTGTGCTCGAATCGAGATGAATGGAAGGCGCAAAGATGCGAAATGCACAGGGCACCAGATCGGTCGGCATCGCGCTCGACTCGCTCGACTTCGAGATCGTGCGCAGGCTCAGCGCTGATCCCACGCTCACCAATAAAGCGCTCGCGACGCTGCTCGACGTCGCGGAATCAACCTGCGCCTACCGAGTGCGCAGGCTGCGCGAGTCGAACGTGATTCGCGCGCGCCGCCTCGAGCTCGACCACGCGCAGCTTGGCTACTCGCTGAACGCAGTCATCATGATCGTGCTCACGAACCACTCGCGCGAGACCGTAGACCGCTTCATGACGAGCATGGTGCGAGCGCCGAACGTGCTGCAGGTGATGAACCTCACGGGGCGCTACGACTTCATGGTGACCGTCGCCGTGGCCGATGCCGAGCAACTGCGAACCTTTGTGCTCGATCACGTCACCGTGCACCCGTCGGTGCGCGGCACCGAGACGCACATCATCTTCGACATGCGCGAGGGGGAGTGGGTGCCAGCCAGCGCGTAGCGGCAGCGCCTGCAGCGACAGGTCTGCTGCGGTGCCGCCGAGCTCACTCCGACCCCGGCCAATGTATACAGTTCCTGCCGATGTGACCCTTTTGTGGGCTTCAAAGCGGGTACTTCGGCGAAATCTGGGTACATCGGGTTCGTCCCGTTCTTCGCTCACAAGGCTCGGCTCGAGTGGCTTATCCACAACTTTCGAGAATCGCCCACGTTGCTTCGAGAATTGCATGAAACTCAGTGCATGACGCTGTCGCCTACTGAACTGATCGCAAAGCTCGAGCCGTCACTGATCGTGCCGGGTCGCGACAGTGATTATGTCGCCGCAACGGGCAAGTTTCGAGCATCCGCAACCGACCACACTCGCATCTATTGGGGCGCCTACTTGCCCAACCAGCTTTGGGATCAACTCACGGCCGAAGCGCAGCATCTCGCGCGAATGCTTGCCGCTCAACAAGCCGCTTGTGGTGCGCTCGTGTTTTCGCACAAGTCTGCAGCGGTGCTGTTGGGTTTGCCGATTTATGGTGAGCTGGGCTCTCGAGTGCACGTCGTCGGGTCAGTTGCAGCGTCTGGCAAATCGACGAGGGGTGTAGTTCGGCACCGAGCTGACCTCTTAGATGAGGACGTGGTCGAGGTCTCGGGGATGATGTGTACCTCGCCTGACCGAACCATTCTCGATCTCGCGCGTTTCGAGCAGGCTGAAACCGCGCTCGCTGCGGCTGACGGTTATCTACGTAGAGAGTTCAAGGTTTCGCATAAAGTCGATTGGTCGCGCGTGTTTGAGTGGCAAGATGACATGGCTACAAGGATCGGCAGAATCCGCGGGCGCAATGGAGCCGCTGGCGCGCAACGCCTCATAGCGCTGGCCGACCCTCGAATCGACTCAGTGCTCGAAAGCATCAGCCACTTGCAACTGAAGCGACTCAAGTTCGAGGTTGAGATTCAGGTACCTGTGCCGGCGCCTCACGGCCGAATGTACTACGTGGACTTTGAACTTCTCGGACTTGACCTCTTTGGTGAGTGTGACGGCAAACAAAAGTACATCGACGCGAGACTGAGAAGGGGGAAGACGGCCGCAGAGGTCGTGTATGACGAGAAGCGGCGACAAGACTGGATCTGCAAGCGAGAACGCAAAGACATGGTGCGGTGGGGTTACCCCGAAGTTCCGACTGCACGAAAACTGGGCATGCACCTGATGGGCCTAGGGGTTCCTGTGCCTCGAATGCCGCGGTAGCGGCGCGTGTATGTGCCGCCTGCGTGCGAGACCGTGAGCGTGTGTGAGGCCGCATCCCGATGTACACGTTTCTTGCCGACGTACACGATTTGCCGGCCGCAGAACTGGTCCTTTGGTGCGAAGCATATACATCGGCGGGGTTGTCCCGGGTAGGGGCGTGACGGGGCGGGGACGGGGTGGCTGAGCGGGGCCCGGTGCGGCAGCATCTATTGCGGTCGCGCCAAGCGCGCGCAAGCCCTACGGCTCGCGCGTAGCGGCACCGCCTATTGCGGCCGCGCCAAGAGCGCGACCGTGAGCGCGGCGATCGTCTCGCCGTCTGCGAGGCTCGCCCCGAGCAGATCTTCGATGAGGTCGAGCCGCTGATAGAACACCGACCGCGACAGCCGCGCCTCCTGCGCCGCGAGTGAGCGGTTCGCCGGGTGCGCCAGATAGGCGGCGAGCACGCGCAGCAGGTCGCCGCTGTGACCAGGCCCCGACACCCTGTCGTGCTCGACGATCGGGCCCAGCATGTCTGCCGTGAACTGCTGCAGCTCGGGCGCTCCGGCGAGCGACCGCACCAGGTGCGCGAGCGGCTGCCGCTCCGCGTGCTGCACCGTGACACGCCCCACCTCTGACGACGCCGCCAACCGCCCGGCCGCGCGCAACTGCTCGAGAGAAGCAACGAGCTGACGCAGCCTTGACCCGGGTGCCCCGAGCGCCAGGTGCGCGCGCCAGGCCGCGGGCGTTGGGTCTGGTACGAGCATGTCGAGCTCGTGCGCAAGTCGCACGGCGAGCAGCGGGGCACCCCGCCCCTCGTTCAAGCCGAGACGCGCGTCGCCCTCGGGCAGCGACACGATCGCGAGCAGCGAGCCGTCGCCCTCGTCGGCGATCAGCACCCGGCCCTCGGGCGCCACCGCGCGCCGCAGCGAGGTTTCGAGAATGGCATGCGCGAGCGATTCGTGGGCGCCAAAATCACCGGTTCCCTGCAATGTCGCAGCGAGGATCACCCGGCCCGCAATCGGCAGTCCCGCCGCGGTGAGCTGCGCCTCGAGCTCGGTGTCGTTGCGGTAGCGACCGCTCAGCAAGGCTTCGAATACCCGCTTCGAGGCGAGTTGCAGCCACTGGTCAGAACTCGTGTCGGCGAGCCTGCCAAGTGCCAGCGCGAATGCTCCGAGTTCGAGCACCGTGCGCCTGCCCGCCGGGTGGGGCGGGCCAGGCAGCGCGGTCAAGAAGCCCCACCGGCTGCCGCGCGCCTCAACGGGCACGCGGGCGCTCGCCGCAGGCAACACCGGTTCGCCCCCCGCCCCCCAGGGCACGAGGGTCTGGGCTGGATCCTCGCCCTGCATCGCCACCGCGACCACTCGGTGAGCCGAGTCTTCGAGCACGACCGGGCACCCCAAGGTCGCTGCGAGACGCTCGACCACGTAGTCGACGGGGCTGCGGTTGAGCCCGAGCTCGGTGAGCATCTTGTGCACTTCTTCGCGCGCCTGCAGCGCTTCGGTCTGCGCGGCGAGAATGCGCTGGTGCACGCGCTGGGTGATCTGCACGAAGCGCACCTCGCGGCGCAGCACGATCAGCGGCACTCCGGCGGCGTCGCAGGCCGCGATCAGTTCGGTGGGCACCTCGTCGAACGCGATGCCGAGTTCGAGCAGGATCGCGGCAACCCCGACGCCCCCCGCCCCTGTGAGCGTGATTGCGAAGCGAGTGAGTGCCGCGGTGTCGCGCGGCCAGCCCGCGCCCGTGGTGAGCACGAGCTCGCCGCCGTCGACGAGCTCTGCGGCGCCGGCGCCGGCGACGACGTGCGCCCACCTGATCGCGCGTTCGAGGCCTTGGCCGCCGGCCACGAGCTCTGGCTCACCCGCCTGCACCTCTTGCAGCTCGAGCATCTCGGCGACTGAGGGCAGCGACGACTGCTCGGCTTGACCGGTTGGTGCGGCGAGGCTCATGCCTCAACCATACAAACTGTATGAGAAGAGCGCCAGTTTGAGATGGTCTGCCCGAGCGCTCGGCAGTGATCCCTTGTGATACTTGAAAGGATCGCGCATTATGCGACCGAACAGTTTGACCAATACTCGTCAGACTCGTAAAGAAGATACGCACCGAGAGGGCCAGCCCATGGCACGCATTCCCCACGTCATCGCCGGTGAGAAAGTCACCGACGCCGAGCGCACCCAGCCCGTCTACAACCCCGCCACCGGCGAGGTGCAGCACGAGCTCGGCATCGCTTCGGTTGCAACCGTCGAGCAGGCCATCGCTGCGGCACAGGCAGCGCTGCCGGCATGGCGCAAGACCAGCCTGACCAAGCGCGCAGACGTCTTCTTCAACCTGCGCCAGCTGCTCAAGCAGCGCACCCCCGAGCTTGCCGCAATCGTGACCAGCGAGCACGGAAAGGTGCTCTCTGACGCTGCGGGCGAGGTCGCACGCGGCCTCGAGAACGTCGAGTTCGCGTCAGGCCTGCTGCACCTCTTGAAAGGCGAGCGCGACGAGCAGGTTTCGACCGGCATCGACGTGCACTCGATCAAGCAGCCCGTCGGCGTGGTCGCGGCGATCACCCCCTTCAACTTCCCGGTGATGGTTCCGCTCTGGATGATCGCCAGCGCAATCGCATGCGGCAACACCGTCGTGCTGAAGCCCAGCGAGCGCGACCCCAGCGCCTCGGTCTTCCTCGCAGATCTCTTCCGCGAAGCAGGCCTGCCAGACGGCGTGCTGAACGTCGTGCACGGTGACAAGGTCGCAGTCGACACGCTGCTCGACAGCCCCGACGTGAAGGCCGTCAGCTTCGTCGGCTCGACGCCGATCGCCAAGTACATCTACGAGAAGGCAGCTGCAAACGGCAAGCGCGTGCAGGCACTCGGCGGTGCAAAGAACCACATGCTGGTCATGCCCGACGCAGACCTCAAGGTCACTGCTGACGCCGCGATCTCGGCAGCCTACGGTTCGGCCGGCGAGCGCTGCATGGCGGTCTCGGTGCTCGTGGCAGTCGGCGACGTCGCCGACAAGCTCGTTCCCGAGCTCACCAGCCGCATCGCTGACCTCAAGATCGGTGATGGCACCGATCCTTCGAGCGAGATGGGCCCGCTCATCACCGCAGAGGCGAAGGCTCGCGTCGAGTCGTACGTTGCAGGCGCCGAGGCAGAGGGCGCAACCGTGGTTGTCGACGGCCGCGAGGCGAAGTTCGAGGGCAATGGTTTCTTCACGGGTGTCAGCCTGATCGACCACGTGAAGACCGACAGCAAGGTCTACCTCGAGGAGATCTTCGGCCCGGTGCTCGCGATCGTTCGCGTGAACAGCTACGAAGAGGGCCTGCAGCTCATCAACGACCACCAGTTCGGCAACGGCACCGCGATCTTCACCCGTGACGGTGGCACCGCGCGCGCCTTCGAGTTTGACGTTGAGGCAGGCATGGTCGGCATCAACGTGCCGATCCCAGTGCCCGTCGGCGCGTTCTCGTTCGGTGGCTGGAAGGATTCGCTCTTCGGCAGCTCGCACATCTATGGCCCCGAGTCGATCGAGTTCTACACCCGCTCGAAGGTCGTCACCACCAAGTGGCCGAACCCCGACCAGTCGAAGATCGACCTCGGCTTCCCGAGCAACAGCTAAGTCCGAGAGAGCAGACAATGACTGACTACATCGATCTGAACGGCGAAGCACAGAGCTTCGGCGACACCGCCGCCCAGCGCGAGGTGCGCGAGAACGATCGCAACTACGTCTTCCACTCGTGGTCGGCGCAGGGGCAGATCAACCCTCTGCCCATCGCCAAGGGCGAGGGCGTGCGGTTCTGGGACTACGACGGCAACGAGTACCTCGACTTCTCGTCGCAGCTCGTGAACCTGAACCTCGGCCACCAGCATCCGGGTCTCGTCAAGGCGATCCAGGATCAGGCCGGTCGCCTCGCCACGATCCAGCCCGCACTCGCGAACGACGTGCGAGGCGAGCTCGCCAAGCGCATCGTCGAGCATTCTTTCGACGGTGCCCGCTCGGTGTTCTTCACCAACGGCGGCGCAGAAGCAATCGAGTACGCGGTGCGTCTGGCCCGGCAGTCGAGCGGCAAGCGCAAGATTCTCTCTCGCTACCGCTCGTACCACGGCTCGACCGGCACCGCGATCACCATGACCGGTGAGCCGCGCCGCTGGGCGAACGACGTCATCGACGGCGAGGTCGTGCACTTCTTCGGCCCGTACGCCTACCGCAGCGCGTTCTTCGCGTCGACTCCCGAAGAAGAGTCGCAGCGGGCGCTCGCTCATCTCGAGCAGCAGATTCAGCTCGAGGGTGCAAGCACCATCGCGGCCATCGTGCTCGAGACCGTCACCGGCACCAACGGCGTGCTCGTGCCGCCGCCCGGCTACCTGCCCGGCGTGCGCGCACTCTGCGACAAGTACGGCATTCTGATGATCTGCGACGAGGTCATGGTTGGCTTCGGCCGCACCGGCGAGTGGTTCGCGTACCAGGCGTTCGATGTCGCACCCGACCTCGTCACCTTCGCCAAGGGCGTCAACTCGGGTTACGTGCCGCTGGGCGGCGTCGTAATTTCTGAGGCGATTCACAAGGCATTCGAGGATCGCAGCTTCCCCGGCGGGCTCACCTACTCGGGCCACCCGCTCGCGTGTGCTGCCGGCGTCGCTACCTTCGACATCTTCGAAGCAGAGGGCATCATCGAGCGCGTGCGCGATCTCGGCTCGCGTGTGGTGGAGCCCCGCCTGCGCGAGATGGCAGAGAAGCACCCGTCGGTGGGCGAGTACCGCGGCAAGGGCCTGTTCTGGGCGCTCGAACTGGTGCTCGACCGCGAGACGCACGAGGCGCTCGTGCCGTTCAACGCTGCGGGCGAGGCGGCAGCACCATTCAACGCGGTGGTCGCGGCCTGCAAGAACGCCGGCCTGTGGCCGTTCGCTGCCGGCAACCGCCTGCAGATCGCCCCGCCGCTGATCATCAGCGAGGAAGATCTGGTGAAGGGTCTCGACATCATTGACGAGGCGCTGACCGTCGCAGACGGCTACTATCAGGGCAACTAGTTCAATTCGGGCACGGGGCTGCTGCGATCCTTTTCGGATCGTCTAGCAGCCCTTTGCCGCATCTTTTGAGTTTGTGGTGGGCGAATGCCAACCGTACCTAGGGCAAGGAAGCAACATGGCTAAGTATCGAGTGCAGAATCCCGCGACCGGCGAGATTCTTGAGACCTTCGAGAGCGCTACCGATGCGCAGATCGAGCAGGCCGTCGCGGCCGCCGACACGGTCTACCGCGAGTGGCGCGAGAAGAGCGTGCAGGAGCGTGCGAACGTCGTAAAGCGCGCGGCAGAGATCTTCGCAGAGCGGCGCGAGGAGCTCGCGCGGCTAATCGCCGTCGAGATGGGCAAGTCGATCGCCGAGAGTCTTGATGAGGTCGACTTCGCGACCGACATCATCGAGTACTACGCGGTGCACGGCCCCTCGCTGATCACCAGCTACGAGATCCCGTCGACGATTCCGGGCAAGGCCGTCATCGAGCAGCTGCCCGTCGGCGTGCTGGTTGGCGTCATGCCCTGGAACTTCCCCTACTACCAGGTAGCCCGTTTCGCGGCGCCGAATCTCGTGCTCGGCAACACTATTCTGCTGAAGCACGCCGACATCTGTGCGAGCTCGTCGCTCGCGATGCAGCAGATCTTCGAAGAGGCCGGCGTGCCCGTCGGGGGCTACCAGAACGTCTTCGCTTCGCACGATCAGATCGCCTCGATGATCGCCGATGACCGCGTGCAGGGCATCTCGCTGACCGGCTCGGAGCGTGCCGGCGCTATTATTGGCGCGCAGGCAGGCCAGCACCTCAAGAAATGCGTGCTCGAGCTCGGCGGCATCGACCCCATGGTCGTGCTCGACTCCGACGACGTCGCCGCGGTCGCGGCCGAGGCGTGGAACTTCCGTGTCTACAACGGTGGCCAGGTCTGCAACTCGAACAAGCGCCTCATCGTGATGGACGACATCTACGACGACTTCGTCGAAGCGCTGGTGACGCTTGCCACCGGCCTCGAGCCCGGCGACCAGCTCGACTTGGCCGAGGGGCAGTATGCGCCGCTCTCGACCCGCGCGGCGGCCGAGACGGTGCACGCGCAGGTGCAGAAGGCCGTGGCCGAGGGTGCTCGTGTGCTCGCCGGCGGCGTAATCTCGGAGGGGCCGAGCGCCTACTACGCGCCGACCGTGCTGGTCGATGTGCCCCGCGACTCTGAGTCGTACGGCGAAGAGATCTTCGGACCGGTTGCAACCGTGTACCGCGTCTCGAGCGACGAGGAAGCGCTGGCGCTCGCCAACGACTGCGCGCTCGGGCTTGGCGGATCGGTCTTCTCGACCGACGAGGCTCGCGCCGCTCGCGTCGCCTCGCGTCTCGAGGTCGGCATGGCGCACGTCAATACGATCGCGGCCGAGGCGGCCGAGTTGCCCTTCGGCGGCGTGAAGCGCAGCGG
Organism: uncultured Leucobacter sp.; assembly: GCA_937967375.1. Classification (GTDB taxonomy): domain Bacteria; phylum Actinomycetota; class Actinomycetes; order Actinomycetales; family Microbacteriaceae; genus Leucobacter. The sequence goes on from CALCJF010000060.1 coordinate 16,503, forward strand.
CTTCGGTCGCGAGATGGGTCCGATCGGCATCGGCGAGTTCTCGAACAAGCGCCTCTACTTCGTCGCGAAGTAGGCGCGCCCCTGAAGCGCGGAGTGCCCGCGTTGCGTGCGAGACCTGCACGGCGTACGAGAATTTCGGCGAATCTGGCCTACGTTGTGCTGATCTCGCACGCATTGTAGCGAGTGCGGGTGCGAGCTATTGCGGCTTACCCCCACCCTCGCTGCGTGTGCTTTCGAGCTGTGTCAGTGGCGTAGCTCGAGCTCAATCGTTCCGCTCGCCACATCGGCCGTGCGCACCAGAACCGTGACCCGGTCACCAGCTTGAGGCGGTGCGACGCCGGCTGCGACGTCGAGCTGGGCAGTGACCGGGGGCTCGTCGAGCTGCACCCGTGCGCTCGATGCCGTGACCTCGAGCACGGTTGCCGAGAGGCTCGCGCCGACGAGATCACGCAGCAACGCAGCCTCCACGCGGTCGATCGCCGCCGCGTTCAGTCTGCCCGCGAGCGAAGACGAAGCGCGCATGATGGACGGCAGTTCTGCCAAGCTGCTCGTGGCCCACTCCGGAACAGGTGACTCGCTGCACAGAGCCTCGCACACAACGAGACCCCAGCGATCGACCAGGCGCCTGAGCGGTGCCGTGACGTGCGCGTACGGCGCCGCGATCGCGGCCTGATCGGGCGAGGCAGGCGCGGCGATAAGCGCACCCTGCGCGTCGGGCACACCGAATACGGTGTAGCCGGCCCCGCGAAAAAGCCGCGCGGCTGCGTGCAGCACCGCGGCGCTGCGAGGCTCGTCGCGAGGTAGGTTGCGCAGAAACTCGCCGTAGCTCACCGCCGCGCTCCAGGGCATGCCGAGGGCTGCGGTCGCGGTGCGAAACTCATCGATCGCAGCTGCATCGGGAAGCGGCATCGTGCGCAGAATGCCGATGCCGCCATCGAGCATCATGCGAGCGGCCGCCATGCCGGTGAGCAGCGAGAGCTGCGCATTCCAGTCTTCGACGGCGAGCGGAGTCTCGCGCACCAGGCGGTAGCCGTGTTCGTCGCGCACCACCTCTTCGTCGGCCATGTTCAGACTCGCGCCGCCGCGCAGGCGCTCTTGCTCGATGCGCAGCAGACCGAACTCGCGCAGCAGGGCAAGCTGTTCGCCGCCGGGCTCGCCCCGATCGCGCCCGATGCCAGCGCCGCTGTCGACGGCATGCTGCGCGCTTTCGTAGTCGAGCCGCTGCCTCGAGCGAATCATCGCGCGCTCAACGCGGGCTGGCGAAACTTTAGCGCCCTCGAACGCCGCGGCTCCCGTGACATCAACCGGGATCGTCCACACGTACGCGCCGCGATCCTTTTCGGGGAGCAGCGAAGCGCGATCCTCGCTCAGCGCCGGAGGATGCAACGGCACTCGCCCGTCGGGCAGGTAGACGGTCTGCCCTCGCCTTCGCGCTTCGATATCAACGGCTCCGAGCGGAAGCACGAACGCCGGCAGGTCTGCGATCGCGTAGCGCAGCACGAAGCCGCCGCCGTCGGCGCGTTCGATGTGGAATGCCTGGTCGAGATCTCTGGAGCCCAGGGGATCGAGGGTGACGAACGGCACCCGGCTCAGGTCGAGCGACGGCAGGGAAGGGGCGGCAGCATCGGCCTCCCGGGTCACCGCGTCGGGAAAGCCTTCGGGCACGTCGTTCTTTTCGCGCAGTGCGGCCAGGGCCGCCTCGAGTGCGCCGTGGTGCCTCGGGGCAGCGAGGTGGGCGCGTCTGGCTGGCATCGCTGGCTCAGGCCCCGAGTGTCGACGCGTCGATCACGAAGCGGTAGCGCACGTCTGACGCGAGCACCCGATCCCAGGCCTCGTTGATCTGCCCGGCATCGATGACCTCGACGTCTGCCGCGATGCCGTGCTCGGCGCAGAAATCGAGCATCTCTTGCGTCTCGGCTATGCCCCCGATCTGCGAGCCCGCGAAGCTGCGGCGGCCGCCGATCAACGAACCGACGCGCAGGCTCATCGGCTCGGGCGGCGCCCCCACGTTGACGAGAGCGCCGTCGACCGCGAGCAAACGCAGGTACGCGTCGACATCGATCGGAGCGCTGATCGTGTTGATGATGAGGTCGAGGCTTTTCTGCAGCTTCTTGAAGGTTTCGGGATCGCTCGTCGCGTAGTAGTGGTCGGCGCCGAGGCGCACGCCATCGTCGCGCTTCTTCAGCGACTGCGACAGCACCGTGACCTCGGCGCCCATCGCCTTCGCCAGCTTGACCGCCATGTGCCCGAGCCCGCCGAGCCCGACCACACCGACTCGCTTGCCGGGCCCGGCGCCCCAGCGCCTGAGCGGCGAGAAGGTCGTGATGCCAGCGCACAGCAACGGCGCGGCAGCCGCAAACGGAATCGACTCTGGCACCCGCAGCACGAAGCCTTCGTCGACCACGATCTCGCTCGAGTACCCGCCCTGGGTGACGGTGCCGTCGCGATCAATCGATCCGTAGGTGCCGACGCAGCCCTGCGCGCAGAACTGTTCGTCGCCCGCGGCGCAGTTCTCGCACTCGCCGCATGAGTTCACCATGCAACCGACGCCTACGCGATCCCCGATCCGATGCTTCGTGACGTTCGCACCGATCTCGGCGACAGTGCCGACGATCTCGTGCCCCACCGCGAGCGGATAGTGCTGTGGCCCCCAATCGCCACGCACGGTGTGAATGTCTGAGTGGCAGATGCCCGACCAGCGAATCTCGATGCGCACGTCGTGCGGCCCGACCTCGCGTCGCTCAATCGTTCCCGGGCTGAGGGGATCGGTGGAGTTCTGGGCGAGATAGGCGGCAACGGTGCGCATCGTTTCTCCTTCGGTCGAGTGGGATCCTGCTCTCTACACTAGGGTGCGTTGATTTCGTCTGTGCACCGGAGCGCGTGCAGACTAAATCAACGTGCCCTAGGCCGCGGCGGCAAAGATTACGCTTCGACGGTGCCGGTCTCGGGCTCGCCCGGAAGCGGTGCGTAGCGCAGCAGTGTCGCCCCGGAGGCTCCGGTCAGCGGAGGTTCGATGAGACGCAGTCGAGACGGCATGGCGCCCGCGGGGAACACCTTTGCCCCTTCGCCGAGCACGACCGGGTAGACCCAGAGATGCAACTCGTCGTAGAGCTGTTCGGCGAACAGGGCCTGCACGAAATCGAGGCTGCCCCACACGTGCGTCTCGCGGTGGCGCGCGCGGATCGTGGTGATCTCGGCTGCGAGGTCGTCGCCGACGCGAGTACTATCTCGCCAAGGCAAATCGAGCGACTGGTTGCGGGTGGCCACGTATTTCGGGATGGCCTCGTAGCGCTCGCCGACGGGATTGTCGGTGTGCAGCGGCCAGTAGCTCGAGAAGATGTCGTAAGTGCGGCGACCGAGCAGCAGCGCCTCGACGCGCGTGAGCCCGCTCATGATCTCGCCGCCGACGACCTCGTCTTCGAAGGGTGCCTGCCAGCCGCCGAAGCGAAACCCTCCGCTGGTGTCTTCGTCGCGCCCGCCCGGCGCCTGAGCGACTCCATCGAGTGTGGTGAAGAGATTGATGACGATGCGACCTGTGGCTTCGATGCCGTTCATGGGTGCTCCTTCTTCGGTAACAATCCCATGCTCGCAAGCCGCGTCGGTCTTGTCGAGGGGTTGCTGTGGCGTCATTCGCCGAGCACTCAGTCGATCGAACATGGATTACATAGACAAGCTATGTAATTTCGGCTAACCTAAATGGGTGAGCGAAGAGAAAGCAGCCGGCGTGGCCGGCGAAGAGCTTGAGCGTCGCGCAGTTGAGCTCGTGCGATCGTCTGCGCGCTTCACACGCACGGTTGGCCGGGTGCCGGGAGTCGTGTACTCCTCCGTCGCCTGGCGAGTGCTCGCGGACCTCGAACTGCAGGGCCCGACCAGGGTGAGCGAACTCGCGCAGCAGCAGCGCGTCGCGCAGCCGACCATGACCTCGCTCGTGCACCGTCTCGAGGGCGAAGCCTGGGTCGAGCGCCAACCAGACCCGAGCGACGGCAGGGCTGCGCTCGTCGCGCTCACGGAGGCCGGCGCGGTTGCGCTGCAGGGGTTTCGGCGAGCGGCAGCCGAGAGGATCGTGCCCCTGCTTGCGCATCTGAGCGCAGAAGATCAGGCGATCCTCGATCGAGCATCTGAGCTGATGCAGCAGCTCAGCGACCTCGACTGAACGCGACCACAGACACAGCAAAACCCGCACCCGAAGAACAGGAATGATCACGAGCACTCAGGCCGTTTCGAAGCCCAACCCCGCATCGCAAGTGGGGTCGCACCGCACAGGCGGCGACAAGCCGCCGTCGATTCTGCGGCAACCGACGGCGGTGTGGGCGATCGCGTTCGCCTGCGCCATCTCGTTCATGGGCATCGGCCTAGTCGATCCGATCTTGCCCGCGATCAGCCACGAGCTCGGCGCAACGGCCAGCCAGACGATGCTGCTGTTCACCAGCTACCTGTTCATCACGGGTGTCGCGATGTTCTTCACGAGTTGGGTCTCGGGGCGCATCGGCGTGCGATGGACGCTCGTGCTCGGCCTCGTGCTGATCGTCGTCTTCGCGGGCCTCGCCGGGGCGTCGGGGACCGTCGCCGAGATCATCGGCTTCCGGGCCGGGTGGGGCCTTGGCAATGCGCTGTTCATCTCGACGGCGCTCGCCGCCATTGTGGGCGCCGCGTCGGGGGGTGCGCGCCAGGCGATCGTGCTCTACGAGGCCGCGCTCGGGGTGGGCATGGCGGTTGGCCCGCTCGTCGGGGGTGCCCTCGGCTCGGTGTCGTGGCGCGGTCCATTCTTCGGCACCGCGGTGTTGATGGCGATCGCCCTGCTCGCGATTCTCGTGCTGTTGCGCGCTCCGAAGCAGACCGCTTCCGAGCGAGAGGCGGCAAGAGCGCAGCGACCCTCGATTCTCGCGAGCTTCAAGGCGCTCGGCAACCCGGCGCTGCTCACCCTCGCGATGGTCGCCGTGTTCTACAACTTCGGCTTCTTTGTGCTGCTCGCCTACAGCCCCTATCCGATGGAGGCAGCGGCGCTCGCGTCGGGCGTAGCTGCGTTCGGCGCGCACGAGCTCGGCCTCGTCTTCTTCGGGTGGGGTCTCGCGCTCGCGATCACCTCGGTGCTCGTTGCACCCGTGCTCACCCGCCGGTTCGGGCTGCGGCCGGTGCTGTTCACCATGCTGGCGGGCCTCGCGATCTGCCTCGGCTTGCTCGCCCTGTTCGTCGACTCGCTCCGGGGCCTCATCACGGTCGTGGTCGTGAGCGGCCTGTTGCTCGGCGTGATGAACACGGCGCTCACCGAGGCGGTGATGGAGGCCACCGACCTGCCGCGCAACGTCGCCTCATCGACCTACTCTGCGGTCAGGTTTATTGGCGGAGCCATCGCGCCGGCCGTCGCGGGCCCGCTCGCCGCGAGCTTCGGTGCGCCGGCGCCCTACTGGTTCGGGGCGGCGTCGATCGCGGTCTCGATTCTCGTGCTCGCGCTCTTCGGCAGCCGGCTGCACCGCGTCGGCAGCGTTCCGCACGAAACCGTCGAGAGTGAGGGCGAGGCCGCGGCGATCACCGCGGGCGATGCGTGATCGTGCAGAGAATTCTCGGTGAACTCGCTCGCGCGTTGCGCTCGCATGCGTCAGAATGATCAAGCCCCCGGTTCGGGTGTGAGAACTCTAAGAAAGGAGCCTCGAAGATGAGCGCCCTGGATGACATCAAGAAGTACGTCTCGAACCCTGACGAGGCGGTGATTGCCTCGATGGAGAAGACGTATGCGCTCGCGCTTTCGAACGCAGACGCGCGCCAGGTCTCGTTCAGCGACCCCGCCGAGCTGAAGACCGTTCGCGAAAGTTTCGTGAAGGGCAAGCTCGGAGTCGCCGACTCAGATGCCGATATCGACGCCGCCATCAAGTCGGTGGGTGAGCGCGTGCCCGGCCACAAGCAGCGCCTCACGGTGTATTACCTGCTTGCAGATCACTACGGCAAGCTTGGCGTGTTCGCCTAGTTCTTGACGGTTCCCGTCGATTTTTAGCAAGGATCAGCGGGGGTGGCGCGATGCGCCACCCCCGCTTTTGCGTTGACTACTTACCCCCGGCTGCCAGTTTCATCAGGTCGCTGTCGAAGTCGATCGCGGTCTCGGCGCCGCCCGCGCTGCCGAAGCTGTGCTGGTAGCTGCCCCAGGCATTGCCGCGCAGTTGCTCGCGCAGACCCGAGCGCATCAGCAGCACCAGTTCATTCGCGGCGCGGCCGATCCTCGACCCCAACCCCTTCTCCTGCCAGTCCTCGGGAGCCGCGTAGACCGCGGTCGGTGCGGTGAGCGTGCGCAGGTAGGCGAACGAGGCGCGAAGCTGATCGTCGATCACGAGTGAGTGGCGGGCGCTGCCGCCGGTGCCCGCGAGCACGACCGGAGTGCCGATCAGCAGATCGGTGTCGAGAATCTGAAAGAACTGAGTGAACAGCCCGCTTGCGCCAGCCTGATACACCGGCGTGCTCGCAATGAGCCCGTCGGCGTCGCGCATCAGATCGAGCGCGCGCTGCAGCTCGGGTGAGATGTGCTGGCTGATGATCGCGTTCGTGATGTCAGTCGCGAGCCCGCGCAGATCGATCTGGCGCAGCTCGATGTCGAGGCCATGCTCGGCCCCGGCGGTGACGGTGCGGTCGGCGATGCGGTCGGCGAGCATCTGGGTCGACGACGGGTCGCTCGTGCCTGCGTTGACAGATACGAGCTGTAGCGTGCGGGGTGCGGCCTCGGCCTGTGCGGTGGTGGGATTCTCAGACATATCTGGCTCTTATTCTTCGTGTGCGTGGGAAAGTTCGGTGGGGGAGAGCAGCTTCGTCACGAGCCGCTTCAGCTCGCGTTGCTCGTCGGGGGTAAGCGCGCGCAGTTCGCGTTCTACGCTTCGGGCATGGGATCGGCCAACGGTCTGCTGCAGCCGCCCCCCTTCGGTGGTGAGTGCGACGCGCACCGCCCGCCCGTCGGTTTGGTCACTATTGCGAGCGACCAAACCGCGGGCCTCGAGTCGATCGACGAGGCGGGAGAGGGCGGGTTGGCTGAGCAGTACGCCCTGCTGCAGTTCACCCAAGCGGGCCGGAGCCTCGCACTTTGCGAGCGTGTAGAGCACGTCGTACTCGCGCATGCTCAGGCCGTTCTCGCGCCAGACCGGCTCTTCGGCGAAGCGGCGCATGATTACCGCGTGTGCGGTCATCACTGCCTCCCACGCCTCATTCGCTTCGCGAACGCTCACGGTCTCTGCCCCTCTCTTGTGCTTCACGGGCTCAGAGCCCGAAAGCACTGCCCTTCTTCGCTGGCGAATCCTGGTACGGCGACCCGCCGGTGACGTTGTCACCGCGGTTCGCGTTCGGGCGCGGCTGGCGCGGATCCTCGTCGCCGTACTTCGCCTTGACGCGCGACGCGTGCGACGGGGTGTCGGGCGTCTCGGGGTCGCGGCGTGCGGCGAGCTCCTTGCGCAGCACGGGCACGACCTCTTCGCCGAGCAGGTCGAGCTGGTTCAGCACGGTCTTCAGAGGCAGGCCCGCGTGATCGACCAGGAAGAGCTGGCGCTGGTAGTCGCCGAACTCGTCGTGGAAGCTGAGGGTCTTGTCGATGACCTCTTGCGGGCTGCCGACCGTGAGCGGGGTCTGGTCGACGAAATCCTCCATGCGGGGGCCGCCGCCGTAGACGGGAGCCTCGTTGAAGTACGGGCGAAACTCGTTCCACGCGTCCTGCGACTTCTTCGCGATGTAGGTCTGGCCACCGAGGCCGACGATCGCCTGCTTCTTGTCGCCGTGGTAGTGCTCGAAGCGCTGGCGGTAGAACTCGACGAGGCGCTTGTAGTGCCCTTTCGGCCAGAAGATGTGGTTTGCGAAGAAGCCGTCGCCGTAGAACGCCGCCTGCTCGGCGATCTCGGGGGTGCGAATGGAGCCGTGCCACACGAACGGTGCGACATCGTCGAGCGGGCGCGGCGTCGAGGTGAAGCCCTGCAGCGGGGTGCGGAAGTTGCCTTCGAAGTCGACTACGTCTTCGGTCCAGAGGCGGTGCAGCAGGTTGTAGTTCTCGAGCGCCATCGGCAGGCTCGAGCGAATGTCTTTGCCGAACCACGGGTAGACGGGGGCCGTGTTACCGCGGCCGAGCATCAGGTCCATGCGACCCTTGGCGAGGTGCTGCAGCATGGCGTACTCCTCGGCGATGCGCACGGGGTCGTTCGTCGTGATGAGGGTGGTAGAGGTGCTCACCTTGAGCGTCTTTGTCTGCGCGGCGATGAAGGCGAGCAGGGTCGTCGGGCTCGATGAGAAGAACGGCGGGTTGTGGTGCTCGCCGACCGCGAAGACGTCGAGTCCGACCTCTTCGGCCTTCTTCGCGATCTGCACGGTGGCGTCGATGCGCTCGGCCTCGCTTGGCGTGTAGCCGGTGGTGGGATCACGGGTGATGTCGCTGACCGTGAAGACGCCGAATTCCATGATTGCTCCTTGATTGTGAGGGCGATCCTCGCCTCTCGATTGTATGCGTATGCATGTATCAACGCGACTCGGCGAGATCTATTCCCGGCGATATCGAATTTTCTTTGCCCACCTCTTTTCGTTATTGGAAATTCCAATAACGAAGGAGCGCGGGTTGGGCTTGACGATCTGTGGAAATGATTCTAAACTGACTGGTCAGTACAAAAAGTTACGAAAAGGATCAGCATGCCCGACACCGTCATCGCCCTGAACGGGGCAAGTGTGCGTGCGGCCCGCGGCCCGGTGTTCGGCCCGCTCGACGCAGCCTCAGACAGCCCGATCACTATCGTGCTCGGCGCGAGAGGCAGCGGTCGCACCTCGCTGCTGCTCAGCTTGGCCGGGCGCATGCGCCTGAGCGATGGCTCGGCTGCGGTGCTCGGCACCGACCTCTCGACGCGCTCGGGGCTCGCCGAGACCCGGCGCCGCGTGGGCGTTGCCGGGTTTGCTGAGCTCGACGCGCTCGAGCCGAGCGTCACGGTCGGTGACTCGCTGCGCGAGCGACTCGGCTGGGCGATGCCCTGGTGGCGGCGCACCCCGCGCGTGACACCCGAGCTGTCGAGCGAACTGCTCGCCGAGGCGTTCGGAGAGTACGAGCAGCCCGCGCCGAAGACTCTCGTGCGCGAACTCGATCCCGCTTCAGAAATGCTGCTGCGCATCGCCCTCGCCCGCATCGAAGGCCCCGAAATGCTGTGCATCGACGACTTCGACGCGCTGCTCAGCCGCACCGAGCGAGCCCTCGTCGCCGAACGCCTGCGCGGGCTCGCCGCCCACGGCGTGCGCGTCGTTGTCGCAACAAGCGACCCGAGCGACGCAGCATTGCTCGACACCACCGCCATTATCGAACTCTAAGCAGAACTAGGCATGTCACTCTTTACCCGCACCACAGAACTCAAGCGCTTCAAGCGCGGCGCACTGCCGAAAGTTGCAATCGCCGTGCTTCTGGTGATCCCGCTCATCTATGGGGCCCTCTATCTGTGGGCCTTCTGGGCGCCGACCGATAACATGAACAAGCTGCCCGTCGCAGTCGTCAACCTCGACCGGCCTGCCGAAGCCCCGGGCGGCAAGACGCTCACGGCCGGCAACGACGTCGTCGACGAACTGCTCGACGGCGGTGATCTCGACTGGAAGCCCCTCGGCGCAGCCGAAGCCGAGCACGCGGTCGCCGACGGTGACGTGTATTTCGCCGTAACGATTCCGCGTGACTTCTCGAGCACGCTGGCCGGCCTGCAAGACGATCCGAAGGCCGGTCAGATTGAGGTGCAATACAACGACAGCAACTCGTTTCTCGCTTCGACGCTCGGCAAGACCGCGATGGTGCAGTTGCGAGACGCGGTGGCAGAAACCGCAACCGAGACTGCCGCAGAGCAGGTGCTCGTCGGCGTCGAGAAGCTGAGCGACGGCACGCGTCAGGCGGCCGACGCCGCGACGACGCTGCACGGCGGCACCACCACGCTCGCGCAGGCAAGCTCGCAGCTGAGTGGCGGCCTCACCGAGCTGAACGACGGCACCGCGCAGCTCGCGGGCAAGGCGCCTGAGCTTGCAGACGGCGCCGCCCGTCTCGCAGACGGTACAGCCCAGCTCGCAGCCAAGGCGCCCGAGCTCGCTGACGGCACGTCGCGACTCGCGGCCGGCGCGTCTGCACTCTCGTCGAAGCTCGAACCGGCCGCCGCGGGCGCGCCCGGGCTGCTCGCCGGCTTCACTCAGCTGAACGACGGCTCGGCTCTGCTTGCCACCGGCACCGGCGCAATCGCCCAGCTCGCCGCCGCGAACCCAGATATGACGCTCGCGCAGCTCGACTTCGCGCTGCAGACGAAGGGCACCTCGCTGCAGGCGATCGCCGCGGGCGCGACCACGCTGCACGACAGCGTTGCCGGCTCACTGCCGCAGGTGCAGCAGTTGGCCGAGGGCCTGCCGCTCGCCGCACAGGGAGCGAAGGATCTCGCGGCCGGTAGCGCGCAGGCCGCCACCGGTGCGGCACAGGTGAATACCGCGGCCGGGCAGCTCGCCTCGGGTGCCGCTCAGCTGAGCGACGGCGCTTCGCAACTGGTTTCGGGTACCTCGAAACTGCACGCCGGCGCTACCACGGCCGCCTCAGGCAGCGCGCAGCTCGCCGAAGGGGCGAAGGCCCTCGACGACGGCGCGGGATCCTTTTCGAAGAAACTGAACGAAGGTGCGGCAGAGGCACCAGATTTCGCGGCAGGGCAGGGCACGAGGATCGCCGAGACGATCGCCGCCCCAGTGCAGCTGAGCGAGCACACCGAGAACGAGGTGCAGGGCTTCGGCGAGGGCTTCGCGCCGTTCTTCATCGCTCTCGCCTCGTTCGTCGGCGCGCTGATCACTTGGCTGATTCTGCGGCCGCTGCCGCGCCGCCCGCTCGCCTCGAACGTGTCGGGTCTGCGCTCGGTGCTGGCAGGCTTCGGCCCCGCCGCCCTGATCGGGGTCGGTCAGGTCGTCATCATGATGCTCGTGCTGGTCTACGCCGTCGGCATGCAGCCCGTGCACTGGGTCGGCATGGCCGGGTTCATGCTGCTCGTGACGCTCGCGTTTCTCGCGCTGCAGCAGATGTTCATTGCCCTGCTCGGCACCGCCGCTGGCCGCGTGGTGAGCCTCGTGCTGCTGATGCTGCAGCTCTCGTCTTCGGGCGGCACCTACCCCGTCGAGACGACCCCGGGCTTCTTCCAGGCACTGCACCCCTTCATGCCGGCGTCATACGTGGTGACCGGCCTGAGGCAGCTCATCGGCGGCGGCATCGACGTGCGGTTCTGGGGCTCGCTCATCGTGATGCTCGGCGTGCTGATCGGCTCGCTCGCGATCAGCGCCGTGGCTGCTCGCCGCCAGAAGGTGTGGACGGTCGCGCGCCTGCATCCCGAGCTCGCGCTGTAAGGCAACGGGCGCACCGCGCGGCCACGGTGCGCCCGCCAGGAGTATGGCCCCGTAGTCACCTCGCCCACTCTCCGACGCTACTCTCCGAACTATTTCCCTCAAAAACACCCTTTGGTCCGATCTAAAGATGCCTAAGAGGCAAATTCTCGGAGGAGGGGCGGGGCTCGATGCGCGCGGCGGCCGGGCGCGGGGCGAGAGACGCACGGGCCGGGGTGAATCGGGCCAAGTTGAGCCGAGTTTGGCCTGACTAGGCCGCACGAGATACGCAAGGATAGAACCATGGCACGGGTGAACACGAAGCAGCTGATCGTAGATGCGGCGGTCGCGGTCGCAGCGCAGCACGGCATCAGTGGCGCGTCGATGGATCAGATCGCCGAAACCGCGGGTGTCGCCAAGGGCAGCCTCTACTACAACTTCGCCTCGAAAGACGCGCTGTTCGCCGAGGTCATGCGGCGCGGCTTCGAGCGGCTCAGCGCGGCGATCGACAGCGCCCGCGAGGGCGTTCCGGGTGTAGACGCGCCCCGCACCGTGGCAGCCGCGACTCTTGAAGCGCTGCGCAACAACATCGACCTCGCGAAGCTGATGGCCGCCGAGGTGTTTCGCACCGACCGCGCCTGGGCCGAGACGATGAACGAGGCCCGCAGCTCGGTGGCGACCCGCCTGCGCGATGCGCTTCGCGACGCGCACGTCGCGGCAGGCAATAGCGAGCAAAGCGCCGAGAGGATCACCGAGACCGCGGGCGCCGCGTTCTTCGGGGCGTTGGCCGGCGCCTGCCTCGACTGGCTGCTGTTTCGCCCGGAGCTGAGCCTTGAGCACGTGCTTGACGAGGTGCTCACGACCTGGTGAATGCCCACTGATCATCTGCAGCAAGTGGGCAGAAAACGTTGCCTGGAATACTCGCGGGCAACATCAACTGCCCAGCTGCTCGAAGTCGCGGCGAGCTGGACTGCGCTTAGTCGGGGTCTGACGGGTCGAGCGGCGCGTGGTGGTCGAGGTTCGCCTCGCCCTTCTTCCAGTAGCCGTGCGCGTCGACTTGCTCTTTCGGCAGCCCGAGCTCGCGGCGCAGGTAGCGGCGCAGCGGAATCAGTGAGCCAGCCTCGCCGGCCAGAAACACCAGGGTGCCCTCGGTGATCTCGAGCCCTGTGAGGGCATCGGCGATGCGGGTGTCGCGATCCTCGCCGCTGAACCAACGAAACTCTCGCGAATCGGCGGCGTAACCGCTCAGGTAGCTCGGCGTGGCTGGGTCGAGCGTCGAGAACAGGCCCACGACTTCGGTATCGCCAAGCAGGTCGAGCCAGCGGGTGACCGACGGCAGCGCCGATTCGTCGGCGATCAGAATCGCGCGTTCGATGTCGCGTGGCGGTACGCGTGAGCCTCGCGGCCCTCCGATAATGAGAGGATCGCCGGGCCTCGCGTTCGCCGCCCACGATGCGGCTGGCCCGCTGTGCGCGGCGTCGGCGTGCAGTACGAAGTCGAGGTCGAGCTCGGGACCGTTCTCACCGTCGGGCCTGAACGCGAACGGGGTATAGTCGCGGGCGATGACCTCACCCGGCCCCTCGGGCTGCTGGGTGCGGCCGTCGACGACAACCGGGGTGACGATCTCGCCCACGCTCGGGTCTGGAAAGAATGCTTTGACGTGATCGCCAGGCGCGAGCGAGGTGAACCCCTCGAGGTCGGCGCCGCCGAGGGTGATTCGCTGCATGCGCGGGGCGACGAGCTCGGTACGCAGCACGGTGAGGTGCCTGCGTTTGGTCTCGTGCATCACGCGAGTCCACTCGAAACGATTGCTCATCGGCACGGCGCCCCTCTATCTCTGACTTGTTGCGTGCTGCGGAGTTGCGCGCACGCACGTGCCCGTAGAGGGCATCGCTTCCACCATAGCCGAATCATCAGATGAATTGGAAGTGGCCGCGCGCCGCGATCTAACGCAGACAGCCAGTAGGTGTCGCTTCGCGTTGCGAAAGGCGACACCTACTGGCTGTCTGTCGAGAAGGCGGGTGGCCCGAAGCGTGGTGCGCCACGCAACGAGCGAGCCAGCGGCTACTCCGAAAGCAGCGCCTGGATGCGACGCACGCCCTCGACGAGTGCCTCGTCGCCGAGCGCGTAGCTGAAGCGCAGGTATCCGCTTGGGCCGAAGGCCTCGCCGGGAACCGCGGCAACCTCTGCCTGATCGAGAATCAGGTCGGCGAGCTCGAGCGAGGTCGTGGGGGTCACCCCGCGAATCTCGCGGCCAAGCGCACCGGTGACGTCGACATAGGCGTAGAACGCGCCTTCGGGCATTGGGCAGTGGAAGCCCGGCACCTTGTTGAGCTCTTCAACGATCAGCTTGCGGCGGCGGTCGAACGCCTGACGCATCTCTTCGACCGGCTCCTGCGGGCCATCGAGTGCGGCCGCGGCGGCAACCTGCGCGATGTTGTTGATGTTGGAGGTCATGTGAGACTGCAGGTTTGCCGCACCCTTGACGAGGTCTGCGGGGCCGATGAGCCAGCCGATGCGCCAGCCGGTCATTGCGAAAGTCTTCGCGACGCCGTTCACAAGGATCGTGTTGTTCGCGAGCTCGGGCACTGCCTCGACGATCGACACCGCGCGCACTCCGTCATAGGTGAGGTTCTGGTAGATCTCGTCGCTCACCACGAGCAGGCCCTTCGCGAGTGCCCACTCGCCGATCGCGCGCACTTCGTCAGGAGTGTAGACCGCGCCGGTCGGGTTTGACGGTGAGCAGAAGAGCAGCGCCTTGGTGCGGTCGGTGCGGGCGGCCTCGAGCTGCTCAACGGTGACCTTGTAGCCCTGATCTGCGCCGGCGAAGACCTCAACCGCAACGCCGTCGGCAAGCTGAATCTCTTCGGAGTAGCTCGTCCAGTACGGGGTCGGCAGAATGACCTCGTCGCCCGGGTCGAGAATCGTCTGGAACGCCGAGTAGACGGCGTGCTTGCCGCCGTTGGTGACGATGACCTGAGCGGGCGTGATGTCGAGACCCGAGTCGCGCTTGGTCTTGCGCACGATTGCCTCGCGCAGCACGGGCAGGCCCACGGCCGGCGTGTAGCGGAAGTTCTTCGGGTCATCGAGCGCAGCGCGCGCGGCGTCAACGATATGCGCCGGGGTGGCGAAATCGGGCTCGCCCGCGGCGTAGCTGATAACGGGTCGACCTTCGGCCTGGAGGGCCTTTGCTTTTGCGTCGACCTTGAGGGTTGCGGACTCGGCGATCGCGCCGATCTTCTTTGAAAGACGGGAGATATTGCTCACCCCACAAGTCTATGTTGCGCGCCGTCACCGTACGCTCATAGAACGCCGAAAAGGATCGCGCCTCACGTTGAAGAGGCGCGATCCTTTTCGCGAGTTCAAACCAGGTGGGCATTAGATGTTGACTAACTGCACGCGAGACAACATCTAGTGCCCACCTGCTGCTGGCGACGGCTGAGTAGCGGTTGGGCCGCAGAAAATACGACCAGAGCACCTGAAAAAGGCGAACTACTGAGCCGCCTTCTTCACCTTGCGCAGTTCGTGCAGCAGCGGCTCGGTGTAGCCATTCGGCTGCGCTGCGCCTTCGACGATCATGCGTCGTGCGGCCTCGAACGCGATGCCCGCGGTTGCCCCGTCGGCGCCCAGCAGCTTCTCATAGAACGGATCGCCCGCGTTCTGCTCATCGACGACGGCCGAGAGGCGGCGAAGGCTCTCATCGACCTGCGCGACGTCGATAACGCCGTGCGCGAGCCAGTTCGCGAGAAGCTGCGCCGAGATGCGCAGCGTCGCGCGATCCTCCATGAGCGCCACGTTGTGAATGTCTGGCACCTTCGAGCAGCCGACGCCCTGGTCGATCCAGCGCACGACGTAGCCGAGAATCGACTGCGCGTTGTTGTCGACCTCGGTCTGCACGATCTCGGGCGTGAGGTCGCCCTCGCCCGCGAGCGGGATCTCGAGCAGCGTGTCGAGGCTGTCGGCTGGGAGAGCGGGCAGCGAACGGCGGGCCTCAAACGCGTCGAGCTGGTGGTAGTGCAGGGCGTGTAGTGTCGCCGCGGTGGGCGACGGCACCCATGCGGTTGAGGCGCCAGCGCGCACGTGTCCGATCTTCTGTTCGATCATGTCGTGCATCAGGTCGGGCATCGCCCACATGCCCTTGCCGATCTGAGCCCGGCCGTCGAGGCCGCAGTCGACGCCGATCGCCACGTTTTGCTGCTCGTAGATGCCGAGCCAGGGCCGCGTGCGAATGCCGGCTTTCGGTAGCATCGGCCCCGCCTGCATCGAGGTGTGAATCTCGTCGCCCGTGCGATCGAGAAAGCCGGTGTTGATGAACACGACGCGGTCGCGGGCGGCTTCGATGCAGGCAGCGAGATTGGCCGAGGTACGGCGTTCCTCGTCCATAATGCCGATCTTCACGGTGTTCGAGGGCAGTCCGTAGAGCGCCTCGACGCGGGCGAACAGCTCAGACGCGAAGGCCACTTCGTCTGGCCCGTGCATTTTCGGCTTCACGATGTAGATCGATCCGGTGCGCGAGTTGCGGCCGGCGGTGCCGCCCGCCGCGCCGAACTGCGGTAGATCGGCGAGCGAGCCGAGCACCGTCATGATGGCGTCGAGCACGCCCTCAGGCACCCACTCGCCGTCGCGATCGAGCACGGCATCGGTGCGCATGAGGTGGCCGACGTTGCGAATGAAGAGCGTGGATCGACCCGGCAGCACGATCGCCTCGCCGTTCGGCGCGGTGTACTCGCGGTCGGGGTTCGCCGCGCGGGTGAAGACGCGACCGTTCTTCTCGACGCGCTCTTCGAGGGTGCCATCCATGAGGCCCCGCCAGTTGCGGTAGCCGAGCGACTTGTCGTCGGCATCAACCGCGGCGACCGAGTCCTCGAGATCCATGATCGTCGTCAGCGCCGACTCGATCAGAAGGTCTTGCACACCCGCGTCATCGGTCGCGCCGATCGGTGCGTTCGCGTCGACCACGATCTCGACGTGGAGGCCGTGGTGCACCAGAAGCACCGCGCTCGGCGCGGCAGCGTCGCCGCGGTAGCCAGCGAAGCCAGCGGGGTCGGCGAGCCGCGCCTTGGCGCCACCATGCAGCGAGACAACGAGCTCGTCGCCCTCGACTGAGTAGAGCGTCGCCTGTTCGTGCGATCCCTCGCTCAGAGGAGCAACGAGGTCGAGCAGCTCGCGACCGCGCTCGATGACCTTCGAGCCGCGCGCCGCGTTGTATCCCTTGCCCGGGGCGAGCTCGCCCGACTGGTCGATCGCGTCGGTGCCGTAGAGCGCGTCGTAGAGCGAGCCCCAGCGCGAGTTCACAGCGTTCAGGGCGAAGCGGGCATTGAGCAGCGGCACCACGAGCTGAGGGCCGGCGAGCGTCGCGATCTCGGGGTCGACGCGCGTGGTGTCGATCGAGAAGCCGGCAGGCTCGGGTCGAAGGTAGCCGATGCGTTCGAGCAGCTCGCGGTACGTACGAGCGTCGGGCTTGCCGGGGTGCTCGCGGTGCCAGTCGTCGATCTGCTGCTGCAGCCGGTCGCGCTCGGCGAGCAGCTCGGCGTTCTTCGGAGCCAGGTCGTGCACGATCGCAGAGACGCCAGCCCAGAACTGCTCGAGGCCGAAGCCATGACGCTCGGCGGTCTGCTCGGCGAACTCGATGATGGGCAGGGCGACCTGCAGGTCTGCGCGCGAGGCGTAGTTCGACATTGAATGGCTCCGATCCTGGTGGTTGCCCCCGAGTGTAGCGGCGCGTATCATCATTCGAAATATTCATTTCGCATCATGGAATCGAGGATCATGGCGTCACCCGGTGTGCAGTCTGTCGATCGGGCGTTCGACCTGCTCGAGGCCCTCGGCGAAGCCGAGCGATCCCTTTCGCTTGCCGAAGTGGCGCAGCGAACCGGCTTGACGCCGCCCACCGCGCACCGGCTGTTGCGTACGATGCACGCGCGTGGCTACGTGAACCAGCACGCGTCGCGAGAGTACAGTGCCGGGCCCGCGCTCATCGCCCTCGGGCGCAAGGCGACTCCGGCGCTCGCCGTGCTCGCGCAACCCGTGCTCGCTGAACTCGAAGAGATCTCGGGCGAGACCGCCAACCTCGCGGTGCTCGATCGCGATCTGGTGGCGTACGTCGCGCAGGTGCCCTCGCGGCATCGCATGCGCATGTTCACTGAGGTGGGCAGGCAGGTGCTACCGCACGCCTCGGGCGTCGGCAAGGCGATCCTTTCGACCCTTCCGGAGGCGAAAGTGCGCTCGATCATTCAGCACACCGGGTTGCCGAGGTACACCCCGTCGACCATCACCGACGAGGCCGCGTTCTTTGCAGAACTGCGCGAGAGCAGGCGGCGAGGATTCGCGATCGACGACGGTGAGCAGGAGGTAGGGGTGCGCTGCATCGCAGTCGCCCTGCCCGCGCAAGCCTCGGTCGACGGGCTCGGCGCCGCGGCGGTCTCAATCTCGGGCCCGGCGGCGCGCGTTACCGAGGCCGAAAGCGCGCGTTACATCGAGGCGCTGCAGCACGCAGCCGCACGGCTCAGCAGTGCGCGGGGTAGCCTGGACGAGTGAGCACACAAGCCCCGCTGCGCCCCATTCCGGTTGATGACCGAGCCTGGCTGCTGCCAGCCCTCGCCGATGCGCTTCGAGGGGGCGCGCCAGTGCTTCCGGTGGCCCCCGGTCTCGGCGATGATGAGGTGCGCAGGCTGCAGGCCGCGAACTTGCCCGCAGAGACCGCGGTGCTGGTGCGCACCTCGGGGTCGAGCGGTGTTCCGAAGGCTGTCGCGCTCTCTGCCGCCGCGCTGATCGCGAGCGCCGAGGCAACACACGAGGCCCTCGGCGGTCCCGGCCAGTGGCTCGTGACGCTGCCGGCGCACCTGATTTCTGGCCTGCAGATGCTCGTGCGCAGCCAGGTCTCGGGCATTGAGCCGGTGTTCTTCGACGGGCCATTCGACGCGGGGGCTCTGCTCGTCGCGGCAGAGCGCATGGACCACGAGCGGCGCTATGTCTCGCTCGTTCCGGTGCAGTTTGGGCGGCTGCTCGATCTGGCTGAGAGTGACCCCGCGGCGGCTGACACTCTGCGCGGTTTCGCTGCGGTGCTCGTCGGCGGGCAGGCAATCTCGCTCGCGATGCGGCAGCGGGCGCACGAGCTGGGGGTCAATCTGCGCCGCAGCTACGGCATGACCGAGACCTCTGGTGGGTGTGTGTACGACGGCGTCGAGATTGGCGACACTCGCATGCGCATTCGGGGCGGTGAGGTGCAGTTGAGCGGTTCGTGCCTCGCCACGGGCTACGTCGAAGGCGCTGACGAAGAAGCCGGGGCGCAGGCGCTCACGGACGAACGTTTTGTCGAAGAAAAAGGTACGCGCTGGTATCGCACGGGAGACGCGGGCGAGTTGCTCGGCGGCATGCTCACCGTGACCGGCCGCCTCGACCGTGTCATCATCTCGGGTGGTGTGAACGTATCGCTCGACGAGATCGAACGCGTGGTCAGGGAACTCCCCGGATGGTCGACGGCGGTTGCGCTCGGTGCGCCGCACCCCGAGTGGGGCGAGCGCGCGTCGCTCGTGGTCGAGACCGAGGCAGGCGCGGTTTCGCTCGATGAGGTGCGCGCGACGGTCAAGCAGCAGCTCGGCGCGGCCGCGGTGCCCGAGTGGGCGACCGAGACGGAAGCACTGCCGAGGCTCGCGGGTGGCAAGCCAGATATCGCGTCGATAGAGCGTTGGATCGCCGAACTCAGGCAAACGTTTCGCCAGACGCGGCAGTAGCCCGGGCTCGCTCATCGGTTTTGGGCGCCTCGCGGCGCGCGGCCCGATGCCTCGACAGTCAGTAGGATCGACGCATGAGTGCTTCGAAGAATCCCGCGCGTTCAGGCAATCCGGCTACGCGCGCCGCGGCCGTGCGCCACCAGCACGAAGACGGCCGCACTCGCATCACCTGGATCGATTGGATCGGCGGTGCTCGTCTGCGCACTCTGCCCCTCGCGATCGCACCTGTCGCCGCCGGCGCGGGCATTGCGGCGCTGCAGAAGTCATTCTCGCTGCCCCTCAGTCTGCTCGCGCTTGCGGTCGCGGTGCTGCTGCAGATCGGCGTCAACTACGCAAACGACTACAGCGACGGCATTCGCGGCACCGATGCGCACCGCGTCGGCCCTGCGCGACTGACCGGCTCGGGGCTCGTGAACCCGAAAGCCGTGCTCGCGACCGCGCTCACCTTCTTCGGCCTCGCTGCTGCAGCAGGGCTCGTCGCGATCGTGCTCAGCGGCCGCTGGTGGTTTCTCGCTGTAGGCGTGATCGCCATTCTTGCCGCCTGGTTCTATACCGGCGGCAAGCGACCGTACGGTTACGCGGGGCTCGGCGAGATCGCTGTGTTCGTGTTCTTCGGCATTGTCGCGACGGTAGGCACCGTGTGGCTGCAGAGCGAGATTATTCCGCAAGAGGCATGGATCGCAGGAGCCGGCATCGGTCTGCTCGCAGTAGCGGTGCTCATCGCCAACAACACGCGCGATATTGCCACCGACAAGATCGTCGGCAAGCGTACGCTTTCGGTGCGCATCGGGGATCGCGCGTCGCGTATTCTCTTTACGGTATGTGCGCTTGCTCCCTTCGCGGCGCCCGCTATCTATCTCGTGGCCTACCCCGGAATGGTCTACACGCTGTTTGCCCTCTTCGGAGCGATCTCGGCTGCCGTTATTATGCTCTGGGCGCGCACCTCGCGCGAGATGGTGCTTGCACTGGCGATCACCAGTCTGGCGGCCCTCGCCTACGGGGTGCTCATGGGCGTCGCCTTCGCGTTCTAGCAACTTACAACCTCAGCGAGCATCGCCTCGCGATGCGGGGCCGCCGCAACTTCACTCTCTCAATCAAGGATGATTCATGATCAACGGCAACGTTTCTCACTGGTGGCAGCAAGTCGGTGCTCCCTCACCGAGACCGGCGCTGCAGGGTGACCTGCAGGTAGACGTCGCCATCGTCGGAGCCGGGTACACGGGGCTCTGGACCGCTTACTACCTGAAGCAGGCGCAGCCCGATCTGCGGGTCGCGGTGATCGAGAAGCGCCACGCCGGCTACGGCGCCTCGGGCCGAAACGGCGGCTGGCTGACGAACGCAATCACGGGTGGTCGTGAACAGTACGTGAAGACGCACGGGCGAGACGCCGCCGAGCGCATGCAGCGCGAAATGAACGCGACCGTCGACGAGGTGATTCGGGTCACCAAAGTCGAAGGCATCGACGCCGACATCAAGAAGGGCGGCGAGTTCAACGTCGCTTACGCGCCGGCGCAAGAGAAGCGAATTCGAGAGTTCGCCGAGGCCGAGCAGGCATGGAAGTACACGGACCTCGAACTGCTTGAGGCCGCCGAGGCCACCGCGAAGATCAACGTCGCGGGCACCAGGGCAGCGGTGTGGCACCCGCACAGCGCGCGCATTCAGCCGGCGAAGCTCGCGTCGGGTCTCGCGCAGGCCGTCGAACGACTCGGGGTGACCATCTACGAAGGAACGACCGCGCTCGAGATCGCCCCGCACCGAGTCATCGCCGACCACGGCACCGTCTCGGCCGACTTCATCGTGCGTGCGACCGAGGGGTTCACGGCGGGTCTGAAGGGTCTTCGCCGACTCTGGCTGCCCATGAACTCGTCGCTCATCGCCACCGAGCCGCTGCCGCAGCACGTTTGGGACGAGCTGCACTGGAGCAAGGGCGAGGTGCTCGGCGATTTCGCGCACGTCTACATGTATGCCCAGCGCACCGCAGATGACCGCATCGCGATCGGCGGGCGAGGCGTGCCCTACAAGTACGGCTCGAAGACTGATACCGACGGACAGACACCGGCGATTACCGTCGACACGCTGAGCGAGATCATGCACCGCTTCTTCCCGGCGACTCGGGGCGCGGCGATCGACCACGTCTGGTCGGGCGTGCTGGGTGTGCCGCGTGACTGGTCGGCAACTGTCGGGCTCGACCGCGAGACCGGTATCGCCTGGGGTGGCGGCTATGTCGGCACCGGCGTTACCTCGACCAACCTGGCCGGCCGCACCATCGCCGATCTGATCCTCGGTAACGAGAGCGAGCTCGTCTCGCTGCCGTGGGTGAACCACCGTGTTCGCAAGTGGGAGCCAGAGCCGCTGCGCTGGATCGCAACGAAGGGCCTCTACACCGCGTACGGCATCGCCGATTCGGCTGAGCTCAAGGGCCGCCCGACGACCTCGCCGATTGCCCACATCGCCGACGTCATTACCGGCCGGCACTGATCCTTTTCTCTATCTCGCTCGTATTACCCGCCAACGGAGGCCACAATGGACCGCACGCCAACCCACTTCTTGCGCGACGCGAACAACGCGACGATCGGTGCGCACGCAGCGAAACCCACTGCGGTGACGCCTGGGCTCACCGAAGCTTCGCTCGATATCTGGGCGGACGCGAGGATCGACACCGGCATCTGGGAGTGCACTGCCGGTGAGTTCACTGCCGAGCGCAACGGCTACACCGAGATCTGCACGATTCTCTCGGGAAGCGTGACGCTCGAGGTCGAAGGCCAAGAGCCGCAGCGGTTCGGGGCAGGCGACGTGTTCGTCACGCCGTCGGGGTGGAAAGGTGTGTGGCGCGTGCACGAAACACTGCGCAAGCACTACACCATCGTGAAGGACTGAGCTGCGTTCGCTCGCTAGGAAGCGGGCGTGCTCTCGCCGCCTTCTTCGCGTGCTCGGTCATCAGTGATCGCGTCTTCGGCGATGTCGTCTGCCGTGCGCTCACGATTGCGCCACTCGTAGATGCTCGTCGAGGCCTCACTGCGCTGCTTCGAAAGGAAGATCACCGAGAGGGCGAGCGCGATCAGCGTCGAGATGAGCAGCGCGAGCCACCACGGCCAGTTGATCAACAGCAGCACGGCAAAGGGCACCGCAAAGAAGACGATTCGCAACACGACGTAGAGGGCCCAGGACTTGCCAGTATTCACAAGCGAGTATTGTAGCGAGGCTAGCTGAAGCGAAACCTCGTGGCGGTGCAGCGTGCCTGGGGCTGTCAGGCAGCCCGGGTAGCATGGAGACATGGTTCGTTTTGCGATCATTGGTGTAGTCGTCGGCGTGGCACTCGTGCTCTACGCGCTCGTCGACGCTGCAATGAGCGACCCGGCCAGGGCCCGCGGGGTGTCGAAGCCGGTGTGGGTTGTCATGATCGTCTTGCTGCCGGTGATCGGCGCCCTGCTCTGGCTCATCATCGGCAAATCGCGAGGCCCGATGCCGGCCGCGGTGCGCCCGCCAGACGACGATCCGCGCTTCACCGCGACGCGACTTTCTTCTGCCGAACTCGATGCGCACGTCGAAGAGCTCGAAGCTCGTCTTCGTGAGCTTGATGACGAGGTATTTCCCGGCGTCGATCGCGAGGCTGATGCGGGCTCCAGCGGCACCGAAACCGATGGCAAAGCGCCCGGTGGCTCGACGAAACCCGACGACCCCTCCGGCGAGAAGCAGTGACACAGCCCGCACTCGCCTCGCAGTACGCGACCGAGCTGCTCGGCGCACTCGTTCGGCTTGGAGTGCGCGATGTGGTCGTATGCCCGGGGTCGCGCTCGCAGGCGCTCGCGCTTGCCGCCGCGCAGGCTGAGGCTGCGGGGGCGGTTCGTCTGCACGTGCGCCTCGACGAGCGCTCGGCGGGCTTCTTCGCCCTCGGCGTCACGAGTGAGACCGGAGTGCCAACGCCGGTCATCGTCACGAGCGGATCTGCAGTCGCAAACCTCTTGCCAGCGGCGCTCGAGGCTCACGAGTCGCGAGTGCCGCTATTGCTACTGACCGCGGATCGGCCCGCGGTGCTGCGGGGCACGAGAAGCAACCAGACGACGAGGCAGTCGGGGCTCTTTGCAGAGTGCTCGAGGCTCGCGCTCGATATTGACGTCGATGAAGCGCTCGAGGTGGCGGCAGGAACAGTCAGCCTGCATGATCCAGCAACAGTCGCCGCTCGTGCGATGAGTGCCGCAGTTGGCGCGCGGGCAGATCTGCCCGCCGGGCCTGTGCAGCTGAACCTGCAGTTTCGTGAGCCGCTCTCGAGCGCTGTCGGGAGCCTGCCTCAGCTGCCGAGCGAGGTATTCGAAGGCGCCGCGCGAGACCGTGATGCCGGGGTTGCGCCGGGCGGTGTCACTCGCGCCGGCGATACCGTCTCACGCCGCGACCCGATCGCGGCCACGACGAGCTACCTGCACGAGGGCGACGCCCTGGCGGTGGTCATCGCGGGCGAGGGGGCGGGTCTCGAGGCAGAGGCGTTTGCCCATGCCGCAGGTTTGCCCCTGCTCGCTGAAGTCGTGAGCGGGGTGCGCTTCGGTCGCGAGGCAATCACCGCCTATGCCAGTCTCATCGATGACGCTGAAACCGGTGCGCTCATCGAACGCGCCATCGTGTTTGGGCATCCTACCCTCACACGGCAGGTGCCCGCGCTACTGAAGCGTGACGATGTTGAAGTGATTGTCGTCGACCCGCATTGTGGCGATCAGGTCGATCATTTTGACCCGAGCGGCACTGCCGCTGTCGTGGCCTCGGCGCACGTCAGCGAATCATACGAACCGAGCAGCATGCGTCGCTGGCTCGGAAGGTGGGTAGTTGCAGATCGTGCGCTGCGCGAAGCGCGATCCACCGTGCATGAACCCGACCTCGAAGCTGCGAAAGCTACCGGATACAAAGAGCGAAACGCCTATGCTCGTGCTGAGCTCGGGGCGGCAAAAGAATCGGTGACCCGCGAGATGCTCGCCGAAAGCGTGTGGCGGGCGAGTTGGCCGCACGATCGGCTCGTGCTTGCCGCCTCACGCATGGTGCGCGTGCTCGACGCGATCGCGACCCCGCGCCGGGTCGAGGTGCGGGCGAACCGAGGTCTCGCCGGTATCGATGGCACGATCGCCACCGCGTTTGGTATCGCGGCAGCGAGTCAGGTCGAGGATCAGCCCTCGCTCGGGGCAGGTGTGACCCGGGTGCTCATCGGAGACCTTGCGCTGCTGCACGACGCTGGCTCATTGCTGCTGCCCGAGAACGAGCCACACCCCCGATTGCAGCTTTTCGTTGGCAACGATGGTGGCGGAACGATCTTTGACACATTGGAGGCCGCGCTGACTGCCGACGCTGCCGCTTTCGACCGCGTCATGTACACGCCACAGCGGGCCGACTTTGAGTCGCTCGCTCGCGCATACGGCTGGCAGTATCGCCGGGTCGAGACCCGAGGCGCGCTTGAGCGGCTGCTGACCGAGCAGGTCGCGGGCCCGCAGCTGGTCGAGGTGCCGCTGGGGCGCTGAGCCTTCAGGCGCTCAGGTCTCGTTCCACGCTCTCCGAGAGGTGCCAGTGAGCCATCTTCCACTCACCCGCGATGCGGCGCATGACGAAGGTGACGCGCACGGGATCGGGCAGCGCCTCGCCGCTCGGCAGCACACCCCGTGGAAAGTCAATCAGCCACGCGACGTCGCCCACCATCCAACCGCTTGGGTTCGAGTCGACGCACGATGCGGGTTCGTGCGATCCGATCGACTCGTAGATATCGGCGATTTTGCGATCGACGTGCCCGCCCGAGTGGAAGCCCACGAAGTCCGACTCCTCGTCTTCGACCGAGTGCGCCGCGATGTACTCGACGTCTCGCGCGAGGCATGCCGCGAAGTATTCTTTCGCGAAATCGTTCATCTCTTGCGTCGTTGCGGCCATTTGATATCCCTTGATCTTGTCGTGCTGCGGTCTTTGCGGGGCGCAGCACGGTGGCGAATGGCGCAGTAGCGTGGGCGGCCCGCACCCGCGAGCCGCCCACAACTCACGCCGCCCGCGCCACGTCGGCGCCGGCTTGAATTACGGACTCGAGGTTCTCGCCGAACCGCGTGAAATCCCACGCATCGCCACCGAGCACGAGCAGATCGGCGGCCTTTCCAGCCTCAATCGTGCCGACCTCGTCTTCGATGCGCAGCATTTCGGCGGCACCCGAAGTGGCCGCGACGAGCGCCTCCCCGGCCGACATGCCGGCCCGCATCATGATCACGAGCTCGCGAGGGGCCTGCCCGTGGGCGAACACCCCGCCGTCGGTGCCCATCGCGATCTTTACGCCAGCGCGATGCGCGCGGGCGATCGACTCGAGATGCGTGTCGACCACCGACCGCGCCTTCGCCTCCATTTCGGGGGCGACACGCATGCCCGCGTCGATGGCATCGATGAGCGCGGTGGGCGCGAGCAGCGTGGGCACCAGCCAGGCGCCCGTCTCGAGAAAGAGCTCGATGCACTCGTCATCGATGAAGATGCCGTGTTCGATTGAGCGCACCCCGGCCCGCAGCGCATTCTTGATGCCCGCGGCGCCCTGCGCGTGCGCCAGCACGTCTTGGCCGGCCGCCTGCGCCTCGTCGACGCAGACCCGCAGCTCTTCGAGCGAGAACTGCGAATGTCGTGGGTCATCGCGGGTCGACATCACGCCGCCCGACGAGCAGACCTTGATCGTGTCAGACCCAGCGCGAATCACCTCGCGAACGCGCTTGCGCATGTCGTCGACGCCGTCGACCACCGTATCGGGGCGGCCCGGGTGCGGCACCATGAGGCGCTGATGATCGCCGTGCACGTTCCAGCCGTCGACGTGGCCGCCGGTCTGGCTCAGCACAGTGACGGCGATCTTCAGTCGCGGCCCCTCGATCAGGCCCTGCTCGACTGCGGTCTTCACGCCGAGATCGATGCCGCCGGCATCGCGCATCGTGGTGACGCCCGAGTCGAGAATGGTCTTCAGGTTGCGGCCCGCCTCGAAGAACTGCAGCGAGAACGGCTGCTGCTGCGTCTTCACCACATCCATCCCGTTGAAAAGGGCGTGGGCGTGGCTATCGATGAGGCCCGGTGTGATCAGTTTGCCGCTGACGTCACGCACCTCATCGCCACTCAGTCCGCTGCCGACCTCGGCGATCCTGCCGTTCTCGATCGCGATATCGCCAACGAACGGCGCGCGGCCGGTTCCATCGAACACCTCTGCGCCCGAGAGCACGACGCGGGTCATCGCACGAACTCCTCGACCGGCTTGAAATCGGTGTCGTACTTGAATCGTCGCGGTCCCGAGAGCTTCAGCCCGTCAGGTGTGCGCCAGCGATCGTCGCAGGGCAGACCGATCACTGCCACGCGGAAGCCGTAACGGATCTCCTCGGCCGGAATCGGTTCACCCGAATCGAGCTCGAGCGTCATGATCAGGTCGGGGGTGGTCGCGACGACCTCGCCGTCGCGCTCCGCCATCAGGTGTTCGTTTTGCGAGTGCAGAATCATCGTGCGGCCCTCGTCGACGCCGAGCCCGCTGAGTTCTGAACGGCCGAAGGTCCAACCGCCCTCGTTGCGGCGCTCGATGTGCTCGATCTTGCCCTCGAACAGCAGAATGCCGTTCTGGTTATCGATGACGGCCTGCACCGGCGAGCGGTGCTCGGCCCGGGCCTGCCTGATGGCCTGCCCGAGCTCGACCGAGGCGCTGAGCACACCTCGTACGAGCCAGGCCTTTGCCTGTGCGCCGGTCATCGGGTAGAGCGCCATCGCGGTGTTGGCGCCGCTGGTGACGGCCGCCGAACGGGCGATCTGCTCGGCCCACGAGTTTTCTTTGCAGACCATGAAGAGGTCGTTGCCGTGCTCGTCGACCATCATCATCGGGGTGCCCTGGCCGCCGTAAAGCGTCGGCGTTACCATTTCGAGGTGCGGAAAGGCCCGACCCATGCCGTCGGCATCGATCACGGGCACCCGTGCAACCGCTGCGGTGGCAAAAGGGGTGACCGCGTTCAGGCCGCCAGCCTCGGCGGGGCAGACGTAGTCGTACTTCACGCCCATCCGCTCCTCGAAGAGGCGCAGCACGCGATCGTACTCTTCTGCGCGGGGCAGCTTCTCGGCGAGCACACCGGGTGCACCCATGCCGGCAATGAACACCACGTTAGCGTCGTCAGGCACCTCCTCGACGTCGACGAGCGGCACGGGGCCGAAGCGGCGAATCGCATCGCGCGCGAGCAGCGTGCCGATGTAAGGATCGCCGCCGCCGCCGGAGCCGAAGACGGTCGAGCCGAAGGTGATGTCGTTGAGGGCTTGTTCGTCGATGAGTCGCATGATTAACGGCCTTCCGAGATCGTATTGGGGTTGAACGGGCCGACGGCTTTGACCCGGGCGTGCACCGCGGTGCCACCCGGCAGGTGGGTGAGGGGAACTTCTTCGGCTTCGATGATGCGCACGCGCGAGGGATCGGCACCGGCCTCGACAGCGCGTTGCACAGCGAGGGCCTTCGCCTCCTCGAGCACCTCGGCGCGCGTCTTGCCGTCGAGTGCGTAGATGCTGTCGACCTCACCACCGGCCTCGGCGAACGATGCGCCGACCGCGTTCGCGACACCGGCGTTCTCGGGAATGATGATGTTCTCGAGACCGGGCACGGCCTTGAGCAGCGGCGCGCCGCCGCCAACGGCGATCACGGGCACATCTGCTGAGCTGAGCTTCGCCTTCTCGACTGCCTGCACCAGCATGTCGCGCACGCGGTCGAGAGCGGTGCCGACAAGAGCCCCATCGAGACCAGCGACCTTCGCCGCGTCGCCGATCGGCTCGGCGCCGCCGGCCACGGCGACATCGGTGAAGGTGGTGGTCGAGCCGCCGAACACGAGCGCCTCGCTGCCGATGCGGTAGCCGACGCTCTCGGGGCCGACCTTCGAACCGTCGCCCTCGATGATGGTGCCGCCGCCCAGCGCGAGCGACAGCACATCGGGAATGCGGAAGTTCGAGCGCACGCCCGCGAGGCTCATCGCAATGGTCGACTCGCGCGGAAACCCGTGCTGCAGCATGCCGATGTCTGAGGTCGTGCCGCCCACGTCGATCACCACGCCGTCGTTGATACCCGCCAGCAGAGCTGCCCCGCGCATCGAGTTGGTGGGGCCAGATGCGATCGTGAAGATCGGGAAGAGCCGCGCGCGATCGAGGGTCATCACCGTGCCGTCGTTCTGCGAGAGCAGGATCGGGGCGGTGATGCCGACGCTGGTGACAACCTGCTCGAGCCCGTCGACTACCTGCGCCGCGAGGTCGCGCAGCGCGGCGTTGAGAATGGTCGCGTTCTCGCGCTCGAGAATGCCGACGCGGCCCACCAGGGCCGAGCGGGTGACCGTCGCGCCTGGCAGCTCCGCTTCAAGGATCTCGGCCGCACGTATCTCGGGATCCTCGTTGACCGATGAAAACACGGCGCTGAGCGCGACGTGCTTGATGCCGGCCTCACGAATCTTCGCAGCGGTCTCGCGCAACCCCTCTTCGTCGAGTTCGTTCAGCAGGCGACCGTCGAACTGCGAGCCGCCCTGCACGACGTGAAAGTTGTCGCCGATGATGGGCAGCAGGTGCTCTGGCCAGTCGATCATCGGAAACAGCGACTGCGGCGGGGTGGCGATGCGCACTGCCGCGACCTGTGCCAGGCCCTTCGCCTGCGCGATCGCGTTGATGAAGTGCGTGGTGCCGATGAAGACCGACTCGACCTCGGCCGGGTCGATGCCTTCGAGCACCCTGGTGAGGGCGGTCAGAATGCCCGAGGTGACGTCTTCTGTCGTGGTCGCTTTGGTCGCGGCGACGACCTCGCTGCCTCGCAGAACGGCGGCGTCGGTGTTGGTGCCTCCGACGTCGATGCCAATACGCAGACTCATTGATTTCTTCCTGTCTATGATGGGGTCTTTATAAGTGGGGGTCAGTCTTTGCGGGTGCGATCGAGCGCGACGGCGAGGATCAGCACGAGACCGGATGCGGTGCCCTGCCAGAACGAACTGACGCCCGCGGCGAACAACAGGCTGTTCAGCACGCCGAGGAACAGCACACCGAAGAGCGTGCGGGTCGCGCTGCCGAAGCCGCCCGAGAAGCGGGTGCCGCCGAGCAGCACCGCCGACAGCGCGGTCATCTCCATGCCAGTGCCTGCTGTGGTCTGGGCGGAGCCGAGTGTGCCGACCGTCAGCAGGCCTGCGATCGATGCGGCGAACGCGCTGATCACGAACGAGATGATGATGACGCGCGAGACCGGAATGCCGGCGAGGCGCGCGGTCTCGGGGCTCGCACCGACCGCGTAGAGCGCGCGGCCGAAGCTAGTGCCGCGAAGCACCAGCGTCGCGATGATGAACACGACGACCGCGATGATGACGAGGTTCGGAATGATGCCGATGCGGCCGGTGGCAAGGGTCTGCAACCAGGGCACGTCGACGTTCTTGCTCTGGCCATTCAAGAGCACCTGCACCTGGCTGCGCAGCAGGGCGAAGAGGCCGAGCGTCACGATCAGAAACGAGATCTTGAGCTTCGTGATGAGCAGGCCCTGTACGAATCCGATCAACGAACCTACGACGAGTGCGAGTAGTACCGAAAGGATCGGGGGGATGCCCGAGATCACAAGCACCGCGAACACGGCGCCCGCGAAGCCGACCATCGAGCCAACCGTCAGGTCGGCGGCTCGACCGATCACCACGAACGTCTCGCCGATCGCCACGATCAGCAGCAGCGAGGAGAACGTGAGGATGTTGATGAAGCTTGTGACCGAGCGGAAGCTCGGGAACAGGATCAGACCGGCCGCGATCAGCGCGAGCAGCGCCGCAGGCAGCATGATGTCGGTCGCATGGCTGCGGAAGAAGTTCTTCTTGGTGCCCGGGAGGGCGATGGTTTGGGTCACGACGTTGATCCGTTTCGCTCAGTGTCGGTGTGATTGATGGGGGAGTCGGTATCTTCGACTCCTGATGCGAGTGCGACGAGCCTCGGATAAGGGGTGTCCGCGGGCACGTCGGCAACGACACGCCCGTCGACGCAGACGTACAAGCGGTCGGCGATCTCCTGCAGCTCTTCGAACTCAGAGCTCACCGCCAATACGCCGCCCCCGCGTGCAGCGAAGTCGCGCATCAGTTCATGGATCGCGGCCCGACCTGTGCGGTCGACGCCCTGCGTTGGCTCGTCGGCCACGAGCAGGTCGGGATCGCTCATCAACTCGCGAGCGATCACCACGCGCTGCGCGTTACCGCCGCTTAGCGAAGTGACCTCTACCGTGTGCGAGGCTGTCTTGATGCCGAAGCGGTCGATGGCCTGTTGGGTGTCGGTCGGGCTCGGCGAGAAGGGTGCAAGCGAGGCGAGGCTGTGTCTGACGAGCCGGCCCACCTCGATGTTCTTTGCGACCGAGAGTGCCGGAAACAGGCCCTCGTTCAGGCGGTCCTCGGGAATGTAGGCGATGCCGGCCCTGCGAGCCGCGCGGGCCGTCTTCGGCAGCGGGCCACCGCGGAAACGCACACCCTTCGAATCTCCGTCGACTCCGGCAACCAGCTTGCACAGGCGTGAGCGGCCGCTTCCCGCCATGCCGACGATGCCGACGATCTCGCCAGAGCGGATCGAGAGCGACTCGATTTCGAGGCCCGAGCGAGCGCGGGTGGTCTCGACCGAGAGCACCTCGTGCTCGCCCTTCGTGACGTGCTCGACCCGTTCGGCGTCTGAGGTCGCAACCCCGCGGCCGGCAGCGAGTGTGTCGACGATCTCCTCGATCGAGATGTCGGCCACTGGGCTGTCGAGCTTCAACTTGCCGTCGACGAGCACTGCGACCCGGTCGGCGAGGCGCACGATGTCGCGCAGGCGGTGGCTCACGATCACTACGGAGCCTCCGCGCGAGGTTACCTCGTGGGTGATCTGCTCGACAAGTTCGACCCCGTGGTCGCCGAGCACAGCCGTGGGCTCATCGAGTGCGAGCACCCGCGGTTCGGTGAGCATGCCGCGCGCGAGCCCGAGCATCGCTCGGTCGGCCTTGCGCAGTTCGCCGGCAGGTGCATCGGGATTGATGTGCGGGAGCACCTCTCGAACCCGTGCTCGGGCAGCGGCCTTTGCTTCGGCGTTTGGGGCGAGGCCGAGCAAGCCGGAGTTGCCGAGGATCAGGTTCTCCCAGGCGGGAAGCGTGGGAGCCATGTGAGGCTCCTGGGGAACGAGGGTCACCCCGGCTGCCAGCGCGGCCGCCGGGCGGTCGAAGACGAGGTCTCCGTCCGCTCCGACGACCGTTCCGGAGGTTGGACCCCGCTGACCGGTCAGCACGTTCAGGAGTGTCGTCTTGCCCGAGCCGTTGGCGCCGACGACGGCGAGCACCTCGCCCGGGGCGATGTCGATGGTGACATCGTCGAGCGCGCGGTTGCCCGGGTACTCGACGGTCACTCCTCTGAGACCGATCAGACGTGTCATCTTGCTAGCCCAGCGGAATCTCTGCGTACTTGATGAGCTCTTCGGGAGCTTTCCAGTCGGCGACGTTATCTTTCGTCACCATGCAGTCGTCGGCGGGCGGCGCGTCGATCTGCTGGCTGCCGGTGAAGGTCTTCGTGCCGTTGATCTGATCGGCGATGGCTTGGCCGAGCAGGGCGCCGAGCTTCGCAGGTTGAATGTCACAGGTGCCGAGCAGGTCGCCGGCCTTGACCGCCGCGATTGCGTCGGTTGTGCCATTGCGGCTCGTGAAGAGCACGTTCACGCCGGCCTGCTTCGCGGCCGCGATCGCACCCATTGAGGAGTCGTCGTTGTATACCCAGACGCCCTTGATGTCGGGGTTCTGCTGCAGAATGCCCTGCATGACCTCCTTGCCGCCTGCCGCGCCGTCGGTCAGGTTTCGCTGCTGTTCGACGTCGCCGACGATCTCGAGACCGGCCTCTTCGAGCGCGCGAGTCGCACCCTTCTCCTCGGCGAGCACGTTCTGCGTTGCGGGGCCGCCGAGAATCGCGACCTTGTCGCCCTTCTGCAGGTGCTCTGCCAGGTACTTGGCCGAGACGTAGCCCTGATCCTCGTCATAGAGGGCGATGTAGCCGTTGACATCAAAGTCAGGCTTGCCGAATGCCGCGAAGACAGGAATGTCTTTGCCCATGGCTTCTTCGACCTGTGGGCGCGCAGCAGAGGCATCGAGCATGAAGTACGCGATGGCCGCGGGGTTCGTCGCGATCGCTCGCGTGAGACCCTGCGCCTGGGCGCCGAGATCGATGTTGCCGGTGGTCGTATCAATTGCGAGCGAGCGAACCATCTTCAGGTCGTTCTTTGCGAGCGTTTCGTTCATGCCCTGCGCGATAGCGACAGCGATCGGGTTCGAATCCATCACGTCGGCGTACCAGACGGTCTTGGTGGCTGCGTCGCCACCGCCACCACCACCGGCCGGGGCCTCCTCGGCGGTGCAAGCGCTGAGCGAGAGCGCAGCGATCGCGCTCAGCGCCAGCGCTGGGAGCAATGTAGATTTCTTCATCGGAGTTCCTTAGTTTCAGTGAGTGAGCGGGTAGGAAACTGGGGGGTCGATCACGGAGCGGTCTGCCCGTGATACGAACATGGGGCGGCCAGTCGCGCGGATGCGCACCTGCCGCTTGCTCGAGTGGCTGATGCCGATCGAGTCGATGTCGCTGACCGCGACGGTCGCGGGGTCCGCGCCGGCGATGATCGCCATTTCGATCACCTGCTGCTCGGCCTGAAGCAATCGGAAGCGCTCGCTATCGTCGCGTTCCGAGACAACCCAGGCGGTTGCGCCGACGGGTGCGAGCGCGAGGCCGAAGGCCGCGGCGACCTCTGCGTTTGGCAGCGAGTTGGCACCAGGCGATCCGGTGGCGATGCTGACGCGAGTGCCGGTGCTCGACGCAAGCGGGTGCGAGGGGGCGGAAGCACCCGTGCCGACCGGCAGTTCGACGTTCATGCGCGTGCCAGCCACCCAGGTCGGGGCCGATGTCATCACCACGAAGCCGTCGCGCAGCACCCCGGCTCTGGCGAGCCCGTCGCTCGTGACGACCGCATCCCTGACACCCGCCAGCAGGCCTGCGCCGTAGATCCCGGCCGCCGCCGCCCCCTCGAGCAGGCGAATCGGTGCAGCGACGGCAGAATCGAGCACGGCAAGCGTGCCGTCGTTCTGTCCGAGAAACACCTCGGACTCGACTCCGTAGCGGGCGAGCACCGAGTCGATTTCGCGTAGGATCTCCGTCGCGAGCGGGGTGAGTGCCGCGCTGAGGATTGCCGCGTTCTCGCGGTCGAGCAGCCCGAACCCGGCAACCGAGTGGCTCATGGTGATGGGCATGCGATCACCGAGCACACGCACGGCAGTTGCTGCCGCCCGTCGCTCGTACTCGGTCGCAAGCGGGGCGAAGACACTCGAGATCGCGACCGCGTCGACCTGGCCGGCGCAGCGTTCGAAAAAGCGCTCTGCCGCAGCCTCGTCGAAAGGGACAAGCTCCGTTCCAGACTCGTTCACCACGCCGTCAACGATCTGGGTGAGGGGCGAGATTCGGTCGATCAACTGCTGCGGCCAGCTCGCGAGCACCGGAACCCCGGTCGATACCGGCCCGCCGATGCGCAGTGCGGCGACTCGGGCGAGCCTCGGGGCGCTATCGAGCGCGTCACGCAGGCTGTCGGTGGCGATCATGATCGCCCTGAGGTCGCGTGGTGCGTCGCGCAGTGCCAGATCGAGATCTTCGGCGAAGCTGAGCGTGCGCTGCAGCACGCTCGATTCGAGCAGCGCGCCCGATGCATCGACTAGCGCGACTTGCAAACTGTCGCCCTGGCAGACGATGCCGAGATGCAGATCACCTAAGCGCTCGCTCATGCCTGAACCTCCCCGCGTTCGAACGGTACGTAGCCAGTTGAGTAGCCGAACGCACCCGGCCCGGTGAGCTGTACGCCGCGGTCGCTGCGCCAGCGCGAGTGCGCTGGCAAGGCAATCACGGTGACCCGCTGCCCGAGCCCGACTTGCTCGACGGTGAGCGGGATCCAGGTGTCGCTGTCGACAACGACGATGAGGTCGGGAACGGTTGCGAGCAGTTCGCCGTCTCGAGTGACGAGGTGAAACTCATCTTTCATGTCGATGCGAGTGAGCCGCTCTGGGTAGTCGTCGTCTTCGAGGGTGATCGAGACCTGGGAGGCGCTGAGCTCGGACTGCGAGAGTCGCTCGGCGACGGTGCCAGTGGCAACCCGGATCCCATCAATGGCACCGAGCATTGTGTCGACCTCGTCGGCAGTGTGGCCGTGCAGGCTCTGGAATACCCGGCCGACTTTGAGGCAGCGGGTGAGTGTGCCGTCGAGCGAGCGCCCCCGCAGGTCGTGTCCGCTCAGCGGGTACATTGTGTAGGCGGTGAGCGATCCCATCACGGTGACAAGTGGGCGCAGCAGTGTCTCGACCGAGAAATCCTGCGAACCAGTGAGTTGCACGGTGCGCCCGAGTGGGTCAGCGAGTACCTGATGCTCGGGGTAGCTCCCATCAAGTCTGAAAGAGGTCATTTCGAGCGACGGGACACCCCGGCCGGTGAAATCGGCGTCGACGATGGGGAGCCCGAACTGCCCTGCCGCAATGAGTGGGATCAAGGCGTTCAGCCCCGCCATCTCGATGGTGACCACTGCCGCGGGCGCGCCCTGGCCCTCAGCCGAGTGCGCGAGGACGGTCTCGAGCATGAGCTCGCCGATGAGCATTTCGTTGCCGACGTACGGTGCGCCGACGAGTGCGAGCGGCAGCACCGGCGCGTTGGCTTCGATCGCATCGACCGGAAGGATCTCGATAGGTCCGTTCGCCCTGATCGTCTCGGTGAGCATTCCCTCGGTGAGGTACGAGTCTCCGCCGCCTCCGGCACCCAGCACAGCGGCACCGACGGCCATCGGCGCGATGTCTTCGTGGGTGAACTGCACTGGGCTGGTCCTTCTTTGATGGAGGGTCCGTGAAAGCGGCCAGAGGTGGCGACGCCGACACGAGTGAGTGAACACCAGCCAAGGCCATCCGGGGGTTTTCATCAGTGTGCAAGGTGCCTATAGTTGATGACATCAAATAGTTACTATGCATACTGGCGGGTTCGAATGCTCAACATCATTGCGATTGCGAGAGCGCTCTCGGGCGATTCAGAGGAGCCGGTGCTCGTCGGCGGCACCGCTACCCAGGAGCGCGTGGTCTCGAGCGTCGGGATCATCTCATCTGCCGCGTCGGCCGGGCAGCAGATGCCGAACTCACTCGCCATCGTGCTGCCCGAAGTCGCCGTGATTGGAGACGTCAACCTCGACGTAGTGCTCCGGCGCGCGGCCACTTCTCGCGTGAGCGGACTCGTTGTCGAGGGCGGTGCCGGGCGCATCCCACTCTCGACCTCCAGGCTCTCCGAGCGGCTGAGAATCTCGCTCTGGAGCTATCCGGGGCTCGACGCTGAAACGCTTCGCTCGCGGGTCGATGACCTCGTGCGCAACCCAGATCTCGTCGGAGCGGGCACGATTCGCGCGATAGCCGCGGCGATGCGCCGACCGGCGACGGGCTTTGCTGAGCTGATCTCGCGCATGACCCAGCATCTCGACACTGAGGTTGCGCTCTTCGGCCCAGACGGGGCGGTGATCGCTGGGGAGCAGCTCGTTCCGGTTGTCGAGCTTGCCGAACAGATGCAGCGGCGCAACTCGACCATGGTCGACTTCTCGTGCGATGCCCCGGCGGGCCAGCAGCTGCTCGCGGTGCAGGCCTTTCCGCTGGTGGCCGACGATCCCCGATTCTGGCTCGGCGCGGTCGCCGCGCGATCAAGCGAGCTCGGTACGAGCCACGTCGCAGTCGCGCTTCGGATCGGGGCCCTCGCATTCTCGGCCTACCTCAACCAAGCGGCTCTGTCTTATGAGCGCAGCCAGCCGAGCGCCAGGGCGCTGCTCGCTGACATTCGAGCGCAGGGGGCACACCCTGGCGCACTGATTGTCGAGCAGGCCGCCGCTGTCGGTTGGCAGCTCTTTGGCTGGCACGCCGCCGTGCAGATCAGGGCCGACAACTCGCTTGCAGACCTTCCCGAGTCGACGATCGCATACTTTCTCGCTGAAGCGCTGCGTCGCCAGGGCGTTCGCATGCGCCCAGTGATCGTTGGGCGCCTTGCCGAACTCTGGGAGACTTGGAGTGCGCCCCCTCAAGAAGCCGAGCTTGCCGAGCTCGCCGCGAGGATCGAGCACGCGTTGCGCGAGGTCGAACTGAGTCTCGTCGGGGTGAGGTTCAAGGCCGGGATTGGCACACCGCGGGAAGCGCCCGCCGGCATCGGATCTTCTGGGGCAGAAGCGAGGAGCGCGCTCGCTGCTGCCGAGAGCGAGCAGGGGAGCGCGCTCGTGCGCCGTGCCGACCAGATGCTTGCGCACCGCCTGATCGAGCACTGGATTCCCGAGAGTGCGACGAGGGAAGCGGTGCTCGAGAGCATCGAACCGGTTCGAGCCGCCGAGGGTGGCGAGCTGCTCATCCTCACGCTGCGCACCTATCTCGACCTCGAGTCGAATGCGGCTGCGACGGCAAAGGCGCTGCGGCTGCACCGAAACACGGTGCTGCAGCGCCTGCAGCGCATACGCGAATTGATGCCAGTTACCCTCGACGATCCGAGTTCGCGCCTCACTGTCAGACTCGCGCTTCGACTCATGAACGCCTGAGCGCTGCTCGGGCGCGAGATTCAGCGCGCGAAGGCTTCGGCGATCGGCCGAAACTTTGAGACGGTCTCTCGAAGCTCGTGCGCGGGGTCGCTGCCTGCAACTATGCCGCCACCGGCATATGCGGTGACGGAGCGTTCGCCTTGGTTCGGATCGCCGAGCTGCGCGCAGCGAAGTGCGATCACCCACTCGCCGTCTCCCCGCGCATCGATCCACCCGATCGCTCCGGCATAGCGTTCACGATCGAACGGCTCGAGTCTCGAAATCGCCTCGATAGCCTCGTGCGTCGGCGTGCCGGCGACAGCTGCGGTCGGGTGCAGTGCTGCGGTCAACTCAAGCGAGGATCCGCCATCGCTGGGAACCGCTTCGAGGTCGGTGGCGAGGTGCCAGACATTCGGCAGCTGCAGGGCAAAGGGCTGCTCGCTCGTAAGAAGCTGCTGCACATGCGGTGCGAGAGCAGTGATGACACTCTGCACGGCGAAGGCGTGCTCGTGCTGCTCCTTCGCGTTGCCAAGCAACTCGTCGCGCTCCCGAATGTCGGCTTCGGGGGTTTGCCTGCGACCCCGGGTGCCGGCAAGTACTCGCGCAGTGATCTTGCCGTCGGTCTGACGAACGAGCGTCTCGGGGCTCGCGCCAATCATGCCGTCTACGGCATACGTCCAGCAATCGGTGTATCGCTCAGCCAGTCTGGCCAGTGCAACGCGCACGTCGTCGGTCGCGTTGATCGCCCCGGTGACTCTGCGCGCCATGACGATCTTCTCGAGTTCACCTCGCTCGATCAGCTCAGTCGCACCGCGCACCCCAGCGAGATAGGCTTCATCGGCTGCGCTTGTCGCGAGTTTGGCGCCACTCCACGTTCCCCGTTCTTGCCGTGCCGGCAACCTGGGGTCTACAGCGAGTTTTTCGGTCGAGATTTCGGTGACCCATGCGTGCCCGTCATGAACCGAGACGACAGTGCGGGGCACGATGAGGACGCTCTTCGCAGAACTTCGGTCATCGAACGCGAAGGTGCCGAACGCTATGAGCCCGGATCCGGGAATGCCGACGGGGTCATCGACCGTTGCATTGGCGCTGAGCGCCCGCCAGGCCTCGCTTGCATCGGCGAAGCGATCCTCGCCCTGAAATTCGAGGCGCAGCACCTCGCCAATTCCGACGCAGCCGCGGTCATCTCGAATCCACGCGAGCGGCTGCTCAGGGCTCGTGTAACGCAGCAGATCCGACACTGCGGGCGCCGAATGCGGTCGCGTCACCGCGAAAAGGCGGGGCAGCGATCCGAGGTTCACCATGCCAATCTACTCCGAGTTGCCTGGTCGGGTGCTGTGCAGCGATTGCAGCAGAATGCGCGGCCGCAACGGTGCTCTCAGATTGAACGGATAGCATGGTGTGGTGACCCGCCCCGACACGGCCACCAAGCTGGCCACAGACGTCTCGACCATGTTCGATGAGGTATCGCCTCGCTATGACCTGATCAACGACGTGCTTACAGTCGGCAATGACCGCCTGTGGCGCATTGCCACCACGAAAGCCATCGCTCCGCGCAAGGGAATGCGTGTGCTCGACCTCGCTGCCGGCACCGGCACCTCGAGCGCTGCGATCGCAAAGCATGGCGCGCACGTGGTTGCCGCTGACTTCTCGGAAGGCATGCTCGCCGAGGGGCGTAAGCGGCACGCAGGGAACGACCTCATTGAGTTCGTGTTCGCTGACGCAACTGCACTGCCCTTCGAAGACAACAGCTTCGACGCGGCCACCATCTCATACGGGTTGCGCAACGTGCACCAGCCGCGCAAGGCGCTCGCCGAGATGCTTCGTGTGGTCAAGCCCGGCGGTCGCATCGTGATCGCCGAGTTCTCGACACCGCCTTCGCAGGCGATCCGCGTACCCTACGGGCTCTACGGCCGCCACGTGCTGCCGCGGGTAGCTGGCCTCATGAACCGCGAGGCGGCAGAGGCCTATCGCTATCTGAACGAGTCGATCGAGCAGTGGCCCACGCAAGAAGAGCTGGCCGGCTGGATGCGCGAGGCGGGCTTCGAGCGCGTCGCCTACCGAAACCTGACCCTCGGCATCGTCGCACTGCATCGCGGTTTCGTGCCGCGAGACAAGGCTGTCGCACCCGTTGAGCCCGAGCCCGAGCCCGAGGCGACCAAGTCCGCGGCTGCGAAGAAGCCGGCCCCTGCGAAGAAGCCGGCCGCCACAAAGTCGGCAGCCGAGAAGAAGCAGCCGGCAGCGAAGAAGTCGGCAGCAGCGAAGAAGTCGGCAGCAGCGAAGAAGCCTGCGGCCGCGAAAACGACCACCGCAAAGAAGCCGGCGGCGACCAAGCCCGCGACTGCGAAGCAGCCGGCGCCGAGCAAGGCGGCCTCCACGAAACCAGCGGGCACGAAGCCTGCCCCGTCGAAGAAGGCGGAGCCCAAATGAGCCGCCCACTTTCCGAAGACACCGCCACGCAGGCCATGCCGGTGCACCTGTTTCGCGGTGCAGCTGAGAAGCGCCATGCCGATCGCATGCAGAAGGAGCTCGCCGTGGTCGAGCAAGAGCTGCTCGACCAGCTCGGGTTTGCCTCTGCGGTCGCCGATGCTCCTGCGCGCTACCTGGCCGAGGCTGGCGGCAAGCGCATTCGCCCGATGCTGACGTTGCTGACGAGCGAGCTCGGCTCGGGTCCGAACGACCGGGTGCGCCGGGCGGCCATCGCCATCGAGCTGACGCACCTCGCCTCGCTCTATCACGACGACGTCATGGACGACGCCCGTCTGCGCAGGGGCGTGCCCGCCGCGCAGACCGTGTGGTCGAACTCGGTGGCGATCCTCGCTGGTGACCTGCTGTTTGCCCGTGCGTCTTCGCTCGTCTCCGGCATGGGCGAAGAAGCGATTCTGCTGCAGGCAAAGACGTTCGAGCGGCTGTGCCTGGGCCAGCTGCACGAGACCGTCGGCCCCGGCTCCGAAGACGACCCGATGCGGCATTACCTGCAGGTGCTCGCAGACAAGACGGGCGCGCTCATCTCGACCGCAGCACGCATGGGTGTGCTGTTCTCGGGTGCACCGCGCGAGTACGCCGATTGCGTGACCGCGTATGGCGAGAAGATCGGCGTGGCGTTTCAGCTCATCGACGACGTGATCGACCTCTCGCCGAAGGCCGAGCAGACCGGCAAGCGCGCCGGCACTGATTTGCGCGCGGGAGTGGTGACCATGCCGCTATTGTTGCTGCGCGATCGCGCCGCGCGTGGCGACGCCGAAGCGGTCGGGTTCCTCGCCCGAATCGACGACGGCGTGGCGCGCATTGCAGCTGGCGAAGACGCTGCGATCCTCGACCCTGAGGTGACCGAGCTTCGTGAGCACGAAGTGACCCGCATGACCGAGCAGACCGCTCGTCAGTGGGCCGCCGACGCCGTTGCCGCACTCGCACCGCTGCCGAAGTCGGCAGTTAAGCGCGGGCTTGAGCGCCTGGCGGAATCAATCGTCACCCGCGAGGGTTGAGAAGAGCGTAGTGGTACCGCCCAGACCTCTGCCGTAGCGCTGCTCGGCGGGCTTCGGCCGTTGCGACAGGGATCGCCCGCCCGGGCTCCAGAGCGAAAGGAACAATATCTTGGACAAGATGCGTCTCGCGATCGTTGGAGCGGGGCCCGCGGGCATCTACGCGGCCGACCTGCTGATCAAGGCAGAGCGCGACTTCGACGTTGAGATCGACCTGTTCGACCAGTTGCCGGCCCCGTATGGCCTGGTGCGCTATGGGGTGTCGCCCGACCACCCGCGCATCAAGGGAATCATTACGGCGCTGCGCGAGGTGCTCGATCGCACCGACCGCGGCGATGATAGGGGCGAGGATCGCGCCAGCGAAAGCGGCGCGGATCGAGGGCCGCGCGGCTCAGTGCATTACCACGGCAACGTGCGCTACGGGGAGCACATTGGACTCGATGACCTGAAGCGCCACTACCACGCGGTGATCTTCGCGACAGGGGCGATCCGCGACGCCTCACTCGATATCCCTGGCATCGATGCCGACGCAAGCTACGGGGCAGCTGACTTCGTGAGCTGGTTCGACGGGCATCCAGACGTGCCGCGCGAATGGCCGCTCGACGCGAAGCAGGTTGCCGTGATCGGCAACGGCAACGTGGCGCTCGACGTGTCACGCATGCTCATCAAGCACGCCGAAGACCTGCTGCCGACCGAGATTCCCGACAATGTGCACCGGGTGCTCGATCAGAACCCGATCGAAGAGCTGCACCTGTTCGGGCGCCGCGGCCCGCAGTACGTGAAGTTCACGCCGCTCGAGCTACGCGAACTCGGTGAGGTGCGTGACGTCGACATGGTGATCGACGAGCGCGACTTCGACCTCGACGACCCTTACGCCGTCGAGACGTTGATGCGCAACAAGCAGGTCATTGTGATCTCGCGCATCATGAACAAATGGCGTGAAGACCAGAAGCTGCGCGAGGGCGGTGAGATTGCGCCGGCGAGTCGCCGACTGCACTTGCATTTCTGGTCAAAGCCTGTCGAGGTGGTTCGTGATGATCGGGGGCGCGTTGCCGGTCTCAAGATCGAGCGCACGGCCCCTGACGGGGTTGGCGGCGTGGTTGACACCGGTGAGTTCGAGGTCGTGCCGGTGCAGTCGCTGTATCGGGCGATCGGCTACTTCGGATCGCCGCTCGATGAGATTCCATTTGATGAAGAGCGCGGCGTGATTCCGAACGAGCAGGGCCGCGTGATCGGCGTCGACGGCGCGCCTGTTCGGGGCGTGTTTGCGACAGGGTGGATCAAGCGCGGGCCTGTTGGGCTGATCGGCCACACGAAGAGCGATGCAATGGAGACGATCGAGAGCTTGCTTGAGGATCGCGAGAACTGGTGGCAGCCCGAGCAGCCCGAGTCGGCGGCGGTCGTTGAGATGCTCAAGGCTCGCCACGTGCCCTATACGACGATTGAGGGCTGGCACCGCCTCGACTCGCATGAACTGTCGCTCGGCAACGAGCAAGGTCGCGAACGCATCAAGGTCGTCTCGCGCGAAGAGATGACGAGCGTTTCGCGCGGCGAGTAGCGCGCAGGCGGGCGCGCTACGGGCACGCGGCTTAGATGGATGCAGTGCTCAGCAACTCGGCGAGCGCAGTGAATGTCTCGCTGGTGCCGTCGTCGATGCGCACGCGCACGGACTCACGGCGGTCAATCTGTGTCGGCCCGCGATTGATCACTGCGATCGGCAACCCGCGCTGCTCGGCTCGATGCACCAGACGAATGCCGGTGTTCACGGCAAGCGATGATCCTGCGACGATGAGCGAACTTGCCGCAGCAACGATGCGCTCGGCGTGCTCGAACACCGGGGTCGGCACGTGTTCGCCGAAGTAGACCACGTCAGGGCGAAGCATGCCGCCACATGCTGGGCAGACTGGCACGCGCACCCCCGCGGTCTCGCTTACGTCTGCATCACCGTCGGGCGTGATCCTCGCCCCAGCATTGCGTTCGGCGAACCCCGGGTTTGCGACATCGAACCACGCGAGCACCTCGGCTCTCGTGAATCGATGCCCCTCTGGCACGCAGCGAATTGTCGACCCATTTCCGTGCAACTCGGCGAGGTTCGCGGTGCCTGCTCGCGCATGCAGCCCATCGACGTTCTGCGTGATGACGCCGCTCAGTCGACCTTCGCGTTCGAGCGTCGCAACGGAGCGGTGGCCCGCATTCGGCTGCACGCCCACGAGCCCCTGCGCGCCCACGCGGGCTCCTGCCCAGAACCGGCGGCGGTAGGCGTCATCATTCGAAAACTGGTCGATGCTCATCGGAGTGCGCGGGGGAGTGCCCGCTCCGCGGTAGTCGGGAATGCCCGAATCCGTGCTCATTCCGGCTCCCGTGAGCAAAGCCGCAGGGCCCGCCACAAAGAACTCGGCGAGCGCCTCGATGGGTGAGTTTGCGGCGATCACATGCTCATTCTAAGTTGCGCTGGTTGCTTGGGGTCTGCAGCTTGAGCCGCAATTGCACCCAGATAGAGATGAGCGAATCGGGATCACCGAGCGCGAGGCCGTAGCGCTCCTCAGCGCGCCTGAGGCGGTATCGAATGGTGTTCTCGTGCACCCCGGCTGCCTGTGCCGCCCGGGTGACGTTGCCAAACGCCTCGCACCACCTGAGCACCGCCTCGGCGAGCGCAGGTTGCTCTGCCGCAAGCGCCGAAACGCCCGGGTCGACGAGTGTGGCGTCATTCTCGAAGAGCTCGCGTACACGCTCGAGCAACAGCTGTGGCCGCAGCCTGTCTATCGTGAGCATGCGACTGCTCGCTGCTCCTGGCCAGCGCACAGCAGTGTCGAACAACCAGTCGGCCTGCTCGCGCAGTTCGGCGACGCCACCCGCTCGGTGCGTGGTGCCCGGTACTGCGAGCCTGATGCCGCCCGAGGACTCGGCTTCGGTTCCGACAAGACGGTCAAGAATTGGCAACAAGGGATCGACGATGCGCGCGAGCTGTGCTGGCTCTTCGTGCGAGATGAGGGAGTAGACCCGGCCGCGCCGCACCACGGTGGCGGCTTCAGGACGGTGCAGGGCGAGGTGGCGCTGCACTGTCGAGCGCAGCTGGGCGAGGGTGGTCGGATGCTCGTCACGGCCCAGGTCGAAAGCCAGAAGCTGTGCGCCTCGCTCCTCGGGAAGGCCGAGTTCGGCGAGTTCGGTTCCGATGACGGCGCTGCCCGCGAGGAGCGTGCGCAAGCGCTCCTCGCGGGGTGCCTGACCGGCCTCGCGCACGCGAATGTCGTCGAGCATGTGGGCGGCGGCAATGGCACTCGCTCGCAGCATGAGCTGGTGCTGCTCGGGGGTCAGCGGATCCTCGCCCGACGCATCGATCGCCCAGATCGTGCCGAGCGGCAGCGCGCCAGCTCGAATCGCGAACGCAACTCGAGGGTGCTCATCTGCCAGCTGCGGGTATTTCACCGGTGCCTCGGATCGGATCACGGTGCGGTACTGGTCGTCGTTGAACGGCGATTCAGGCACCTTGCGGGCGAGGATGCCGCGGGTGCGCAGCGAGTCGATGAGCTGGCCGGGAACCGAGGAATAAGCGACGATTCTGCGGCCGAGATCCTCGATCGCCACCGAACCGCCGAAATGGCTCGCCAGCTCGTTCGCGAGCGCAAACAGCGGCTCGGCGCCACGATCGAAGTGGGCGTCGCCGCTCGAACGCTGCTCGCCGAGCAAGCCGCCGACCAGCGCCTCAAAGAGTCGCCAACCGACGCGCGGGGCGACTCGCAGGATCGGCAGTCCGCTCGTCTCTGCAATGGCCGAGATGGTCTGCGCGCTCTCGTCGAAGCACTTCAGGCAGATTGCGGCATAGCCAAGGTCCGCGGCTCGCGAAGCAAGTGTCTGCAGTTCGGCCGCGTGCAGGTGCGCGCCTGCCGACACGATCAGTAGCGTACCGGCCTGCTCGGTGAGCTCGTCGACTGG
This sequence comes from uncultured Leucobacter sp., assembly GCA_937967375.1. GTDB lineage: Bacteria > Actinomycetota > Actinomycetes > Actinomycetales > Microbacteriaceae > Leucobacter. The sequence continues at coordinate 60,514 of CALCJF010000060.1, forward strand.
GTCGTGAAACTCGGCGCCGAGCACTAGTCGGTTCGGGTCTGCCGGCCCAAGCAGCGTAACCGTGCGGGGGCCGAGCTGCTCGATGAGCTCGCCCAAGCGAAACGACTGCGTGAGAGGCTGGCTTGCAAACTCATCTGTCGTATTTGCTGCATTCATTTACACAATTTATCGAATTTCTACAATATTTTGTCGTGCCCCGCGGCTTAGGCTGACTTCGCAACGTCGCGAATGGAGGATCCTTTGTCGAATGAGACGACACTCAACCAGCCCGCAGTCGAAGGCACGCGCCTCGACGAACTCTGGAGCATTCTGCCCGAGGAGTCGAGCAGAGTCGTAGGCGAGACGGGTGGCGAGCTCGCGATCGGGGGCGTTTCGGTGACCGAGCTGGCCGAACAGTACGGCACCCCGCTGCACATCGTCGACGAGGTCGGACTGCGACGCCAGATTCGCCGCTTCATCGACGGGCTCCGCGAACGCTGGCCAAACTCCGAGGTGCTCTACGCCTCGAAGTCGTTTCCCGCCGTCGGCATGTATCGTCTCGCCCAAGAGGAAGGCCTCTCGGTCGACGTTGCCGGCGGTGGCGAGATCAAGCTCGCGCTCGCCGCGGGTGTTGACCCCGAGCGACTGCACTTTCATGGCAACGCGAAGACTGACGCAGAGCTGAGCATCGCCCTTGAAGCCGGCATCGGCACGATCATCGTCGACAACTTCGACGAGATCGAGCGCCTTGAGCGCCTCCTCACCAAGCCGCAGAACGTGCTGCTCCGGGTGATCCCGGGAGTTGAAGCTGAGACCCACGCATCGCAGGCGACCGGCGGCGCGAAGTCGAAGTTCGGTCTGCCGATGGATCAGGCGAAGGTGGCGATCGAGCGCATGAAGGCGCATCCGCTCATCAACTTCGAGGGGGTGCACCTGCACATCGGTTCGCAGATTCTTAACACGCACCAGTTCGCCCAGGCCGTCGAGAACATCTCCTCGACCGGCACGTTCGCGACCTACGACGTGGGCGGTGGCCTCGGGGTGAAGTACACCTACGAAGAAGAGGCGCCGAGCGTCGAGGGCTACCTCGATTCGATCGTGGCCGCCGCAAAAGCTCACCTGCCCGCCGATGCGAAGATCATGATCGAGCCCGGCCGCTCGGTCATCGCCCGCGCCGGTGTCACCCTCTACCGGGTGGTCTCGGTCAAGCGCACCGGAGAGGTCTTCGTGGCTATCGACGGCGGTCTCGCCGACCAGATGGATATCGCCCTAACGCAGCAGCGTTACGAAGCAGTGCTCGCGAACCGCCTCGACGAGGCCTGGACAGAGAGCGTGAAGCTTGTCGGGCGTCAGTGCGAGTCGGGCGACCTGCTCGTCGACGGGGCAAACTTTCCCGAGGCTCGCGTTGGCGACCTCGTGGTCATGGCAACGACGGGTGCCTACGCCTACACCATGTCGAACAACTATAACGGCGCTCTGAAGCCGGCGATCGTGTTCGTGCAGAACGGGGAGGCGAGGCTCGTTACCCGACGAGAGACATATGACGATCTTCTCGCGACGCATGCCCCGGCCCTCGGCCACTAACTCTCACCGACTCTCACACACCCCTCAACGAAGAAGGACACCATGAAGAAGTCTTCACTCACCCTGATCGCAGCGGCAAGCGCTGCCGTTGCCCTCATGTTGACCGGCTGTGCCGGCGCCGAGACCGCTAAGCCGGCAGGGCCGAACCTGCCTGTCGGCGACGAGGTCTCGACCACCGTCGACAAAGAGCTCACCAAGCTGCTGCCCGAAGACATTGTGAAGAAGGGCAAGATCGACATCGCCGTCGACATCCCCTTCCCTCCGATGGCAATGTACGACGAGGCGAACCGCGAGATCGGTTTTGATCCCGAGCTCGGCCGTCTGCTCGGGCAGAAGCTCGGCATCGACGTGTCGATCAACAAACAGGCCTTCGATTCGGTCATTCCCTCGCTGCAGGCCGGCAAGAACGACATCATCATGAGCGGCATGAACGACACGCCCGAGCGTCAGGAGACGCTCTCGTTCGTCGACTACTCGCACGGCGGCTTCGCCATCGCGGTGAAGAAGGGCAACGAGGCCGGCGTGACCACGCAGGACGACCTCTGCGGCAAGACGGTCTCGGTGCAGAAGGCCACCATTCAGGGCGACCTGCTGCGCGCGATGGATTGCGGGGTAAACGTCATGGAGCTGCCGTCTGACCTCGACGCGCAGACCGCACTGCGCGCCGGCAAGAGCCAGGCATACGTCGCCGACGCGGTGGTAGCCGAGTACGTGGTCGCAACTACCGATGACGGCAAGGCGTTCGAGATCGTTCGCGACCCGAAGAACCCGGCCGGCTTCAACCCCGTCTTCTCGGGCATTGGCATCCTTAAGGAAGACACTCAGCTCGTCGAGGCGATCCGCGCTGCGCTGCAGTCGCTCATCGACGATGGCAGCTACCAGAAGGTGCTCGATCGCAACAACATCGGTGCATATGCCGTCGAGTCGGCCGAGGTGAACCAGGGCAAGGCCGCCTGATGGCCGCTCCTCTGAAGGGGGTGGCACAGGACCACCCCCTCGGTTCAAGCGAGGACGACGTCGAAGCGGTGCCGCTCAGGCGCCCATGGCGGTGGATCAGCGCATTCATCGTGCTGATCCTGCTCGCCTGGTTCATCGTTACCGTTGCGACGAACCCGAACCTCGACTTCGCAACCATCGGCGAGTTTCTCTTCGATCCCCGCATTCTCAGTGGCGTTGGGTTGACGCTCTTCATCACCGTTGTCTCGATGGTGGTCTCGACCCTGCTCGCAATCGTGATCGCGGCAATGCGACTCTCGTCGAACCCGGTGCTTTCGAGTGTGTCGTGGTTCTACGTGTGGGCGTTTCGCGGCACCCCGCAACTGGTGCAGATCGTTCTCTGGGGATACCTCGGCCTGCTCTTCGACAAGATCCGATTCGGAATTCCGTTCACCGGCATCGAGTTCTGGTCCATCGATACCAATACGCTCATCACCCCGTTGATCGCGGGCCTGCTGGCGCTGACGCTCAACCAGGCCGCATACTCTTCGGAGATCGTACGTGCCGGCATGGTCTCGGTCGACGAGGGGCAGCGCGAGGCCGCGTACTCACTCGGAATGTCGCCGGTCTACACATTCCGCCGCGTGCTGCTTCCGCAAGCGATGCGCGTGATCATTCCGCCGATGGGCAACGAGCTCATCTCGATGCTGAAGAACACCTCGCTGCTCTCGGTGATCGCGGTGCTCGAGCTCTACACGCAAGCGTCGATCATCTCTTCGTCGAACCTGAAGCAGGTTGAGCTGCTCATCGTCGTGAGCGCCTGGTACCTGTTCATGACGAGCCTGCTCTCGATTCCGCAGTACTACCTCGAGCGCCGCTTCGGACGCGGCACCACACGCAACCTGCCGCCGACGCCCTTCCAGCGTCTCAAGGCCGCCGTGAACAACCGCAAGCCGGGCCCCGAGCCCGCGCCGGCAACGACCATAACTCAGGTGGTGGGAGAGTGACCATGACTGAACCCCAGCAGAACGATCCGACCGTGATCGATCCGACCGCGCTCGTGCAGATTCGCCGCGTGCGTAAGAGCTTCGGCGCGCACCAGGTGCTGCGTGACATCTCGCTCTCAGTGCCGGCGGGCACCGTGACCGTGCTGCTCGGCCCCTCGGGCTCGGGCAAGTCGACGCTGCTTCGCTGCGTGAATCACCTCGAGACCATCGACGGCGGCCGCATCATCGTCGACGGTGACCTGATTGGTTATCGTCAGGCGGGGCACAAGAATCACGAGATGACCCCGAAGCAGATCGCCAAGCAGCGCGCGAACATCGGCATGGTGTTTCAGAAGTTCAACCTGTTTCCGCACATGACCGCGCTCGAGAACATCATGGAGGCGCCCGTTGGCGTCGCCAAGCGTTCGAAGAGCGAGTCGAGGCAGCGCGCAAAGGATCTGCTGGCTCGCGTCGGGCTCGCCGATTTCGCGGGGCACTACCCGACGCAGCTCTCAGGCGGACAGCAGCAGCGCGTGGCGATCGCCCGCGCGCTGGCGATGGATCCGAAGCTCATGCTGTTCGATGAGCCGACCTCTGCGCTCGACCCCGAACTCGTGGGCGATGTGCTCGACGTCATGCGCGAGCTTGCGGGCGAGGGCATGACCATGATCGTCGTGACGCACGAGATCGGATTTGCGCGGGGCGTTGCCGACCAGGTCGTGTTCATGGACGGCGGCGTGGTCGTCGAGGCCGGCCCGCCGAGCGAGGTGCTCGACAACCCGCAGCGCCAGCGCACGCGCAACTTCCTCGACAGCGTGAAGTAAACGTCGGCCGAGAAGCGTAGCGAGGCGTCGCGAGGTGAGCGAACGGGGTGGGGCTTTTTGCCCCGCCCCGTTTTTGCTGCGAGGATCGCCGTTTCAATTGCGCTCTGTAGGATTGTGCGCATGACAGACGCGCGCGCACAGCTCATCGACCTCATTAAGACTGAAGCGGTATTTCACGGTGACTTCACGCTGACGAGTGGAAAGAAAGCTACTTATTACATCGATCTGCGCAAGCTCAGCCTCGACCACCGTGCGGCCCCGCTGATCGGCCAAGTCATGCTCGACCTGATCGACGACGTCGACGGCGTAGTCGCGGTGGGCGGCCTCACGATGGGTGCCGACCCCATTGCCTCGGCGATCATGCACCAGGGCGTCGCGCGTGGCAAGACCTACGACTCATTCGTCGTGCGCAAGGAGCCGAAAGATCATGGCCGCGGCCGCCAGGTCGAGGGCCCCGACCTCGAGGGCAAGCGAGTGATCGTGGTCGAAGACACCTCGACCACGGGTGGCTCGCCGCTGCAGGCCATTGAGGCGCTCGAGAAGGTTGGCGCGATCGTGGCCGGCGTGGCCGTGGTCGTAGACCGACAGGCGCCGGCGAAGGCCCGCATCGAAGAGGCGGGTTACGAGTACCGCTACGCGATCGGGCTCGCCGATCTGGGGCTCGACCCGCAGTAACGCTTACTGCCGACAGGCGGCCCTCGCTGCAAGGGGCGATGCTCGGTGAATGGGCGAGTCGATCTCACCGCTTGAGTGGACACCGCACGGAGGCAAGTACATGACCAGGGGAGCAATCTCTACCTCGCACCATCTCGCAACCGAGGCTGGTGAGGCCGCGCTGCGGGCGGGGGGCAACGCGATCGATGCGGCGCTTGCTGCAGCCGCGACACTCTGTGTGGTGTATCCAAACAACGTCGCACTCGGTGGTGATCTTGTCGCGCTCGTGCGCAGCCCTGACGGAAGAGTTCGTTTTCTGAATGCAACTGGCACCGCACCTGCGCGTCAGACGCGTGAGGCCCTGCACGAGAAGCACGGTGCGCAGCTGCCGCTCAGGGGCGTCGACACGGTAACCGTGCCCGGGGGCGTATGCGGCTGGAACTCCTTGCACGAATACGGCGCCACGCTTCCGTGGGCCGCCCACTTCGAGGCTGCCATCCGACATGCCGAAGAGGGGTTCTCCAATTCGCGCTCGGTTGCTGCTGCGCTGGTTGAAGACTGGGACAGCTTGGCAGAGGATCCCGGGGCCCGCGAGGTGTTTTACCCCAATGGAGTGCCGATTGCCGAGGGCGAGCTGCTCAAGCAGCCAGCGCTCGCAGCGACCATGAAACGAATTGCCGAAGGCGGCTCGGCGGAGTTCTATGAGGGGCGCACCGCCGATCGCTGGATCGCCGGCTTGCAACGGCTCGGTTCGAAGATTGTCAAGCAAGACGCGATTGACTACTCCGCGTACTGGGACGAACCCCTTGAGGGCAGCTTCGCCGAACTGCGGGTGCTTACAGGCCCACCGAACACCTCGGGGTTCATGTTGCTGCGGGCACTGAACGCGATCGCCGCGGGCATTGCAGACCCGCTCGGTGCTGGTGCGGGCGACCTCGCGCAAGCGTTCCACCAGAGCAACCTCGTGCGAGCGGCAGAGCTCGCTGACCCCGCTTTTGGCGGGGCGACCGGAGCTGAGCTCGTCGCAATGCAAGCCCCGGACCGACCAGTCCGCGGTGCCGCTAAAGCGAGCGGCGACACCGTCGGCTTCGCTGCCGCAAGTGAAGACGGCTGGGCAGTGTCACTGATCAACTCTGTCTACTGGGGTTTCGGCGCGCACATTCTTGAACCCGACACCGGCATCATCTTTCAGAACCGAGGCACCTCGTTCTCGCTCGACCCATCGTCACCGAACGCGTTCGCGCCGGGCAAGCGCCCGCGGCACACGCTCATGCCCGTGCTCGTGCTGCGGGGCGACGAGCTGGCGCTGGTACCCGCGACGATGGGCGGCTCGGCCCAGCCACAAATTCATGCCCAGCTGCTGCTTCGTTCGCTTGAGGGCGCAGCTCCGCACGAGGCAACTCATGCGTCGCGCTGGATGGTCAACGAAGTGGTCGGTGACGGCCCCGTCACCGTGACCATCGAAGAAGACGTGCCAGCGCTCGCCGCCGAATCAATCGAAGCCGCCGGTTTCGTGCTCAATCGAGTTCCGAGACACAGTGAGCAACTGGGGCACTCGAACCTCATCCAAGTCGCAGCACACGGTTACCTGGCGGCGAGCGATCCCAGATCAGACGGTTCCGCCCTCGTCGTATAGTCACCAGCCCTGCGGCGCGCTGCACTCACCACTCGGATCCCGCAACCCATCTCCACACTGATCGGAGTCACCCGATCTCCTGACTTATTAGAAAGCATCGCCAGTCATGACTCAGCCCGAACGGCCAGGACTCATTCCTCTCTTGCTCATCGGAGTGGCGGGGGGATTGCTCTCAGGGCTCTTTGGCATCGGCGGCGGCACGATCATTGTGCCCGCGCTCGCGCTTTGGCTCGGAATGAATCAGAAGCTCGCCGCGGGCACCTCGGTCGCTGCGATCTTGCCCGTTGCGGTCGTCGGTGCCACAACCTACGCACTGCAAGGAAACGTCGATTGGGTGGCGGCGTTGTGTCTTGCCGTTGGCATCATTGTCGGCGCGCAGGTGGGCAGCCACTTGCTGCAGAAGGCTCCTCTGAACACAGTGAAGTGGCTGTTCATGGGGTTCCTGGCTGTGGTGATTGTGAGCCTGTGGTTTGTGGTACCGCAGCGTGAAGACACGATCGATATCAACCTGGTGACGGCAGGCGGGCTCGTGCTTACCGGGTTCCTCACCGGTATTCTCTCGGGCCTGCTTGGCGTGGGTGGGGGCGTGGTCGTTGTGCCGGTGCTCATGTTCTTCTTCGGGGCGAGCGACCTGATTGCAAAGGGTACCTCACTGCTCATGATGATTCCGGGCTCGATTTCGGGAACCATCGGCAACTTTCGCCGCAGGAACGTTGATCTGCGAGCTGCCGCGATCGTCGGACTTGCCGCCTGTGCGTGCGTGCCAGTGGGCACGCTGTTTGCTGGGCTGATTGATCCTTTCTGGGGCAACATCGCATTCTCGCTCTATCTTGCGTTTATTCTCGGCCAGATGTTCATGCGGTGGCTGCGCGATCGCAAGGCCTAGCGTTCGCGCAGATCGTCGCTGGTGCCTCATGCGTCGTGAAGATACGCTGATGGCTACACCGCGTATCGAAGGGGTCGGGCATGAGCCGTGCGCTACTGATTGTCGACATTCAGAACGACTACTTTCCTGGTGGCGCATACCCGCTCGTCGCACCTGAGGCCGCAGCCGATGCTACCGCGAAGCTCCTCGCGGCGTTTCGCGCTTCTGGTGAGACCGTGATCCATATGCGACACGTGTGGGACGCGCCCGAAGCGTCGTTCATGCGGCCGGGCACTTACGGCGTCGAGATTCATCATTCGGTCGCGCCTATCGATGGCGAGGTCGTATTGCAGAAATCCGAGCCGAACTCGTTTCTCGGCACCGGGCTTGCCGATACCCTTGACGCACAGGGCGTCGATCATCTCGTTGTAGCGGGCATGATGACGAGCATGTGCATCGATTCGACCGTGCGCGCCGCTGCAGACCGCGGCCTCAACGTGCAGCTGGTGCACGATGCGTGCGCCGCACCAGACCTGGAGTTTGGTGCGACGCTCGTGCCCGGCGCACAGGTGCACGCGGCGTTTGTCGCGGCGCTCGGGGACGGGTTCGCAGAGCTGGTGTCGGCAGACGACTTCTCGGCGCGCTGAGCGCAGCCTCAGCCTTCGCGGGGCAGCAGGTCGGCGACCGAGTCGAGAATCTCGTCTGGTCTGAACGGGAACCTCTCGATCTCTGCCGGGTCGCTGATACCGGTCATCACGAGAATGGTGTGCAGGCCCGCCTCCATGCCGGCCACCACGTCGGTATCCATGCGGTCGCCGATCATCACGGTGTTGTGTGAGTGCGCGCCGATCTTGTTGAGTGCCGAGCGAAACATCATCGGGTTCGGCTTGCCGACGATATAGGGCTCTTTGCCCGTTGCCTTCGTGATGAGAGCGTTGATCGCGCCCGTCGCTGGCAGCGGGCCTTCGGGGCTCGGCCCGGTCGCGTCAGGGTTCGTTGAGATGAAGCGGGAGCCCCCGTTGATCAAGCGAATTGCCTTCGTGATCGCCTCGAACGAGTAGTTGCGGGTCTCTCCGACAACCACGAAGTCGGGGTTCGTCTCGGTCATCACGAAGCCCGCATCGTGCAGTGCGGTGAGCACGCCTGCCTCGCCGATCACGAAGGCTGTGCCGCCGGGTTTCTGCTGCTTCAAGAATGCGGCGGTGGCGAGAGCGCTGGTCCATATCCGCTCCTCGGGAACATGCAACCCTGATGCCGCGAGCCTGGCGCTGAGGTCGCGCGCCGTGAAGATCGAATTGTTGGTGAGCACGAGGTAGGGCTGTTCGGTTTCAGTCCAGTGCGCGATGAGATCTGCGGCCCCCGGGATCGCGCGATTCTCGCGCACCAGCACACCATCCATGTCGGTGAGCCAGCATTCGATGTGCGACCTGGGGTTCGTGAGTTCTGCTCGAGATTCGCTCATGCGCTCAGCCTACGCTGGCGCGGTGAACATTGGGTTGCGACTTGGCGCTGCGGGTTGCGGTATCGCCTATTGAAGTGTTGGGTTTGCTGCGAGGATCGCGGATGCGATCTGTGGCACATAGTCTGCGGCGGGATCACCGCCGTACCCTGCGATCCAGACGTCACCGATGAAGGCGTGCATGGTGTATGCGGCGTTCCAGTGGCCGCCCTCGAGGGGCTGTTCCCAGATGAAGACTGTCGCCTCGCCGGCCACGCTCTCAGTGAAGTCGCCGTCGGCGCGAAGCGCGGCCAAAAAGGCGTCTTTCGGCGAGCCACTGAGCTCAGCGAGATAGAGGTGAGTGTAAGTCTCGAAAGTTGACGGATAGCCGCATCCGTGCAGCTGAGTTGTCTGGCTCAGAGCAGTCTGCGCGGCAGGGCCGAAGTGCTCGGTGAACCGATTGTCGCCAAAGTTGTCGTAGCGAATGCCGCTCTCTGGCCATTTGTTTGCGAGTTCGACCGCCCGCGCGTAGCGCTCGGGCCAGAGCGTCTCGCAGTCGGGCAGCACGATCGGCGCGGCCACGGGTAGCTCGGTGACTGTGGGTTCAGGTGCGGGGTCGGGTTGGTCCGCTGCACTGGTGGTTGTTGGCGCGGGGTTTGGCTGCGACGAATTCGGAAGCCAATAGACCGCCGTCACGAAAGCGAGTACTGCGATGAGGATCGTCACCGCCGCAATGATCGCCCACGCCCAGGCAGGCATGCGTTTACGCTGCGTTTCTTGCATCAAGGTGGCTTGAGCTGGCGGTGGCGGTATGTCTGCGGCCATGGTGACCTCCTCCTCGCGTCATCGCGTGCGTTGAGTGTAGCAACCCCGGTGTATATGGTTCGAGCCGCAGTACATGTTGAAACCATGTACTTCGGGGCAAATCGTGTACATCGGCTGAGCCGGATCGGACCGCCTTGCTGGCAGACTTGTTTCATGCATGAACGAGCGGGCCTCCAGGCCGAGCCGAGCGATCTGATCGACGTAGACGCGCTGCTGCGCGCATTCACCGAGGTGGTCCCAGACCCGGCGGTTTCCGGGCAGCGAGTGGTCTTCGGCACTTCGGGGCACCGCGGCACCGCGCTGGGCGGCTCGTTCAATGAAGCCCACATCGCGGCGATCAGCCTCGCGATCGCCGAGTACAGGGGCGCGCAGGGCATCGTTGGCCCGCTGTTTCTCGGCGGTGACACACACGCGCTTTCGGCGCCCGCGCTCGAAGTTGCGGCGAGCGTGCTCTCGGCAGCCGGCGTGCACGTGCTGTTGCCGGCTGGCAGCGGTGATGAGACTTTCGTGCCCACCCCTGCCCTGAGTCGCGCCATTCTTGCGCACAACCACGATCGCGCCGCAGACGACCCGCATCGCGCTGACGGCATCGTGGTGACCCCGAGCCACAACCCACCCCGTGACGGCGGTTTCAAGTACAACCCTCCGCACGGTGGACCAGCCGACACTGATGCGACCTCATGGATCGCGGCCCGATCCAACGAACTCCTCGAAACCGGTGGCTGGCGTGACGCGCATGCGGCCGCAGACGGCCCGACCGAGCCCGTCGGCCACTACGACTACGTCGCGAACTATGTCGATGAGCTCGAGAGCGTGATCGATATCGCCGCGATCCGCGATGCAGGCGTGCGCATCGGCGCGCACCCCCTTGGCGGGGCGAGCGAGGCTTACTGGGCGGCGATCCGCGACCGCTACGAACTGAACCTCACGGTGCTCGGCCCGGGTGTTGACCCGCAGTGGGCGTTCATGCACCTCGACTGGGATGGCAGGATTCGCATGGATCCGTCGTCGGCGAGCGTGATGCAGACCGTGGCTGCCTACCGAGATGAGTTCGATATTGTCACCGGCAACGACGCAGACTCGGATCGCCACGGCATTGTGACGCGCGACGCCGGGCTCATGAACCCGAATCACTTTCTTGCTGTAGCGATCGATTACCTGCTGACGCACCGGCCCGACTGGCCGCAGGAGGCGGGCATCGGTAAAACGCTCGTTTCGTCGGCGATCATCGACCGCGTCGTCGCATCGCACGGGCGCACGCTGCTTGAGGTGCCGGTCGGTTTCAAGTGGTTCGTGCCTGGACTCGGCGACGGCAGCGTGGTGTTCGGGGGTGAAGAGAGCGCTGGTGCCTCGTTTCAGCGCTTCGACGGCAGCGCCTGGAGCACCGACAAAGACGGGATTCTGCTCGCACTGCTCGCGGCCGAGATTCAGGCGGTCACAGGCCAATCGCCGAGCGAACGCTACCGCGAACTCACCGAGCGGTTCGGTGCCCCCGCCTACGCTCGCATCGACGCCGCGGCTACCCCGGTTCAAAAGGCTGCCCTGAGTGCGCTCTCGCCCGAAGAGGTAACTGACACGACGCTCGCAGGCGACCCGATTACCGACGTACTCGTCGCGGCCCCCGGCAATGGAGCGACGATCGGCGGTCTCAAGGTGCAGACCGAGCACGCTTGGTTCGCGGCGCGGCCAAGCGGCACCGAAGATGTCATGAAGATTTACGCAGAATCATTTCGTGGCGAGGATCACCTGGTCGAGGTGCAGGCAGCCGCACAGGCGCTGGTGGCCAAAGCGCTGGGCTGATCCTCGCGACCGCCCTGTTCGTGCAATGCCGCTGAGGCTCGAGCGAGTACGCTTGACGCATGCCTGAGACCTCGCCCACGCCCCGCCGCTACAGCTTCTTGGGGCCGGCTGGCACGTTTACCGAGGCTGCGCTGCGGCAAGTGCCCGAGGCGCAGGGGCAGGAGTGGGCGCCGGTGGCAAACATCGGTGAGGCGCTGAACGACGTCATTACGGGCGCGAGCGATGCCGCGATGATCGCTATCGAGAACTCGGTAGACGGCGGTGTCACGGTGGCGCAAGACGCGCTGGCGACAATTCCCGGTCTGCAGATCATCGGTGAATATCTCGTACCTGTGCGTTTTGTGCTCGTGGCGAAGCCCGGCACGAAGCTCGAGAATATTGGTGTGGTGGCTGGCCACCCGGTCGCGTACGGGCAGTGCCGCAGGTGGCTCGACGACCAACTGCCGAGACACCGTCATCTGCCTGCGACCTCGAACGTTCAGGCAGCGGCCGACCTCTTTGAGGAGGGCAAGGGCGTCGATGCGGCGATCGCGCCGCCCGGCATCGAGGAGTACTACGACGTCGAGGTTCTCGCCGACGCGATTGCCGAAAACCCCGACGCGGTGACGCGCTTCGTGCTGGTTGGGCGCACCGCGACTGTCGGAGAGCCAACGGGCGCCGACAAGACCAGTCTCATCGTAGAACTGCCAGATGATAAGCCCGGTTCGCTGCTACAACTGCTTGAGCAGTTCGCCACTCGAGGCGTCAACTTGACGCTGCTTGCATCGCGCCCGATCGGTGACCGCATGGGCAGGTACCGATTCGTGATTGACGCTGAGGGGCATGTGCGTGACGAGCGCGTCGCCGATGCCCTGCTCGGGGTGAAGCGTTTCAGCCCGAGCGTGGTGTTTCTCGGCTCGTATCAGCGAGCCGATCGGGTCGCCGCGACGACGCAGGATGAGCACGACAACGAGGCATTCCGTGACGCCCGCGACTGGCTCACCGCGGTTTGCTCAGGCGAACGCGCATAGCGGTTTTGCGCAAACCACGGTCGGCAGCGGTCTCGGAAGCACGCGAGGAGTAACCCAACTCGTCACGAGCGAGTCGGGCAGTAGTTCTTGACAGCGTGGTACTGCGCATTGCACACTAGTGTGCATGGAAGCAACGCAACTGCTCAAAGGGGTGCTCGACGCCGCGGTGCTCGCCGTGGTTCAGCGCGATGACGGCTACGGCTACGACGTCGTGCGCAGGCTGCGTGACGCCGGGCTCGAAGAGGTTGGTGATGCCTCGGTCTACGGCACCCTGCGTCGTCTCTACGCGGCCGGTGCGCTCAGCACCTACGTGGTGCCGAGCGAAGATGGCCCGCACCGCAAGTACTACAGCATCACCCCCGTCGGCGAGCAACTGCTCGACCAGCAGCGCGAGACCTGGCAACGATTCAGCACGGTGTTGGGTGAGCTGATCCTCGCCCCTGAAACGAAGCTTGCGAATGCCGAGGCGAAAGGATTCCGCTCATGACCACCACCGCCCTCACCCACGAAGAACGGGCAACCGAGTTCGCCGCGGCGGTGCGCGAGCACCTCGCCGACCTGCCGGCGGCCGAGCTCGACGAACTGCTCGACGGGCTGCAGGCCGATCTTGCCGAGCGCCTCGAAGACGGGGGCGAGCTCGGTGACACTGCCGCATACGCGGCTGAGCTGCGTCAAGCGGCAGGGTTGCCCGAGCGCAGCGAAACCGTCAGTACCGCGGCCAAGCCAAAGCGAACGATTCGCGAATCGCTTCGAGAGACAGGGATCAGCATTGCCAAGCGAACGCGTACGTTCTGGGCGGCGACGCCCGCCCGTCGAGCGATCGTAGAGTTTCTCGTATCGCTGCGGCCTGTCTGGTGGGTGCTGCGCGGCATGATTGTCGCATGGGCGCTGCTCATGCTGGCGGGGCATCCCGTGGTGAACGGTGTGCCGATCTCACCCCTGGCACTGTTGCTCACGGGAGCGCTCGTGGTCGTGAGCGTGCAGTGGGGGCGTGGCCGTTGGGCTCTGCAGGGCTGGCTCGTGGTGCTCAGGCGAATCGCGAGCGTTGTTGCGGTTGTCCTCGTCATTCCGGTGGTGGGCGTTACTGTGAACGCGATCTCGAGCCCCGTATACGTTGATTCAGAGCCCTTCGTTCGTGAGGGCCTCTTCTCGAACGAAGACTCGATCACGAACATTTTTGCCTTCGATTGCACCGGCGCTCCCCTCAACGGTGTGCAGCTCTTCGATCAAGATGGGCAGCCGATCACCACGCTGCAGGGAGACCCGACCGTGGGCGGCGAACCAATGTGGGGCTTTGACGAGGAGCGCCAGCAGAACATCACCTATGGGCGGAACGGCCTTGCGGGCTACTCGGGCATGTGGAACGTGTATCCGCTGCAAGAGGGCCGCGCGAACTTGGATCGCGATCCAGCTGACGCGAAGATGAAAGACGCGAAGTGGCCGTTGGAACACACGCTGCCGATTAGCCCGGAATGCGCGCCCTCCGGGGGATCGGGTGTCGACGCCGGTGCCGCGACAGGCCCAGCGACCGGCGCGGGCGGCAGCGCAACGAGCGTCGCAGCGACTCAGTTCAGCAAGCCATGAGCGAGCACGCCCCATCGCACGACACCGCGCCGGCGCCGGCGCCGCTCAGCGCGAAGCTGCATACGGCGACGATCGCGCTCGACTTAGACGGCCGGCGCCCACGAGGCAAGCACGCGTACTGTGAGAGCGCCGGGGTCGACGGTGCCGCTCGCTGCGAGGGCAAGGCCGAAGTCGTCCCCGTCGAGTTGGATCGGCTCGGGGTGCGACACGGAGAGCGCATAACGCCCGGCCCGCATATAGCTGACTGAGCGGGTGTCGTTCACCAGGTCGATCATCTTGCGGCCGGTCTTCGTCTTGCGCAACACCCCGTTTTCGAAGCCGAGCTTGTGCCAGATGCGCAGCCACGAGAACGGGCCGAGCGGGCGCAGGGCGACGACGTCGAGTTTGCCATCATCGAGCTCGGCGTCGGGAATCAGCAACACGCCGCCGGGCAACAGGCCGCAGTTTCCGATCATCACGGTAAACACTGTCAGCGACTTCAGCGGCGCACCATCGACCGAGTAGTGGATCTGCAGCGGTGCATCTTTGATCATGGTGCGCATGCCCGCGTCGACATAGGCGAGCCACCCCAGCCGCTTCTTGAGCGAAGAGCGGGTCGCAGTGATCGCGCGCGCGTCGAGGCCCATGCCGGCGAGCACGAGAAAGACGTGCTCGTCTTCGCTCTCGTCTGCTCGCGTAATCGACACCACCCCGAGATCAACGGGTCGGTTCTCGCCAAAAAACGCCGCGCGCACGGATTCATTGAGATCGCTGAGTGGGGCACCAAGATTGCGCGCAAGCAGGTTGCCCGTGCCCTGCGGAATCACCGCTAGGGGAGTACCTGATCCTCGCAGCGCCTCAGCGACCGCGCGAACCGTGCCGTCGCCACCCGACGCGAGCACCACACTCGCGCCAGCCTCAAGCGCAAGCTTCGTGACCGCCTGGCCCGCGTCGTCTTCGGTTGTTTCGTGCCAGAAGCTCGGCGCCCACCCGGCCTTCGCCTCGTGCCGCAGCACGGCAGATCTCAGCGCCGCAACATCAGTCTTCAGGGGGTGGTACACGACAGCGGCACGGGGCTGAGAGGTGACCATAACTCAACGTTACCCGCTCGCACCCGACAACGCTCAGGCCAAAGCTTTGCCAGGGATCGCGAGCCGGGGTCGAATAGGATGGAGGGGTGATTGATCCTCAGCTCCTGCGCAACGACCCTGAGACCATCAAGCGCTCGCAACGAGCACGCGGCAACGACGAATCGACGGTAGATCTCGCGATCGCCGCCGACGAGGCGAAGCGTGCCGCACTCAGCGAGTTCGAGACGCTGCGCGCCGAACAGAACCAGTTCGGCAAGCAGGTGAAGGCCGCTTCGAAAGAAGAGAAGCCGGCGCTCATCGCTCGCGCACAGCAGCTCGCCGCCGAGGTAAAGGCGGCCGAGGCGCGCTCGCGCGAGGCCGAGGTCGCATTCGACGCCGCCGCGAGCCGTATCGAGAACATCGTGGTCGAAGGGGTGCCCTCGGGCGGCGAAGAGAACTTCGTGACGCTGCGCGAGGTCGGCGAGGTGCCGGCGTTCGACTTCGAACCGCGCGATCACCTTGAGCTCGGCGAGATGCTCGACGCCATCGACATGCAGCGCGGTGCGAAGGTGTCTGGCGCCCGCTTCTACTTCTTGAAGGGTGTCGGTGCGCGACTCGAGCTCGCGCTCATGAGCCTCGCGCTCGACCGGGCGCTCGCCGCCGGGTTCGTGCCGCTGATCCCGCCGACGCTCGTGAAGCCCGAGATAATGCAGGGCACCGGCTTTCTCGGTGAGCACGCTGACGAGGTCTACCACCTGCCGGCCCAAGATCTGTTTCTGACTGGCACCAGCGAGGTGGCGCTCGCCGGGTACCACGCCGACGAGATTGTCGATCTTGCGCGCGGGCCGCTGCGCTATGCGGGCTGGAGCACCTGCTACCGCAGCGAGGCCGGCTCGCACGGCAAAGACACCCGCGGCATTCTGCGCGTGCACCAGTTCAACAAGCTTGAGATGTTCGTCTACACGACGCCAGAAGAGGCCGAGGCCGAGCACGACCGCCTCGTCGCCTGGCAAGAAGACATGCTGCAGGCCCTCGGCCTCAGCTACCGCGTGATTGACGTTGCGGCCGGAGACCTCGGCTCGAGTGCCGCGCGTAAGTTCGACATCGAGGCCTGGGTGCCGACGCAGGGAACGTTCCGCGAGCTCACGTCGACGTCGAACTGCACGACCTACCAGTCGCGCCGGCTGTCGACCCGGTATCGCGGCGAGAACGGCAAGACGAGCCCAGTCGCGACGCTCAACGGCACGCTGGCAACCACGAGATGGATCGTCGCGATCCTCGAAACGCATCAGCAAGCAGACGGCAGCGTGCGCGTGCCCGAGGCCCTCAGACCATACCTTGGTGGGCTTGAAGTGCTGACGCCGGTGACCGCGTAATGCAGTCAACGGTGCCGAAGAGCGAGCGTCACCTGATTGCGCTCGACATCGACGGCACGATCATGCCGTTCGGTGAGCGCGACGAGCACGGTCGATACATTCCTGCGACGCCCGAGCCCGAGGTGGCCGAGGCGATCCGCACCCTGCATCGCGCCGGGCACGAGGTGGTCGTGGCGACCGGCCGCGCTGTCGAAGCGACACTCGACGTAGTCGAGCAGCTGCGCATTCAGCCCGACTGGGTGGTCGCGGCCAACGGGGCGGTGACGCTGAAGCGCGACCCGCTGGCCGCGCGGGCGTATCGTCGCGAACGGGTCGAGTCATTTAACCCCAGGGGTTTGTTGCAGCGCATTCGCACCCACCTGGTCACGGCGGTGTACGGCGTCGAGACCGACGAAGGCGAGTTTCTCTACACCGAGAGAATGCCCTCGGGCACGCTGCCCCGCAGGCAGCGGCAGGTGACATTCGACGAGTTGCTTGAGGCCCGCGCGAGCAGGGTGCTCGTGGTTTCACCCGACCACGCGCTGCAAGACTTTCTCGAGGTTTCGAAGGTGCTCGGGTTGAATCGCGTCTCGTATGCGGTCGGTCTCACCACCTGGTTCGATATCGCGCCCGAGGGAGTCACGAAGGCGAGCGCGCTCGAGCGCCTGCGGCTCGATCTCGATATCGATCCCGCGAGGGTATTTGCGGCCGGCGACGGCGAGAACGATATTCAGATGCTGCAGTGGGCGGGCCGTCGCGGCGACTCGGTCGCTATGGGGCAGGCCGATGCGCTCGTGCTCGAGAGCGCTGGGCGCGTCACCGCCACCGTCTTCGAGAACGGGCTCGCGACGGCACTGCGCGAGCGCTTCCCGGCGCTGCTCGGCCTCGCGGTCTGAAGCGCCGGCTCAATTAGGTTAAGCTCGTACGCGGAGGGTTGTCCGAGCGGCCGAAGGAACTAGTCTTGAAAACTAGCAGGTGAAAGCCTCAGGGGTTCAAATCCCCTACCCTCCGCCACGGATGCCCGGTCAGAAGCTCTTCTGGCCGGGCATCCTTGCTTCGCCTGGGCTGTGAGCCCCCTGATATCAGCGAGATTTCAGAGCAGGCCGGTAAAATTCATGGATGCGCTTTTTTGGCGCGCAGAATTTTCGACCTGGAGCTTCATTTATGGCACGACAGCAGCGTGGAATCCCCGCGTCGAAACTTGGCGCGCGCCATGGTCGCCTGCGCCGCTCGGTCTCTTGGGCGAACGCGGCCAAAGTGCTGCTCACGGCGGTGCTCGTGGTCGCCGTCAGTGGCGTCTCGGTTGCGGCGTACGCCATCTGGGGCGTGACGAAAGACGCGAACATCGTCGAGCTCGCCGCGGTTCCCAAGGCCCAGGCCATCGGCGCCGGTTCGCAGTCACTCGAGGGCGAGCTGACCATTCTGCTCGTCGGCTCCGATAAGCGTGTTGAGGGTTCGATCATGAATGACGGCGAGGAGGGCGAACTCAACGACGTCAACCTGCTGCTGCATATTCCCGCCGACCACAAGAGCGCGACAGTCATCAGCTTTCCGCGTGATCTGATGGTGCCGATTCCCAGCTGCACCGACCCTGAGACGGGCGATGTGTCGAGCGCGATGAGTGAGCAGCAGATCAACACCGCGCTGAGCTACGGCGGCCTCTCGTGCGTTGCGGCAACCATCACCGAGCTCACTGGCATGGAGATCCCTTACGCGGCAATGGTCGACTTCGATGGTGTGATCGACATCACCAACGCAATCGGTGGGGTCACTGTTTGCCTCGCGCAACCTATCGAAGATGACATGACGGGCCTCTACCTGCCTGCTGGCGAGGTCACCGTCTCCGGTGTTGACGCACTCAATTTCGTGCGCACGCGCTACGGCGTGGGCGACGGCAGCGACGTGAGCCGCATCAGCAACCAGCAGGTGTTTATGTCGGCGCTCATGCGTCAGATGCGCAGCGCAGACACCCTGAGCAACCCGATGAAGGTCTACAGCCTCGCGAAGGCCGGCTTCGAGAACCTCACGATGTCGAGCAGCATGGCCTCGATCGAGTTTCTGCAGAAGCTTGCCGGAACTGCCGTCAATATTGACCTGAATCGCGTGAACTTCGTGCAGTACCCCTCTGGCACACACCCCTACAACCCGGGTCGGCTCTCTCCCGACCGCTATTCGGGCGACCAACTGATCAGCGTGGTGTTGAGCGGTGAGCCGTTCCAGATCGCAGGCGTGGGTGAGGCTGCGGTTGCGGGTGCGCCGACAGACCCTGCGGCCCCTGCCGAGGGCGAGGCTCCCGCTGAGGGCGAGACTGCGCCCGTGGAGGGTACGGAGGCGCCTCCGGTGACGGTGCTGCCCCCGAACGTTACGGGACAGAGCGCAGCGACCCAGACCTGTTCGGCGGGCCGCACCCAGTACTAGGGCAACGGCTCAATCGGGTCTGTCTCTATCACCTCGATTTCCGCTGTCTGGGTGCCGTGCCCTAGGATGTTCTACGGAGCCATGCCGGAGCGGCCGAACGGACTTCACTGCTAATGAAGGGTCGGGGTTAAACTCGACCGGGGGTTCAAATCCCCCTGGCTCCGCCAGAGAAAACCCCCGCGATCCAATGGAAACATTGTGATCGCGGGGGTTTCTTAATCCCTGCCCGGCGTGCGTGCTGTTGCGACCCGGGCTCCCGGGATGCCGGGAGCGGCTACAGTGTGATCGAGGCTGCGGCGCGCTGCACGCCAGCTCTCACCGTGGCGAGGTTGGTCTTTCGGCTGTCGACGATCGCCATGAGATAGATCGACGGGTGCGCGGTCACGCGGTGCATTGCGTGAAACTGGCCGCCCACCGTAAACACCGTCTCGTTGATTGCGCCGTTGCCCATCTCGGCGAGCACCGCGTTGAATGCGGAGGCGAACGCGCTCATGCCCGCGCCAATCACCTCGGGGTTCACCTTGCTGCCGATAGACGAAATCAGCATGCCGCTCTCGGCGTCAACGAGCAAGACCGAGATCGTGCCGTCGATCTCTTTGCTGAGGGTGTGAATTTTTTCAGAGTAGTTCGACATCGACTGGGTCCATTCTCAGAGAAGACGTGCGTGAAAGTGAGTGCGGCGATGCGGCTCAGACGGTGATGGTCTTCGCAGCCTCGCGAGTCTGCAGTCGCAGCATGCCGAGGCTGCTCGACTCAGCCGAGAGCGTTCCCGAGAGCAGCACCGAAGCGTCGGCGGCGGTCGGACAGACAAAGGTGTGCACATCGTCGACGGTCAAGATCATCTCTTCGAAGCTTCCGGTCGCTCCCGCCTGCTTAGCGGCTCGCAGGTAGCTGCTGATTGCGCGGCTGACTTCGCGACCGAAGAGTTTGCTCGCGGCCAGATCCTCCTCGGTTTCGGGGGCGCCGTAGAGCGAGTACTCAGCGAGGGTGGTCCCTTGCTCGTAGTCGATGAGCATCGACTCGATACCGCCATCGAGCTTGGCGAAAAACTGCTCGACCTGCTCTTGGGCAGAGGCCATTGGGCGACTCCTTTGTCCTACGAATCTTTGCGCCGCAAAATGTCAGCAAGAGCGAGTATAGGAGAATGCAGCATCATGTGCATCGACATTGACAAAGATTATGACTAATCGTCGAACGTGGGTGGTTCACGCAGAGAATCATCGACGATGTCGGGCTTACTCATAGAGCCGCCGACAGTCACTGGCAATTACCGACCGTCGTCGAGCGCCATTCGGCCGCGCAGAAGGGCGACACCGGCGATGAACTGCACGGCTGCACCGAAGAGCGGCACTAGCAACGGCAGCGACCATGCACCGCTTACCGCATGCAACCACCCGAAGAGAATCGGCCCGAGGCCTGCCATGAGGTAGCCGAAGGACTGCGACATGCCCGAGACCGCGCCCGCAGCCTGTGTGCTCGGGGAGCGCAACGCGATAAACGTCAGCGCGATGCTGAGCGAGGCGCCCGAGCAGAGGCCGAGCAGCACGAGCCAGACCAGCAGCAGGGGCTCGGGATAGAACACGACTCCGATACCGCCGACGACGCCAACGAGCGGAATGAGAATCGGCACGAGTCGCTGCATTGCCCCGCGCGTGACCAGTGGGGCGACGAGCGAGCCGATCATGCCGAACACGTGAAAGAACGTGACGTGGCCCCCGGCGACCACCGTGTCGGTGCCTCGCGAGAGGTCGATCGGCGACAGCCACATTGCGTGGATATAGAACACCCAAGAGACGCTGCCCATGTAGAGGGCGATCCACCACGCTACGGGGTCGCTCCACACGCGCCGAGAGAGGCTCGCCTGGCGGGGTTCAGACAGCGGCACTGGCGTGGAGGCGCCGCGGGCGACTACCGATCGCCTCGCGCGTCGCGTTGCGAGCCACCATGCGAGAAGCGCTGCGGGCACCGTCACTCCAGTTGCGAGCATGCCCCATCGCCATCCCAGGGGATCGCCCGAACTTGTCTGCAGCTCGGCGACTGGGGCAACGATTGCGGCGCCAATCGCCGCTGAGATCCCGAGGAGTGCGGAGTAAACGCCCATGACCAATGGCACGCGGGGCCCGAAGTCGCGCTTGATCGAGGCGGGAAGCAGTACGTTGGTGATCGCGAGTGCGGCGCCGACGAGCGCGGTGCCGAGCCACAGGTTGATCGGGGAGCCGGGCAGCGACCGCCACACGGTGGCACCGAGCAGTGCGATGAGCGCCCAGCTGACTGCGGCGTCGAGACCGATGCGGCTCGCGAGCCCCTGCGCGAGCGGTGAGACCAGAGCCCAGGCGAGCAGCGGAAGTGATGCGAGCATACCGAGCATGCCCGCGTGCACGCCCTCGCTCTTCGCGATGCTGTCGAGCATCGGCCCGATACCCGCGACGCTCATTCGCATGTTTATCGCGACCAAGCACACCGCGACGAACATGGGCACCCAACTGCTGGTGCGAGTGGTCTCAGGCATCACACCAGAGTATCTGCAGTTTTCGAAGAGGATCGCGGCCCGCGCTTCGGCTCTCCCCGGCGCGGGTCGCGATCCCACTTGTTACTGCGCCGGGCCAGAACCCATGAGCCGGTGCCAAGCGACCGTCGCGAGCGCCGCGGCCTGATCGCCGAGCACTCCGTCGTCGAACAGCACTCGAGGCGAGTGATTGAACTCGGCGGTGGTCGGGTCGACGCCCTCGGGGCTGGTGAGCAGCGCAATGAATGTGCCTGGGACTTCGTTCAGCACAAACGCGAAATCCTCCGATCCCATCATCGGAGTAGGCATCTCCATGACGCGATGTGCGCCGAACTCGTCTCCGAGCCAGCCGAGCACCTCTGCGGTGGCTTCACCGTCGTTGATCGTGACCGGGTAGGCGACCTCGACCTCTCCTTCGGCGGTGAGTCCGTGCGCTTCGGCGATCTTCGCCGCGAGCTTGGGCGCCTCTTCGACGACTCGCTGCAGCGAGCCCTCAGAGAGCGTGCGCACGGTCGCGCGCAGTGTCACGGATTCTGGGATCACGTTGACGGCTTCGCTGCCGGTGATCTGCGTGACCGAGAGAATGATCGGGTCGAAGGCGTCGAAGCGGCGGGTCACGAAACTCTGAAGTGCGAGCACGATCTCGGCCGCGACCGGCATTGGGTCGAGCGTCTGATGCGGCTGCGAGCCGTGCCCGCCGCGGCCGTGCACGGTGATGTTGAGCTGGTTCGATCCGGCTGCCATCGCCCCCGGTCGAGTCATGAAGGCGCCGCGAGGGCCCGGCGCGACGTGGATCGCGTAAGCGCCGATAGGTTTCTCCCCGGTGGCTTCGAGTAGGCCCTCGTCGAGCATGATCTTGGCCCCGCCGTAGCCTTCCTCGCCCGGCTGGAACATAAAGATCACGTTGCCCGCGAGCTCGTCGCGGTGCGCAGCAAGAAGCCGCGCGGCGCCGACGAGCCCTGCGGTGTGCAGATCGTGACCGCAGGCGTGCATGTTTCCGTTCTGCGAGGCGAAGGGCAGGCCGCTCTGCTCGACGACGGGCAGCGCGTCCATGTCGCCTCGTAGCAGCACCGTGGGGCCTGGCTTGCCGCCGCGCAGTACGGCGACGATAGACGAGAGCTCTTTGCCGAGCGTGATCTCGAGTTCGAGGCCTTCGAGGGCATCGAGCACTCGCTGCTGTGTCTGCGGCAGCTGCAGGCCGAGCTCTGGGTGCGCGTGCAGTTCGCGACGCAACTCGACGAGCTCGGGCAGCAGGGCTTTCGCCTCGGTGGCAAATTTGGGGGTCATGTGTGTCTCCTCAGATACGGGGGTGTAAGAGTGCTGGTGCGAGGATCGCGGCTGCCGAGTGCCTATGCGGCAACTTGCCGCTCGCGCTGTTCCTTCGGAAGGAAGAGCAGCGCGACGACGCAGACGATGAAGGCGACTCCCGAGAACGTCCAGATAGCGAGGTAGCCGTTGACGGACGCGTGCGTCAGCCCCGGCACCATGGCCGCGCCGAGCATCACCGCAAAGATCGCTCCGGCCAGTGAGCCGCCGAGGGTGCGCAGCGAGTTGTAGATACCGGTTGCGATGCCCGTGGAATCGGACGGAGCGAGTTCTGCGAGCCGTGCGGGCAGCGCGCCGAGCAGCAGGCCGTAGCCGAGGCCCTGCACCACTGCGGCCGCGATGAAACCGCCCAGGCTCGTGTGCAGTGGCAGCAGCATGAAGTTGCCGAGGGCGGCGAGCACCGCGCCGCTCACGAGCACCGTGCGAATGCCGACCCTCGTCGCGAGCATGCTGAAGGTGCCGGCGCCGACGGTTGCAAGAATCGTGATGAGGCCGATGACGAGAGAGATCAAGCCGGCGGTCGCTCCGAAGCCGTAGCCCTCGACTTCGGGCGATGATCCGAGAAACGTGGTGAGCGGGGCCTGGCCGCCGAACATCACCATGCCGAAACAGAGCGCGGCGAGATAGATTGGTCCGATCTTGCGGGAGGCGACGAGGCGCACATCGACGGCGGGTGACTGGGCCTTGAGCTCCCAGAGCACCCAGAGCCCGAACACAATGAGCGCCGCTGCGAGCGGAATCAATGCGGATGGAGTGAAGAAGCCGCTGGTCCCGGCGACGCGCAGGCCGATGAGGCCGGCGACCATGAACACCGCGATTCCCGCGAACCCAACGTAGTCGATGCGGCTTGCCGTGCGGCTTGGCGACTCTGGAACTTTGAAGAAGACCGCGTACGCCGAGACGAGCACGAGCACCACCGGTGCGAGCAGGGTGACCGTGATGTTCGGCGAGATCGCCGAGATCAGGCCGGCCGAGAGCGTGCCGAGAATCGCGCCGCCCGTAAGAAACGAGACGAGCAGGCCGACCGACTTGCGGGCTTGCACGCCCGTGATGCGCCCGTGCACGAGCGCGATCTCAAGCGGCAGCCATACCGCGAGCGGCCCGACGAGCAGACGACCGAAGAGCACGACAGGGTAGCTCGGCACTAGCGCCGTGATAAGGGTGCCGATCAGCACCGAGACGATCGCGATGCGCAGTATCCTTCGATGCCCGAAGATGTCACCGAGTCTCGAAAGCAGAGGCACGCACACGGCTGCGGCAAGTGATTGCAGGGTGAGAAACCAGGTGATGTCGGCGTCGGTCACCGAGAGGTGCGTCGCAATGTCTTTCAGCAGCGGCGCGTAGAAGCCCTGCGCGAAACCGCTTGCGAGCTCGCAGAATACGAGAAAGCCGACGACGCTGCGCACGCCGGCCTCAAGCCTTGGGCGCCCGGTATCGGGCGAGGTGGTGTGTGGCATAGGTCACTCCTGTGTGAGATATGTCGAGGCCTTTGGGCCAGTGTGGTGTGGTGCGCTAGGCGCGGGTGGTGCGGGGTGGGTGAGCAAGCAGCGCTTCGATGACGCCGCGATAGTGCTGCTCGGTGACGGGTTGCGCTTTCGCGCTCGAGCGATACAGCGTGAGGCCTGCGACCGTGTCGATGATCACGTCGATTGCGGCGTCGTCGGGCAGCTCGCCGCGCGCGATCGCGCGCTGAAGAATGCTCTGGGCAGACCGGTGTCGAAGCGAAAGCCAGCGATCCCATGCCAGCGGAAACACTTCGGGGTCGAAGAGCACGAGCGCGATCATCCGGTTGTCGTTGCGCGCCTGCAGATGATGGTTGTGCATCGCGTGAATGAGCAGGTCTTCAACAGCAGAGCCGGTATCGGGGGACTCGCCGAGGTCGACGACCTCGAGCATCGCAGACACCACGAGATCTGCCTTGGTCGGATAGCGCCGGTAGAGCGCGGATTTTCCGCAGCCCGCGGCGCGGATCACACGATCGATCTTGAGGCCCGAGTAGCCGTCGCTGAGCAGCTGATCGCGGGTAACAGCGAGGATCCGTTTTGTGAGGGCCTCGTCCATGGGGCGCCCGCCGGTTTCGCTGCTCCGCTGCATGTTGAGAGGTTACGGGACGAACCGTCCGAAAGTCAAGCGCGACTGGAGGGAGGATCGCGGCCCTCCCGTGTGGCTAGCCTTGCGAGCGCTCGCGCGCCAGGGCGGTCAATCCCGCGCCGCTCACCGAGAGCACGGCGGCGGCGGCGAACACGAGCCAGAAACCCCCGACCAACGCGACGAGTCCGGCCCCGATCACCGGCCCGAGCAATTGGCCGAGTGCGGCAATCACGTTCACCACGCCGAGGTCGCGCGCGTGATCCCGCTCGCTCGGCAACAGATCTGTCGCGAACGCGAGCCCAGTCGTCATGAACGCGCCGTAGCCCACGCCCATCAGAGCCGCCGCAACCATAGTCATGCTGAATGTCGGCGAGATGACGATGACGACGCCCGACGCCGCCTGCACGAGCGCCGCGATCACCGTGAGCCCGCGCCTGCGGCCGATGCGATCTGAGACGAGCCCGGCGACGATCGATGCAGCCACCACGAACACCGTGTAGACGATGATGATGAGCAGCAGGTTGTCTTCGGCTTCGGCGTGCGGCTGGCCGATCCCGTAGAGGAGGAAGAACAGAAACAGCGCGGTGCCGAGCGCGTTGCCGATATTCACGACGAGACGCCCGATGAGCATCCATCGGAAGTCGCGGTCGCGCAGAAATGCGAACCGTGACTCCCCGGGCTCCCGCGACGCGGGCGCCTCGGTGAGGGCGCCCGAAGGGTCTGGCAGCAGCAGGGCAACCGCGGTGCCGACAACCGCCATGGCGATGGCCAGCACCAGGTATCCGTCGAACACGCCGAGGCCGAGCAGCACGACGGTGCCCACGCCGACGACGATGCCGACAGCCTGCGCCGACGACGCGGCAGACGAAGCCGCGCCCCGCTGCGCCACCGGCAATTGATCGGCGATCATCGCGGTGAACGCCGCGGAGGCAATCGCGATGCCGACCGAGACACCGACCCACGAGGCGCCAATCGCGAGGGGTCCCTCGCTTGCTCCCGTCAACAGCAGGCAGATCGCAGTGACCCAGACGCCAACGAGGGCGAAGGGCCTGCGGCGCGGCCGCGATCCTTTTCGATTATCAGAGAGCGAACCCGCGATCGGGCCGGCGATGACGCCCGCGAGACCGCCCACTCCGAGCACCAGCCCCGACGAGACGACCCCAGACACCCAACCGGCTTCGCTGTCTGAGGTATCGAGCTGCAGGGGCAGCAGCAGCTGCAGTGGGGTCAGCTGCACGGTCCAGATGACGAGCCAGGCGACCGTGAAGAGAGTGAACCAGCTGGCGCCGACCTTTTTGGTGATGGTGCTTCGTGGAGGCTGGGTGCTCATTTGCGGCTGCTTTCAATCAGGGAGCGATACCACTCGTACGATGCCTTCGGGGTTCGAGCGCCGCTTCGCATGTCGACGTGCGCGAGACCGAAGCGCTGCGTATAGCCGTCGGCCCACTCGAAGTTGTCGATCAGTGACCAGACCGTGTACTCCTCGACATCGACGCCTGCGGCCACCGCGTCGGCTACCGCCGAAATATGGCCCGAGAGGTACGCGATTCGCTCTGCGTCGTCGATGGTCTCGCCGGGCGGCACTGTGTCGGGCTCAGGAAAGGATGCCCCGTTCTCGCCGATGATGATCGGCGGCAGTGCCTCGCCGTATCTCTGGGTCAGGTCGATGAGCAGCGCGGTCAGGCTCTCTGGCACGATCGGCCACTCCTCGCCGAAGCCAGTCACTGGTGCGCCAGGTGTGGGCACGATGTCGAACGGGAGCGGGCCACCGGGCTCGGCGGCTGCGATGGTGGTCGGATTATAGAAGTTCACCCCGTAGAAATCGATGCTGCCCCGAATGAGGTCGAGGTCGCCCGATTGCACGGGCATCGGCGGGAGGCCGAGTGCCTCGACGTCGGGATACTCGCCGATGAGCAGCGGATCGGCGAAGATGCGATTGTGCAGAGCGTCGTAGGCCATAGCGGCCATCGCATCTTCCGGTGATTCGGTGAGTGGGCGCACGTGCGTGTGGTTGTTCGTGAGGCCGACCCGAGACGCGCCAGCCTGCCGAAGCGCGGAGGCGGCGAGCCCGTGGGCGAGCAACTGATGATGGGCCGCGGGCAGGGCGCCGAAGAGCTCGGTTCGCCCGGGGGCGAGCGTGCCGACACCGTAGCCCTGCAGGGTGGTCATGGCGGGCTCGTTCACCGTGTACCAGTTGGTGACTCGGTCGCCGAGGTGCCTTGAAACGACTTCGGCGTAGTCGCGAAAGCGCAGCGCGGTGTCTCTGTTCAGCCACCCGCCGGAGGCTTCGACCGAGACGGGCAGATCCCAGTGGTACAGGGTCGGGAAGGGCGTCACGCCAGCCTCGAGCAGTGCGTCGACGAGGCGAGAGTAGTAGTCGATTCCGCGCTGATTCACCGCTCCGGACCCCTCGGGCAGCACACGCACCCACGAGATGCCGAAGCGGTAGCGGTCGAGCCCGAGCCCTGCTGCTAGCCGTACGTCTTCCGCGGAGCGATGGTAGCTATCGGGCCCGGGTTCGGTTGTGGAGCCATCTTTCACGAGCCCGGGGCTGTCGACGTAGTCGTCCCAGATGCTTCGACCGCGCCCGTCTTCGGTGCGCGCGCCCTCGATCTGAAACGCCGCGGTGGCGGCAGACCAACGAATTCCCGGTGGCACCTTTCTCGGGAGCGGGTGCAAGCTCGATTTAGGGGAGGTGCCGTGTGTCACAGGGATCCTTTTCGCCGCTGCCCGCGCGCGTCGCTGCGTGCGGGATGACCGAAGCCTAGCGCCATTCGGCGCGGCGCGGCAGAGATTTTCGCTTGTCTCTCATCTGGCATCTGCTCCCTTGCGGGCCGTGTGAGGAGTCGGGACAGGCCAAGTCTGTGGCGCTAGAAGACAAGTCTGGGCACGACTAGGCAAGCAAACTGGTGAGCACAAATCCGAATTCTTTCGAGACCGACGAGCAGCAACTCGCAGCAGCCGGGTCGGCGAGTATCTAATTTTGAGAGGGCGCTTATGACTGCACCACCGAAGATTCTGCATCTTCCCTCTGCCGCGCAACATGTTGTCGGCTGGACGCCACTGATGGTGGGAGAGCTCGCGGCTGGCGAGTCGTTGCCGCTCGCGATTGCCGCCGCCGATGGTGAGCTCGTTCTGGAGAAGGTGTCGATGTGGCGGCACGCAGGTGGGGAGCTGCCGTATGCCAGGCCGAGCTCGACCGAACTCTTCTATCTCATCGAAGGTCACGTGCGAATCGAGTGGGAGCGCGACTCGCGGCTTGAGGCCCGCGCCGGCGACGTCGTGATCGTTCCCGTTGGGTTCACTGGAACCTGGCACACCCTCGAGCCCGTCGTGAAGATCAGCGTCTCAGCGCTTCCCGCAGGCGAAAGCTAACCTTCTCTGCCGTCATGAAGTCGGCAACGCGCATACACTGAATGAAAGGCACAAAGTCGTGACTCACATACCCACAACCGCACCCACCTCTACCTCGGGCCGTCGTATCGAAGACGCCCCCATGACCGCGCTCGTTTGGCGGGTGGCGATCTTCACGGTCGGCGGCATGTTCACCGACGGGTACATCCTCGGGCACATCGGCATCGGGCTGAGCATCGCCACCCCCGAGCTCGGGCTGAACTCTCTCTGGCTCGGGCTGCTCGCTGCATCCACGCTACTCGGAATCCTGTTCGGCGCTCCGGTTGCGGGCCGCCTGGCAGACCGCTTCGGCCGCAAGAATCTGCTCGCGATCGATTTCGCGATCCTCGCGGTGGGCGCGCTGGCGCACCTGCTGATCGTGGAGCAGTCCGGGCTGCTGATCCTGCGCTTTCTTATGGGCATCGCGATCGGAGCCGAATATGCGATCGGGGCAGCGCTGCTCTCGGAGATCGCACCGCAGCGCCGGCGCGGAGTGCTGCTTGCCTCGCTCAACGCAATGTGGATCGTGGGCTTCGTCGGTGGCTTTCTCGTGGCCTATGCCATGCGCGACGCCGGGGCCTCGTGGCAGGCCATCTTCGCGACAGCGGCGATCCCTGCAATTGTCGTGTTTCTGTTGCGTATCGGAACCCCGGAGTCTCCTCGCTGGCTGCTTGCCCACGGGCGCGAGGACGAGGCGCTCGCCGTCGTGCACAAGCACTTCGGGGCGGAGTACGGTCTGGGCGGCCTCGAGAGCGACGAGAGCACGACGAGCGTTGGTCTCGCGCGACTGTTCGCGCCTGACTACTTGAAGCGCACCCTGTTCGCGGGCATTTTCTGGGCATGCCAGGTGGTTCCGCTGTTCGCGCTGACAATCTTCTTGCCCCAGGTGTTCGACGCGCTCGGCATTGCTTCAGAGCTCGGGGCCGAAATGTTCGTGAACGGCGTGCTGCTGCTCGGGGCCATCGCAGGCATGGTTGCCATCGTGGTGTTCAGCCGCCGCGGGTACACCATCTGGTCGTTCGTGATCGTCGCAGCCGCACTGATCGTCATGGCTTTTTCGGGGTCGCTGCCGGTGGCCATCGGACTCATCGCTTTCGCGGTCTTCGTGCTGGTCGGTGCTTCGGCGACAAATCTCGAGTACGTGTATCCAAGCGAGATCTTCCCAACCGAACTGCGCGCAACCGGAGTGGGCTTTGCGGCCGCGGTCAGTCGGGTCGGGGCTGCGGTGAGCACCTTCCTGTTGCCAGTCGCACTCGAGCAACTCGGTACGATGTGGACCATGCTCGCGCTTGCGCTCGTCGCGCTGATCGGTGCCGGTGTCTCCGCGGCGTGGGCGCCAGAAACCAAGGGGCTCTCGCTCAGCGACGCCGGCCGGTCGCAGGAGGTCGATGCGCGATGAGGGTCGCGGTCATCGGTGCGGGAGCGGTCGGAAGTCAGACGGCCTGGCAGCTTGCGCGTGCAGGGGTCGAGACCTTCGTCTACGAGCGCTTCGAAGCGCCGAACAAGTGGGGCGCGCACGACGGGGAGAGCCGGTTGCTGCGGGGCTTGCCCTATCTTGAGACCGCGCCGGGCGATAGGAAGATACTTGCCGAGTCGATATCGGCGTGGGAGCGAATCCAAGGTCTGAGCGACCGGCCGATTCTCGATCAGCGCGGCGGGCTCATTATCGATCAGCCCGAGTCCGAGTCACTCGGCCTCGCCGCTGAAGCCGCTGAAGCACAACCACGAGCGCGCGCTCTCGACGCCGCAACGCTCGCTTCGAACTACCCGCAGTTCGCGCTCGATGCGCGAGAACTCGGGGTCATAGACGAGCGGGGCGGGCTCGCCGATCCTCAGCAGGCGGTTGCGGCCGCGCTCGAATTCGCGGTCGAGGCTGGCGCGCGCCTGCAGGAGCACGCCAGGGTAGTGGCGCTGCATGCGGTTGACGACGCGGTGGTGCTCGAGTTCTTCGATGGATCTCGAGAGAGCTTCGACCGTGTCGTGTGCGCGGCGGGTGCCTTCGCACGCGAACTGGTGCCCGAGTTGCCACTGCGCTCGCGAAGGTTGCTGCTCGGCTGGTTCGAGCCGAAGCCAGGGAGATCCGACCTCATTGAGGGCATGCCTTCGTTCGTCTGGACTCCGCCCGGCGGCGGCTTTCTCTACGGTGGTCCGGCCGAGGGTGGCGCCAGCGTGAAAGTCGGAATCGATGCGCCTTGGGGCGAGGTCGCCGACGCGATGAGCGGGCGAGAAGTGACCTCTGAAGACATCGCGCCAATGGTCGAATCTGTTCGCCGCTATCTGCCCTGGCTTGACACCGCGACCGGGCGGTACGAGATGCACATCGACGGGTGGTCAAGCGACGGGCACGGAATTCTCGGGGCGCACCCTCGCGATCCGCGTGTGCTGCTCGCGGTCGGTTGGACGGGGCACGGCTTCAAGATCTCTCCGGTGCTCGGAGAGATCGCAGCCGCACTCGCTCTCGGTCGCGAGTCTGGGTTCGACATCTCGCACCTCGATCCTGCTCGCTTCGAAGTGCTGCGCACCGCCGGGTAGCGACCGCATCACCCGCCGAGGCGCCGCATTTCGCGTGCTGAGACGCCGTATTGTTCCCGGAATGCACGACTGAAATAGGTAGCCGAAGCGAAGCCGCACTCGTGGGCGATGTCGGTGATGGGGTCGTCGCCGGTGACCAGGCGATGATGCGCCCTCGCGAGGCGTTCGGTTCGCAGCCAGCCGGCGAAGGTAGTGCCCTCTGAGCTGAACAGCCGTTGCGTCGTTCTCGTCGAAACATAGTTCGCCGCCGCAGCGTCTTCGATCGTCAGATCGGGGTTTGAGAGGTGGGCGTGGGCGTACAGCTTGAGCGAGGCGAGTTGGGCCTCGCGTGCCGATTCCGATGGCGCGTGTCGTGCCGTTTCAGCCAGGACGATGCTTGCAATCAGTTCAGCCATGGCGCGGGCCAGGTGATAGTCACCCGTGGGTCCTGTCTGCATCTCACCCGAGAGCGCCCCGGTGAAAAGCGAGGCGAGGGTCGTCGCAAGCACGGGGCGCTCAGTGAGTGATTTGGCGGTGACGTTCGACACCAGCGTGGGATCGATCGGAAGCTCTGCGCGCGGGATCAGCGCGATGATTGAATCGCTGTGCCCGGGAAACTCAAGTCTGTATGGCTGGCTCGTGTCATAGATCGCCAACGACCCCGGGGTGAGCAGTGAGCGTCGACCGTTCTGTTCGAGCCACCCCTCACCGATGACTTGGCAGCTCACCTTGTAGGCATCGGCTGGGTGTTTCAGAATGTTTTGCTCGGTGCGAAGGGCAATGTGCGCGTCGCTTATGACTCGCGAAAGGCTGATGAAGCCGATCCGCATGCGATCGACTGATGCATGAAAGGGCCCGGTGTGGTGCGAGTCGGGTTGCACCTCCATGGGCACGAAGGAACGAGCAATGTTTCTGCGCCAGTCTTCGAGACTGGTCGAGGTTTCTCGCTGCGACTCGATCTTGCGGCTCATCGGTGCTTCCTTGCGGCTCGTGACTCGTTCCATCATGCCCTGAAGCAAGATGTCACGGGTGATTCGGGCGCAGGTGTGCACTGGGCGGCAAGGATCGCCGACTGTCAGCCGGAGCAGAGAAAATGAGTAGCCAAAATTCGACACTGACGATAAACTTGAGTCAACAACACTCAAGTTTGCGAATGCGAGGATCGCGGCCGCGAACGACACCGTTCTGCACCAGAAGAGAGGAACCATGCAGGCAAATTGGCAACCGGCCGCAGAGAGCGGCGAACAGAGCGCGCTCGAACAGTTCGGCGTGAACCTCACCGAGGTCGCGCGCGCGGGCAAACTCGACCCCGTGATCGGGCGCGATAGCGAGATTCGGCGCGTGAGCCAGGTGCTCACCAGGCGCACCAAGAACAACCCGGTGCTGATCGGCGAGCCCGGCGTCGGCAAGACCGCCGTGGTCGAGGGCCTCGCCCAGCGCATCGTCGCGGGCGACGTCGCGGAGTCACTGAAAGACAAAGAGTTGATCTCGCTCGACATCTCTGCCCTTATCGCCGGCGCGAAGTATCGCGGCGAGTTCGAGGAGCGCATGAAGGCCGTGCTGCAGGAGATCAAAGACAGTGACGGCAAGTTCATCACCTTCATCGACGAGCTGCACACTCTGATGGGCGCGGGCGGCGGCGAGTCGTCTGTCGCCGCGTCGCAGATGCTCAAGCCGATGCTCGCGCGTGGCGAGCTGCGCTTGATCGGTGCGACCACGCTCGACGAGTATCGCGAATACATCGAGAAAGACGCCGCTCTCGAACGCCGCTTTCAGCAGGTCTACGTCGGCGAGCCGAGCGTTGAAGATACGGTGGCCATTCTGCGCGGGCTCAAAGAGCGCTACGAGGCGCACCACAAGGTGACGATCGCCGACTCGGCGCTTATCGCCGCCGCGTCACTTTCTGACCGCTACATCACTGCGCGTCAGCTGCCCGACAAGGCCATCGACCTGATCGACGAGGCCGCGTCGCGGCTGCGCATGGAGATCGATTCGGCTCCCATCGAGATCGATGAGCTGCGTCGTGCTGTCGACCGGCTGAAGATTGAAGAACTCGCCCTCAAGAAAGAAAAGGACGAGGCTTCGAAGCAGAGGCTCTCGAAGCTGCGTGAGGATCTCGAGGAGCGTCAGCGCGAACTCGACGGACTCGAGTCACGCTGGCAGAAGGAGCGCTCGGCGCTGAACCGCGTCGGCGAACTGCGTGAGAAGCGCGACCAGCTGCGGGTCGAAGAAGCGATTGCCGAGCGAGAGGGCGACCTCGCAAAGGTCTCGAAGATTCGCTACGGGCAGCTACCCGAGATCGAGAAGCAACTCGCCGAGGCCGAGCGCGCCGAGCAAGACGGCCTGGCCGCCGGTGCCGATGGCGAAGCTCGTATGGTGAACGACCGGGTCACCGACCAAGACATCGCTGGTGTGGTCGCGGCATGGACCGGCATTCCGGTTGGGCGCCTCATGCAGGGCGAGACCGAGAAGCTGCTCGCGCTCGAGGGCGAACTGGGCAAGCGCCTCATCGGCCAGACCGACGCCGTGCGTGCGGTCAGCGATGCGGTGCGGCGCTCGCGCGCGGGCATCGCAGACCCGAACCGGCCGACCGGGTCGTTCCTCTTCCTCGGCCCGACCGGCGTGGGCAAGACGGAGCTCGCGAAGGCGCTCGCCGAGTTTCTCTTCGACGATGAGCACGCGATGGTGCGCATCGACATGAGCGAGTACGGCGAGAAGCACTCGGTATCGCGCTTGGTGGGTGCCCCTCCGGGCTACGTCGGCTACGAGCAGGGCGGTCAGCTGACCGAGGCAGTGCGCCGACGCCCCTACTCGGTCGTGTTGCTCGACGAGGTCGAGAAGGCCCATCCCGACGTGTTCAACGTGCTGCTGCAGGTGCTCGACGACGGCCGCCT
>CALCJF010000061.1 GCA_937967375.1 uncultured Leucobacter sp.
CGGTGATCTCGATACCGAGCTGAGTGATGGCGCCGCCGACTGGGCCCATCGAGAATGGCACGACGTACATGGTGCGCCCGCGCATGCTGCCCTCGAAGAGCGGCATGAGCTCTGCCTTCATCTCGGCCGGGGCGCGCCAGTTATTCGTGGGGCCTGCGTCTGCCTCGTTCTCGCTGCAGATGAAGGTACGATCCTCGACCCTGGCAACGTCTGCCGGGTGCGAACGCGCGAGAAAGCTGCCGGGCCGCAGATCCTTGTTCAGCGGGATCAGGGTGCCTGCCTCAACCATCTCAGAGGTGATGCGGTTCCACTCGTCTTGCGAACCATCGCACCACACGACCGCTGCGGGCTGCGTGAGTTCGGCCACCTCGGTGACCCACTGCAGCACCTCTGGGTTCGAGGTGGTCGCGCCTTCGGTCACGAGTTCCGAGATCGGAGCTGAAGTATCCAGAGTCGATGCACTGCCCATGCG
The DNA here is from genome assembly GCA_937967375.1 of uncultured Leucobacter sp. Classification (GTDB taxonomy): domain Bacteria; phylum Actinomycetota; class Actinomycetes; order Actinomycetales; family Microbacteriaceae; genus Leucobacter. The sequence goes on from CALCJF010000061.1 coordinate 473, forward strand.
TTCGCTTCTCCTTAGTAAAAAGTGGGATTACCACCATTCTCGGTGAACATCAGGTGGCCATTATGCAAATTTGCCTTGTAAAGAATCTGGATTCTTGCCATATAGTCAATATATGAGCCCCACGTCATGGCAGGCAGCCTCGGAAGATTCTGTGCACAAGATGCTGCTCGGCAAGCGCATCAAACACTTTCGCACCCAGGCCGGTCTCACCCTCGATGCCCTCGGCGAACGCGTCGGCGTAGTCGGCAGCCAGCTCTCGCTCATCGAGAACGGCAGGCGCGAGCCGAGGCTGTCCCTGTTGCAGGCCATTGCGCGCGAGCTCAACATCGATCCGGCAGAACTGCTGCGCCAAGAAGCGCCCGATGCGCGCAGCGCCATGGAGCTCGAGCTCGAGCGGGCGCAGCACTCCCCCGCTTATCTGCAGTTGAAGTTGCCGCACGTGCGCACGCCGAAAACGCTGAGCGACGAGGCGCTCGAGTCGCTCATAGGGCTGCACCGCGAACTCGCCCGCAGGTCGCTGGCTGCCGCGGCGACGCCAGAGGAGGCGCGCCGTGCCAACACCGCGATCCGGCTCAAGATGCGCGAGCTAGGTAATTATCTGCCCGAAATCGAGCGCATCGCAGAAGATCTCATGCGCAGCGTCGGCCACACCACAACGAGCGCCGTGACGCACCGTGATGTTGCCGTGCTCGCCGAGAAGCTGGGCTTCACGCTGATCTTCGTCGACGATCTGCCCTCGAACACGCGAAGCATCACCGACGTCGAGAACGGGCGCATCTACCTGCCACCCGCCTCGATCCCGGGCGGGCACGGGCTGCGTTCGCTCGCGTTGCAAGCGATGGCGCACCGAGTGCTGGGGCACGAAAAGCCGGCGAGCTACGCCGAGTTTCTCGAGCAGCGCCTGCAGATCAACTACTTCGCTGCGGCGTGCCTGCTGCCAGAGGCCCGCACGGTCGAGTTTCTGCGCGCGGCGAAGAAGGAACGCAATCTCGCGATCGAGGATCTGCGCGACGCGTTCGGGGTAACCCACGAGGCCGCGGCGCACCGCTTCACCAACCTCGCATCGGAGCACCTCGGTCTGAACGTGCATCACTACCGCCTCGACGCAGCGGGCGTGATCGTGCGCGGATACGAGAACGACGGACTCCCCCTCCCCTCAGACGCGACCGGGGCCATCGAGGGCCAGGTGGTGTGCCGCAAGTGGGCGGGTCGCACCGCCTTCGACCGCACCAACCGCACGAGCGAGTTCTACCAATACACCGATACGCCAGACGGCACCTACTGGTCGACTGTGCAGATTGGCGACATCGCGCAGGGCGCGTTCTCGATCGCGTGTGGCGTGCCATTCGACGACGCGAAATGGTTTCGAGGTCGAGACACGACGGCTCGCACCCACTCCACGTGTCCTGACCCGACCTGCTGCCAGACTCCTGGAGAAGATCTGCTCGCGCGCTGGCAGGGCAAGGCGTGGCCGAGTGCGCGAATGCACGCGCACGTGCTGGCGCCGCTCCCGACCGGCACGTTTCCAGGCGTTGACGATACCGAAATGTATGAGTTTCTCTCGGCGCACGCGCCTGAGTGAGTGGCGACCGCGCGCTGAGCGGGCCACGATCCTCTTCGAACCCAAAAATATTTCCCTCCGAAACACCTTTAGACGCGACCTAAAGGGGACTTTGAAGGAAATATTTAGCCTTGTACGACGTCAGCTCTCGACCGCGACCACCGAATCGTGTAGCCATGGCACGAGTAGACCCTCATGCCGCCAGCTGCCGTCGTACGGCAGCGAGGCCCCGAGTTCTGAGTGAATTACGGATAGAACTAGTGCCCT
>CALCJF010000062.1 GCA_937967375.1 uncultured Leucobacter sp.
GTGGGCCTAAACGCGTCGTAGATGCGCAGGCCGTAACCTCGGGGCTCGAAATCTCGCTGCACTGCGGCGAGCGCTTCGGCAGCCTCGGTGCGCAGAATCGCCGCGCCTGTCGACTCGTAGCCGTCGACGATCTGCCCGGTGAAGTTGTCGGTCGTGGCATAGCGCAGCTCGACCTCGATGCCGGGCGCGAAGTCGCGCACATACGAGAAGCCATCTGGCAGTGCAGGGCGATCCGCTGAATCGCTCTCGGCAAGCTGCTCGCTGCTCTGCCCCGTGCCTGACGCCGCCCCTGCATCTGTTTCGGTTGCCGCCACCGACGAGCCGGCCTGTGGCTGCATCGCAGTTGCCACCGCCGCGCCCGCAAGCACGACCCCCGCAATGACCGCGACGGCGGCGCACCACACCCTCGCGGTGTGACCCCGCGAGCCAGGCACAAACCCCAGACCGACGACCAGGGCCAGCACGAGCGCGGCGAGCGCCGCAAGCATGGTGAGCATCACAAGTCTTCGCCCGCTTTCGGGCGGCGATAGGCGTCACGCATGTGATCGCTCGTCAGAAAGTCGCCGATACCGATCATGATGAGGCTGAAAACGATCTGCTCGGTGATCATCCATGCCGGGTAGAGGCCCGGTATCGCGGCGATCACGAGCGTGATCACCGGAAAGATCTGCGCGAAAAGCCGCAGCCGCGAATAGGCCCACACCCAGCCGCGCGCGGCTCGCCATGCGAAGTAGAACAGGGTGGCGGTCATGCCGAGCACGACGAGCCCTCGCATCCAGACCGCGAAGGGCTGCGGTTCGCCCCTCAGCGTGAGCACGAGGGCGATGACGACCGCGGCCACGCCGATCAGCAGCTCAACGACTAGCAGCCACATGATCCACGTGAATGCGCGGCGCGTCTTGGGGTGCGCGCGGGCTTCGTCAGAGATCGAGACGCCAGCCTGGCGACCCCCGGCAATGCGATCCAGCTTTAAGAGCAGATTTTCGAGTGACACAGGCTGATCATAACGCTCCCCCAGCGGCCTCTTGCCGCTCGGTTGGGGTGATCCTCGCCCACAGACAGAATCGGCCGCCCGCTGCATGCGGCCCACCTCACCGCAAAACTCGGAGATTAACGGAGATCACGGACGAAGAACTCGATTCCATCCTTGCTTTCCGTTGATCTCCGTGCTCTCGTGCGACCACCCCTCCATGGTTATTGGAAATTCCAATAACCAGACATGGTCAGATGCGGGCAGGTGCGTACGATCGAAGCATGGGCGAGAGCGGCACGGTGGGCAACACGGAGAAGAGACCCGTCGCCGCAAGACGCATCGCAGGCATGCATCCGCGCACCGCCGCCCGCGCCTACTTCGCGACGCAGGCGCTTGCCGGCGCCGCCTGGTGGGTCTCTGTGTTCACGGTCGAGGGCGTTCGTCGCGCAACCCTCGGCCAGCTTGACCCGGTGCTCGTCGCGGCGTTCGACCTGCCGCTCTTCGTGCTCGCCTCTGCGCTCGCCGCCTTCGGCCTGCGCTGGGCCGCCTGCATCGCGGCCCCCTGGACAGCGCTGGTCGCGGCGCTCATGACGGCATACGCCACCGTCACCCAGCTCGCCGGCTGGGGCGCCCTGCTCATGATCGCGGCCGCGGCCTGCAGCACGCTTGCGGCGATTCTGCTGGTGCGCGGCGAGGTGCCGGCCCGCTTCGTGCTCATCGGCCCGTTCGCCTTTCGCGAGGCACGCCCTGCCAGCACCGGCTCGCACCTGGGTCGCACCATCGCGCAAATGCTCGTCTTCTGGGGCTTCTTTCTCGTGGTGCTGCCCCTACTGATTTCTTGGGGCGAGGATCGCTGGCACCTGCGCCTCGACCTGTCGACATGGGTGCAGGTCTGCGGGCTCGCTCTGCTGGTGGCTGCAAGCGCACTCGGCGTCTGGTCTGCGACTTCGATGGCGACCCGCGGCGACGGCACTCCCCTGCCTTCGGCGACCGCCTCACGGCTCGTCATCGCGGGGCCCTATCGTCTCGTGCGCAATCCAATGGCTGTCGCCGGCATCGCGCAGGCGGTGGGCGTCGGCCTGATGCTCGGCTCGTGGCTCGTCGTGCTCTACGCGCTGACCGGCTCACTGCTCTGGAACTGGGTCGTGCGACCCCTCGAAGAGGCCGACCTCGAGGCGCGGTTCGGTGCGGATTTCGTCGCGTACCAGCGGCGGGTGGCGTGCTGGGTGCCGCGGGTGCCAGAGAGGGGCTGATCCTCTGACTCAAATACAAAGCGTGAGGAGTGGGCTCTGAAGCGTGACGTCTCAGAGCCCATTCCTCACGAAACCAGGGGTGGAACCGCGGTCAACTCGGCAAGGGGTTACTGCTCGATATGATCGACCCGCCGCTTTCGAGTGAGCAGCAATGCGGTACCGGCAGTCAGGAGCAGCACGGCCGCACCCGCGCCAATCCACGGAAGCGAGCCACCAGTGCTCGACAGGTGACCCTCGTTGGAATCGGTCGGCCTCTGCGGTGCCGCCTTCTCCACGGTCACCGTCTGCGCAGCATCGTTGATGTCTTCGTGCGTGGCGACGGGCTCACCCGTCGTGTCAGTGCCCTCGAAGAGCTGCTCGTAGGCGACGAGCACCTCACCGGCGAAACCAGTCGGCACGACGAACGCCACTTCAACAGAACCATTCGCCTGAGTCGGCGTGAACGTCTTGCTACCGGTGATCCCGGTGCCCGAACCATCAGCCTTGTTCATCAGTTCGCCTGTCACCGTGTACTCCGTACCCGGGGTGAGGTTCTGGTAGGCGACAGTGTCGATCACCGTGCCACCATTCCACGGCAACACGCGGTCACCATCGGCCGAGTCGACCAACGACGTGCCAATCACAGGATCCGCAGCAACCGGCGCCTCCTCGACCGTCACGGTCTGCGCCGCGTCGTCGATGTCCTCATGCGAGGCAACCATGACAGGGACGGAGAGATCAAACCTCCAGAGTTGCTCGAAGGCGACGAGAGTTTCGCCCGAGTACCCCTCGGGTACCGTGAACGTGACCTCGATCGAGCCGTTCGCCGTTGTCGGGGTGAAAGGCATCTCAGCGGTAACGCCTGTGCCGGTACCGTCGGCCTTGTTCATGAGCTCGCCCATGATGTAGTACTCGACGCCAGGAATCAGGTTCTGATAGGCAACAGTGTCGATCACCGTGCCACCATTCCACGGCAACACGCGGTCACCATCGGCCGAGTCGACCAACGACGTGCCAATCACAGGATCCGCAGCAACCGGCGCCTCCTCGACCGTCACGGTCTGCGCCGCGTCGTCGATGTCCTCGTGAACAGCGGCAGTGAACCAAACCGTGTTGGGTGAGCCTGGAACCTCTGGCCATTCTACTTTCTCAAAGGCGACAAGCGACTTGCCCGCATAGCCTGCGGGCACGTCAAAGGTGACATCGACGGTTCCGTCGCCGGCTGTAGGAGTAAATGAGACGACCGCAGTGATGCCGGCGCTCAGCCCTGTCTCCTTGTCCATGAGTTCGCCGGTCACACGGTATGTCGTGCCAGGCATGAGATCCCGGTACGCGATCGTGTCGACGACGGTGCCACCGTTCCAAGGCAGAACGCGATCATTGTCCGCGGAATCCACGAGCGAAGTACCGATCGAAGGCGTGGTCCACGGTCCCAGCTCGACGGTCTGATCTGCGTCGTTGAAGTCCTCATGCACCGCGATGGGGGTGCCCACTGCGTCGGCGCCCACGTAGAGGCGCTCGAACGCGACCAGCGCAGTACCCGCATAGGTCATGGGAGGAATATTGAACTCGACGTCTACGGATCCGTTCGGACTCGTCGGGGTAAACGTCGTGCTACCGGTGATCCCCGTGGGATCCTGGCCGCCGTACTTGAACATCAACTCGCCCGTGACCGTGTACTCAGTACCGGGCGTGAGGTTCTCATACGTCACGGTGTCGATGGCCGCACCGCCCCACCACTTGATGATTCGGTCGCCATCGAGTGCGTCCACCAGCGAAGTGCCGATCGACGGCTCCGCTGCGGGTGCGTCGCCGAAGGTCACGGTCGTTCTAGCGTCGAGCGTGGTCTGGCGCTCTGCCTCGACGGCCGAGAAGATCTGGCAGAGGGTGTCGCCCTCGTAGCGCTTGCTCTGGAAGAAGCCGATGTTCTCGATCACGGGCGGCGTGCCAGAGACCGAGACCGAGACGTCGCCCGCGTCCGCGCGCGTCACGCACAGCGTGATGTCAGCGGGAAGCTCAGCATCCTCGTCGACCACGAGCACACCTCCGGTCAGGGTCGCAGGGCCGCCGCACACTGTCGCTGTGCCGCCGGTGACGGTCATGTCGAGCGGGATTCCGCCCAGCGTCGTCGACACAACGACCTCACCCTCGGCACCCGGGGCGACGGTCGTCGAGGGGCCTGTTGCTGAGAGCATCGCCGCGGGATCCGAACCGATCAACTCCAGGATGCGAGCCTGCGTCTCGGCGCTCATGTTGTTCTCGCAGAACACCAAACCCGAGTAGCGCCCAGGGTTGTCAATGCAGTGCACCAGGTTCTGGCGCAGCGAGCGAGACTGCGGAGTGTCATCGTTCGCCACGGTATCGGAGGCCAAAGTTCCACCTGACCCGTTTGGTCCCGCGATTACGGGAATATCATTCTGGATGATGTACGACTGCAACTTCTGCTCGTCCGCTGTCAGACGATTGTCGGGGTCGAGGTATTGGAGCCCTGGGAGCACGGTGCCCTGGCGCTCCAGCTCGCCGTTCGCGTTCGTCCAGCCACAGGTCGACGCGCGGTCGTAAGTGCAGTACATCCACGACGAGACTGGGCCGCCGACCTCTTCGACATACCGGGTCGCGCACAGCGGGTTCGCCGAGTACTGCGAGCCGCTCGACGTCCAACCGCTCCGACCGCTGTTGTTGTAAAGGATTACGGGCTTACCGTCGTTGTAGTCCGTCAGACGCTGGCCGAACACGCTCAGCAGATTCGTGACGGGGCCGCCGTCCGCGTCCACCGCTGGGTTGCCAATCGTGTTCTCGCAGAGCGGGGCGTCGAACGGGGCGGCGACAGGCGTACCCGGCACCTCCGCATGTGCCGCGGTTCCCGCCGCCGCAGGCGCAACAACAGCGCCAGTGACGAGTAACGCCGCACCGAGCAGTCTCGCAAACCTCGCCAACCGAGACCTCGTCTTGGTCATGGTGCCCAAGCCACACATCCTTTCGGGGATACATCTTCGTTCGCCCTCACACGTCAGAACCGCGGTCCCTCGATACCCCTGCAAATATCCGCGGTTCGGAAGAGCAAGAAAATAGGCAGACTTACGAGTAAGAGTGAACGATTTCGCCAAAAGGTGTCGCGGAGACAAGAACTTTTCTGCGGGGTTCGTCTTCACTAGCTAGGCAATCTGGGTCCCGTCTCAGGCTCTGCCCGCAATCAATCCCGACCATTCCCAACCGCACCGGCGACCCGGCCGCCCGGCCACGCCCAGTTGCTCTCAACCCCGACCCAAGCACCTCATCGCCCCAACCGCCAGCACCCGGGCGCCATAGCAGGCGGAGTAGATTAGTGTGATGGTCATCTATCGCTCGCACACGGTCACGCACGGACGCAACATGGCGGGGGCAAGGGCCCTCTTTCGCGCGGCGGGTGTCGATGGGGCAGACCTCGGACGCAAGCCCATCATCGCCGTCGCCAACTCGTTCACCGAGTTCGTGCCGGGCCACACCCATCTCGCCCCGGTCGGCCGCATTGTCAGCGACGCCATCAAAGAGGCTGGCGGCATTCCGCGAGAGTTCAACACCATCGCGGTCGACGACGGCATCGCGATGGGCCACGGCGGCATGCTCTACTCGCTGCCGTCGCGCGACCTGATCGCCGACTCGGTCGAATACATGGTGAATGCGCACTGCGCCGACGCCATCGTGTGCATCTCGAACTGCGACAAGATCACCCCCGGCATGCTGCTCGCATCGCTGCGCCTCAACATTCCCGTCGTCTTCGTCTCGGGCGGCCCCATGGAGTCGGGCCGCGCCGTGCTCGCGAACGGTATGGTGCGCACCCTCGACCTGGTCGACGCGATCTCAGACGCGGTCAACGACAACATCTCAGACGAAGACATGCAGAAGATCGAAGAGTCGGCCTGCCCGACTTGCGGCTCGTGCTCGGGCATGTTCACCGCGAACTCGATGAACTGCCTCACCGAGGCGATTGGTCTGTCGCTGCCCGGCAACGGCTCGACACTCGCCACGCACACCGCCCGCCGCGCGCTCTACGAGAAGGCCGGCGCGCTAGTGGTCGACATCGCGAAGCGCTACTACGAAGACGGCGACGACACCGTGCTGCCCCGCAGCATCGCGACGCCCGCGGCCTTCGAGAACGCGATGGCGCTCGACATCGCGATGGGTGGCTCGACGAACACGATTCTGCACCTGCTCGCTGCGGCGCACGAAGCAGGCGTCGACTTCGGCCTCGACGAGATCGACGCGGTCTCGCGACGCGTGCCGTGCCTCGCGAAGGTCGCCCCGAACGTCGCGAACGGCAAGACCTATTACATGGAAGACGTGCATCGCGCCGGCGGCATTCCCGCACTGCTCGGCGAGCTGCGCCGCGGCGGCCACCTCGACGAGCACGTGCACACGGTGCACGCGAAGACCCTCGGCGAGTGGCTCGACGAGTGGGATGTGCGCGGCGGCAAGGCGAGCGACGAGGCACACGAGCTGTGGCACGCCGCGCCCGGCGGCGTGCGATCCTCGACCGCATTCTCACAGTCTGAGCGCTGGCGCGACCTCGACCTCGACGCGGCGAACGGCTGCATTCGCGACGTGGCGAACGCGTACTCGAAAGACGGCGGCCTCGCCGTGCTGCGCGGCAACATTGCCGTCGACGGCGCCGTGGTGAAGACCGCCGGTGTCGACGAGTCGATCTGGACGTTCTCGGGCCCCGCGGTCGTGTGTGAGTCGCAGGACGAGGCCGTCGAGAAGATTCTGAATAAGCAGGTCGCCGAGGGCGATGTCGTCGTGATTCGCTACGAGGGGCCGAAGGGCGGCCCCGGCATGCAAGAGATGCTCTACCCGACCTCGTTCTTGAAGGGCCGCGGTCTCGGCAAGGCGTGCGCGCTCATCACCGATGGCCGATTCTCGGGCGGCACCTCGGGTCTGTCGATCGGACACGTCTCGCCTGAGGCGGCGGCCGGTGGTCTGATCGCGCTGGTCGAAGACGGCGACATCATCTCGATCGACATTCCGACCCGCGCGCTCACGCTCGACGTGCCAGACGCCGAGCTCGACCGCCGTCGCGCCGAGCTCGAGGCAAACGGAGGCTACAAGCCGAAGACTCGCGTTCGTGAGGTGTCGGACGCACTGCGCGCATACGCGGCGTTCGCGCAGTCGGCTGACAAGGGTGCGGTGCGCATCGTTCCGTAATCGGTTCGGGTCGTATGTGAGGGGCGAGGATCTCGGGCCGCAAGCGGCCCGGTAAAAAGTGAGTTATACTCAGACACTGAAGCTTCACTTATGTCTCACATTACAAATTGTGAAGTCGTTTGTTGAACTACCCACTCCAAGTTTCTAAGCTCTTCGCATGCACCCACTCACGCCACTCTTCGGCGTCGTCGCCCTCGTTGCTGCGGCGACCGTGATCGGCTTGCTGCTGCGTGCACGTAAAGGGCGGGTGCGCGAACTGGCCGGAGCCGCGCGCCTTGAGCCCGCAACGCTCGGCGTGGAGCGCTTCGGCACAGCTGGTACCGTCGTGCAGTTCAGCACCGAGTTCTGCTCGCGCTGCCCCGGAGTGCGGCGGCTGCTCTCGCAGCGGGTCGACGCCATACCCAGTGTCGAGTTCGTGCACGTCGACCTCACCCACGCCCCCGAGCTCGCAGCGCGTTTCAACGTGTTGCAGACACCGACGATCCTCTTCATCGACGCCGCGGGGCGACCGAGCTCGAGGCTCACCGGCCAGCTCGACCACAAAACCATTCGCGAGGCAGTCGACGCGTTTGTCGACACCGCCGCGTCTGCCGCGAGGCAGACCTTGAGCGACACTGCGGCCCGCACCGCACGCAGCACCAGCGCCCACACCACCGGAGCCATCGCATGACCACAATACCCAGCACGACCCCGCAGCCTGCAGGCACGGTCGATCCTCGCTCCCCGCGCTTCGCCGCTGCGATCACCTCGGTGCTGCTGCTTGCCAGCGTCTATCTCGCGGCGCTCGGCAACTCGACCGCCACTGGCCTCGCGCAGCTGCCTCTCGTGGCGCGCGCCGCCGACCCTGGCTTTCTCTTACTGCTGCTCGTTGCCCTGCTATTTGCCTGGTCGCTAGTTTCGGCCCGCACCCACCCCTTCGCCGCGCTCTTTCGCGGCATCGTTCGACCAAGGCTCGGCCCGCCCGCCGAGTGGGAAGACGCGCGCCCGCCTCGCTTCGCCCAGGGCGTCGGCCTGTTCGTGGTCGGCATCGGCATCGTGCTACACCTCGCCGCAGTGCCGTGGGCGCTCGTGATCGCTGGCGCGGCAGCGTTCATCGCCGCGTTCTTGAACGCTGCGTTCGGGTTCTGCCTCGGCTGCGAGATCTACTTACTGCTGACGAGAGTGCGCGCGGCGCGAGCCTGACCGACAGCATCGGCGACCGTCAACCACTATTGACGTTTCGAGACTCGTCAACTAACATTGACGACATGAGCACCGCCGCCCGCACCGCCCTCGGGGGAATTCCCGATGGCGAACCACTCGCAGAGATCAGACGCCTCCGGCAAGCCCAGCGCGAGCTCACCCGCGCCGAGGCAGAGCAGGTTCGGCGCGCACGAGCCCAGGGATACTCGTGGCTCGCCATCGCAGCCGCGCTCGAGGTCTCGAAGCAAGCCGCACACAAGAAATTTGGCAAGCAATGACCGACATCACCGATACGCAGGGCCGACCGCACGCCCAGAGCAAGATCGACTTCAAGAAGACTCTCGACAGCTACCATGCGAAGGCTGGAGAGTTTCGGGTGATCGACGTGCCCGAGCTGCAGTACCTCATGATCGATGGCAGCGGTGACCCAAATACCTCACCCGAGTACGTGGCTGCGCTCGAGGCCCTGTATCCGGTTGCTTACAAGTTGAAGTTCTCGAGCAAGCGGGATCTCGGCCGAGACTACGTCGTGCCCCCGCTCGAGGGCCTGTGGTGGGCAGAGGACATGGCCGCCTTTACGAGCGCTCGCGACAAATCTCAGTGGAGCTGGACCATGATGATCCTCACTCCTGATTGGATCGATGCAGCAATGTTCGATGCAGCGGTCGCACAAGTGGCTGGCGCAAAGGTCTCACCGCGACGGCTTCGTGACGTGAGGTTCGAGACGCTCGCCGAAGGCCGTTGCGTGCAGACGCTGCATCGCGGCTCGTACGACGACGAGGCCCCGACGCTGGCATACCTGCACGACGAGTTCATTCCCGCCAACGGGCTGCGAATGGCCGGTACGCACCACGAGGTGTACTTCACTGATGCCCGCAAGGTTGACCCCGCGAAAATGCGAACGCTGCTGCGGCAACCGGTCGCCGACGTCTAGTCACAGCAAAAACCTCGGATCGCTTACGGCGTCCGACTTTGGGCGGCTATGCCAGCACGGCGCTGCGACTCGCGCGGTTGAGTGACGAGAGCACGGCCGAGAAGGCGGCGTGGTTGCGGTCGGCGTCGATGCCGACGCCCCAGAGACGGCGACCGTCAACCTCGAGGTCGACGTACGCTGCGGCTACGGCATGTCCGCCCTCACTCATCGCATGCTCCACATAGTCGTACAGCATGACCGAGCTACCACTCGCGTTCAGGCCGTTGATGAATGCGTCGATTGGACCTTTACCTCTCGCGAGCAGTTGCACGGCCTCGTCGCCGATGCGGTAGTCAATGGTCAGCTCGGTGACTCCGTCGTCTTCATTCGTCGCCATGGTTCTGGTGAGTTCGTATCCGCCCCAGCCCTCGAGCGACTCCGGCGACTTCGCGAGGTACTCGTCTTGGAAGATGCGCCAGATCGTGTCACTGGACACCTCGCCACCCTCCCTTTCCGTCACCGACTGCACCACGGCACTGAACTCGATCTGCAATCGACGCGGCAGATCCAGCGAGTGATCATTCTTCAGCAGATACGCCACACCACCCTTACCCGACTGCGAGTTCACGCGAATCACGGCCTCATACGAACGACCAAGGTCTCTCGGATCAACCGGCAAGTACGGCACGCCCCACACCAGATCATCCACCGTGACACCCTGCATCTGCGCATCGGCCGCCATCCGCTCGAACCCCTTCTTGATCGCATCTTGATGCGACCCAGAAAACGCGGTGTACACCAGATCCCCCGCCCACGGACTGCGCTCATGCACCTTCAATTGGTTGCAGTACTCCGCCGCACGCTTCACCTCGTCCAGCCGCGAGAAATCGATCTGCGGATCAACACCCTGCGTAAACAGGTTGATCCCCAACGCGACCAAATCCACGTTGCCGGTGCGCTCACCATTGCCGAACAGGCACCCCTCGATGCGATCCGCGCCCGCCAGATACCCCAGCTCTGCGGCCGCAATCGCCGTGCCCCTGTCATTGTGCGGGTGCAGAGAAATGATCACGTTCTCCCGATGATTCAGATGCCGGCCCATCCACTCGATCGAGTCCGCGTACACGTTCGGGGTCGCCATCTCGACCGTCGCTGGCAGATTAATGATGACCTTGCGTTCAGGGGTCGGCTGAAAGACCTCGAGCACTTCGTTGCACACCTCGACCGCATACTCGAGCTCAGTGCCGGTGTACGACTCGGGCGAGTACTCATAGAAAATCTCGGTACCCGCACAAATCTGCTCCGACGCGACACACAGTTTCGCCCCATCGGTCGCGATCTTCTTGATCCCGGCCTTGTCCTCGCGAAACACCACGTCACGCTGCAACACACTCGTCGAGTTGTACAGGTGCACAATGGCCTGCTTCGCCCCGATCAGGGATTCGTACGTGCGAGTAATCAGATGCTCCCGTGCTTGGGTGAGCACCTGAATCGTGACATCTTCAGGGATCGCATTCTCTTCGATCAACTGGCGCACGAAATCAAAATCCGTTTGCGACGCCGACGGAAACCCGACCTCGATCTCCTTGTACCCCATCGAGACCAACAGATCGAACATGATCCGCTTTCGGTCCGGGCTCATCGGATCAATCAGCGCCTGGTTTCCATCGCGCAAATCCACCGCACACCACCTCGGTGCCTCGGTAATCCGTTTCGACGGCCACGTGCGATCCGGCAAATCAACGGTGATGATCTCGTGAAACGGACGATACTTATGAACCGGCATACCCGAGGGTTGTTGCAAGTTTCTCATCTGCCGACCTCCCTGTCTTCAGACGCAGGGTGGGCAGGGGTGCATTGAGAATGGCTCATGGCCGTACCTTTCAGTGAGAAAGCAGGGCTTCTGACCCGACTTCCGTTACCTGACGGCTTCGCCTTATGAGCTACGCCGCACATGTGCTCACTATTCGATCACAAGCGCGCCCGCGGCGCCAGCCCAACCGCTTCGAAAGGGGCGAGGATCAAGCCATCCCCTCCCCGGTCAGGCCTTTCAGGCGATACGAGTCGCCCCGCCCGAGACCTCAATGCCTCCGGCACTCGGAATGGTTACGACGAGCTCACTGGGACGGCCCACGTGCCTGCCCTGCGAGATGCGAATCGTCTGCCCAGAAAACCCGTGCTCACGCAGGTAGGCGCCGGCAGAGGCCGCAGCCGAACCGGTCGCGGGGTCCTCAGTGATGCGCCCGACCGGAAACAGGTTTCGGGCCTCGAAATGGGCAGGCCCGTCAGCGTGCAGCACCGTGACGGTGCCGAGCCAACCCTGCTCGCGCATGAGCGCGGCCACATCGGCCGGAGAGAAACGAAACTGATGAAAGAGGTCGCGGTCGGCAAGCACCACGATCGGGTGCCAGTTACCGGCAAACGACTCTTCTACAGGAAACCGCGGATCTACGTCGCCGAGGCCCAGCCCGAGCAGCGAGAGCAAACGCTCAGCAACTTGAGTATCGAGCTGCCGCCTCTGCGGCTGCACGCTGGTGAACGAGACGGCGACGGCACCAGCTGCGTCGCGGGTCGCGCGAAGCACAACTTCGCCGACGTTGGTGCCAAACACCATCTCACTCGACCCCTCACGCTCAGCGAGGGCGACCGCTGTAGCAACTGTGGCATGGCCGCAGAACGGCACTTCGGCCGCTGGCGACCAGTACCTCACCCGATAGCGGGGCGCGTTACCGCTACCGTCTTCACCGCCTCGGCCAACTACAAAAGCGGTTTCCGAGTAGCCAACCTCGACAGCGATGCGGTGCATCTCGGCATCGTCGAGTTTGGAAGCGTCGAGCACAACTCCCGCGGGGTTGCCCCCATCGGGCGTGGCGGCAAACGCGCTGTAGCGCAGCACTTCGGGCGAATCAGGCATGACAGAAGCCTATTCGGGCACGGTAATGTCGGCGATCGTCGCCCCGTACGCACGAATCAGGTCGTCGGCCTCAACAAAGAGGCTGAAGCCGTGGGCGCCCGCACCCATCGCGACGCGCTGACCGACGATCGTCTCGTCGGCGAAGACGGGCCAGTCGTGAGTGCTGCCGATCGGCGTGATCGTGCCGCGCTCATAGCCGGTCGCCTCGAACGCCAGCTCGGCCTCTGGCAGGCGCAGCTTGTTCACGCCTACCACCGCGCGCAGCTTCGGCCACGAGATCGCTCGACCGCCAGGCACGAGCGCGAAGAGGTAGGTGCCATCGGAGCGTTTCACCACGAGCGTCTTCACAATGCTCGAAGCGGAAATGCCCAGAATGTCGGCAGCTTCCTGCAGCGACCGAGCCTCGGTTCGCTCACGAATCTCGATGTCGAGACCACGGGCGGCCGCGGCGTCTCTCACTCGTGCGTGTGCGTCTGACATGCGAACCCTCTCGGCCGTGCGATCCTTTTCGCTCATTCTGCCAGTACGCCCCGCAAGCAATACAGTACGAGGATCGCACGGAGCCGAACATGACAATCGTCATGCGCGAGACGTGACACTGGCCCCCTGACTCGCTCGCGCCCCGATGGCAGGCTGTGAACATGAACACACGCAGCACCCCAACCGAGCCCGCGGCAGGTCGGGCAACGCAAGACGCTCCGGCTATCGAGATCACTGGTCTCTCCAAAGGATTCGGCGGCGGTGAACGCCGCGTTCAGGCAGTCGCCGGTGTTGATCTGACGGTGACACGCGGTGAGATCGTCGCACTGCTCGGGCCAAACGGGGCGGGCAAGACCACCACGATCGACATGCTGCTCGGGCTGAGCGACCCCGATGAAGGTGCGGTCGAAGTGCTTGGTCAGAGCCCCCGCCAGGCGGTCGCCTCGGGCAGGCTCTCGGCGCTGCTGCAGACCGGTGGGTTGCTGAGCGATCTCACCGTGGCCGAGACGGTCGATGTCATCGCGAGCTTTCACGGAGCACGCGTTCGGGTGCCCGAAGTCATGGAGCGAACCGGGCTTGCACCCATCGCTAAGCGAAAGGTAAGCAAGTGCTCTGGCGGCGAGCAGCAGCGCATCAAATTTGCGCTCGCACTCTTGCCCGACCCAGACGTGCTGGTGCTCGATGAGCCGACGACGGGCATGGACGTGGTCGCTCGCCGCAACTTCTGGGAGGCGATGACAGAGGAGGCCCGCGCAGGTCGCACCATCGTATTCGCAACCCACTACCTCGAAGAGGCCGAACAGTTTGCACAACGCACCGTCGTGATGAACCGTGGCAAGATCGTCGCCGACGGCGCCACGGCAGAGCTTCGTGCCGCACTCGGCGGCCGCACCGTCACGGCGACGCTGCCCCATCCGGTCGACAAGTCGACGGTGGGGGCGATCCTCGACGAGTTGAAAGCAGCCGGCCTGCTTGTCGGCGTGCAAGCAGGCGACATGCAAATCGATGCCTCGGGCGTTATGCGGGTGCGCACCTCCCAATCTGATGCGCTTGCCGCGAAGCTGCTCGCACTCGGCGCGCACGACCTTGAGATCGTAGCGCCCACCCTCGAAACGGCGTTCACCGCCCTGACCCAAGACGCCGGCGAGTAGCCGAGAACTGCGAACCAAGGATCAACCATGCTCTTCTCACGCACCTTCTACCTCACCGAGGTCAAACGCCAGCTTCGCAACCCCTACACGCTGGCGTTCACCCTCGCGATGCCGATCGCGATGTACCTGCTGTTCGGTGCGAACGCCGCCTACGCAGACAGCAGCGCCGGCCACGGCAACGTCGCGTTCTATGTCATGTGCTCGATGGCCGCCTTCGGCGCAGCGACTGCGATGAGTTCAATGTGCTCGATCGCCGCCTCCGAGGTCGGTCAGGGTTGGGGCCGCCAGATCGCAATGACGCCCCTCTCGATCGCCGGCTACGCAACCGTGAAGCTCGTCACGGCGCTGAGTTTCTCGGCCTTGTCGACCGCGGCCGTCTTTTTGGTTGGCGCGACGACCGGCGCAAAAGCCGATGACGGGTGGCGCTGGGCCGCGGTCGCCGGGCTCATTCTCGCAGGCGGGCTCATCTTCGGGCTGTTCGGCCTCGGCGTCGGTCTGGCGTTCAATTCAGACTCGGCGGCCGCGCTCGCCTCGATTTCGATCACATTCTTCGGGTTCTTCGGCAACGTGTTCATGCCGCTCGATGGTGTGATGCTCGACATTGCACACTTCACTCCGATGTACGGCTACGTGGCGCTCGTGCGCTGGCCGATCACCGAGGGGGTGCTCGTGTCGGGTGGCAGCGATGAGCTCTGGGTCGTGCTGCTGAACGTGCTCATCTGGACGGCACTCTTCGCGGTGCTGACGAGGTTTGGTGTGCTGCGGTCGCGGCGACGTCGATGAGTGCGATCCCTGGCATGTTCGCGACATCGCTGGATTACGCTGGGTGCGTGCACTCAGCAAACTCCCCCGCGCTCGGCGCCAAGGCCCTTGCGCTGTCGGCTACCGCGAATCTTGCCCGTGTACTCGGCCAGAAGCGCATCTACGAAGTCGCGAACCGGCCCCTCATGAGGCTCGCCGAGATGCAGCCCGTGACCGCCGCGTGGTGGCGCGAGCGCCGCAAGCAGACCGGCGAGTTTCACTACCTCGCGCTCGGCGACTCGACAGCGCAGGGCATCGGGGCCTCGTCGCCGGGCCACAGTTACGTCGGTCAGCTCGCCGACCGTATCGAGGCGCAGCTCGGTGCTCCCATCGCGGTGACGAACCTCGGCGTCTCGGGCGCACCGACGCGGCTGTGCGTGCGCGACCAGCTGCCGCGCGCCGAGAAGGTGCTCGCGAAGCGCACCCCAGATCTCGTCACCCTCGCCATCGGGGCGAACGACATCGCTGAGTGGGATCCCCGCGCCTTTCACCGCAACCTCAACACCATTCTTGATGTGCTGCCGCAACAGACGATCGTGTCAGAGCTGCCTTGCTTTCACTTGCCGTGGAACGACCGCAAGGTGATCGAGGCAAACGGCATGGTGCACGCAATCGCCGAAGCGAAGGGCCTCGCGGTTGTGCCGCTGTATGACGCGACCCGGCGCCGAGGCCTCACTGGCATTTTCACCGAGTTCGCCGAGGACGCGTTTCACCCGAACGACCGCGGTTACGAGATCTGGGCAGACGCTTTCTGGCCGTACGTGCGCGAGCGGGTTGCGCGGTGAGCATGAAGGCAACAACGGTAAACCGCGCCTCGGCCACGAATAGCCCGTGGCAGCGCTACGGCTGGCTCATGTCGGTGGTGTGGCTCGGCTTTTTGTATTACCCGGCTGCCGGGCTCGTCGAAGCCTCGGCAACGCCCGGATCAAGTCCCTGGATCGTCGCGCTCGGCTGGGCCGCACTCGTCGCATTTGCCGGTTGCTACCTCGGCGGCTTCGTGTTCGGCATGCGCGATGGCTGGCATCGCCCCTCGCGCGCCGTGCGTGGCCTGTTCTTCTTGGCAGTGTTGTGCGCGGCCCTCACGATCCCCGCGCTCGGCTGGGGCGTCATCAGTTTTCTCCCGTTTCTCATGGCGTACGCCTCATACGTGCTCGGCGCCGTCTGGCACTGGGCCACGGCCATCAGCGCGGTCGCGCTTACCCTGCTCAGCATCTTCGCGTCGATTGCCACCGGCCAGGATCCACCGTTCATGCTGCTCGCCATCGTGGTGATCATGCTCGCGGTGAACACGCTCAATGTCTGGTTGATTGGCCGCTCGATCGTCGCAGACGAGCTGCGCCTCGATCTCGTCACGAGCGAAGAGCGCGAGTCGATTGCGCGCGACGTGCACGATCTGCTCGGTCACTCGCTGACGGTCGTCAAGCTGAAGGCCGAGCTCGCGATGCGTGTGCTCGAAAAGGATCCCGCCGCCGCACGTCACGAGCTCGGAGAGATCGTGCGACTGACAGGCGAGGCGATCGCGGGGGTGCGCGGCACCGTGACGGGCCTGCGCGCCGAGGGGCTGGCCGAGCAGGCACAGTCGAGCCGCGCCGCACTCGAATCAACTGGAGTGACTGTCGCCATTGAGGGCGATCCCGGGGCGCTCTCGCCCGCACAGTCGCTGCCGGCCGCGTGGATCCTGCGGGAGGCCACCACAAACGTGCTCCGACATGCGGGCGCGACACAGGTTCGCATCTCATTCGACCCCGGCACAGTCGTCATTGAAGACAACGGCGTGGGTGTGAAGGGTCACGCCGGCAATGGACTGCGCGGCATGGCCGAGCGTGCGTCGGCCGCCGGAGCGACGCTTCGCATCGGCGCAGGCAAAAGTGGCGGAACGGCGGTGAGTGTGACGTGGTAGCCCAGGCTCCGATTCGCCTGCTCATCGTCGACGACCAGGCGCTCGTGCGAGGCGCGCTCGGCGCGCTGCTCGATCTCGAGGCCGACCTGCAAACGGTCGGCGCTGCGGCTGACGCCGACGAGGCGGTGCAGCAGGCGATCGAACTCGCCCCAGATGTCTGCCTCATGGACATTCAGATGCCCGGCGACGATGGAATCCTCGCAACAAAGCGCGTGCGCGAAGCGAGCCCGAGCACGAAGGTGCTCGTGGTTACAACGTTTGCGCGGCCCGGCTACTTGCGGGCCGCACTCGAGGCGGGGGCCGGTGGTTTCATCGTGAAAGACGCGCCGCCCGAGCAACTCGCCGACGCCGTGCGGCGCGTGCATGCGGGGCTGCGCGTCGTCGACCCGGCGCTCGCCGAGGCCTCGCTCTTCGAGGGCGCGAACCCGCTCACCGAGCGCGAACGGCAGGTCTTGCGACTCGCGGGCGATGGTCACAGCGCCGCGACGATCGCCGCCGAGGTGTTCCTCTCGGCGGGTACGGTGCGCAACCATCTCTCGGCGGCGATCGGCAAGACGGGCGCGGGCAATCGCGCCGAGGCTGCCCGCATTGCCCGCGACAAGGGGTGGATCTAGCCGCGTGCGCCATGCCGCACAACGTGGGGCGATGCGCTCAACAACTGAGCCCATCGCCCCACGCCCTTCCAGCTAGTCAGCCCAGCAGCCGCTTCACCTCGCGCTGCACCTCAACAAACTCGGGCGAGAGTGGATCGCGTGGGTATGCAAGCGGCACCTGCACCTCGGGCGGGTTGCCCGAGATCCCGGGGCTCAACGCGATCACACGATCACCCAGATTCACCGCCTCATCGAGACTGTGCGTGATGAAGAGCACCGTGCTCTGTGTCTCCTTGCGAATGCGGGTCAACTCCTGGTGCATGATGCTGCGTTGAATCGCGTCTAGCGCACCAAACGGCTCGTCCATAAGCAGCAACTTGGGTTTGATCGCGAGAGCCCTCGCGATCGATACCCGTTGCTGCATGCCTCCGGACAACCGGTACACGGGGCGCTTTGCGGCCTCGCCGAGGCCAACGATCTCGAGATAGTGCCTCGCCTGCTCTTGACGCTCCCTCGCCGGCACCCCAGCAAGCTTCAGTCCGAGAGCGACGTTGTCGATGGTGTTGAGCCAGGGCAGCAACGCATAATCCTGGAACACCACCGCGCGATCCGGGCCGGGGCTCGTCACAGCCTCGCCACCCACACTTACGGACCCGCTCGTCGGGCGGTCGAAGCCGGCGATGATGTTCAGCAACGTCGACTTGCCGCAGCCAGATGGGCCGATGATCACGACACATTCGTTTTTGCGCACTTCGAGATTCACGCCGTCGAGAACGGTGTTCGATCCACCGTCGTCGGTAGCGAACGTGCGGTTCACACCGCGAACCGAGACGACGGTCTCTTGTGTTTCAGTCAGCATGGATGCTCATCTCCCTGTGCCACTTCAGCGTCATGTTTTGTACGAGTACGACGATTCGATCCGTCACGAAACCGAGCACGCCGAGCGAGATCATCGAGGCGATGATCACGTCGTAGCGGCCCATCGAGTACGCATCGTGCAACGTGTACCCCAGGCCGTTACGCACGTTGCCCATCTCGGCGACGACCACGAGCACCCACGAGAGACCGACGCCCAAGCGCAGACCAGTGAAGATGTTCGGTAGCGCCGACGGAAGCACGAACGACAACAGTAGTTGGTCAGTGCGTCCGCCGAGCATACGCCCCACCCTGAGCAGCGAGGCCTTGACTCCGCGCACACCTTCGATCGTGTTCACGAAGATCGGGAAGAAGGTGCCGAGTGCGATCAGGAACACGGCGCCTTCGAAACCGAAGCCAAAGAACACGAGTGTGAGCGGCACCCACGCGGTGCTCGGGATCGGTCTCAGAATCTGCACCAGAGGGTCGACCATCTGGCCAAAGGTACGGAAGTAACCGGCGAGCACTCCGAGCCCAACCCCAAGCACAGCTGCAACGATGAAACCGACGAGCACTCGCGCCCCACTAGAAAGGAATGCATCGAGCCAAGTTCCGTCGTACGGCCCTGATCCCGAGCCGAAGATCCAGTTCCACAGGGTTTCGACAACCTGCTGCGGGTACGGGAGCCGCACGATCCAGTTGAAGTTAGTGGCGCACCACCAGAGCACGATGATCGCCGCGGGCAGCACGAGCCCGAGCCCCACCGATTTGGCAAGGCCGGATGCTTTGCGAGTGCTCACGATTCCTCTTTTCTCAACACACCGATTCTTGCGTTCACGGTTAGCTCGTGACCCCGTTCACAAACTCATCGGTGACGTACTCATCAATCTCGCCTGTCAGGTCACGACTGAGTATGCCGAGCTTGTGCTGCACCTCTGCAAGCGCGCGAGTCTCCTCGAGCCCAACCTCAATCTCGTAGCGATTGTTCGAGAGCGCAGCTTCAATGATGCCGCGATCAAGACCCATGAGCTCCATGCCCACCTCGATCTCGTAGTCGGGATCCGAGCCAAGCTTCTCTGCTGAGTTCGAGATCGTCTGCACGAACGCCTGCGCCGCCTCAGGGTTCTCGTTCACCCAGGTTTTGTTTGCGACGAAGATCGTGTTGATATCGCCCGCAGGACTGTTGTATGGCTTGCTGAAGAACGTGGCCGTCCCATCGGCAGCCATGATGCTGGCGAAGGTCTCCATCGTGAATGCCCCGTCGAACTCGCCAAGCCTGATGCCTTCGGCGTGCTGAGCAAAATTCGTGATGTTGATCAGCTCGATGTCTTCATTCACGTCGATGCCGTGCTCTGCAAACTCGAGAATGCCGAGCGCCTCGTTGATCGAACCACGCGACGCCGCGATCTTGAGCTTGCGCTCCTTGAGAATCTCTTTCAAACCATCCCAGTCCTCTTCCTCAAGGCCAAGTTCGGACGAAAGCATGACTCCCGAGTTGCCGCGCGTGTTGCCTGAAATCTGCACAAGATCGTCACCGTTCTCCGCGGCGCGAAGCAGATGCACCGGCGTGAGCATGCCAACATCGATCTGCCCGGTCACGAGCGCCGTCTGCACATCGACAGCGGTCGTGAAGAGCGACGACTCAATTGTGACGCCCTCGGGCGCGTTGTCTTCGGCGACATACGCGGCGAGGTCAGCTGTCGATTTCAGCCAGCCGAGTCGCACGGTGACCTCCGAGGTCCCTGCCTCAGACTCGGGAGCCGACTCGGCGTTGCTCGCGCACGCCGAGAGTCCGGCGACGAGCAGCAATGGGGCTGCGATAACTGCGATACCTCTTCGTATCTTCTGGAGCTTCATACTGGTTTCCTTTCATGGAGAAGCTGTGGAATGACGGCTTCAGTTCGCCGAGGCGCGTTATGCGGTCTCGGTGGACTGTGGACGGTAGATGAACACCTTCATTGGCGACGGGTTGTGATTGTTCGTCACCGAACGATCTGACGGGCAGGCCGACGCTGAGACGATCAGCCGCCGCTCTGCACGGAACTCGACGTAGTCGCCTGGCTTGGACGGCGATGGATCGAGCACGACGTTGCCGTGCTCGTCATGGCCGAGGGCGAGGAAGACTGTGAAGCAACCCTCCTGCAGATCGTCCTCGGTGAGCCCGTATCGCTGCATCGACAGCACGAGGTTGCCGCGGCAGTTCGGGGAGCCCTCGACGCCCCAGCGCAGTTCATTGACCGCATCGCTGCAGTAGCCGCCGTCGAGAGCAATGATCCCCGCCGTGTCATCGACCAGGGTGACGAGCTGCTGCCCGTTCTTCGCGTAGATCCCCGAGCCCACACTGAGCTTGGAGGTGCCGTTCGCGAGGATCGTATTGCTCATCGACGCACAGTTCTGAATGTTGTCTGCGTCGTACAGCAGCACATCCATAACCTGTTTGCCGAACACGTTGAGCACGCGGATCACCTCGCCCGGTTCCACCACCCGTGCACGAAGGTAGCCGCGGGCGGGTACGAGCACATCGGCGCGGATCTCTCCCGGAATCTGATCGCTGCCAAATTCGCGCACCGAACGGTCGAGTTCAATGACCTCGTTCGGCCCCCAAATGTGCTTGAAATCCGGCTTCACTGCCATGCCTGTTTCTCCTCATCGAGCGTGGTTGGTGCGAACAAACCTAGTCAGCGGCGGTGAGCAATACAGCCCTGAAACAAGGCAATTCCCACGATTGTATCTAGCGGGCTAGATTTGTAGGCTGATTCCGAAACTGTTGATGTTGCACGAGGGAGTGGGAACATGAAACACGCGATCGACGCAAGGCAACGAAGCCGTGGCACCGCAGCAGCTCCGGCAGCATCGGCAACCCTCGGGATCCTGCGCTACCTCGCCAAGCAGCAACGCCCCACATCGGTCGCTCGCATCGTGCAGGATCTCGGGCTGCCCCGCTCGACCGTTTACCAGCTGCTCGGCATCCTCCGCGACGAGGGTTTCGTCTCGCATCTGCACGAGGAACAGAAGTATTGCCTCGGCTTCGCCGCATTCGCAGTGGGGGCCGGGTTCGGGTACCAGCAACCCCTCGCCAGGATCGGCAGGCCGACTCTGAGCCTACCCGT
>CALCJF010000063.1 GCA_937967375.1 uncultured Leucobacter sp.
TGCCAGCGCCCATCGAGATCGAAGATCAGGCGATACCCGCGATCATCGAGCAGCGATTCGACCACCGCCCACGCCGATTGTCCGGCCTTCCACTCAGGCAGCCCGCACTCTTGAAACGAGGTTTCTCCGAGCGTGGGCGATTGCCCGGCACGCAGCAGTATCTGACTGACGAGCGCACCGAGCGTGGTCTGCGCAAGCGTCGTATCACCGGTCGGGGCGTAGTCCTGTAGCAGCATCTCGCGGCCAGTGAGCGAGAGCATGTACTCGCCGCGTTTCATGTCGTGCTTCGCGTCGTCCACGACGAACCCGCCCGCCAGGTGCTGACCGTCGATATGGGTAGCGTTGAACGGGGTCGAGAGGCTGGTGAAGTGGCGGGCTTTGTTCGCGCCAAGCTGGGTGAGTTTCGACGCTTTCACTTTCCCGCCGACGCGGGCGGCGGCAGTTTGTGCGGCGCACGAGTTACCGTCCGTACCACCATGCCTCGCGACCTCCAGGCGCACCGTGGGCGGCACGGTAGAGCGCGGGTCATACTGGGCGAAGTCGCCCGCGAGAGCGGCGGGCACGCTCACCCGAGCGAGCAGGTACGGTGCCCGGTCGTCAGACAGCGACAGGGTGCACGAGGTAGCGCGCATCGTGCCGCCCGTGGGCGAGGTCAGAGTGAGTGTGCTGCGGGTGATCAAGGTACCTCCAGGGCTTCGATAGTGACGATCCATTCACGGGCGGTTTCGGGGTCGAGCTTGCGCCCGACTGTGCCCGCGACGACATAGCGCATTGAGTGAGTGTTTCGACCTGGCTCGGTGATCGTGAAGGTGCCGGGGCGAGTGTGCATGTCTTCGCAGAGTTTCGATATCGCCTCGTTGTTGAAAAGCAACTCAATTTGCACTCGCCGGGGGCGCGCCGGTGCGACGTGTACCGACACGTCACCGCCGATAAGTTCGTGGATGACGCTGCCCGTATCCCGGTTGCTCGCGTACTCCATCCAAAGCAAGGGGGATACAGTGAGGGTGCCGTTCGTGACGTTGGTCATGGCAGCAGCTTCCCTTCCCTGGTGCGCTGCTCGACAGTGATCGTGAGCACGCGAGTCTGGTTCAGGTGCCGCGAGAGCTGCGCGTCGAGATCGCTGGTGTCTGCGGTCGCGGTGATGGTCGCGACGCGCTTCTTTCCCGCTGCGGCGTCGAGCTGCGCGCTTGCGGTCTTCGTGTCTGCGGTCGCATCCACCTGTGCGGTGCGCTCCTTAGTAGCGGTCGCGTCGAGCTGCCGCTCTGCGTCCTGCGCGTCGGTCTTCGTCGTGATCGTCGCGGTAGTCTCGGTGCCGTCAAGGATCGCTTGCCCGCCGTCGAGCATCGCCCGGATCTGCCCCGCGTACTGCGCCTGCATCTCGGGGCCACCCGCCATGATCGCGGCGAGCATCGGCGCAAAGTCCACGCCCTGATCAAGGATCGCCTGCGTCTCCTCGAAACTTAGACCTGTGTTGGCGGCGAGCTGCTGCACGTTCATGTTGAAATTCGCGGTGGCGTCCATACGCTTCTGCATCGCAGCGATATACCCGGCTGGGTCGGTTGCCTCAGTTTCGGCGTCGTAGTACTCCGACCACGAACCGATCGCTTCGTCCAGCTCGCCCTGTAGAGTCTCCATCTGCTCGGCACGTGCGGCGATCGCAGCACCGCCCGCCTCAGCCCACGCCGCCGCGTCCTTCTCTGCCTGCTCGTAGGTCTCAGCCACTTTCGCGAGCTTGTCTCGGGTCTTCTCCAGCTCGATCCCGTGCAGCGTCGTACCAAGCCCCGCCGACTCGGAATACTTCTGCTGCTTCGCGTAAGCCTCTTCCTCTTTGTCGATCAGGCCGTCGAGCTTTCCCAGGTAGTCCTGAAGGTTGCCGCCGCCGTCAACATACGCTTTCGCGAGATCCGCAAACTCGACGCCCATGTCTTTCGACATGGCGCGCAGCTTGTCGAAGTTCATCGCCCCCTTGTCAGTCTCGGTCGCGATATCCTTCAGCCGGTCAGATACAGCGGCGAGAGCATCAGCCCCCTCGCCGCCCGTGTCAATGAGCACGGTGACGAGTTCGGACACATTTTGCCTGAACTCTTCCTCTGCCATCTGCCCGTCTTCGAACGCTTTCACGAGCAGGCCGATGCCCGCTGCGCCTGCCGCGCCGACCGCGATCCCGAGCGGGCCAAGGCCGGAGATCACGCCGCCGAACGTGCCCTGAATCATGTCAGCGAACGATTGAGCCGAACCGTCGAAGCTGCTGAACGTTTCGGACACGTTCTGCAAGGCCTCCTGCTTGACCTCTTTCAGCGACTCTGAGGCCTCGCGCGCGCCTGCGTCCACGTCGCCGCCGAACCGCCGCCCGGAGCCGCCTGCCTCACGGATCTTGCGGTTAAGCTCTGCGTACTCGTTGCTGAGGCGGGCGGTGTCTTTCTGCGCGTCGCGCATGGCGTCTTCGAGTTTCGCCCCTGCTTTGTCGCCGTCTTTGGCCACGTCTTGCAGGATCTCGGCCACGTCTTCGAGTGGTTCGATCACGCCACGCTTCAGGCCAGACTCAACCTCTTTGACGTCTGACCCGACGCTGATGGATGCGCCTTTAGCCACGGTAGCCCTCCTCAAAAGCTTCATGGATCGTGCGCGCTACGGTCTGTACCCAGAGCGCCGCGATACGGGGGATGATGTTTGCTGCCGCCGGGTAGACGACATAGCCGCGTCGGTTGCGCGGTCTGAGCTGTCGGGTAGTGCGGCGATCGCGAACCTGGAAAGTGGTGTTGCCACGCCTGCCGGTGTACCCGCGTCGCTGGTCACGGTTCGCACCGAACTCGACCGCCCACCACAGCTCGGACGGTTTCAGACCGCCCGAGAGCGAGCGCCCGATGTGCGCCGCCTTCAGAGTGACGTTCTGATCGGACACGAGCGCTCGGGCGGTGGAGCCGAGCACGCGACTTTCCAGGCGGGTTGTCGCGTGCTCGGCCACGGCCTTCTGCCACTCCGGCACCACCATTTGCCGGGTGTGCTGGCGGATCTGCTTACGGAGTTCTCGGGGCACATTCTTCGTGGCGCGAATGGTCGCCTGAATCTGCCGCGACGAGTGCACCGAGATCCGAAGCATGGCGGGTTACGCTGCCGGTGCGGTAAAGCTCGGCGCGCCGGACACGCCAAGGCTCACGGTCGTTGCGGCGAACGAATCGACCTGCCCGCCGATCGCACCGGGCTGAATGACGATCTTGGCGTAGATCGGCTTGCCGCCCTTCTTTGGTTCGAACTTCACCGGCACCGTCTCACCCTGATGCGCGAACAGGTAGTTCGACAGACTGTTGGCGGTTTCCCAGTCCTGCACGTAGGACAGATCCGCCGTCCAGGTCGGGGCGCTGCCGTCAGTGTGCACAGACTCAGGGGTGAGCCCCTTCCACGACTGCATGCTGGTCGCGGGCGTGAAGACCACGCCGGACAGGTGCGCTTCGAAGTCGAAGCCGGTCGCCTCGGGGCCGACCCGAAACAGGCAGTCCTTCATGAAGAGCGGCGCTACTGCCACTTTGGTTGCTGTCATGTGCTGATTCCTTTCAGTTCTTGGTTGCAGCCGCGAACACGACCACGTCATAGGCAAGGTGACGCTCTGAGTAGGTAACCTTGGTGGCGGTTTCCCATCCGATCCCGTCGATCTGGTCGATCCCGTAGATGAGATCCGCGACGAGCGAATCGAGGTCATCCTCGGCTCGCTGCGGGGTGGTGATCGGGGTGATGATCGTGACGATGAATTCGGCACGGTGCGCCCCGATCGGGGCGTCTTTGAGGCGGCTCAGCTCGCGCAAGCTGAGCTGCAACACTGGCTGCGTAAGGGTGTCCAGGTTGCGCGAGGCGGGTACG
Organism: uncultured Leucobacter sp.; assembly: GCA_937967375.1. Classification (GTDB taxonomy): domain Bacteria; phylum Actinomycetota; class Actinomycetes; order Actinomycetales; family Microbacteriaceae; genus Leucobacter. The sequence goes on from CALCJF010000063.1 coordinate 3,856, forward strand.
ATCTTCACGCCTGGCAGCAGCGGTTCGAGCTGGTCTGCGAGCTGCTTGCGGATTGATTTGGCCATGAGGTCACCCGACCCATGGCACCGCGCGCACGGGGCGCAGGCGCTGTTTCACGTCGCGATCGAGCGGCCACGCCGAGTAGGAGAATCCGCCGTGTTCGTCACCGAACTCACCGGTTGGGGCGACCGCGCCAGCGTTCAGCAGGTTGCGTGCCTGCATGAGCTGGGCGGTGCGGCAGGCCGCTTCGCCGGGGTGCTCCCGGTCGGTCTCGGCGGGCGCGTACGCTTCGCACTCGCGCCGGGCTACGGCCAGGATCTCTAGCAGCCAGTCGTCGTCTACGGGGGCGTCTGGCCACCGCTCCCGGACGACCGCCAGACCTTCATCGAGGTCGGGGTCGTCCGGGGTGGTGGGGTGCCAGTTGATCGACATGGTTACGGGGTGTGTGCCGTGCCGATGAGCGCGACCGATTCGGCGCGCTTCTCGAAGATCTGGAGGTAGCCGTGGATCGCCCGGTCGATGCCGCCGCGCGCGATCTCCAGCGCGTCCACGGTGAGCGGGGTGCTGCCCAGCTCATCGAAGTCGATCGCGCTTCCAGCGCCCACGAGCGTCGCCGGGGTGCCCTCTTCCACGAGCGGCACGCCCGCCGCGTTCTTGAACTGGTCGTCGTCGGCCACGACTACCTGCACCTTGCCTGCGTCGGCGGAGCCGGTGAGGTCGGTGCGGAACTCGAACGACACGTACTCGGGTACGAGATCCTTGGGCGTGTAGAGCAGCTGCTCGTACGCGGTCTGGTTGACGATCGCGAACGTGGGCGTATCGCGTGTGCGCTCCACGGTGAGCACGCCCTGAATGAGCTGACCGAGTGCGGGGCTGTCGGCGTAGCGGGTGGGCACCGGGCGGGGCGCGATCGGCACCCCGGCAGCCTTCAGCCACGCGGCCAGCGCCTCCATATCCGACCAGTAGGCGTAGTCTTCCACGAGCAGCTTCATGAACGCTTCGACGATCTCACCGCCTCCGGGGAGATCCACGAACTCGCGGGCGATCGCCTCGGCCAGTGCGAACTTCTTGAGAATCGACTTCAGCTCTTCGGTGTACCCGATACCGGAGTTGATCGCGGAGAGGTCACCGTTCCAGCTACCGTCGATGTGCTCAAGGGGTGCGGCCTTGGTGCCCCGGCGTGCCTTGTAGCCGCGCTTGCCGGTCGCGGTGATATCGGTGCCGTGGTTGCCGAGCGTGAGGTACTTGCGCCCGTACTCGCGCCCGTCCCAGATCTGGCCCATCCAGTTCTCGGGCAGCGATCCTGCGGTGCCGACCTTACCGAGCGGGCCACTGGTCTTCACATCGGTGAGCGCGGCAAGCAGCGTCATTGCCGTCTGGTCGCCGGTGCGACCGGCGGCAATCGACGCGAAGATCGTTTGCAGGTCGTGCTTCGGGCGCTCCAGGGTGCGGGCGCGTGGTGCTGGCTTCTGCCCGGCCTTCGCGGCGAGCGTGGTGGATGCGGTCATGGGTTCCTCTTCCTCATCGGGGTTAGGGTCGTCATTGGTGGGGTCGGTGACTTCCTCGACCACGGTGGTCGTGGTCGTGGTGGTGTCGCCGTTCGTTTCGGTTTCGACGTCCACGACGCGACGCCAGGTCACGCCGTTCTCGTCGGTGTACTCGGAGATCTCGTGCAGCTCTTCGCCGCCCGCCTCGTCGCCCGCGTCGGGCTCGGTGTCGGCGGCTGCGGCCAGCAGGGTCGCGCTCGGGAACGCTGGCTGCTCGCACAGCGCCGACGCGAACAGGTCACCGGCGACGCCCTGCCCGTTGCGGATCTGTACGTTGGCGATCTCCGAGCTGAGGCGCTTGCGCTTGCCCGATCGGATATCTGCGAGCGCCTGATCTCCGGCTGGGGTCTTCGCGATCGCGAACGTTGCGACGATGCCCTGCGCGGTTTCGCGGATCGCGACCGGCGCACCGACCACCTTCTCGCGCTGGTGCTCGATGTTGAGCGACATGCCGGTCAGATCCTCGGGGATGCGGATCACGCCGGGGCTGAAGCTGAATCTGCCGATATCAGATCGGCACTCTTCGCCAAAGGGCACGAGCAGGCCGGTCACGTTGCGCCCGGTCTGGGCGGCGGTCAGCGTGCCTGCGTCGATGGTGATGTGGTTCATGTGGTTAGTCCTCTCGGGGTGTTCCGGTCGGGGGTGGGGTGGTTTGCTGGGCGAGCTTGTCGAACGCGACGCGCTGCCCGCGCGGCACCACGTCATCCATAGACAGGCGCTCTTGGATGTAGTCAGTCCAGAACGGCAAGTCGAGGTCGTAGAACGCGTTTCGCTCGCCGTCCTTGGTGGTGTAGGTGAGCGAGTCCACGCCGGTCGTGCCGTCGAGCATCGAGGCGCGCACGTTCGTGAACGAACCAATGTCGGTGCGCACCGCGTTGCGGCCAGCGTCGAAGAGATCCGTTGGCAGGTCGCCGTGCACTTTCAGTTCAATCGACGGCGGGGTTGCACCGATCGCACCGTTCGGGTTCTTGCGAGCTGCCGCCCACTGCTTGACGTAGGCGTCTACCTCGTCTTGGGTGAGCTGGTCGTCAAGAATCTTCAGTTCGATGATCGGCACCGGCGACACGGCGCGCGCCGTCCACGAGGTCTCTAGACCGATCGCGCCCCGGATCGTGCGACGCCCGAGCTTCAGCAACCCTTCAAACGGGTGGTTGAAGATCACTACTTCGTCACGCTTCGCGGGTTGTTCGTAGACGGTGATCGTGCCGTCTTCCTCGATCGCCCAGTCAGCCTGCGGCACCCACTCGGCGTCGAGGATCGGGCGGCGTCCGTCACCGGTACGCTCGCCACGCTTGACCGCCCACAGTGAGCAGCCGTAGAAGATCAGATCGTCCACTGTCCAGGCCATGCGCTCGTAGAGCGTGATCGAGCCGTCGGTGCGGTAGAGGAACGTGGGCTGCTCGGAGATCCGGGTGTCGCTCCTGCCGTCGATCGCGACGAGCGGCAGGGCAGCGATCGAGGCGACGAGCAGGTTACGGGCCTTCGAGACTGCCGGCACGGTCATCGCCTCATCCCGTGAGAGTGGGAGCTGTGCGCGCTGCTCTTCGCTGAGCAGATCCGTGACGAGCACGGGCGGCAGCGGATCTGCCGGGGGTGGGGCGTAGGGGGATGTGATACCGAGCTTGCGAGCTGAAGCGCCGAGCTTCGCGCCACGAGTGACACCGAGCCGATCGAGAATTCCCATGCTCTCTACGATCGGCACAACCCCCCTACGAACGACGAATCACCGGCGTGTCACGAGCTGCCGAGCCTGCGCGCGACGCTCGCGCCGACGCCACTGCTCGCGCGCCTGATATGCGTCATGCTCGCCAGGGTGCGTGCGCTTCTCGTGCGCCACAGCGCGATCGTGTGCCTCACCGACCGCCCACGCGCAGGCACGCCAGGCACCGTCGCAGCTCTCGCAGACGAGCACGACGAGCGTGGCTGATCCGTCGATCTTGATGTTTGCCATTGGTTACTCTCCCATCGACGGCGAGTAGCCGCCGGTTCGTCCTGCGTAGTGTTGATCCCAGTTCCTGAGCGCCCTCGTTGCGGCGTCGAGGCAGGTGATATCGCCGCCCTTCTCGGCGGGCGTCCAGAGCCACACGCCGCGATCCGAGCCGCGCACTTCACGCTTCGCGGCGATCGCCACGGCAGCGTTGAGGCCGACCTGATCGGCGTGCCTGAACTTGTTGCGCTCCAGGTCGCGGAGCACCTGAATGCACCCTGCCGCGTTCTCGCTGTAGGTCTGCACCCTGAGCGCTGGGCGGGGCTTGAGCTGCAGGCACTCGGCGGCGGTCGTCTTGCCCTCGCCAATGTCGTCGTACGCGATCGTGGAGCCGCGATAGGTGCGGGTCAGCTCTTGGGTGCGCTTCGGGATCCACAGCGTGCCTTGCCGGTGCTCCACGATCTCCACGTACGCGACGCCCGACGAGTTGCGCCAGGCGACAGCGATCGACGCGACCGAGCCGCCCGGTTTGATCGACATGCCGAACGCGACACGGGCGGGGCGCTTCGGCTTCGACTTCAGCGCCCGAGCCTCCCAGATCGTCATAGCGATCGCGACCTGCCCGAACGTTTCCGGCCACATTGACAGGTACTCGCGCGCCCACTTCGGTTTGGTCATCTTGCGCCAGTTCTTGCGCATCTTCGCCTCATTGGTGAGGGTGCCAATGCCGGGGTGCACGGTGAGCAGCAGCGCGATCGCCGCGTCCTCGTCTTCGATCAGCTCCCACGGGGTGTCTTCGGGCGCAGCGTAGTCGAGGCCACCCATGTGCGGGTCACCGTTGCGGATCCGCTCCACACGCTCCCACAGGATGCCTACACGGGCTTCACCTGCGGTGCCGGACACGAGCAGCGCCGCCCCGTCGCGGGTGTCTTGTAGCGGGATGATCCCGGCGAGCAGGTCGGCGCCTTCCTCGGGGTCGATCTCTTGTGCCTCGTCAATCCACGACACGTCACCGGCCTCGCCACGGTATGACTCGGCGTCGGGCTTGAGCACGAGGAACTGCGAACCGTTGTCGTAGTAGATGCCCTTGCCGACCTCGCCGCGCATGATCCTGAAGCCGCGACCGGCTGGCGCTTGCGCCTTGGTGAGCTCGTCGTCACCGAACAGTGCGAGCGCTTGCGGTGCTCGCTTCGGGCGGTTGCCGCGAAGCCAGGGCGGCAGGTCGGCGTCGTCGGCGGGCTGCACCCGATCTAGGCGCGTCGCCCACTCGCGCAGACGTGCACCGCCCTTCACGCCGGACTGTGCCGAGAAGGTCACGAAGTAGTCCGGGCGTGACAGGCAGCGCCCGTGGAGCAGGCAGAAGATCGTGGTGGTCTTCGATGCTCGGCGGGGCACTTCGATCACGTAGTCATCGAGCGGCATGCCGTCTAGGCCGGTCGCGTTCAGGTGGTCGGCCATGACGAGCTGCTGCGGTTGGAGCGCGTAGCGTGGCGGCTTCATCGCCTTCAGCCGGGCGTGCTCGGCTTCGTCGTCCAGGTCGATCAGCTCGTACCCCATCGACCGCGCGCCGCGCAGGAACTCTAGCCGCAACTCGGGATCATCCGACTCGGGGCCATGCCATTGCGGCGCGATCGCACGCGCCTTCACGCGCTCCCAGAGGTAGAGAGAGAATTCCGTGCTGCCACCAGGCGGAGGTTCGGACGAGCTGTCAAAAGATCGACCGAAGTCGGCGACCTCGGACACGCGCGGCGTGACGTGATCGGCGTTCGTCGCGGTCGAGTAGGCAAGGTTCTGCGTCACCACGGGCGGATATCCTTCGAGGCCTGGCGACGCGAGTTCGTGACCGATGCCCCGGCCTTGCCGCCCGCGATCTGGTTGCAGTTGCGCGGCCAGACCGTGCGGCCACGATCATCGAAGGTCTTGCTGTGCACGGGGCCAACGTTCCCGATCGTCGGCTTGCCGCCCTTGCCCGCGTCCTGCCGGTGCCCGACCTGCCACTTGTGCAGGCCGAGCACGACAGGCTGACCGCACTCGACGCACGGCAGCGCGCCACCGTTGCGCCGAATCAGCGCGGTCAGCTTCTCGCGCAGCTTCGGGCTATGCGTGCTCCACTGCTGCGCACGATGGTGCTGGCTCACTGGTCTGCCGCCTCGCACTCGTAGACGGGCACGGTGTTGGTGACGGGTATCAGCACCTTGCCCGTGTTGATGAGCGTGGTGATCGTGGTCGTGCCGGTCTGGGTGTATGTGCCGCCCTCTGCCTCGCACGCCTGCTGCGCGGTCTGGCAGCCGGTGAGCACGAGCACGAGCAGCGCGACGACCATAGCCCGCTTCACAGCGCTGCCATTCGTAGACGTGCAGCGTGCTCGCGGCGTCGCTGCCGCTGGGTGGGGTTGCCCTTGCGCATGACGGTGAGCGCGTCGCCCGAGACTGGCAGGCCGTCTGCGTCGTGCTGCACGAACTTGACGTAGGCGGTCATGGTCGTGACGTGCTCGTTCTGGAGCATGACTGCCGTGCTCTCGGCTGCTGTCTCGCTCATGCGGTGGCCTCCGTGGTGTAGGTGTTTGCTCGTAGGTCTGGGCTGAGCGCTTCGCGGTCGAACACGAGGCAGGTGAGTCTGCGGTGCGGGCTGTAGTGAGCCGTGCCGTCTTCGACCTCCCCTCGACAGGCCACGCACCGGGTGACTGTCTTGGGTTCGCGGCGTGATGCGCGTGAGGCGTGCACGTCGTCCATGAGCTGTTGGTCGAGGTCGCGCAGCATGACGTACGCACGCTGCATGGCCTCGGGGTGCGAGCGCTCGATAGCCGACCACGTAGACGGCACCGAAGCGATAGGGTCGTCTACCTCGATGTACCAGAGGCGCGTGCGTCGGTCTTGGTAGACATGCGCGCGGAGCATCGAGGTCGTTGACGGTGTGTGAGTCATTGCGGGATACCTCCGAGCATGGCGGCGCTGATGATCACACCGGCTGCCGCGAGTCCGACGACCATCAGGCCTTGGATGAATGCGCGGGGCTCGCGCGGGCTCGGGGTGCTCATGCTGCGGCCTTGCTGGGGTCGATCATGCGGTCGAGTAGGTCGAGTGCTGAGGCTTGGAGAGTTTCGACGGTGGGCGCTAGCGCAGCCCTCGCGGCAGCCCCTGCGGCATCCCTCGCGGCATCCCATGCGGCATC
>CALCJF010000064.1 GCA_937967375.1 uncultured Leucobacter sp.
CACTCGTTCAACGCCTCGACCTTCACCGCCCGCGTGATCGCCTCAACGCTCAGCGACCTTTACTCTTCGGTGGTCGGCGCGATCGGCGCGCTCAAGGGGCCGCTGCACGGTGGCGCGAACGAGGCCGTGCTGCATATCTTCAACGAGATCGGCGAGGCCTCGAACGTCGAGGCATGGCTCGACAAGGCACTCGCCGAGAAGCGCAAAATCATGGGCTTCGGTCACCGCGTCTACAAGCGAGGTGATTCGCGAGTGCCCACGATGAAGGCCGCGCTCGACACGCTCATCGAGCACTACGATCGCCCCGATGTGGCCGAGCTCTACGCGAAGCTTGAGAGCGAGTTCGTCGCGCGCAAGGGCATCTACCCGAATCTCGACTATCCCTCGGGCCCCGCCTACAACCTGATGGGCTTCGACACCCTCACCTTCACGCCGCTCTTCATTGCGGCACGCGTGACCGGGTGGACCGCCCACGTGATGGAGCAGACCGCTTCGAACGCGCTGATTCGCCCGCTCTCTGCATACAGTGGCGTCGATGAGCGCCATATTGCGGGGTACGTCGCGGGCGACGGTGAGCACGAGATTGCGGACCGGCCGGCCGAGGCTGCGGGGTAATCAGCGGCAATGCGCAGGCGGTTTGTGGGCTGATCTGACCACGGCCCGCCGTGCGCATTCACCTGTTTGATAACAGCTCGTCATCATTCGTTCACCAACCGCTGGTCTGTGCGTTTCTCACAGTGCTAGTTTGTAAAAGTTGGAGCCCACCTCCATGTTTTGCGAGTTCGTGCGAACGGGTGGGTAATTGAGAGGAATACTCGTGATTCGTCGTTCACTCGCTACGGTCGGAGCCGTGGCAACCATCGCGATGCTCGGCCTGACCGCATGCAGCTCGGGTACTGACGCACCCGCCGCATCAGGCGACTTCGATGCTAAGACCGCAACGAGCGCCGAAGATTTCGGTGGCTTCGACGCGCTGGTGAAGGCTGCGCAGGATGAGGGCGAGCTCAACGTCATCGCGCTTCCTGAGAACTGGGCAAACTACGGCAAGATTATCGCCGCGTTCGAGGACGAGTACGGTATCACCGTGAACTCGGCTTCGCCCGACGTGTCGAGCGCCGAGGAGATTCAGGCAGCCGACAACCTGAAGGGCCAGGACACCGCGCCCGACGTGTTCGACCTCGGCACCGCAGTCGCTCTCGAGAGCACCGACTACTTTGCTCCCTACCAGGTGCAGACCTGGGACGACATTCCCGCAGAGAACAAGGAGGCCACTGGCCTCTGGGTCAACAACTACACCGGCATCATGTCGATCGGCTACGACTCGAAGAAGTTCGACGCCCCGAAGTCTCTCGACGATCTGCTCGACGCGAAGTACAAGGGCTCGGTTGCGCTGAACGGTGATCCGACCCAGGCCGGCGCGGCATTCGCAGGCATTGGAATGGCCACGCTGCAGCGCGGCGGCGAACTCGACAATTTCCAGCCCGGCATCGACTTCTTCGGCGAGCTGAACAAGGCCGGCAACTTCCTCACCGTCGACCCGACCCCAGCGACCATCGCCTCGGGCGAGACTCCGGTCGTCATCGACTGGTCGTTCAACAACATCGGCCAGCAGGCTGAGACCCCCGACTGGGCAAACGCCGTGCTTCCGGGCGCAGCATACGTCTCGTACTACAACGAGGCGATCAATAAGGACGCCCCGCACCCGGCTGCAGCTCGTCTGTGGCAGGAGTTCATCTTCAGCGATGCGGCGCAGAACCTCTACCTCGAGGCAGGCGCCTTCCCCGTGCGCCTGGCCGCGATGGATGCAGCTGGCACCGTCGACGCAAAGGCTCTCAAGGCGGCCGGTGGCCTGCCCGAGGAGCAGGCGACCGCAACCACCGAGCAGACCGATGCGGCGAACACGCTGCTCGCTGCTGAGTGGCCCAAGGTGATCGGTTAATCACACCCCTCGCTGACCGCGCCGGTCGCCCCGCACGCGTGGGGTGACCGGCGCGGTCACGAATGCGGCCAGACGGTGCCATACTCGAAGCAGAGGTCTCAGAGCCTCGCCAGAGACGATGGCGTCAACACACACGATACGGAGAACGAATGATGAAGTGGCTCGGCCTCACGCCGTTCGCGCTCTACGTGCTCATATTTCTTGGGGTGCCCTCGGTGCTCGCGATTGGCACCGGGTTCTTCGGTGCTGACGGGCAGTTCACCCTCGACAACTTCGCGACGCTCACCGACCCGATCGTGCTCGGTTCGTTCTGGTCGTCGATCTGGATCAGCGCGCTCACGGCAGGCGTCGGTGCGATTCTCGGCGCCCTGCTCAGCTTCGCACTCACTGGGGCAAAGCCCGGGGGAGCCCTGCGCCGCGCGATCGACTCGGCATCAAGCGTGCTCGCCCAGTTCGGCGGCGTCATGCTCGCCTTCGCCTTCATCGCCACGATCGGCATTCAGGGGCTCGTCACGGTCACCCTTCGTGAAAGCTTCGGCATCGACATCTTCGCTGACGGAGTGTGGCTCTACCAGCTGCCCGGCCTCATTCTGCCGTACCTGTACTTTCAGGTACCGCTCATGGTCATCGTCTTTCTGCCCGCCATGGAAGGGCTGCGCCGGGAATGGGCCGAGGCCTCTGCCACGCTGGGCGGCGGCGCTTTCACCTACTGGCGACGCATCGCGGGGCCGATCCTCGCCCCTTCATTTCTCGGCGCACTCCTGCTGCTCTTCGCGAACGCATTCTCGTCGTACGCGACTGCTGCGGCGCTCATCAGCCAGGGGGCTCAGATCGTGCCGCTGCAGATTCGTTCGGCGCTCATCGCTGAAACTGGCGCGTCGCGCGCAAACACCGCTGGGGCCCTCGCGCTTGGCATGCTTGTCGTGATGCTTGTCGTGATGCTCGGCTACTCTGCGCTGCAGCGTCGGGCTGCGAGGTGGCAGCGATGAGCAGAGGATCAAGGCCCAAAGCACCGGCAGCGGCAGTGTCGGGGCAACCTCCAGCATGGCTGCGCCGCACCATTCTGATCGTGATCTGCGGCTTGTTTCTCGTGCCGCTGCTCGCGATGTTCGAGTTCACCCTTCGCCAGCAGGGCGGGGGATATGGCTTGGAGCACTGGGCCGCACTCGTTGACCCCGAGAACTCACGTATGTACCGCAATCTGGTCAAAGGCATCGGCAACTCGCTGCTGCTCGCGGTGATCACCATCGGCATTGTGTGGGTGCTGTTTCTGCCGACCATCGTGCTCGTGCACCTGCAATTTCCGAGGCTCGCCCGCGCCTTCGAACTCTTGACCGTGCTGCCGATCGCCATCCCCGCGATTGTGCTTGTCGTCGGCCTCGCCCCGCTCTACCGAATCATCGTGCAGACCCTTGGCGGCCACATCTGGACGCTCTCGCTGGCCTACGGCATTCTCGTGCTGCCTTTCGCCTACCGAGCGATTGTGGCCGAGCTTGAGGGCATGGGCGCGAAGACGCTCGTCGAAGCGGCGCGCTCGCTCGGCGCGAGCTGGTTCACAGTGCTGTTGCGCGTGATTGTTCCCGGCGTGCGTCGCGGTCTCACGAGCGCCACCCTCATCACCGCTGCGGTGGTGCTTGGAGAGTTCACCGTGTCGTCGCTGCTGAACCGCGTCACTATGCAGGTCGCGCTCGTCGAGGTCTCGAAGAGCGATCCGTACGCGGCCGTGATCACCTCGCTGCTCTCGCTCGTGATCGTGTTCGCTCTGCTCTTCATCTTCGCCTCGATTCGGCCGCGGGGGCAGCGAAAGCAGCCCAAGTCTGCGGCATCGGCCATGGCGCCGACCGCGACCGCTGCGATCGCAACAGGCACACCAGCTTCACCTACTCAGAAGGAGGTCGGCGCGAATGGCTGACACCCGCAACGCAGCGCCCGCTGGCGCGGCTCAGAAAGGCACCCCGATCGTCTTCGAAGGTGTCACCAAGGCCTACGGCGACACGACCGTGCTGCACGGCATCGACCTCAGTATCGCGCCCGGCGAGTTCGTCGCGCTGCTCGGCCCCTCGGGCTGCGGCAAGACGACCATGCTGCGCTGTCTCGCAGGCCTCGAGCAGCCGACGAGCGGTCGCATCCTGGTCGGCGGCGACGACGTATCGCCAGTGCCAGTGAACAAGCGCGACATGTCGGTCGTGTTTCAGGCGTACTCTCTGTTTCCGCACATGACGGTCGCACAGAACGTGGGCTTCGGGCTAGAGATGCGCAAGGTCGGCAAGGCCGAGCGCGCGACCAGGGTTGCCGAGGCGCTCGAGCTCGTGGGCCTCGGGCACACCGCCGACCGCTACGCGCATCAGCTTTCTGGCGGCCAGCAACAGCGTGTCGCGCTCGCACGCGCTCTTGTGACACGCCCGCGCGCCCTGCTGCTCGATGAGCCGCTGTCGGCGCTCGACGCAAAGGTGCGCGTGCGCCTTCGCGACGAGATCAAGGCGATCCAGGTCGAGCTTGGCATTACGACGATCTTCGTGACGCACGACCAAGAAGAGGCGCTCGCGGTGGCCGATCGCGTCGCGGTGATGCGCGACGGCGTGATCGAGCAGCTCGGTGCGCCGGAAGACCTCTACCGCCGCCCAGAAACGCCGTTTGTCGCGAGCTTCATCGGCGAGTCGAACCGTCTCGAGGGCGTGCTGTCAGGCGGTCGCGTGCGGGTGCCTGGCGCTGAGCTGCCGGTGCTGCCCGGTGCGTCTGAGCTGGCCGGTGCGTCTGAGCTGGCCCACGTCTCTGGCGCTGCTAGCGCCTCCGGTGATGGGGTGCCAGTGACCGCCTTCGTGCGTCCTGAGCAGCTGCGGCTTGAGGCTGCCGGTTCGGCGGTGCCCACCGACGGGCTCGCCGCGACGGTCGTGTCGAGCGGATTCTTCGGTGCGCACCGGCGCACCGTCGTGCGGGCTGAGAGCGGCGAGACGATCACCGTGCAGCACAGCACGAGCGAGCAGTTCGCCGCCGAGCAACGGGTGACACTGCGCTTCGTGGGCGACCCGATCGCGGTCGAGGCGCGGTAGCACTTCTCCTTCTCGTTCTCGCCCCTTTCCCGGCCAGGGGGCGGAGAGGCCTGCCTCCGAAGAAGTTCCCTCTCGAACATCGTTTCGGGCGGTCATTGGATGCCTAAGAGGGAAATTTTCTTGGAGAGAACCCGCAGTCATTTCGCGCGCCAGGGGGCCCAAATGTCGCTCACACTGGTGGATTTCTGAGCGCAAAATCTCGAACTGTGCATAACCTCGGTTGGTGATTTCGAAGAACCTAGGGTGTGCCTATGCGCACACCTCGACCCATCTCCCTTCCCAGTGGCACTGCTACTGTGCTCACGAGCGCACAGCTTCGCGCACTCGGCGTTTCTCGTGGACGAAGCTACTCCTCAGACCTTATGCGCCCAATACGCGGTGTGATTGCGGCTCCTGGTCTTGATCCTGCGGCGACCGATACTCTTCTCGCCGCGGTACGAGCGATCCTTGCCGAGGGGCACTTTCTCTCCCGCCGAACTGCCGCGCACGAACTGGGGATCCCGGTGCGCGCATCAGGCGCGATCGAGGTCGGAGCCGTGCGGCCACGCAAACCAAGGCGCAGAGCCGAAATCGTGGGGCATCAACTGCGCCCTGGAGTGCTGCGTGAGTTGCCGCAGGGGCCTCTCTGGCTGCCGCACCCTGCTGATGCGTGGGGTCTTCTCGCCGCGGTCGGAGATATCGGCGAGCTTGTGGCTGCTGGTGACTTTCTCATCTCTGGCAAGTCACGCTGCGCGGCCCCTGCATGCTCGCTCGAAGAACTCGAGGAGACTGCGCTGCGATTTCAAGGGTTGAGAGGGATCGATCAACTGAAGCGAGCACTTCCATTGCTGCGCACAGGGGTGGAGTCGCCGGCCGAGAGTGAATTGCGGTTGGTGATTGTGAGAGCCGGATTGCCGACTCCGCAGACGTCTTGCGCGGTCGAGACACAGGGTCGCGTCCTTTACGCCGATCTGGGGTACCCGGATTTGAGGATCGCGATTGAGTACGACGGTGCCTATCATTTCGACGGCGGCGTGCACCGAGCCAGGCTCGACAACGAGCGTATCGAGGCGATGATTGATGCGGGGTGGCGTGTGCTCCGGGTGACCGCGCTTGACCTCAGAGATCCGAGAAAGTTTCTGCAGCGCTTGGTTGCTGCCATTCAGGAGCGTGGGGCGGCTATCCTCGAACGCTGAACTGTATACGCGCCGGGAAAGATTTCCCCCTTAAGCACCTTTTGGCGGGCCGAGAAGATGATTAAGAGGGAAATGTTCTGGTGAGCGGGTCTGTGAACGGTGCCTCTGAACAGGGCCTGTGCGCGGGCCTGTGAGAGATTCCCGAGGGCGGCGCTCGGTAGCCGATATCAGCGATCGGGTAACCAGCGCCTACTCAGACCCGCTCAGCGAGCAAGGCCGCGTGCTTCCCGGCAACGCGCGTGAGAAACAGTGTGGCTGAGTTCGGGCCCTTCAGCCGGAGCCGTGTGCGCAGCGCTGCCGGGTCGACATCGGCACCGCGCTTCTTGATCTCGAGCTTGCCGATGCCGCGTGCCGAGAGCGCGCGTTTCAGCTGCTTCTCAGAGCTCGGCAGCTGCTCGAGCACCCGAAATGTCTGCGCGAAGGGCGTGGGGGTGAGGGCGTCTGCACTGAGGTAGGCGATGCCTTCGCTCACCATTCCGGCGTCGAGCTGTTCGGCGAGCAACCCGATGAGGCGGGCGCGAATCACAGCACCATCCGGTTCGTAGAGGTATTCGCCAAGCGCCTGACACTCGACGTCTTCGGAATCAGACGCTGCTGAGAGCTCGAAGGCCTCGTCGCCGCGCAGCACGAGCGCAGAGCGAGCCACTCCCTGGCGCGCGAGCGCGCCAAACCAGATGCCCGTTTCGACGAGTTGTCCGTCGATCGAGACCCACTGGGCTTCGGCCGCTTCGGGCAGCAGCTCTCGGTCGAAGCCTGGGCCGAGTTTCACGCCCGTTGGCATACGTTCGGCGAGGCCGAAGGCGAAGCCGAGTGAGGGGGAGTAGTCGTCTGGGTTCGTGAGCCGCCTAGTGTTGCGATGGCCCGCGGTGCGGCGGGCGGGGTCGAGAAACGCCCCGTCAACACGGTCGAGCGAGACGCGCTGCGCATCTTCGACGAACACCCGTGCGTTCGCCGATCCCGCTTGCTGCGCTGCGGATGCGAGATTGTGCTCGGCGACTCTTGCCGTGAACGGATCGAGCTCGACCGCCATGACATCGACACCCGCAGTGAGCAGCGCGATCGACTCGCTACCGATTCCGCAGCCGAGGTCGGCCACGGCGCGAAGCCCTGCAAGCGCGTAGCGTTCGGCATGCCGTCGCGAGATTGCCGCCCGGCTGGCTTGCTCAAGGCCGGCCTGTGTGAAGAGCATGCTCGAGGCGTCGGTGCCGAACTTCGAGCGTGCCTTGCGGCGCAGCTCGGCCTGGGTCAGCAATGCAGCTACCTCGTCTCCGGGTAGCTGCTCGGCGCGCAGCTTACTGCCGAGCGCGAAGGCCGATTCGCCAGCGTCGAGCGCTTGCTCAAGCACGGCAAGGCGCTGCTGCGCTTCTGGTGCGAAGAGCGGCTCCCAGCCGGGTGGGGTCGACTGCTCGACTGGCCGGGGGAGCTCGGCGTCTTCGATGGCTGCGGTCACCTGACTCAGTAGGTGCTGCCCGCGCTGCTGCTGATCTCGCTCGCGAGCGCGCCGAACGACGCAATCATGATACCGATCATGCTGATGTAGAAGAGCACGAACAGTGCGATCATCACAAAGTAGCTGTAACCGATGATCAGCCCGGTGAGCGCAAGCCCACGCCCGGCGTCGCCCGTGCGCTTGATCTGCCCGAGGGCCATGTGTCCGAAGACGATCGCGGCAATCGGCGAGATGAACGCGGTGATGATTGAGACGAGCGCAAACGTGTTGGTGTAGGCGAGCGTTGTTGGTGGTGCGGCTAGGGCCCCCGCAGGTGCCGGCTGAGGGTAGTTAGCCTGTGGATACGACATGACGCTGACCCTATGATCCTGCGCTGACGCCTGCTGCGGCGATCGAAGCACCGGCGATACCGAGAACGATGAAGAAGATGATCAAGCCGATGACCCAGCCGGCGATGCCGATATACCCCATGATCAGGCCGGTGAGGGCCATACCGCGGCCACCTTCGCCAGAGGTCTTCAGCTGCTTCAGGCTGATGTGGCCGAGAATCACGCCGACGATGCAGAGCGAGCCGAAGGCAAACCAACCGATGATCGAAGAAATCATCGAGACGATCGCCATCGTATTGGTCGGTGCGGCGGCGGGGGCCTGCGCATAGGCGGGTGCTTGCGCGTAGCCGGAAGCCTGAGCATATGCGGGAGCCTGCGGCGCTGCTGGGGCTGCCTCCGTGAAGTTCTGTTGCGGCTGGAGGTTCGGATCTTGCTGATTCGACATGGTCGCTCCTGTATGTCAGCGGGCGTTCGGCCCGACGAACTGCGTATTGCCAGTATTTCACAGCTGTTGAAAGCTGGTGCAGGTTCTGCGCCGAGGGCCCGCGTGTTCGCTGGCCGCGATCCTCGCCCCAAAACGTTGGCACTCGCCTTGCAAGAGTGCCAAGTCTCGCCATAGACTCACTTACTAGGGTGCCCGTGGGGGCATCGCATACCCGTAGCCACCTTCAGAAAGAGGTCAACCGTGTCGGTGAGCATCAAGCCGCTTGAGGATCGCATCGTCATTAAGCAGGTCGAGGCCGAGCAGACGACTGCTTCGGGCCTTGTCATTCCCGACAGCGCGAAAGAGAAGCCGCAGGAGGGCGAAGTTGTCGCAGTGGGCCCCGGCCGCATCGACGACAACGGCAACCGCGTGCCGCTCGACATCGCTGTCGGCGATCTCGTGATCTACTCGAAGTACGGCGGAACCGAGGTCAAGTACGGCGGCGAAGAGCTGCTCGTGCTCTCGGCTCGCGACGTGCTCGCGGTGGTCGTGCGATAACGCGTCTCTCAAAGGATCGGGGCCGGTGCTTTTGCATCGGCCCTTTCTTTGTGTTCACGCGGCCAGGCGGCGTGTGCCATAGCACTAGGCTGGGCTAGTGAACACCCGTCGACTCGGCTTTATCTATGGCGTTGCCGCATATCTTTGCTGGGGCGCTTTTCCGCTCTTCTTCATGCTGCTCGCGGCGGTCGACCCCTTCGAAGTCGTCCCTTGGCGGGTGATCACTGCGCTCGGGTTTTGCGTGATCGCGGTGTCGATCGTTCGCAGCTGGGGTTCTGTCATGCAGATCCTGCGTTCTCCCCGTATGTTCGGATGGTTCGCGCTGTGCACCGTGCTGCTCTACGCCAACTGGCAGATCTTCGTGTTCGGCATCGTCACTGGTCATATCCTCGAGACCTCGCTCGGTTACTTCATCAACCCGCTTGTCACGATTCTCATCGGCGTATTCGTGCGAAAGGAGCGGCTGAGTCGGGCGCAGTGGCTCGCGGTCGGCATCGCCGCGGTCGGTGTGGTTATCAGTGCCGTCGCATACGGTCGGTTCCCGTTTATTGCGTTGGGCTTAGCGCTCTCGTTCGGGCTCTACGGCGCGGTGCGAAAGCAGGTGAGCGAAAACATCGACGCGCTGACCGGGTTGACCATCGAAACCTTCATTGGCACGGCGATTGCGCTCGGCCAGCTCGGCCTGATCTTCTGGCTCACTGGTCACCTCGGAGCCTTCGAGCACGGTCCTGCGGTGACCATCCCGCTGCTCCTGAGCGGCGTGGCAACCGCGATCCCGCTGCTGCTCTTCGCTGCGGGCAACAGGAGACTCCCGCTCAGCTACATGGGGTTCATTCAGTTCTTCACCCCGGTGCTTGGCTTTCTTACCGGCTATTTCATCTTTCACGAGGCGATGTCTCCCGCGCGCTGGATCGGTTTCGTGTCTGTCTGGATTGCGCTCAGCGTGCTGATCTGGGACATGCTTGCGAGGCTGCGGCGACGAGGAAGCCCCGGCGACGACCCACACCCGGGCACCGACGAGATCGTCGTGCAGCACGGGGCATAGCAGAGCCCGCGTCGCGCGGGAATAATCTCACTCGCTCGGCGATTAGACTTGAATGTAGGGCTTCCCGAATCGAGATCCCGAAAGACTCACGGTCGTGCGAGGCACCGTTCGCCGACCAACTCACTTCGACCTTCAGAAGAGGCGCACAAGATGGAACAGCGCGATCCGTTCGCTTTTACCGGTTTGACCTACGACGATGTGCTGCTGTTGCCCGCGCATACCGACGTGATTCCGAGCGAGGCCGACACTTCGACACAGCTGACCCGCCGCATTCGCCTCGGTATGCCTCTGATCTCTGCCGCGATGGACACGGTGACCGAGACCCGCATGGCAATCGCGATGGCACGCAATGGTGGCATCGGCATTCTGCACCGCAACCTCTCGATCAGCGACCAGGCTGAGATGGCCGACCGGGTCAAGCGCAGCGAGGCCGGCATGATCACCAACCCCGTGACCACGACGGTGAACGCAACGGTGGCAGAGGTCGACGCGATCTGCGGCGAGTACCGCGTGAGCGGCCTGCCCGTGGTCGATGAGGCGGGCGTGCTTGTCGGCATCATCACGAACCGCGATATGCGTTTTATTTCGATCGAGGATCGCAAGACCACGCGCGTCGCCGATGCCATGAAGCCGATGCCCCTCATTACAGGTCACCCCGGAATATCTCGCGAGGCGGCCGCGCAGCTCTTCAAGGAGCACCGCATCGAGAAGCTGCCGCTCGTCGATGCGCAGGGCAAGCTGACCGGTCTCATCACCGTGAAAGACTTCGATAAAGAAGAGGAATACCCGAATGCTGCGAAGGACGGCGCGGGCCGCCTGCTCGTCGGCGCTGCCATGGGCTTCTTCGGTGACGCGCTCGATCGTGCGGCCGCACTCGTCGACGCGGGCGTTGACGTGCTCGTTGTCGATACCGCGAACGGTGACAGCAAGGGCGTGCTCGACATCATTAAGCAGCTCAAGAGCGACCCCGCATTCGCGGGCATCGACGTGATCGGCGGCAACGTCGCGACCTATGCCGGCGCGAAGGCGCTCGTCGAGGCCGGCGTCGACGCGGTCAAGGTGGGCGTTGGCCCCGGCTCGATCTGCACGACCCGCGTCATCGCTGGCGTCGGTGTGCCCCAGGTCACCGCCGTGTACGAGGCGGCCCGTGCTGCGACCCCGGCCGGCGTGCCGGTGATCGCAGACGGCGGCCTGCAGTACTCGGGCGATATTGCGAAGGCGCTCGTCGCCGGCGCATCGTCGGTCATGATCGGCTCGCTGTTCGCGGGCACCGACGAGAGCCCCGGCGACCTCGTCTTCATGGGCGGTAAGCAGTTCAAGAACTACCGCGGCATGGGATCGCTCGGCGCACTGCAGACCCGGGGTGAGCGCACCTCGTACTCGAAGGACCGCTACTTCCAGGCAGACGCTTCGAGCGACGAGAAACTGATTCCGGAGGGCATCGAGGGTCAGATCGCCTACCGTGGCCCGCTGCGTTCGGTCGCGCACCAGCTGACCGGTGGCCTGCGCCAGTCGATGATGTATGTCGGCGCGCACACGATCGAAGAGCTGAAGGCGCGCGGCGAGTTCGTGCGCATCACCGCTGCTGGGCTGAAGGAATCGCACCCCCACGACGTGCAGATGGTCATCGAGGCGCCGAACTACAAGCGCTAAGTCATCTCGTACGCACAGAAGCTGGGGAGTGCCGAAAGGCGATCCCCAGCTTCTATGCGTTCCAGCCGATAGACTGGGATGGTGAGCAACGAGATCGAGATCGGCCGCGGCAAGCGCGCAAGACGTGTCTACACTTTCGACGAGATCGGCATCGTTCCGACCCGGCGCACGCGTGACCCAGAGCTAGTGTCGACGGCATGGTCGATCGACGCGTTCCAGTTCGAGATTCCGGTGCTTGGCGCGCCCATGGACTCGGTGATGTCGCCTGCGACTGCGATCGCGCTCGGCAAGCTTGGCGGCCTCGGTGTGCTCAACCTCGAGGGTCTCTGGACTCGCTACGATGACCCGCAGCCCATGCTCGACGAGCTTGCACGCCTCGGCGACGATGTCGAAGCCGTGAAGCGCATGCGTCAGCTGTACGCGGAGCCAATCAAACCCGAGTTGATCCGCGACCGCCTCGGCGAGATTCGCGACGCCGGGGTGACTGTCGCGGGCGCGCTCTCGCCGCACCACACCGCAGAATTCAGCGACACCGTGATCGGTGCGGGCGTTGACCTCTTCGTGATCCGAGGCAACACGGTGTCTGCAGAGCACGTCTCGGTTGCAGGCCGCGAACCGCTGAATCTGAAGCAGTTCATCTACGAGCTCGACGTGCCCGTGATCGTCGGCGGTGCCGCTACCTACCAGTCGGCACTGCACCTCATGCGCACCGGCGCGGCCGGTGTGCTCGTCGGCTTCGGCGGTGGCGCGTCTTCGACGACACGTGTCACCCTGGGCATTCGCGCACCAATGGCGAGCGCGATTGCTGACGTTGCCGGCGCGCGCACCGACTACCTCGACGAGTCGGGTGGGCGCTACGTGCACGTGATCGCAGACGGCGGCCTCGGCAGTTCGGGCGATCTGATCAAGGCGATGGCCTGCGGTGCTGACGCGGTGATGCTTGGGGCAGCGCTCGCGCGCGCCACCGATGCTCCTGGAAAGGGTTGGCACTGGGGTCAAGAGGCGCACCACGACGAACTGCCCCGCGGCAAGCGAGTGCACGTCGGCGGCGTGGCACCGCTCGAAGAGATCATCTCGGGCCCCGCACACATTGCAGACGGCAGCGCGAATCTGATCGGCGCCTTGCGCCGGGCCATGGCGACCACCGGCTACAGCGAGCTCAAAGAGTTCCAGCGCGTCGGCATCGTCTACGCAGAACGGTAGACCGACACCCCGGCGAGCGAGCCCGCACAAGAGGAGACGGAACGCATGACCACCGCAAAGCTCGGACCGAGCGAGCGCGAAACCGCGCTCCAGACCCTTCGCGATCCCGAGCACGAACTCGACGTGCTCGTCATCGGTGGCGGCATCACCGGCACTGGCGCAGCGCTCGACGCGGTGACCCGCGGCCTGTCGACGGGGCTCGTCGAGTCTCGCGACTGGGGGTTTGGCACCTCGAGCCGGTCATCGAAGCTGGTGCACGGTGGCATTCGCTACCTCGAGCAGATGAACTTCGGGCTCGTGCGCGAGGCGCTCATCGAGCGCGGCCTGCTGCTGCAGCGACTCGCCCCGCACCTCGTGCGCCCTGTGCGCTTTCTGTATCCCGTAACCACCCCAGTGATCGAGCGCGCCTATGTGGGTGCCGGCATGATGCTGTACGACCTGTTCGCGCGCACGGGGGGCACAGCGCCGGGCGTGCCGTGGCATCAGCACGTGAGCCGCAGGCGGCTCGTGCGCGAGGCACCCGGGCTTCGCCCGCACGCGTTTCGTGGCGGCCTCAGCTACAGCGACGCCCAGGTAGATGACGCGCGCTACGTCGCGATGCTCGCGCGCACGGCCGCCTCGTACGGCGCGCACGTTGCGAGCCGCGTTCGGGTCGAGGGCTTTCTCAAGGTCGGCGAGCGGGTGGTTGGAGTCACCGCGCGCGACCTGATGACCGATGAGACCTTCGAGATTCGGGCGAAGCAGGTCGTCAACGCCACTGGCGTATGGACCAACGATCTGCAGGCGCTCGTGGGGGAGCGAGCCACGTTCTCCGTGCGCGCGTCGAAGGGCATTCACCTGGTCGTGCCGCGCGACCGGTTTCGCTCGAAGTATGGGTTGCTGCTGCGCACCGAGAAGAGTGTGCTCTTTGTCATTCCGTGGGGCAGGCACTGGCTTATCGGCACCACAGACACGGACTGGGAGCTCGACAAGGCGCACCCGGCCGCGACCGCAGCCGACATCGACTACCTGCTCGAGCGCGTCAACCGCGTCTTGAAGACCCCGCTCACCAGAGACGACGTCGAGGGCGTATATGCGGGCCTGCGGCCCCTGCTCGCTGGTGAGAGCGACGAGACTTCGAAGCTATCGCGCGAGCACCTGGTTGCGCAGCCGGTACCCGGCCTCGTTATGGTTGCGGGCGGCAAGTGGACGACCTATCGGGTGATGGCGAAGGACGCGATCGATGCCGCAGCAGATGCGCTCGACGGGCGCGTGCCGCCCTCGATCACGGCCGAGGTGCCGCTGCTCGGTGCAGAGGGATACAAGGCCGCCTGGAACCGCCGAGGTCGCGTCGCGCGCGCGTTCGACGTGCATCAGACCCGTATCGAACATCTGCTGCACCGCTACGGCTCGCTCGCAAACGAGCTGCTCGACCTCGTCAAGGAACGCCCTGAGCTTGCCGAACCGCTGCCTGGTGCCGACGACTACCTCGGCGTCGAGGTCGTATATGCAGCGAGCCACGAGGGTGCGCTGCACCTCGACGACGTACTTGCTCGGCGAACCCGCATCTCGATCGAAGCGTGGGATCGCGGCGTATCTGCTGCTCCCGTTGCCGCCGATCTGATGGCCGAGGTGCTCGGCTGGTCGGCCCAGCGTCGAGACGACGAGGTCGCCAAGTACCTCGCGCGTGTTGAAGCCGAGATCGCGAGCCAGCAACAGCTGAGCGACGAGGCGGCCGATCGCGTGCGCCTGAGCGCACCCGAGCCGAGCGTGTCGCCCGCTGCTGCGAAGTCGCGATCCTCGAAGTCGAAAGGCGCGGCGCGACCGGCTCAGAACGCAGGCCGCGGCGAGTGACTGAACAACCCAGGCGCCGCGAGCGCCTGTCGTACGACGGAGATCCCACTCTCGGCGCGGTCATGCGCATGCCGAAGTGGATCGGCGCGCTGCTATTGGCACTGCTCGTAGCGGGCGGCTTCGCCTGGCTCGGGCAGTGGCAGCTCAGCCACGCGGTGACGCTGAACAACGAAAGCGCGGTCGATGACGCGACGGTGCGGCCATTGACCGAGGTTACAGCTCCCGGCAAGCCGGTGACTGACGAGAGCGCGGGCTACGTGTTCGACGCGACGGGGGCGTTCGTGGCGGGCGATTTCATGGTCGTCGAGCAGCGTCGCAACGGTGACCATGAGGGCGCCTGGGTGGTCGGCCATTTCAACGTGCAAGGGTCACCTTCAGGGGGTCTTGCGGTTGCGATCGGCTGGGCGCCCGACGTAAAGGCGGCGAATCTCTCTCTGCAGGCAGTTGAACGGCAGCTTGCGGGCAAAGAGCTCTCGATCGAAGGGCGCTACATGCCTGGCGACGCACCCGTGGTGCCGAGCCCAGACGCAGATCCTGCAGCGCTGCTCAGCATGGCGCCGTCACAGCTAGTGAACCTCTGGCAGCCTTTCGAGGGCGGTTCGTACGCCGGGTTTCTTGTGATGCATCCCGGTGGCGAACTCAACGCTGAGCAGCTCATCGATGCCGGCCTCGAAACGATCGATTCGGTGCCGCCGCTGCCCGTCGGTGCGATCAACTGGCTCAACCTGTTCTACGCGGTCGAGTGGGTCGTGTTCGCGGGCTTCGCGATCTTCTTCTGGTACCGACTCGTGCGCGACGACTGGGAGAAGATTCACGAACTGAAGCTCTTGGCCGTGGCCGAGAGCACCGCCGCCGAAGAATAGAATGGAAACCATGGTTTTGCAGCCCAAGCCCGTTGACTACCCGCACATTCGCAGGGCGCTCAGCATCTACAAGGTCACCTCGGTGATTACCGGTGTGATGCTGTTGCTGCTGTGCGCGGTGATGGTCATGAAGTACGCCTTCGGGGTGCAGCTGTTTCTGTTCACGCCCGACGGTTTCGCCAAGTTCGAGCCGCTCGCGCCCGAGGGCATTGAGGCCGATTTCGCGCCAGCTGGCTTCGATCTGTTCAAGGCGATTCTGATCGCCCACGGCTGGTTCTACGTCGTGTACCTGATCTCGAACTTCATGCTGTGGAGCCCGATGCGCTGGTCGTTCATGCGATTCTTGCTGCTCGCGCTCGGTGGCGTGATCCCACTTATGTCGTTCTTTCTCGAGGTGCGCACTGCGCGCGAGGTGAACGCATTTCTCGACTCCCACAACGGTGGATCAGCTGAGGCGGAGCCTCAGCGATCCTCGACCGAATCCATTACGGAAGGCAACGTATGAACGCCACACCAACGCACCAACCGGTGCTTGTCGTCGACTTCGGCGCGCAGTACGCGCAGCTGATCGCGCGCCGAGTGCGCGAGGCCGGCGTGTATTCCGAACTGGTGCCGCACACGATCACCGCAGCCGAGGTTCGCGAGATGAACCCGCTCGGAATCGTGATGTCGGGCGGCCCCTCGTCGGTCTACGAAGAGGGCGCACCACAGTTCGACGCTGAGATCTTCGAGCTCGGCGTGCCCATGCTCGGCATCTGCTACGGCTTTCAGATCATGGCACACACGCTCGGCGGCACAGTGGGCAACACCGGCGATCGCGAATATGGCGGCGTCGAGGCCAAGGTGCTCGGCGACGGCGGTGCGATTCTTGGCGGCCAGCCCGAGACGCAGAACGTCTGGATGAGCCACGGCGACGCCGTGCAGCAGGCGCCTGAGGGCTTTGATGTGTACGCGAGCACCGACGTGACCCCGGTAGCGGCGTTCGGTTCGCCCGCGCGCAAGCTCTACGGCGTGCAGTGGCACCCTGAGGTGAAGCACTCGGATCACGGCCAGCGTGTGCTCGAGAACTTCTTGCACCACGTCGCCGGCATTCCCGCTGACTGGACGGCAGGCAATGTGATCGCTGAGCAGGTCGAGGCGATCCGAGCACAGGTCGGAAACGCGCGCGTCATCTCGGCTCTTTCGGGTGGTGTCGACTCGGCGGTGTCGACCGCGCTGGTGCACAAGGCTATCGGCGACCAGCTCACCGCAGTGTTCGTCGACCACGGCCTGCTGCGCAAGGGGGAGCGCGAGCAAGTTGAGCGCGACTACGTTGCGTCGACCGGAGTTCGTCTCATCACGGTCGACGCCGCAGACACATTTCTCGGCCACCTGAAGGGCGTGACCGACCCCGAAGAGAAGCGCAAGATCATCGGCCGCGAATTCATTCGCGCGTTCGAGCAGGTGCAGCGTGACCTCGTCGCTGAGGCTGCCGCCTCGGGCGAATCGGTGAAGTTTCTCGTGCAGGGCACGCTCTATCCCGACGTCGTAGAGTCGGGCGGCGGAACCGGCACCGCGAACATCAAGAGCCACCACAATGTCGGCGGTCTGCCCGACGACCTCGACTTCGAACTGATCGAGCCACTGCGTGCGCTGTTCAAGGATGAGGTGCGTGCGATCGGTCGCGAGCTCGGCATTCCCGAGGCGATCGTGGGCCGGCAGCCGTTCCCCGGCCCCGGCCTGGGTATTCGCATCGTCGGAGAGGTGACTCGTGAGCGCCTTGACGTGCTGCGCGAGGCCGACGCCATTGCGCGCGCCGAGCTGACCGCCGCTGGTCTCGATGAGTCGATCTGGCAGTGCCCGGTCGTGCTGCTCGCAGACGTGCGCTCGGTCGGTGTGCAGGGCGACGGCCGCACCTACGGTCACCCGATCGTGCTTCGTCCGGTTTCGTCTGAAGACGCGATGACGGCCGACTGGACTCGCGTGCCCTACGACGTGCTGGCTCGCATCTCGAACAAGATCACCAACCAGGTGCCCGAGGTCAACCGAGTGGTGCTCGACGTGACGTCGAAGCCGCCGGGAACCATCGAGTGGGAATAAGAAAAGGGGGCTACGGCCCCCTTTTCGTGTTCCCTCGAGTAATAGACACAGTGTGGCACTCGGGCGCGTGAGCGGCCGAGTGGGAATAAGAAAAGGGGTGCCGCGGCGCCCCTTTTCTTATTCCCACGAGCAATGAACGCTGCGTGGCACCCGGCCGCGTGAGCGGCCGGGTGGGGAGTACTGCGTAACATTTGGCCGGAGCCCAGAGCAGCTTGCCGCTCACAGGCCGGCCTTTGAACTTGTTTTCACGAGTAATGTGAGTAACCCGGTTTCGGCTTCGTTCGCCGCATATTCTGCTGATATCAGAACGGCGCGATTCACCTGAAAAGGTGGGTTGCGTCGGTCGTTCTTGTCAGAATGGAAGGGTGATCGAGGTGAGCCTTGAGGCTGTTCTCACGGGCGTGGCGTTCGTCGCCGGTGTGCTCGCTATTCTCGCTGCGGTCTTCGGCAGCTCGAGAAGGCTGAGCCGTAGAATCGATGCTCTCGACGAGAAGCTGACGGCCCGGATTGATGCCGTCGATGCGAAGGCCGCGGCGCGCAGCGATGCCGTTCAGGCGAAAGCTGCCGCACGAAGCGACGCTCTTGAGCACAAGCTTGACGCAGTTGATGCGAAAGCTGCTGCGCGCAGCGATGCCCTTGAAGCAAAGCTTGAGCGGTATCACGACGAGCTCGTCGAGTTTCGCATCGAGACGAAGGAGTCCTTCGGCCGAGTCGAGGCACACCTTGTAAGACACGACGAGCGGCTCGCGCTCTGGGAGCGCTTTGTTTGGGCGAAATCGAACGCTATGCCAGAGCCGGACGCCGGTCGGCCCCGGGGTGCCGATCTTCCGCAGGTCGAGCCGCAGAAGAGCGCCTAGTTTCGCCACGCCGTGTACGGGCCACGTCACCCTGACATGCGAAAAGCCGGTGGCGAGGCGCGAGCCTTGCCACCGGCTTTGATCCTTGTAGGACCTAGCGACTAGTTGCCGCGCAGAATCGCGAGGATGCGCAGGATCTCGACGTAGAGCCAGATCAGCGTGACCATGAGGCCGAACGCCGCCGACCACGCCCACTTCTCGGGCACGCGGTTCTGCACACCGTTCTTGATGAGTTCGAAGTCCATCACGAGCGAGTAGGCGGCGAGCAGCACGGCAAGACCACCGATGATGACGCCGAGCGGAATGCCGCCGAAGACGGTGACACCGCGAAGACCCCACGGATCGGTGACGACGCCGGTCAGCATCAGCACCACATTGAGCAGCGAGAACACGAGGTAGCCGACCATTGCGATCAGGAAGATCTTGGTCATCTTGGGGCTCGTGCGCACCTTGCCGCTGCGGAAGAGCAGCAGGGTCACAGCGAACACCGACATGGTGCCGAGGATGGCCTGCATCACGATGCCGGGGTAGACCGACTCCATGAACATCGAGAATCCGCCGAGGAACAGGCCCTGAGCCACGGCGTAGCCGATGATGAGCGGCACGCTCGGCTCTTTCTTGAACGAGTTCACGAGACCGAGCACGAGGCCGACGATTGCGCCGGGCAGCATCAGGATCGGCATCCACCAACCCAGGCCCGCGCCAGCGACAACGAGAATGAAGAGAAACACGGTCTTGCTGATGGTGTTCTCGTAGGTCATCGGCTGGTCGCTGCCGACCACCGGGGGCTGCTGGCCCATGTTCGTGTGCGCAGCTGCACCGACCACCGCGGCCGAAGCCGCCGCGCCGTCGATGCCCGGCCGCTGCAGGTTTGCGGCAGGCTGATCGTAGATGCGGTTCAACTCCTCAGCGGTGAGGGTCTTACCGTTCAAAGCCGGATTATTGGAAAGAGCTGGATTACTCATGGCACGGGATCCTTCGCGGGTCGGGTACGTGTCTCAAGCTTAGTGATTGCGCCCGCTATTTGGCTGAGATTCTGCGCGGGATCGGGCGCGTTCGCCGACAGCGGCATGCTACGTGCGCCAACTGCCGTTCATGCGGCCGAAACCAGCGTGCCCTAGAGTTGCGTAAATGACGTCACCCTCGCTACCCAAGCCGCTGTTGATCGGTCACCGCGGAGCCCCGGGGTATCGCCCTGAGCACACGGCCTCCGCCTACCTGCTCGCCTTTGCTCAGGGGGTCGACGCGGTCGAACCAGATCTCGTTGTCTCGCGCGACGGTGTGATCGTGATTCGGCACGAGAACGAGATCTCTGGCACCACCGACATCGCAGACCACCCCGAGTTCGCTGATCGGCACACCACGAAGGTGGTCGATGGGGTAGAGCTGACCGGATGGTTCACCGAAGATTTCACCTGGGATGAGCTTGCAACGCTCACGTGCCGCGAGCGCGTTCCAGAGCTGCGAACCGAGAACGTCGCCTACAACGACACCGAGCGCATGTTGCGGTTGAGCGACCTCATCGACCTCGTCGACGAGTGGAACGCCTCGCACGAGAAGCCTGTCGGTCTCGTGATCGAACTGAAGCACGTCGACTTTTTGCAGCAGCAGGGGCACGATCTCGTGGGTCTGATGCAGACCGCCCTCGAAGTGAGCGGGTGGGATGAGAAGCCCGAGTTGCTCACGATCGAGTGCTTCGAAATCGATCCGCTCGATCGATTGCGTGAGGCGGGCACGCTTGCACAGCTGATTTTTTTGATGGAGAGCAAAGGATCGCCGCCCGACCAGATCTCAATGTTTGGCGATATCGCACATGAGTATGCGTGGTATCGCACTGACGCTGGCCTAGATTCGCTCATGGGGCGGGTGCACGGCATCAGTCTCTCCAAACGCGACCTGCTGCAGGTGAACAACCTGGGCCAGGCGGTCGGTGTGCAAGACATCGTGCAGCGGGCGCACAAACGGGGCCTCGTGGTGTTCACGTGGACCCTGCGCCCCGAGAACGGCTTTCTGGTTCCGGGATTCCGCTCGGCCGGTTCGCGCGCCGAGCGAGGCGATTGGCGCGAAGAGTGGCGCCTGATCCTCTCGACCGGACTTGACGGGGTGTTTCTTGATCACCCAGACCTGCTCGCCGAGGTGCTGTAGCGGGCCACCCGCCGGGCGGCGAGGTTAGGCGGCCGCGCGTTCGCCTACGATGTTGCTCAGCATGAAGTCGCGAAGCTGCGCACCACCGAGCCCGGCGTCGAGAGCGAACGCGAGCTTTGCGAGCGCCGCCTCCGCGGTCATATCCCCGCCAGCGATGACACCGGTGTCTGCCAGCTCGCTGCCGACTGCGTATCGACCCGGATCGACGCTACCGGTTGCGCACTGCGTGATCGCAACCACGGGCATGCTTGCGCAGATCTCGCGCAGCGCCTCGGCCATCCCCGGTCGTGCCATCGGGGCATTGCCGCTGCCGTAGCATTCGAGCACGAGCCCATCGGGGTTCCCACCGACGGCGGCGCGCAGATCCTCGGCCACGACACCCGGAACGAAACGAAACGCGAGCGTACGCGCGGGCGTGAGCCGGTCGGAACCGTGCAGCAGCTGCTTCGGCACTCCGCTCGGATCGGGCCCGAGGTTGCGCTCGGCGCGAAACGCTCGCAGATCTTCGGCCTGCGCTTTGGTTGCGCGAATGGCGGGCATGAGTGTGCCGCCGAACGCGATGCACGCAGGGGCGTCATCGCTCGCCTTGACCGCTGCACGAATCGCGAGTGAGAGGTTTGCGGGCGCGTCGCTGTCTGGTGCGCCGTGGGCGAGTTGGCTGCCCGTCAGCACAACGGGCACGCCGAGGCTGTCGAGGTCGAAGGCGATTCGGGCCCCCGTGTAGGCCAGGGTGTCAGTGCCGTGCGTGATAACGACGCCGCGCGGACGCTTCGTTCGCACCCTCGCGCGAACGGCACGCGCGATTCGTGCCCCGGTCTCGGCGTCTGCGTTCGCGCTGTCGATGGCTGGGCTCAAGTGGTTGATGCGGTAATCGATGCCGAGCGGTTCGCAGATGCGCTGCACGAGCTGTTCGAGCGCTTCTTCGAAACCGGGATCAGGTGCGAGGCCGCGTTCGGTCTCGCGCATGCCGATGGTGCCACCGGTTGCGAAGATGAGCACCTCTGGGCGGGCGGGCGGAGTCGCGGGGGCAGAATGACGCATGGTTCTATTCTGTCGTGCGCGAGGTGTCGGTGGTCGCTTCTAGACTTGAGGTGATGAATGACTTCGTACTTCTCGACCCTTCGGGGGTTCCGTTCGGGCAGCCCGCCGGCGAAGACCCGCTGGTTGCTGGGCTGAACCCGCAGCAGCGTCGTGCCGTCGAGGCGCGCGGGCAGGCGCTCCTGATCGTCGCGGGCGCGGGATCAGGCAAGACCCGCGTGCTCACGCACCGCATTGCGCAGCTGATTCGCAACCGAGAGGCCTGGCCCAGCCAAATTCTCGCGATCACCTTCACGAACAAGGCCGCAGCAGAGATGCGCGAGCGAGTCGAAGACCTGATGGGCGGCGAAGTCGCCAGCGGTATGTGGATCTCGACGTTCCACTCGGCGTGCGTGCGAATTCTGCGGCGCGAGGCCGAGCGCTTCGGCTACGTCTCGGGCTTCACAATTTACGATTCGGCCGACTCGCGGGCACTGCTCAAACGCATCATCAAAGAGAGCGAAGCCGATAGCTACGGGTTCACCCCGGCGAACACGAGCGCAAAGATCTCGCGGCTCAAGAACGAGCTGCAAGACGCCGCGAGCTACCGCGCTACGGCAAACGAGAGCGACCCGCGCGAGCGCATCTTCATCGAGATTTTTCACGAGTACGAGCAGCAGCTGCGGCGCGCCAACGCGTTCGATTTCGACGACCTCATCGGGCAGACGGTGCACCTCTTCAGGGCGCACCCCGACGTCGCCGCAATCTATCAGCGGCGCTTTCGGCACATTCTCGTCGACGAGTACCAAGACACGAACCACGCGCAATACTCGCTCATTCGTGAGCTCACGCGCGGGGTCGATGCGGCAGAAGTCGAGCGGCTCGTGCCGCCGGTGCGCGACCGCGAGGTCGATGCGAGCGGCCGCATTCCCGGCGCTTCACTCACCGTCGTCGGTGACAGCGACCAGTCGATCTATGCGTTCCGCGGAGCCGACATTCGCAACATCGTTGAGTTCGAGCGCGACTTCGTCGGGGCCGAGGTCGTGAAGCTCGAGCAGAACTATCGCTCGACTCAGAACATACTCTCGGCCGCGAACGCAGTCATCGGCAACAACTTCGACAGGCAAGAGAAGAACCTTTTTACGACCTCGGGCGACGGTTCGAAGCTTGTCGGCTTTACCGGGTATTCGCAGCACGACGAAGCGCGGTTCGTTGCCGAAGAGATCGAAGACCTGCACCGCACCGGCATCGCCTACGGCGACATCGCCGTGTTCTATCGCACCAACTCGCAGACCCGTGCGCTCGAAGAATTGCTGATTCGAGGGGCGATCCCGTACCGCGTGCTCGGCGGCACGAAGTTCTACGAACGCGCCGAGATCAAAGATGCGATGTCGTATCTCACGAGCCTCGCGAACCCATACGACCCCATTGCGTGGTCGAGGCTGATCGGAGTGCCGAAGCGCGGCATCGGGCCGATGGCAGAAGCGCAGCTCGCGTTCTTCCAAGAGTCGCACGGCATCTCGTTTCACGAGGCCATGCTGCGCGCAGACGAAGTGCCGTTCGGGCCGAAGGTGCGCGATGCGATCAAGTCGCTCGGCGAGCTGCTGCTGCGCGCGACGCGCATGGCGTTGGGCGGTGGGCCGACCGATGTAACGTACGACCCGACGACGGGTGAGGTGCGCGAAGACGGCGAGTCTGACGAGACTCGCAAGAAGCCGGCTCCCGTCGCCGACGTGCTCAAGCTGATTCTTGACGAGACCGAGATGATCGAGAAGCTGCGGGCGAAGCGTGACCCGCAAGACGAGGCGAGAGCCGAGAACCTCGAAGAGCTCGTCTCGGTCGCCCGCGAGTTCGACGTGCGCAACCCTGGCGCCGGTCTGCTCGAATTTCTCACCGAGGTGAGCCTCGTTGCCGCCGCTGACGATCTTGATGACCAGAGCGGCACCGTTTCGCTCATGACCCTGCACACAGCGAAGGGTCTCGAGTTCAACACGGTGTTTCTCACCGGTGTTGAAGAGGGGCTGATTCCGCATCAGATGTCGGTCGACGAGGTCGGTGGCATCAGCGAAGAGCGCAGGCTCATGTACGTCGGTATTACTCGTGCACGCGAGCGGCTCTATCTCACCCTGGCAAGCACGCGCTCGACGTTCGGCGACATTAACGTGGCGATGCCCTCGCGCTTCTTGCAAGAGATTCCCGACGAGCTCGTTGAGTGGCGGCAATCGCCCGGCGAGGTCACCGGCACGGCCCGCTTGGGTCAAAACGCATCGCGTTTTGGCGCGGGACGTGCTGACGCTACTGCGTCAGGGGGTGCCGAGTCGCAACGAGTCGCATCGCGCGCGTTGAATGCGCGCGGCGGTTCGGGCGGCTACGGGTCGCGCGGTGGCGCCTCTCGCAGGCCGGTCGACTCGAACGTCACCTTCGGGGCGGGCAGCGGTCGCATGTCGGGCAGCGCTGCCGTGAGTGAACCGGCGAGCGGCGGCATGCAGTCGGCGCTCGAGCAATGGCGCGAGCGCAAGCGCCTCGCGAAAGAGGCGCAGAAGGCTGGCGGCGGGTTTCCGAATATGGTCGGCTCGAGCGTGCGCGACAACGGCGACCTCGAGCTTGTGCCCGGCGACCGCATTCGTCACGACGACTACGGTGAGGGCCGAGTGACGGCCGTCACCGGCGTCGGTTCGAAACGGATCGCGCACGCAGTGTTCGACTCAGTGGGGGAGCGCAAACTGCTCATTAAGCTCTCGCCGATCGAGAAGATCGAGTAACGGTTCAGCAGAAACTACGGAGATCAACGGAAATCAAGGACGGCGCTGCCCAGATCATCTGTGATATCCGTTGATCTCCGAGTTTTCGGTGGGGGAGAGAGGCGGCGGGTGAGGAAGAACCGGCGATCCCCGCGTTGATATTGCAATGGTAGACTCTGCGATTGGTCGACTTATCTCGACATCGAGACATTTTTCTGCCTCGGATCATTTCTGACCAATAGCAAAGGGCAAAGGACAGTACGTGGATCTGTACGAGTACCAGGCACGAGATCTTTTCGAACGATACGGGGTGCCGGTGCTCGCCGGCATCGTCGCGGACACTCCCGAGGAGGTGCGCGCTGCTGCCGAGAAGATCGGCGGTGTCGTCGTCGTCAAGGCTCAGGTGAAGACCGGTGGCCGCGGCAAGGCCGGCGGCGTGAAGGTCGCGAAGAACCCCGACGAGGCATTTGAGGCGGCGCAGTCGATCCTCGGCCTTGATATCAAGGGTCACGTCGTCAAGCGAGTCATGGTCGCTGCAGGCGCCGACATCAAGCAGGAGTTCTACTTCTCGGTGCTGCTGGACCGAGCGAACCGCTCGTACCTCTCGCTGTGCAGCGTTGAGGGCGGCATGGAGATCGAGGTGCTCGCCGTTGAGAAGCCCGAGGCGCTCGCGCGCATCGAGGTCAACCCCATCACCGGCATCGACGCAGCGAAGGCTGAAGAGATCGCACGCGCTGCGAACTTCCCCGAAGAACTCATCGCCAAGGTCGCAGCAGTGTTCGTGAAGCTCTACGAGGTGTACGTCGGTGAAGACGCCACTCTCGTCGAGGTGAACCCGCTCGTGCTCACCGGCGCAGGCGACATCATCGCCCTCGACGGCAAGGTCTCGCTCGACGAGAACGCCGAGTTCCGTCAGCCCGAGCACGACGCACTCGCCGATAAGTCGGCAGAGGATCCGCTCGAGGCAAAGGCCAAGGCGCAGGATCTCAACTACGTGAAGCTCGACGGAGAGGTCGGCGTTATCGGCAACGGTGCGGGCCTCGTCATGTCGACGCTTGACGTTGTCGCATACGCTGGTGAGAACCACGGCGGCGTGAAGCCCGCGAACTTCCTCGACATCGGAGGTGGTGCCTCTGCAGAGGTCATGGCAGCGGGTCTCGACGTGATCCTCGGCGACCCGCAGGTCAAGTCGGTCTTCGTGAACGTCTTCGGCGGCATCACCGCGTGTGACGCAGTCGCAAACGGCATCGTTGGTGCACTCGCCAAGCTCGGCGACGCAGCCAACAAGCCTCTCGTCGTGCGCCTCGACGGCAACAACGTCGAAGAGGGTCGCGCAATTCTGAACGAAGCTGCGCACCCGCTGGTCATTCAGGCCGCCACCATGGACGAGGGCGCCGACAAGGCCGCCGAGCTGGCTCACGCGGCCGCCTGAGACGCACGAGACGAAGAGAGAGTTTAGAACTATGTCTATCTTCCTGAACAAGGATTCAAAGGTCATCGTGCAGGGCATCACCGGCGGCGAGGGCACCAAGCACACCGCACGCATGCTCGCGGCTGGCACCCAGATTGTCGGCGGCGTGAATGCACGCAAGGCCGGCACCACCGTGTCGCACGTGAACGCTGCTGGCGAGACCGTCGAGCTGCCGGTCTTCGCGACCGTTGGCGAGGCCATGGCAGCAACCGGCGCCGACGTGTCGGTTGCTTTCGTGCCTCCGGCCTTCACGAAGGACGCTGCGATCGAGGCGATCGACGCTGGCATCGGCCTGCTCGTCATCATCACCGAGGGTGTTCCGGTCAAGGATTCGGCCGAGCTCTGGGCTCACGCCAAGGCGACCGGTGGCAACACACGCATTATCGGCCCGAACTGCCCCGGCATCATCACCCCGGGCGAGGCGCTCGCTGGCATCACTCCTGCGACCATCACCGGCAAGGGCCCGATCGGCCTCGTGTCGAAGTCGGGCACCCTGACCTACCAGATGATGTACGAGTTGCGCGATCTGGGCTTCTCGACCGCCATCGGTATCGGCGGTGACCCGATCATCGGCACCACCCACATCGATGCGCTCGCCGCGTTCGAGGCTGACCCTGAGACCAAGGCGATCGTCATGATCGGTGAGATCGGTGGCGACGCCGAGGAGCGCGCTGCCGAGTTCATCAAGGCGAACGTCACGAAGCCGGTGGTCGGCTACGTCGCTGGCTTCACCGCTCCCGAGGGCAAGACCATGGGCCACGCAGGCGCCATCGTGTCTGGCTCGGCTGGCACAGCTCAGGCCAAGAAAGAAGCACTCGAGGCTGCTGGCGTGAAGGTGGGCAAGACGCCTACCGAGACCGCAGAGCTGCTGCGCGAGGTCTACGCGGCGCTGTAATAGAGTGCTCGTCGCGAGATTTTCGTGGCGAGGATCGAGGATCGGGCGGGGTGCGCAGCGCACCCCGCCCGATCCTTTTCTCTACGCCTGCGACTTGAGTCGGTGCTTCACTCAGCTACGGATTCAAGGTGCCGCTCAGGCGCGAGTGAAAGTCGGTCGAACGCGCATCTAGCCCGACGAATGCAACCTCGATGTGGCGCTCGGTGTACTTCTCGCGAATTGAATCGAGCACGGCGACGGTTGAGGCATCCCAGATCTGCGCCTCCGAAAAGTCGATGACGACCCGGGCCGGATCTTCGGTGTATGAGAACTGTTCGACGAGGTCGTTGCTACTGCCGAAGAAGAGCGGGCCATGCACGGTGTAGTGTGCGTGCATCGTTTCGGCTCCGGGCGCTGCGCAATCACGCGCTGCTACGCCACCATCAGACTGAATGTGTCGTCTGACCGTGACGACATGGGCAACCCTTCGAGCGAACAGCAAAATAGCGAGCAGCACACCGAGCCCGACGCCGATCGCCAGATTGCCTGTGGCAACGGTCGCCGCGACCGTTACGACCATCACCGCGGTCTCAGAGATCGGCATGCGCTTGAGCGTCGACGGTCGCACACTGTGAAAACTGACCGTCGACACTGCGACGACCATCATCACGGCAGCGAGAGCAACCATAGGAATGCGTTCCATCACGTCGCTCAGCACGGTGATAAGGGCGAGCAGAAACACGCCCGCGACGAAGGTCGAGATGCGGGTGCGAGCTCGGCCGAGCTTTACGTTGACTACGGTCTGCCCGATCATGGCGCACCCCGCGATGCCGCCCCAAAATCCGGCGAGCAGGTTGGCCACGCCGAGCGCCCACGACTCGCGCCCCTTATTCGAAGAGGTCGAGGTCATTTCGTCGACGAGCTTCGCGGTGAGCAGGGTTTCGAGCAGGCCGACGAACGCAACGCTCAGTGCGGTCGGCCAGATGATGCCGAGCGTGTCGAGCGTGAGCGGAGCAAGCAGGGGAGTCATTTCCGGAAGTCCGCCGCCCACCGAGCCCTGGTCGCCGACCGTGGGGATGGCGACCTCTACCACGACCGAGATGACGGTGACTGCGATGATGGCGACCAGCGGTGCTGGGATCGCCTTGGTAAGGCGGGGCAGGCCGAGCACTATGAGCAGGGTGAGCGCAAAGAGTGGGTAGACGAGCCAGGGCACGCCAAGCAGGTGCGGCACTTGGGCCGCGAAGATCAGGATGCCGAGTGCGTTCACGAAGCCGATCATTACGGAGCGCGGAATGAAGCGGGTGAGCCTCGCGAGCCCGAGCACGCCAAAAAGGATCTGGATGAAGCCCGCGAGAATGACCGTCGGCAAGAGATATTCGACTCCGTGCTCGCGCACAAGCGGGGCTATGACTAAGGCAACCGCGCCGGCTGCCGCGGTGATCATCGCGGGCCGACCGCCGAGAAATGACATCGAGACGGCCAGCACCACTGAGGCGATGAGGCTAACCTTCGGGTCGACGCCGGCGATGACCGAGAACGCGATGACCTCGGGAACCAGGGCGAGTGTGGTGACGATACCGGCGAGCACCTCGGTAGTGAGTGCGCGCGGGCGGCAAAGGGTGGCGAGAACGGTCGGGGCTGGAGTCACCCGCTCAACCCTACTTTGTGCGCACGGCGCGGCGGTCAACCGCCTAAGAACGGTAGCTGCAGCCCGAGTTCAGTGAATGCCGAGCGTGCGAGCAAGAACCCGATGATACCGAGGATCCACGCCGTGTTCTCGGCCCCGGTGCGCTGCATCCACCCGGTGAAGCGCTGCAGCGGTCGCTCGACCGCACGTGCGGCGATGATCCTCGCTGCGAGCAATAGCAGGGCTGGCACGATCATCACCAGACAATAGCAGGCGAGCATCGCGAAACGAGCGGGCATCCCGACGTGTGCATCTGCGATCATCGTCATGCCGATGAGGTAGGGCAGCATCGTCGCAACTTCGACAAGGCCCGCCGCGAGCGCAACGCCGACGATCGCACCGTCGCCCGCGCTCGGATCGAGCAGGCGCGTTCGCCAGCGCAACAGCCGGGAGTTGCCGGTGAGCGCATCGGGGTCACCGGCGGCCGCCCGCTTACGGCGCTTCGAGTCGCGCTCGCCGATCCAGATGCCGACGGCGAGCAGCGCCGCCCCCACGAGCAGTAGCCCCCACTGGCCGGGCCGCGACGCGAGCACCTCTTTGGCCACGTCGATCGCACTCACAATGCCGAGCGTGAAGAGCACGCCGATCGCGAGGTAGAAGCCTGTGATGGTGCCGAGATAGAGCAGGATCCTGCTGAGCTGGGGGCGCCCCGGCGCGGTGAGGAAATAGAGCGGAATGAGCAGCGTGCCCACGCTGAGCCCGTCGGCGAGTGCGAGAATCGCGAGGGCGGCGGGCAGCGGAAGGCCGGTGAGAACATCCATTGTTCTAGCATGGCGACCGGTGCGCGCGAGGGGATCGGTCGAAGGGCGCGGTTCTGCTCATCCTTTGGTCGGAGGTGGGCATGCGAGAGAACTGCTTTGATGGACGCATGGAACCAAACGAGCGGCTGGGGCCCGTGCGGCGACTGCTCGGCCGCCCATGGGCGCTTTCGCTGCTGTATCTGCTGATCGCGGCCGCGCTTGCAGCAATCGGTTGGTCAGGGCTCTGGAACGTGTTCACTCTGCTGCCTACCCAACCTTCTTCGTGGCTTACCCTGCTGACGGCTGTGCCCGCCAGTGCGGTGGTGCTGCTCAAGCGCCGCGCCCCTGGCATCGGTCTTGCCGCCTCAGTGGCGATCTTCGCAGTCGATCTCGTGACCGCCGGCGGTCTGGTGCCCTTGCTCGTGGTGCTCGAGATGATGCACGCCCGTTTGCTCGAACTCGACGCCGTTGGTCGCAGGCGCGCGCTCGGCTGGGTCAGCGCCGCAGTCGTCGGTCTGGTTCTGCTCGCGTTGCTGCTGTCGAATGATCTGCGTGTGACCGCGATGCTCGCCCTGCAGTTCGGCGCGCTCTTTGGCTTCTCGTACTGGTACGCCAACTCGATCGCGCAATCGCGAGAGCTCGTGCTTCTGTACCGGCAGCGCAGCGAGGCAACCGAGCGGCTTGCGGTGCTCGACCGCGAGTCAGCTGTGCAGGGTGAACGCGACCGCATGGCTCGCGAGCTACACGATGTCGTCGCCGGCCACATTTCGGCAGTCGCCATTCGCAGCGAGGCGGCGCTTTCGGCTGCGAGCGGCGGTGGCGACCATACCGGTAGCGGCAGCGGAATCGGAAATGAAAGCACCGAGCGACGTGCGCTGCGCGCAGTTCGTGACTCGAGCCTCGAAGCACACGGTGCGCTGCGATCGATGATCCGCGTGCTGCGCACCGGTGAGCAGCATTTCGAAGTGCCGCCGGGGTTGGCGCGACTGCCTGAACTCGTCACCGCAGCGAATGAATCAGGGGTGCGGGTTCGGCTCGTCGATGAGACCCGGCGCGAGCCAGGTGCCCCTGTTGATCAGGCCGTCGGGCGCATCGTGCAAGAGGCGCTGGCGAACTGCGTACGGCATGCATCGGGTGCCGAGGTTGAGGTGCGTCTGCATGAACAGGGCGCGAAGCTGCGCGTCGATGTAGTTTCGTCAGGGGGGACTGCGCTTGCGTCGCCCGAACTCGCGGGCAGCGGTATGGGCATCAGCCTGCTCGCCGAACGAGTCCGCGCACTCGGCGGAGACTTCGTTGCCGGCGCCGAAGAAGAGGGCGTCTGGGCCGTCAGAGCGGCGATACCGATCGGAGGCGCCGTTGACCGAGCCAAGTGACCTGCAATCGCCCCAGCTGCGGGTGCTGCTCGCTGACGACCACGGCATGATTCGTGAGGGCCTGCGAATGATTCTTGAGAGCAATGGTGTCGAGGTGGTGGGTGAGGCCGCTGATGGTCGCTCCGCGGTGCGAGGTGCTTCGGCGCTCCGCCCCGACGTCGTGCTGATGGACCTGCGCATGCCCGGCATCGACGGAGTCGCCGCCACTGAAGCGATCGTGAACGAGGGCAGTGCAGAGGTGCTCGTGCTCACCAGCTTCGACGAAGACGAGTTGATCTTCGCCGCGATCCGCGCAGGTGCCGCCGGGTTTCTGCTGAAGACCACCGAAGCCGCACCCCTCGTCAGCGCGGTGCGAAGCGTGGCCGCGGGGCACGGGGCGCTCGACCCCCGGGTGACCCGCCGGGCGCTGGCAGCGCTTGCCTCGGGCGCTGGGCCCGAGTCAACGGCTGCTCCGCCCTGGCTCGATGAGCTGACGAGTCGTGAGCGGGAAGTGCTCAAAGCGATGCGCAAGGGCTATTCGAACGCGACGATCGCCGCGGAGTTCGGCATCTCTGTACCCACGGTCAAAACGCATGTGTCGAGCGTGCTCGTGAAGTTGCACGCCGAAAGCCGGGCGCACGCTGCTGCACTTGCCCGCGACGTGGCGTTGTAGTCGAAACGGGGTGCCCGCCCGTCACCTTGCGTCATCTTGGGGGCGGGGCGATCCTCTGCCCACAATACTTAAATCATGACTGAGCCCAACGCAGCAACTCATGCAACGCCCCAGGTCGTCGGGGCACACCTTGTCGGAAGCGTCAACTTCGACGACGCCGAGACCACCATTCGTACCGCGGCCGAAGAACTCGGTGGGCATCTCAAGCGGATCCCCGACGGCGAGGTAGGGGAGCGCTGGCACTGGATCGCGTTTCAGCCCGATCGCCTTGCGCGGACTCCCGGCATCGGCAGAGTGGGCGACGAACCGGTGCTCGTGCGCGGCGTTGATTTTCGCCCGGTGCGCCTCGAAGACGGGGTACAGGCAGAAGATCTCAAGCTGAGGCCCCTCGGGTATGCCCAGGCCGCGCTCGAATCGTGGCAGGTTTTCTCTCGCCTCAAGCGCGAGGGTGTCGTGCCCACAGATACCCGTTTTCAGGTCTCGCTACCCACCCCGCTTGGCGTGGTCGGCAGCTTCGTTCGCGAAGAGGATCGCCCCTCGTTCGAGCCAGTCTATGAGACGGCGCTCGCTCAAGAACTGCAGCAGATCGTTGAGGGAATTCCGAACGACGAGCTTGCAATTCAGTGGGATGCGGCGCTCGAGTTTGCTCACCTCGAGGGGGCAGGCTATGGCTCGCCATCGCAGCCGTGGTTTGACGATGTGTGGGCTGGCACGAGCGAGCGTCTCGCCCACCAGATCGATCGTGTGCCCGAGCCTGTCGAGGTCGGCGTGCACCTCTGCTACGGCGATGTCGCTGAGAAGCACTTTGCCGAGCCGAGCGACACCGCCGTGCTCACGCGTTTCGCAAACCTGCTCGCTGAGCAGGTACAACGCCCGCTGAACTGGGTGCACCTTCCTGTGCCAATCGAGCGCGACGATGCCGAGTACTTCGCCCCGCTCGAGAACCTCGCGATCTCGCCTGAAACTGAACTCTACCTCGGGCTCGTGCATCGCGAGGACGGCGCGGAGGGTGCCGAGCGCAGGCTTGCCGCCGCTCGGCAGCACGTTGTGCGGACGTTCGGCGTTGCGACCGAATGCGGCTTTGGCCGCGCTCCTGAGGGCACAGCTGTGCCGCTGTTCGAGGCACACCGGGCGGTCGCCGCCGCCTGGTAGCTTCGTCGCGCACGTCGGTTAGGCTTGGTAATCATGGACGGCGGTGCACTCTCTCACCCAAAATCAGAGCACGCGAGAAGCGATGATGCAGGCGCTCGGCGCCGCTGGCTGCGCTCCTTGCTCGTGGCGCTTGGCTGTCTGGTGCTGCTGGTGATCATCGGTGTCGCGACGGTGCAACTCTTGAACCAGCGGCGCACCGCAGAGGCTACGGCTCGGCAATACTTTGAGGCGCTCGCTGTGGGTGATGCCTCGGCCGCGAGCGCGCTCACCGCGACGAACGGCTCGGCAGGGGCCGATTCTCCGTTTCTCACCGACGAAGTGCTCGCTGCGGCGACCGAAAGGATCAGCGACGTCGAGGTGGTGCCCGCAGATGATCCGCTCGACGTCTTCGACCAGAGTGTGATCGTATCGTTCACGCTCGCCGACAAGACGTACAAAGAGCGGGTGACCCTCAGCCGCGGTGAAGCCGAGTGGGGTGTGCTGCGCACATGGCAGATGCCCCGGCCCTTCGCGGCAAGCACGACCTTCTCCGTGAAGGGGCCGGGAACAATCACGATCGCCGGCATTCCGGTCAATCCCGACTCCTCGGCGGGGAATGCAGATCTGTTTCCGGCTGTGTACCCTCTTGAGGTGCTCGAATCGAAGTGGGTCGGGTTGCCGGACGACGAAGTGACGATCGGCGTCGACGGCACCTTGATTGACATTACCCTTGAACCCACCGACGAGCTGACCGCAGAGGTGCAGCGACAGATGGATGAGTTTCTCGACGAGTGCGTTGCCGATCTGGTGTTCCCCTCGGGCAATGAGGGCACCGAATGCGCCCTCACCGCGCTTGGATCGTGGAACGGTCGCCCACCCGGATCGTGGCAGATCACCAGCTATCCCGTCGCCGCGCCGATGCTCGGAGGTGCCGTCTACGGATACGAAGGCGGAGAGATGCGCTTCACCCTGGGCAGCGGCGACGAGCCTGCTACAACGTTCAGGGGCGTCGACATCGGCCGGTTCGTTGAGGTGACCGAAGACTCAGTGACACTATTGACCGAGCCCCCGACGTCAGCCGAGTGATTCGGTGTCGGCTGGGTGCTCGAATGTCGACTGGGCAGGCATCGCTGTCACCTGCGTGTGGTCTATGCCAGTGCGAGCGAATCTATCACCTCGGCCACGCGGGATCGACCTGCAGCATCTAGGCCTTGAATTGGCTGGGGTAGGCAGCGCTCTGGGGCGAGACCGAGATACTCGGCGATCGCCGCGATGACGCGGATGCTGCCTCCGTGCTCCGCGAACAGCTGCCAGAGCGGGGCAAGGCGCTCTGACTCGTCGATCGCTTCCTCCACCCGCCCGGCGAGCGCCGCCCTGGTGATCTTCAACGCGGGTTCTGGCAGTATGCCACCGATCACCGAATACCAGGCATCGCAACCCGCGCTGAGTGCGTAAGCCGCAGTAGCATCGCCCGAGATGCCGATCGAGACGTGATCGGGCACCACCGCGCGCACCTCGGCAGCTCGCGAATGTGCCTCGGTGAGGTCTGCGGGAACGCTTGGCATCTTGATCGAAGCGATGCCGGGCAGCTGCGCGATGCGTGCGTACAGATCGGTCGAGAACGTGAAGTGCGTCGTGCCTGGGTTGTTGTAGAGGATGACCGGCAGCTCAGTGCGTTCGCTAACAGTGCGGAAAAGTTCGAATACGTCGGTGTCGGTGAGTGTCTGATACGACACCGGCGCGAGCAACAACCCCGCTGCGCCCGCAATCTCGGCGTTCTCGACGTTCGTGAGCACCTGTGAAGTGCGCAGCGCACCCACTCCCACAAAAACCGGGGTGTCTCCGGCGTGCTGTACTGCGAGGTGCGCTACTCGGGCACGCTCTGCCTCGCTCAAGTACGCGTATGATCCCGTCGAGCCGAGCGCCGTGATCGAGTCAACGCCCGCACCCGCAAGGCGCTCGACCAGGGCCACAAATGCGGCCTCATCGACCACGTCGTCTGCGAGCGGGGTGAGCGGAAACGCGCCGAGGCCGGTGAAGAGACTCATAGATGCAGCTTAGTGTTCAGACTTCGCGTTGAGCCTGGTCTCATGCGAGCACCGATCTCCCAATGCGTCGCGTGGTGGCCGGAGCTTCTGAGGAGGCGGCCACCACGCGGAAGGTGGTTTCAACGGTAGCGGCTAGCGACGGGACAGCCCCGCGTAGAACTTCACGTCGTCGAACCCGGACGGCAATTCGATCCCGTACTCCGTGCGCGCGGTCTCTGGGATAGTCACGAGCAGCATGCCAGCGTCGTATTGATTCTCATTTCTCGGAGTATCGACGAACGGAAAGCCTGCTTTCATATCGGGGTCGTACTCCTCGACGAAACGGCGCAAGTTCTCGGCGTTGGCTCCGGTCAGCGTCGCGTGCGCGTCTGCGGCGGCGAAGTTCGCGAAGAAGTCGTAGACCGTCCAACCCGCGCCGATCGCGGCGTGAATCGTTCCTCCGCTGTAGAGACCTGGCTGGCCGGGGAAGAACGTTTCGAGATGTAGTTTCGGGTGTCCACGACGGTACTCGACCGTGCCTTCCGGCAGGAAGTCGTAGTGGACTTGGTACCCGGTGGCAAAGATGATGGTGTCGATCCGTTCAGAGGATCCATCTGTGAAGTGTACGATCTGGCCGTCGATCTTCGCGATATCGGGGTGGCGCTTCAAGAGTCCATGTGAGAGCGCGTGCAGAATCGTGTTGCTCACGATGGGGTGAGTTTCACCGATTGGGCCCTCAGGCTTCGGCAATCCGAATGCCGAAAGATCACCCACGGTTGAAAGGATCACGTCCATGAAATCCTTCTGCTCCAACCCCTCCATCCACGGCCGGGGCTCGATCTGCGCACGTCCGTCGAGCAGATCAGGCAGAGCGACTCCGAAGATCTGCTTGGGGAAGAAGTAGTATGCGCGCCTCGTAGAGAGGAACGCTGCGTCAGCGTGGAAGGCCGCATCTGAAGCGATGTCGACGCCACTATTACCGGCACCGACGACGAGCACGCGCTTGCCCCTGAACTCGTCAGGGGAGCGATAGTCCTTTGCGTGGATCGCCCGTCCCGTGAATGTATCGAGTCCTTCGATCTGCGGCATCTGCGGCAGCCACTGGGTGCCGATTGCCGAGTAGACGCCACGATACTCCCGTGTCTCACCATTCGAGAGGCTCACCCGCCAGAAGCGACCCTCGGCGGTGTCAACGGGGTCGGCTGACTCTACCGACACGCCGAACTCGCAAAGCTCGTCGAGCCCGTACTCGTGCGCGAACTCTTGAATATAGGCGTAGAGGTCTGACCAGCGTGGGTACATTGGCAGGTCGCTCGACATAGGGAATCCAACGAACCCGCCGGCGACCCTGGACGAGATCATGCTGCACGATTCGTACATCGGCGAGCCCGGGTTGTCGATGTCCCAGAGCCCGCCGAGTCCGGTGTGGCGCTCGATGATGTCGACCTCGATGCCGTAGCGCCGGAAAGCGCGGGCCGCGATGAGGCCAGACGGGCCGGCTCCAATGATGAGGTAGCGAGTGGGAAGAGTCATGGATATCTGCTTTCGTGAAGTGCGTTCGAGTGGGGCCAGGTTTTCGTGCCGATCAGGTGAGCACGGCTCCGCCGTCAACGGCCAGGGTCTGCCCGGTGATGTTTTTCGCGCGGTCGCTGAGGAAGAAGGCCACGGCCTCCGCGATATCTTCGGGCTCCTGTGGGCGCCCCATAGGGATCGACTGATCGACGATGCCTGCGAACACCTCCTCCGCAGAGATCGCGGCGAGCGCTTCATCGTTTTGCTGCAGATAGGCGACAGTGTTGCGCCACATGTCGGTGTAAATGAACCCCGGCATTACCGTGTTCGAGCGGATGCCTGTGCGGGCGCAGCCGCGGGC
The DNA here is from genome assembly GCA_937967375.1 of uncultured Leucobacter sp. Classification (GTDB taxonomy): domain Bacteria; phylum Actinomycetota; class Actinomycetes; order Actinomycetales; family Microbacteriaceae; genus Leucobacter. The sequence goes on from CALCJF010000064.1 coordinate 36,193, forward strand.
CACCGCATGACTGAATTCGATCACGGCCGCTTTCGAAGCGCCGTAGTGCGCGAGCATATCGTTGCCGGCTCGAGCGCCGATCGATGAGATATTCACGATCGAGGCCGGTGGCTGGGCGGTGCGGATGAAGTGCTGCGACATGAGAAACGTCCCGCGGGTATTGATCGCGAAGACCCGGTCCCACAGTTGCTGATCGATCTCGGTGAGCGGGGTGAACATGCCGATGCCAGCAGCGTTCACGAGCCCCGAGATCGCCCCCTCTTGCGCGGCCGTGCGATAGACAGATGCCACCTGTTCCTCGTCAGAGACATCACAGCCGGCGGTCAGCACGCGGGCACCGCTGTCGCGTTCGATGCGCTCGGCGATCTCGTCGAGGCGATCCTCCCGCACATCGGTGAGCAGCACGGTCTCAAAATCTTCCGCGATTCTGCGCCCGATGGCCGGGCCGAGCCCGCCGGACGCCCCGGTCACGATTGCCAGCCTGTTCGTCATTCGTTCCTCCTTGAACTGAAATGTGTCGATACGCCAGTCAGTCTGGACGGAAGTGCTTGCCCGTGTACATGTCGGAAAACGTGCGGTTGAGCACGCAATCCTTAACGTGAGCGAGCCAGGGTAATGAATCCGACGGCTTAAGCTGGTCATTGCCGCTTCCGGGACGACGAGGCGTGGAACGGCGACGACTCTGCGAAGGAGGGGAGCGTGACTTACGACGATGCGGTTCGGTTGGATCTCGGCATCAGGGCGTTGCACGCGTTCGTTACCGTGATCGATGAGGGGCACTTCGGTCGTGCCGCCATGCGACTGTTTGTGACAGCGCCGGCATTGAGCCAGCAGATCCGACGACTGGAACAACAGCTCGGTATGCGACTGATCGATCGTGAGGTACATCCGGTGAAGCCAACCGCTGCGGGTGAGACACTGCTGCCGCATGCGCATCGGATATTGCGCGAGGCTCAAGAGGCCGCGGTCGATCTGGCCCGCTTCACTCGTCGTCAGGATCGCGTGCTGCGCCTCGGTTTCATTAACGGTGGGCCAAATAGCCTCACGACGAGTCTGCTTTCGAAGTTGGAGTCGCCGCTCGAACTCGTGCAACTGCAGTGGCACGAGCAACTGAGCGAGGTGGCTTCCGGAGCGGTGGATGCGGCGTTTGTTCGCCCGCCACTGCCTTTGCTCGATGGTTTGACCCTTGAACGAGTAGCTGTCGAGCCTCGCGTGGTCATGGTGCATCGGGGGCATCGGTTCGCGGATCGGCAGCATGTCTCGATCGACGAACTTGACGATGAGATGCACGTCTCCACCGACCGGGCGGCTCCGGAGTGGATCTCATACTGGGCAGTCGACCCCAGGCCCAGCGGGAGACCGGTGAAGTGGGGCCCCCTCGTGCGCACAATGGACGAGCAGCTGCAGACCGTCGCCGCTGGGCTTGCTATTGCCATCACGGCTGCTTCGATTGCCGATTTCCATTCAAACCCAGAAGTTGCGTACTTGCCGGTTGAAGGCATCGATCCGTGCACCGTCGAGCTGTGCACGCGCACCGGCGAAGACCACCCTGGCGTTCTGGAACTGCGCCGTATCGTCGCGCAACTGCAGCAGGTCTGATCCGAATCAGCGACCCCAGATCCCGCGTAGTGCCGGTTCGAGATCGGGGTGTGTGAACTCGAACCCCGCGGCCTGCAGCTTCTCGGGCAGCACCCAGCGACTCTTGAGCACGAGCTCCGTTTCGGTGCGGATGCCGATCGCGCCGATTTCAAGCATCCAGCGCGGCATCGGTGGCCCGAACGGGGTGCCAAGCACGCGGCGAACGCTTGCCATGAAATTCCGGTTGTCTGAGGGGTTCGGTGCGCTCGCGTTGACGGGCCCGTCAAGTTCAGGGTGAATCTCGACGAAGTCGAGGATCCTCGCAATGTCTTCGATGTGCACCCAGCTGAAGCGCTGTGCGCCCCTCCTCGCCCCCAGGTAGTGCGCGGTTCCGGCGTCGACGCGTGCCTTCGTGACGGGCCAGCGGCCGTCGTGCTGCGCGCCGCCGAGGCCGAGCCGCGCAAGCGTTTTGATCGGCCCGAGCACACCACCATCGCCGAGCACGATCGCGCTGCGCAGCGCGACTCGGCGAGTGCTCGGCAGTTCGGCTGCGAAGAGCGCACGCTCCCAGGCCCGCGCGACCTCAACCGAGAAGCCGGTGCCGATCTCGCCGGTCGCCTCGGTCATTGCGCGGTCCTCGGCGTGACGATAGATGGTCGCGGTCGACGAGTTCACCCAGAGCGGGGGCGGCGCAGTGGCGGCGGCGATCGCATCAGACAGCTGGGCAGTCGTGTCGAGTCGCGAGCGAAAGATCTCGGCGCGATTTGCCTCGTTATAGCGGCAGTTCACGCTCTTGCCCGCGAGGCCCACCACGAGCGCTGCGCCGTCGATCGCGGCTGCGATCCCTTTCGCATCCCCCCAGCGAAGGTCTGAACCGTTGCGGCCGATCGTGACTACCTCTCGGCCCAGCGCTCGATATCGCCCGGCCAGGTGGCCTCCCATGAAACCGCCGGCGCCGCCGAGCACCACTCGCCCAAGCGGCTGAGGGCTGATCCCTGCGTCCATCTCACTGCTCCCTTACGACGCCGTAGCTGAAATGCCCACGATACCCATACACGCGGCCAACGATCGGTACGTCGATCGTGAGCTCGACGCGCTGCAACCCGCTCACCGGGTCATACCGCTCTGAGAGCCGCACAACCGGTGCAACGGGCCGCGGCAGCCGAAACCTGAAGCGGCCGACTGCGATACCGACCTCGCGGCTTGTGAGCACCAGGCCGCCGTCGCGCACCGTGACCTCGAAGGTGGCGGCGACCGTGTGAGGCGTGCCGATCCGGTCAACGATGCCGAGGCTCGTAAGCGCCACCGAGTCGGTCATCTGCCAGTTGCCGGTTGGCAACTCAACGGTGCGCACTGCGGTCGCAAGACCTGCCTCGGTGCGGTTCACGATGCGAAAGCGCGCCGAGCGCGCATAGCCCGCGGCAAGCACTCCACGACGCTCGAACGGACCGAGTAGCGGCCAGAGCCAGCGGCGCGGTGTGCCGAACTCGGCGAACACGCCCTCTCCGATGCCGACGCAGCCCTCGGGAATCGCCGAGAAATACCTGCGCAGCGTCGGGTGGAGCTCGTGCAGCCGCTCGCCAAGCGCTGCCTCGTACGGTGAACGCGGGGGCATGCTCCAAGCCTATGTCGGATGCCGACGATAGACTTCACCACGATGAGAGCACTTCTGACTGCGGTGATTGCCGCGCTCGAAGCGGCCGCCGTAGCACTCGCGGTGTTCGCTGTGATCGGCATACCCGCAGTGCTCATCTGGTGGCTCAATTTTGGCCTCGGCGCCGAGCCAGAAGCACTCGCCTCGGCTATCGCTGCACTGTGGCAGATGGTGCACTTCGTGCCCATGCAGCTGACCATATCGCCGCAGACCGCGCTCGGAATGGGCCTGCCTGCCGCCGAACTCTCGATGGTGATTTCGCTTGCTCCGCTTGCGCTCACGCTCGGCACCGTGTTGCTGGCATACCGGGCCGGTGCGCGTTTCGCGCGCCGCGGCGGCGCGGGGGCCTGGGCGCTGCTTGGCGGCGCCATCGGGTTCGGGGTCGCGGCGGGCGTGACCGGTGCGCTCGCAGCGGGCAACTCGGTCTGGCCGCAGTGGGCAAGAATCGCGGTGCCCGTGGCGGTCTATGCGCTCGCGATGCTGCTCGGCTTCGTGCTTCGTGCCGCGCGTGACGAGCACGAGTGGTGGCAGACTTTCGTGCGCTCGCTGCAGCAGGCCGTCGCGAAGGCCGCTCCCGCCGGTGCCGCGGCGTTGCCAGACCGCGCCGCTGAGGTGTTTCGGCTGGCGCTCGCCGCGCTCGCCGCACTGCTCGCGCTCGGCACGATCGGGTTCACGGTGGCCATCGTGATCGGCTACGTCGACATCATTTCGCTCAGTCAAAGCCTGCAACTTGACGTCTTCGGTGTGCTGATGCTCTTTCTCGTGCAGCTGATGTTCTTGCCCACCGCCTGGGTCTGGTCTGTGTCATGGTTTGCGGGCTCTGGCTTCGCAGTGGGCGCCGCCACCTCGGTGACCCCGTTCGACTCGCTGCTCGGCCCGCTGCCGGCGCTGCCGATCTTCGGCGCGATTCCGCCGAGCTGGGGCTGGGCCGGGGGGCTCGCCCCGGTGATCATCGTGGCGATGGGCACCGCACTCGGGGGCCTCGCCGGGGGCCGACCCTTGATGCGCCGAGCCTCGCCCCTGGTGTCAGCGATCGTTCCGGTGTGCGCCGCGGTGATCGCGGGCCTTGTCACCGCGCTCGCCTGCGTGCTCGCGAGCGGTGCGATGGGGCCGGGCCGGCTCGCGACGAACGGCCCCGGCTGGTGGCAGACGGGCGGGCTTGTCGCGATCGAGCTTGCCTTCGGCATGAGCCTCGGCGTGTTTGCGCGCCGCTTCGATGTCGCACGCCTTCGGGCCATGGTGCCGGTGAGTTTGCGCGACGACGAAGAACTGCTTCGCGGCGAGAGCGCCGCAGCGCTCACCGCGCACCCTGACATGGCTCGTGGCCGCATCGCATTCGACGAAGATCTTGCGGTGACCATGCCCGTTGAACCACTGCGCGAAGCGCAACCAGCTGACGAGCAGCCGACGGTAGAGCTCGAGCCTCTGCCCGAATCTGCGCCAGCGCGTGAAGTTCAGCCCAGATTCGAACCCGTGCCCGCGGTCGAACCCGTGCCCGCGGTCGAACCCGAGTCTGAGGTTGAATCCGAGTCTGTGCCAGCGCTTGCCCCAGAAGCAGACTCTGAGTCAGCGCCCGAGTCAGAGCCCGAGCCCGAGCCCGACCCGGAACCCGTTGAAGCGGTCGATCCGCTGCTGCAGGCGTTCTCATGGGAGGCAGCGACCCCCGAACAGCCTGTGGCCGAGACCAATGGTCGCGACTGGCGCTCGCGTATGCGTTCGAAGCTGGGCCGCGGCGAGTAGGCGGCCGCGTCAGAGGCTTGTCCGCTTCCGCGCGCCGAGATCCGCTCGCAATAGTGCGCGAAATGCGCCCTTGAGTTGGAGCAGCGCGCACTTCGCGCATTATTGACAGGTGCATGGTAAGCCGCAGGGGGCGGTCAGCGGCAAAGCGCCCCGCTCCGTGAGCAAGAAGGTGCTAGGGTTGGCGGTGCAATCCACGGGGGCCCGCACGCGGCGGGCTGAGATGAAGCGCGCGAGCTTCGACCGTTCAACCTGATCTGGGTAATTCCAGCGGAGGAAGGAACTCTATGACTACGCCCGCACGCAAGTTCATAACGGGAGTCGCGCTCGCCGCGGCCGCCGCAATCGCGCTGACCGGTTGCGCCGCAAATGGCGACACTGGCGCAGAGAACACCTCGAAGAGCGGCGACACAGTCACCCTCATCGTGCACGACTCGTTTCCGAATGAAGACTTCGCGAAGGCCGCAAGTGAGGCAACCGGCTACGACGTGAAGGTCGTCTCGGCAGGCGACGGCGGCGAGCTGACGAGCCAGCTGGTGCTCACCCAGAGCGCGCCCGTCGCGGACGCGTTCTTCGGCGTCGACAACGTATTCCTCTCGCGCCTCGTCGACGGAGGTGTCATTGCAGGCGAAGACGCCGCGAAGCCCGTGACGCAGAGCGCGACCTGCATCAACATCGACCCGGCATGGTTCGCTGAGCGCGGCGTGGCAGAGCCCAAAGATTACGAAGACCTCGCCAAGGAGCAGTACAAGGGGCTCTCGGTGATCCTCGACCCCTCGACTTCGACCACCGGCGCGTCATTCTTGATCGGCACCGTCGCGAAGTTCGGTGAAGAGGGCTTCGCAGACTACTGGAAGAAGCTCGCCGCAAATGACACCCGCGTCGAACAGGGATGGACCGAGGCCTATAACGGCCAGTTCACCCAGGGCGGCGGCGAGGGAACCTACCCGATCGTGCTCTCGTACAGCTCGTCGCCTGCGTGGACGGTCACCGAAGACGGTAAGTCGACCACGACGAAGGCGCTGCTCGACACCTGCTCGACGCAGATCGAGTACGCGGGCGTGCTTGAGGGGGCAGCGAACCCAGAGGGCGCGCAGGCCGTCGTCGACTACATGCTCTCGCGCGAGTTTCAAGACACCATTGCCGACACCATGTACGTCTATCCCGTCGATGCCGAGGCATACGTTCCCGCCGACTGGCAGCAGTTCGCCCCGATGCCCAGCGCGCCGAACGATCTGACCCCCGCCGAGATCGGCAAGGGCCGCGACTCCTGGCTGAAAGAGTGGAGCGAAGCGACCGGCTGGTGAGCGAACACCGCTGGCCCGGCCGCATTGGCTGGGGGGTGGCCACAGCGCTGCCCCTCGGCTTTCTGCTGCTGTTCTTTCTGTGGCCGGTGGTGTCGTTGCTTTCGGTCGGGTTCGGGGTGAGCCCGCTCGGTGCGAGCCAAGGGGCGGCAGGTCAGGATGGGCGAGGATCGCCCGGAATCGAAACGCTCACCACCGTGTTCGCAGACGCCCGCACCTGGCGCGTCATTGTGCAGACGCTCGCCCAGGCGGTCTGCGGCACGGTGCTCTCGCTCGCGCTCGGTCTGCCTGCCGCGTTCGTGCTCTACCGTCTGCGGTTTCGGGGGCGAAGTATTCTGCGAGGCCTCGCGACCGTCCCGTTCGTGCTGCCGACCGTGGTGGTCGGAGTCGCGTTCACCGCGCTGCTCGGCCCGGGTGCCCCGCTCGCCTGGCTCGGCCTCGATCAGAGTTTTCTCATCATCGTGCTCGCGCTCGCCTTCTTCAACGTGACCGTGGTCGCGCGCACCGTGGGCGGGTTCTGGGCGCAGCTCGACGGTCGCGCCGAGCAGGCCGCCCGAATGCTTGGCGCATCGCCGGCACGCGCGTTTGCGACGGTCACCCTGCCGAGGCTCACCCCCGCACTCGCTTCATCGGCCGCGCTCGTGTTTCTCTTCTGCGCCACCTCATTCGGCGTCGTGCTGGTGCTTGGCGGCCGCCGCTTCTCGAACATCGAGACCGAGATCTACCGGCTCACGGTGCAGTATCTCGACCTCAGCTCGGCCGCCGTGCTGTCGATCGTGCAGTTCGCGATCGTCGCGGCCGTGCTCGCGGTATCTGGGCGCCTGCGTCGCCGCCTCGAGCAGGCGAACGAGATGCGCTTTGACGCGGGGCAGGCCATGCGAGCGTCGCGTGCGCACCTGCCGGCGATCCTCGTCTTTGCTGCAACTGCACTGCTATTGCACGCGCTGCCCATCGTCGCGCTCGTTGCCCGCTCACTGCGCGACGGCGACGGCGAGTTCACCCTGGCGAACTACGCGAACCTCTTCGCGCCCCCTGCCACAGCTCGCCTCAACGGCAGCGTGATCGACGCGACCGTGCTCTCGCTCGGCATCGCGCTGATCGCCACCGCGATCGCGATGCTGCTCGGCGTGCTTGTCGCCCTTGTCGCCTCGCGCAGGCCGCGGGGCCGCGCGCTCAGAAGGGGCATTGACGCATTCGACGCGTTCGTCATGCTGCCTCTCGGGGTGTCTGCGGTTACCGTGGGGTTCGGGCTGTTGCTCACGATGCATCGCCCACTTGGCATTGGCGTCGACCTGCGCACCTCGGGGGTCTTGCTGCCGGTCGCGCAGGCGCTCGTCGCGCTGCCGCTCGTGGTGCGCACCCTGCTGCCGGTGCTGCGGGGCCTCGACCCGCGACAACGGGATGCAGCGGCGATGCTCGGTGCCTCGCCGCTGCGGGTGCTTGCCACGATCGACCTGCGTGTGCTCGCGCGCCCCCTCGGTCTGGCGCTCGGCTTCGCCTTTGCGACCTCGCTCGGCGAGTTCGGGGCGAGCGCGTTCTTGGTGCGCCCCGAGTCGCAGACGCTACCGGTGATGGTTGCCCAGCTGATCTCGCGCCAGGGCGCAGAGAACTATGGAATGGCGCTTGCTGCGGCGGTGCTGCTCGGGGCGCTCACCGCTTCGGTGATGCTGCTCGCCGAGCGGTGGCGTGGCGAGGTAGCGTCGGAGATATGAGAACAGAGCGATGAGGGTTGAGCTAATGAGCGAGGATCGCACGGAGCCGATGCAGACAGGCGTCGTTGGTGAGCGCCTCTCGGGTGGGGCTGGCGCCCACGGGCTCGAGGTGCGTGGGGTCACCGTGCGCTATGACGGCGACGCTCAACGCCGTGCCGTGCCCCGGGCCGCCAGCGCGGCTGTCAGAGACGTCTCTTTCAGTGTCGCTCAGCGCGAGGTGGTCGCCCTCACCGGGCCGAGCGGTTGCGGCAAGTCGACCCTGCTGCGGGCGATATCGGGGCTCGAGCCGCTCGTGGCAGGCAGCATCAGCTGGGACGGCCACCGCCTCGAGCACGTTCCCCCGCACCTGCGGGGCTTTGGCCTGATGTTTCAAGACGGGCAGCTGTTCGCCCACATGACCGTCGAGAAGAACGTGGCCTACGGGCTGAGCCCGAAGCGCTGGTCGAAGCCCGAGCGCCAGCAGCGGGTGGCCGAACTGCTCGAACTGGTCGGCCTGCCCGACTATGGTAGGCGAGCCGTGACCGAACTCTCGGGTGGCGAACGGCAGCGCATCGCGCTCGCGCGATCCCTCGCCCCCAGGCCTCGGCTGCTGCTGCTCGACGAACCGCTCTCAGCTCTCGATCGGCAGCTTCGTGAGCGCCTCGCGGGTGAGCTCGCGACGCTGTTGCGTGCGACCGACACGACTGCGATCCTCGTCACGCACGACCAGTACGAAGCCGAAACTGTCGCTGACCGCGTGCTGAAGATGGAGCGGGGCGAGCTGCTGACATGACCCGTGTCGTGCTCATTGACGGCCGCTCGGGCTCTGGTAAGACGACGCTCGCCGAGCAGATCGCCGCGGAGCTCAGCACCGACGACTCCACGGGGCAGACCCTGCATCTCGACCTGCTCTACCCGGGATGGGACGGCCTCGCTCTTGGCTCCCTCGCGGTCGCTACCGCGCTGAGCGAGGGCGGATATCATCCCTACGACTGGCACGAGGGTGAGTTCGCGACGAGTTGGATCGCCCTTGACCCCGAGCGGCCCCTCGTCATCGAGGGTTGCGGGGCGGTGACCGAAGCGAACCTTGCGGCCGCACGCGCTTGGGCGTCGAAGCGGGGCGTAGCCGAGGTGCGCGCGATCTGGCTCGAGTGCGACGAGACGCTTCGGCGAGAGCGTGCCCTCGCACGCGACGGCGCGACCTTCGCGCCGCACTGGCAGCAGTGGGCCGCGCAAGAAGACGCGCACTACGCGGTGCACCAGCCGTGGTTGCTCGTTCGAAACGCATAAATGTTCACGATGCGCAGCTGAGCGACAATCTGCGCGGAATTTCACGCTGCTCGCCTCACTGCGCTCTCGGGTGCAGTTGTATGAGCATATGAGTATCTTTGCGAAGATTTCCCGCGCAGCAGCGGGTCTTGCAGCAGCCGCTATTGTGCTGTTTGCGATCGGATTCGGTTCGCCGAGCGCAGCGCACGCCGAACCTGAACCGCCGGAGCTGCCGGGGGCAACGGCGACCGAGGTCATGCTCGCGAACTCGCCGTCGGTCTACGGAGATGTTGCGGTGTTCAACGTGACTGTCACGCTTTCGGCGCCTGTGCTCACCGGCGTTGTGCCTGGGCGGATCGAGGTCGACGGCCAACCTGTCGGTTCGGCGGTGCTGCTGCTCAACGTCGGAGCGGGCAAGTACAGCACGATACTCCCCGCGACAGCGGTGCTCGCCGCAGGCACGCACAGCGTTGTGGCCTTCTTCGATGGAACCCCGGGGGTCGGCGGCGGGTCGCCTGATGCGCTGCCTTCGCAGAGCGACCCGCTCGAGGTGACGATCGCGCAGCGATCTACCAGCACGGCCATCACCTCTGCGCCGAGCACGTTCGTCGGGCTTGCCCCGATTGACGTGCGGGCCTCCGTGCTCGCGAGCGGCGGAGCGCTCGTCGCTGCGCCGAGTGGAAACGCCGTGCTGCTCGCAGACGGTACGCCGCTCATCTACGAAGATCTCGACGCCCTCGGCGACGTGCGGTTCGAAGACGTGCTTGTGCCCTGGGGAACCGAAGAGCTCACCGTCGCCTACCTCGGCGACACCGCGCGAAACTTCGCCGTCTCAACTTCAGCGCCGGTCGTGGTCACCATGACGCCGATCGCAACCGGGTCGACGCTCTCGCTCTCGTCATCCGAGATCCGCGCCGACGAATCGTTGACACTCACGCTGCGCGTGGAGCACAGCGAGGCCTCGACGAGCATCGACCCCAGCGGGGGAGTGGAGATCCTCGTCGATGGCAACAGCTACTATTCGGAGTACCCCAGTGGCAATCTGAGCCCAGCGTCAGACCGTGCTGCGCAGTTCGAGGTGCAGCTGAGCGGGTTGTTGCCCGGCTCGCACGAGATCGTCGCGCGCTTCCTTCCCGCCGACGGGTTTACCGGCTCGGAGAGTGCTGCGGCAGAGGTTGTGGTGACGGCCGTGGAGACCGTGCTCACGGCAAGCGCGAATCAGGTGAGCGGCACGCCAGCGCGCCCGGCCGGAGTCGATGTTGCGGCAGCCTCGGTGATGCCAGAGGGTGGGCCGACGCTGTACTCGATGCCGGTGGCCTCGGGATACCCAGTTGATGGTTACGTGCAGGCCTTCGTCGGCTCGCGGCCCATTGGCGATCCAGTGGTGCTCGCGAACGGCGCGGGGCATGTGAAATTTTCTGGCCTCGCAGTGGGGCAGCATGACATCGAGCTACGGTTCACTCCGACAGAGGCCGGCCTGCTGCCGAGCTCAGCGCGCGTGCAGGTGATGGTCACGGCCGATGCGGGCCCGAACGGTTCGGGCAATAGCGGCGGATCGCTCAGCAATACGGGCGGGGTCGGGCCGATGCCGTATCTCGCCGGGGCGCTCGCGCTCGCGCTGGCTGGCGCAGGGGCGCTGTTGCTCGGACGCCGACACCGCGTCTCGTGAGGTGCTGCGCGGCCCTGCAGGGGTCTGCGACCGGGTAGACTGTATGGGTGCTGAAGGTCGTGGTCTTGATCTCAGGCGGTGGGAGCAACCTCAAAGCGTTGCTCGATGCCGCCGCTGAACCCGCCTACCCCGCGAAGGTCGTCGCCGTTGGCAGTGATACCGAAGCCGCGGGGCTAGAGTACGCCCGTGCAGCGGGCGTTGACACCTTCGTGGTGCGCCCGCGCGACTTCGAGAACCGCGACGCGTGGGGCGAGGCGTTTGCTGCCGAGATTCGCGCGTTTGCGCCCGATCTCGTCGTGAGCGCAGGTCTCATGCGGGTGCTGCCTGGCGGCTTCGTGCGCGAGTTCTCGCCGCGCCTCATCAACACTCACCCGGCGCTGCTGCCGCTCTTTCCGGGCGCTCACGCCGTACGCGACGCGCTCGCGGCAGGTGCCACCGAGACGGGTGTGACCGTGCACATCATCGACGAGGGCGTCGACACAGGTCCGGTCTTGCGTCAACGCGCAGTGTCGATCCTCGCTGAAGAAAGCGAAGACGAACTGCACGAACGAATCAAGCAGATCGAACGACCACTTCTCGTAGACACCGTGCGCGACATCGCGACCGGCGCGCTATCACTGACCCCCGCGTAATCAGCGCAACAAGCAATAGGAGCCCTCGCATGGCAGTTCAGAGCCAAGACCCCAGCCTCTACGAACACCGCGATCAGATCGAGGTGCGCCGCGCGCTCATCTCGGTGAGCGACAAGAGCGGCCTGCTCGAGCTCGCCGAAGCCCTCGCCGGCGCCGGCGTCGAGATCGTATCGACCGGATCGACCGCGCAGACCATTCGCGACGCCGGACACAGCGTGACTGACGTCGCTGACGTTACCGGCTTTGCCGAGGCGCTCGACGGCCGCGTGAAGACCTTGCATCCCGCAGTGCACTCGGGGCTGCTTGCTGACCTGAGACTCGCAGACCACCGCGAGCAGCTCGCGGCTCTCGGCTTCGCTCCCTTCGAGCTCGTCGTCGTGAATCTCTACCCCTTCGAGGAGACTGTTGCGGCGGGCAAGCCCGCGGCCGACGTGATCGAGAACGTCGACATCGGCGGCCCCGCCATGGTGCGTGCAACCGCGAAGAATCACGCGAACGCGGCAATCGTGGTGTCGCCCGCACGCTACGACGAGGTGATTGCTGCGGTGCAGGCCGGTGGCACCACGCTCGAGCTGCGCCGCTCGCTCGCCACCGAGGCGTTCGTGCACACTGCACAGTACGACGCTGCCGTCGCGAACTGGTTCCTCGATCAAGAAGACGGCGCCTGGGGTGCTCTGCCCGTCGACGAAGACGTCGAGGCCGACGAGTCGGTCGACGCCATCTTCTCGCAGAGCGAGGCCTACGTCGGCTACGAGGTGTTCGGCCTGCGCGAGTCGGTGCTGCGCTACGGCGAGAACAGCCACCAGCGCGCCGCACTGTTCAGCGAGAACGAGGGCGCCGGCATCGCCCAGGCTACCCAGCTGCACGGCAAAGAGATGTCGTACAACAACTACGTCGATGCAGACGCGGCAGTGCGCGCGGCCTTCGACCACGAGCGCCCCGCGGTCGCGATCATCAAGCACGCGAACCCCTGCGGCATCGCGGTCGCTCCGGAGGGCGCGGCAGACCCCATCGCGGCAGCACACGAGCTTGCGCACGCCTGCGACCCGGTCTCGGCGTTCGGTGGTGTGATCGCCGCGAACCGCGTCGTGACGGCGGGCATGGCTGCCACCGTCGCCGAGATCTTTACTGAGGTGATCGTCGCGCCCGGCTTCGAACCCGCGGCCATCGAGATTCTCACGAAAAAGAAGAACGTGCGCCTGCTGGTGCTGCCGGCCGATTTCACGCAGAACCCGGTCGAGCTGCGCCAGGTCTCGGGCGGCTTCTTGCTGCAGGACGCCGACCGCTCGTTCGCACCAGCGTCGTCGTGGACCCTCGCAGCAGGTGCCGCCGCAGACGAGGCGACGCTCGCCGAGCTCGAGTTCGCGTGGCGTTCATGCCGTGCGGTGAAGTCGAACGGCATTCTGCTGACCTCGGGCGGCGCCTCGGTGGGCGTTGGCATGGGCCAGGTCAACCGTGTCGACTCATGCCGCCTCGCAGTCACCAGGGCGGGGGATCGCGCCACCGGTGCGGTCGCGGCCTCAGACGCGTTCTTCCCGTTTGCAGACGGACTGCAGGTGCTGCTCGACGCGGGCGTGCGCGCCGTCGTGCAGCCCGGCGGGTCTGTGCGCGATGAAGAAGTCATCGCGGCTGCCGAGGCTGCCGGGGTGACGATGTACTTCACCGGCGAACGCCACTTCTTCCACTAATTTTCTTTCATCCATTCTGCGGGCGTAAGCCCTCGGCATCGTAGACAGGTCGAACCCATGGAAACTCTGAAGAACGTACTGCTCGTACTGCATATCGCAGGCTTCGCCGGCATCATCGGCGGCGTCATGATGCAGATGCCCAAGGTGAAGGAGGGCGCAGCGAAGATCAACGGTGCCATTCTGCACAGCTCATTGCTGCAGCTCGTCACCGGCCTCGCTCTCGTTGGTATGGCCTACGGTATGGGCAATGGCGACTTCGTGAACAACGCGAAGATCGGCGTCAAGACCGTCGTGGTCATCGCTATCGTGGTGATCGCTCTCGTCTTCAAGAAGAAGCAGAACGTGAGCGCCGGCGTGTTCGGCGCGATCGGCGGCCTCGCACTGCTCAACATGGTGATCGCCATCATGTGGCACTAATACTCAGTGCAACGCGAAAGGCTCCCCGTCAGCTCGAATCGGGGAGCCTTTCGCGTTTGATAGGCCAGCGTAGTGTGCTCGGGTCAGCTGGGCGCGCGATGAGCGCTCGGCGATCGGCCTAGAACACCGCGACGAAGCGAGTGAGCGCGTCCACGAGCGTGCCAGCCAGTCCCGTCTCTTGCTGCATCTCACTGCGAGCGGTGAGCGCCACGTCGGGGTGATCGGTGATCATGCCGTCCGCGTCTCGTCGAAGCAGGTCGCGCATGCCGGCGCTCTCGTTCACAGTCCAACTGAAAAATCCGAGCCCTGCGTGATACGCGGCATTCTGCATCTCCTGCGTTGCCGACCACTCCTCAACCACGACGAAATCGGCGTCGGTCGAAGGAACGTCGACGCCCGCGAACGCGAGAATATACCCGACGGTGGCATCTGGCCGCAGCTGCTTCAACTCGGTGGCGACCGGGTTGTCGAGGGTATGAAAGATATTGCTGTCCATCGCATCGAGCGAATCGAGCTCGGCCACCAGCAGTGGCACACGGTCGGGGGTGTCGAGACCCCCTGACTTCACCTCGATCAGCAATGGCATCTCAAGCTGCTGAGCGCGCCGCACGTACTCTTCGAGCGAGGGGATCTTGGCCTCGTGCCCAAACTGATCGCGCACCGTGATCTGAGTGAGTTCGTCGAGGGTCAGATCTTTGACCCTCTCACTCAACCCCGCGAGACGATCGAGCGCGGCGTCGTGCATCACCACGAATCGCTTATCGGCGGTTTGCATCACATCGATCTCGACGAGGTCTGCGTCGGCAGCAACCGCCGCCTCAAGTCCTGAAATCGTGTTCTCCACACCACCGTCGCTGAAACCTCGATGGCCGAGCACGAGCGTGTTCGGGTGCTGCGAGAGCTGCTGCATCGTACCCAGATGAAAGAAGCCGAACGCGAGTGAGACTGCCGCAGCTCCTGCGATCAGGGCACCGAGTTGTTTGCGAGGGCGAGCGGATTGGGCCCCAAGCTTGGGGTGGTTTTGAAGAATATCAGCCGCCTCGACAGGCTCCGGGCGCACGGACGCGAGCTGATCCTCGCGCTCCGAAACGAGCGTGAGCAGCATGGCGCCGAGCAATGACAGCACGAAGGCGGTGAGCGCGAGACCGAGCACTTGGGCGATGCCGAGGCTGAACGCAGCCACAGCGGGAGACGCTGCAGGGGCGGCGATGTCGGTGATCGCCGTGGGTGCGATAGCGAGCATCGTAAGCACGACGGTTGCCGCACCCGCGAGAAGCAGCACAATGAGGACAGCAAGTACAAGGCGCACCGCCGCCCAGCCTCGGGTGAGCCGCCAGCTGAGTCGCATCGACCTTCCGCCCGTTGCCGTGGTTAACGCGAATACGGGAAGGCTGAGTGCGAAACGCAGATTCAGTAGGGCGAGCAGCAGCATGAAGCCTGTCCAGATGGCACTGGTCACGGGGCTCTTCAGCAGCTCACCCGAGATGAATGAGGGCACTGCAATGCCCTGAGAGAGCACTGAGGCAAAACCGAAGCCGCTGAGCGGCACGATGAAGAAGAGGTAGCAGAAGAGCGAGAACGACGATGGACGAAGCAGCTTGCGTGCGGTGGCGCGCGTATCTTGCCAGATCGCGGTTGCGTTCAACGGTGTGCGGTGCTGGGCGCGACGCAGCATTGCGACGAGCACGATGAACTGCAGCGAGGCGAGCCAGAACGCCAGCAGCATGATCACGATGATGAGTGTGAACGAGATGCCAATGCCGCCCGTGAAGTGCAGCGCGCTGAAGTCGAGCCCGATCATGCCGTTCGCGCGTAGGGCCTCGCGAAAAAGCCAAGCGATGAGTGGGCTTACCACCACCAACATGAGCAGCTGAAACCCCAGCATGGTGACGGTCAGCGGCAACCAGGCGTGCCGCACGGTTTGCCAGGCCCGACCGAGCAGGGCGAACGGCGAAATACGGTGCATCCACCGATCATATTGCCCGGGTGGTGCGGCTGGCTCGAAACGTGGGTTGTGCCCCGCAGATGCGTGAATTACGTGCGAGATATGCGCAATGTACGACAGAATCTGCAAAATTCTCGCACGCAGCGCATATCTCGCACGCTGTGCTGTGCTTGGCATAAGCGGCCACCAAGGAATATCTCCGTGCTCCAAGCGGTTGCAGCCGAGCAAGAGTATGTTGGCAAGTGACGTTGGCCCCAAAATACCAACCCAGCAGCAGAGGAGCCGGTGCAATGAGCAATCTCGAGACAGGCCCAGACATTGCGATGCTGGGGCCGGGCGAGCCGTGCACCTCGGTCGAGGTGCTGACACCGCGTGAGGTGCCGCTTGGCGGGCTTCGGGCGATGACGGTGTACCGAACTTTGCCGCAGCGCGGTCGTTCGCTCGTGGGCGCGTGGTGCTTTCTCGATCACTACGGCCCCGATGACGTGTCGATCACGGGCGGCATGAACGTGTCGCGCCACCCGCACACAGGCCTCGCGACGGTGTCGTGGCTGTTCACCGGGGGCATCAACCACCTCGACTCGGCCGGGGTAGCGGCCCCGGTGCTGCCGGGCGAACTGAACCTCATGCTCGCAGGCCGAGGCATCACCCATCAAGAGCTCAGCACGCCCGACACGAAACTGCTGCACGGTGTGCAGCTCTGGTACGCGTTGCCCGAGGGTACGCGCTTCGGCGAGAACGGGTTCGCGCACTATGCACCCGAGCCTGTGCTCGCCGAAGGCATGACGGCGCGCGTGTTTATCGGTGAGCTCTTGGGCTCAGCTTCTCCTGTCGATACACGCACCACACCACTGCTCGGCGCCGAACTGCTGCTCGAGCCCGGGGCAGAGGTCTCGTTCGCGGTGCGCCCCGATTTCGAGCACGCCGTGCTCGCCGAGTCAGACGACCTCGTGGTGAACGGCACCGCCCTCGAGCACCGCTCGCTGGCCTACGTGCCGACCGGTGCAGACACGTTGACGCTTGCGGCCGGCAATCATGGAGCCCGCGTGATCCTGCTTGGCGGCGTGCCTTTCGGCGAAGAGATCGTCATGTGGTGGAACTTCGTTGGCCGCGATCACGATGAGATCGTCGAATTTCGCCGTCGGTACCAGGCCGAGCTCGGTTTTGAGGCAGAGGATCCGGGGGACGCGGGCAAACCGTCCCTGTTCGGCGAGTTTCCCGATGGGCAGCCAGCCCCGATCCCGGCCCCGGTGCTGCCCCTCACCCGGCTGCGTTCGCGCCGCTAGACCAAGATCAGAACCCAGCGAAAGGAGGGCATCGTGCCCGAAGAAAGATTTGCCGTAGAGAATCGCAGCGTCGAGTCGCGGTACGTGCTGCTCGACGGCGAGGCCGAGCACGGCAGCGCCGAGATCGGTGAGGAGTCGTATCTCGACTACCCTGCTGAGGGCGCCACGCAGCGCATCATGTACCACACCGGTGTCTCAGAGCAGTACGGCGGGCTTGGTCTTGCATCGGTGCTCGTTCGTGCTGCTGTCGAAGACACGATCGCAGCCGGGCTCAAGGTCGTGCCTGTGTGCCCGTACGTCGCCGCCTGGCTGCCGAAGCACCCCGAGTACGCCGATCATGTGGTTGCCAAGACCGCAGAGCACCTAGAGGCGCTGCGCGCACACCAGGCGTAGCGGACGCGGGCCTTGCGGTGGCTCGCGGGCTAGGGTGCGTTGACGTGGCCTTCGTCGCGCCAACCCGTCGTGACGTCGACCCAGCCGTCGGCGCCGCTGAGCGCCTCGAACGCTGCGACTGCGACCTGCACTGCAGAGGTGCCGGTGCCTGCCGCTGGGTACACCGTCTCGAAGCGGCCGAGCGACTCGTCGAGAAATACGCGCGTGCCCTCGGGGTTTGCGAAGGGGCACACGCCGCCGATCGGGTGGCCGGTGAGTGTCAGCACGTCTTCGCCGCGAAGCATGCGGGGCTTGCCTCCGAACTGGCGCTTGAACGCGCCCCCGTTCACCTTCGCATCGCCGGCGGCGACCACGAGCAGCGCTCGTTCTGGCGCATCGGGGTCGTAGAAGCCGAGCGTCTTGGCGATCCTCGCGGGCTCAGTGCCGACTTTTGCCGCCGCGAGCTCTACGGTCGCGCTCGACTCTTCGAACTCAAGGATCGAGCCCGACCAGCCGCGCGCGAGCAGGTGCTGTCGGGCGGCTTCGGTGCTGGCTGGCGCGCCCTGCAGCGCCATATCAGTCTCAGGGATTGCCGTGCTGGCCACCATTTCGCCTCTCTTCGTTGATGCGTCGATGTGCGGAAGGCGCCGGGGCGCCGACTCTCAGCCTAGCGGCGCGCTAGAACAGGCGACCGGCCTCGGAGGCGTCGGGTTCTTCGAGCGCGAGCAGCGCGCGCTTGCGGTCGAGCCCGCCTGCGTAGCCGGTGAGCGAGCCGTCAGCGCCGAGCACTCGGTGGCAGGGCACGATCACGCTGAGTGGGTTATGCCCGACCGACTGGCCGACGCGCTGTGAGAGCCCTTTGCTGCCGAGTTCGTCGGCGATCGCACCGTAGGTGACGGTTTCACCGTAGGGAATGCGCAAGAGGATCTGCCATACGCGCTGCGAGAACTCATCGCCTTGGGGCGCGATCGGCACGTCGAACGAATCGCGCTCGCCCTTGAGGTAGGCACGCATCTCGGTGGCGGCCTGCGCGAGCAGGCGATCCTCTTCGATCGAAACCACATCGCCGATGGCGTCGGCGGCCGGCGGGTACTTCTGCCCCTCGAAATATGCCCCGATCAGCGCATTGTCGTGCGCGACGAGCAGCATGCCGCCGAGCTCGGTGTCGATATACATGTGCCTCGTCGTCATGGGTTTCAGAGTACCGGCAGATAGGGTTGCAGCGTGAGGCGGGTCGCGGTCGTAGTGCTCGAGGGGGCGAAACCCCTCGATGTCGGCATTCCGGCGCAGGTCTTTACCACCCGGCCAAGCATGCCGTACTCGGTGCGCGTGTGCGGGGTGCGCGCCGGGCTCGTCTCGGGGGCAGATGGGTTGTCGTACCACGTCGAGCAGGGGCTCGAGGCGCTCGAAGACGCCGACCTCATCTTCATTCCGGGCTATCTGCAACCCGACACGCATCCGGCACCGCGTGCACTGCTCGATGCATTACGCGCCGCGTACGCGCGCGGCGCCAAGCTCGCCGCGATCTCAACCGGAGCATTCGCGCTCGCCGAGACTGGGTTGCTCGACGGCAAACGGGCGACGACCCACTGGCACTACACGGCGGCGTTCTCGGAGCGATTCACGCAGATTGAGGTGAACGAGGGAGTGCTCTTCGTAGATGAGGGGCAGGTGCTCACTTCGGCTGGTGCCGCCTCTGGCATAGACCTCTGCCTGCACATTCTGCGCGCAGAGCAGGGGCTTGCCGCGGCGAATCACGCCGCACGGCGACTGGTTGCGGCCCCCTATCGAAGCGGTGGCCAGGCGCAGTTCGTACCCCGCAGCGTGCCAGCGCCGAGCGGCGAGCGGTTTTCGGCGACCCGGGAGTGGGCGCTCGCGCGCCTGCACGAGCCCCTCACGATCGCGATGCTCGCGGGGCACGCGCTCGTCTCGCAGCGCACCTTCTCGCGCGCGTTTCTCGAAGAGACCGGCTATACGCCGATGCGTTGGGTGATGCGCGCCAGGCTCGATCTCGCGCGCGAGCTGCTCGAGAACACGCAGCTCAGCATCGACGAGGTCGCGGCGAGCGTCGGGCTCGGCACCGGCACGAACCTGAGGTTGCATTTTCGATCAGTGCTCGGCACGACGCCGAGCGAATATCGGCGCACGTTCACAAAGGGGGAGTGAGCCCTGCGGGAGCGCCGTGCCTCATCGAAGTATTCAGACCTGAGTGGCGCGATCCTTTTGGATATCGGCTTTCTTGCCACTACCGCGAGTGCTGCGTTCACGCCAGAATGAGAGCAACACCAACGTCTTTCAACCTTTCAAAGAAAGAAGAGCAACAAGACCATGACTCGCCGCATTGCAATCAACGGATTTGGCCGCATCGGGCGCGGGGTGCTGCGCGTGCTGCTCGAGCGCGACATCGACCTCGAGATGATCGCCGTGAACGACCTCACGAACGGGAAGATGCTCGCGCACCTGCTCGAGTGGGACAGTGTCTATGGCCGCCTGCGCCGCAAGATCTCGTTTGCCGACGGCGAGCTGCACGTCGACGACCTGCGCATCAAGGTGTTTGCAGAGCCCGACCCCGCAAAGCTGCCCTGGGGCGAGCTCGGCATTGACGTCGTGCTCGAGTCGACCGGTCGCTTCACCGACGCGAAGGATGCGCGGAGGCACATCGAGGCGGGTGCGAAGCGAGTGCTCGTGAGCGCACCCGCGACGAACGCCGACCTGACCGTCGTGCGAGGCGTAAACGACGACCTGTTCGACCCAGAGGTGCACCAGATCGTTTCGAACGCGTCGTGCACCACGAATGCGTTCGCGCCCCTCGCGAAGGTGCTCGACGATCTCGCGGGCATCGAGCAGGGCTTCATGACCACGGTGCACGCCTACACGCAAGACCAGAATCTCATCGACGGGCCGCACAAGGATCCGCGCCGCGCGCGTGCCGCGGCGCTCAACATCGTGCCGACTTCGACGGGTGCAGCAAAGGCGATCGGGCTCGTGCTTCCAAAGCTCGACGGCAAGCTCTCGGGTACTTCGATGCGCGTGCCGGTTCCGGTCGGATCGATCGTCGAGCTGAACGCCGCGGTGTCACGCGAGGTGACCCGCGAAGAGATTCTCGAGGCTTACCGTACCGCGGCAGGCGGCGAGCTGAAGGGCATTCTCGAGTTTTCAGACGAGCCTCTCGTGTCGTCTGACATCGTCGGCAACTCGCACTCGTCTATCTTCGACTCCGAGCTCACCGAGGTGCTCGGCAAGCACGTCAAGGTCACCAGCTGGTATGACAACGAGTGGGGCTTCTCAAATCGCGCTGCCGAGATGCTCGAGAAGCTTGCTCAATAGATTTTCGGGCGAGGATCACTGCGCCCGCGCGCTTGCACCTACGGGCGCAGTGCTAGCCTGAATGCGGCTTAACGATGAGCCGCGGCGGCCGTGAGGCCGTCGTCTTTCACAACGGATCGTCCGGCACGTACCTGCCGGTGGAGGAAATCATGGCATCAGTCACGTTTGCAGGGGTGACCCGTACCTACCCGGGCAACCCGAAACCCTCGGTCGACGCGCTCGACCTCGAGATCGCCGACGGCGAGTTTCTCGTGCTTGTCGGCCCCAGCGGCTGCGGCAAGTCGACCACGCTGCGCATGCTCGCGGGCCTCGAAGACATCGATGGCGGCAGTATTCTGATCGGGGATAACGACGTCACCGGCGTCGCGCCGAAGGATCGCGACATCGCGATGGTGTTCCAGAACTATGCGCTCTATCCGCACATGACGGTGGCAGAGAACATGGGTTTCGCTCTCAAGATCGCGGGTGTCGACAAGGCGACGCGAAGGGCTCGCGTTGAAGAGGTCGCCGAGCTGCTCGACCTGACCGACTACCTCGACCGCAAACCGAAGGCGCTCTCGGGCGGCCAGCGCCAGCGCGTCGCAATGGGGCGCGCGATCGTGCGCGAGCCGCAGGTCTTCTTGATGGACGAGCCGCTGTCGAACCTCGATGCGAAGCTGCGAGTGCAGACCCGCACGCAGATTGCGTCGCTGCAGCGCCGGCTCGGCGTGACAACGGTTTACGTGACCCACGACCAGACCGAGGCACTGACCATGGGTGACCGCATCGCGGTGCTCAAGGACGGCAAGCTGCAGCAGGTCGGCACCCCGCGCGAGCTCTACGGCGCGCCGAAGAACGTGTTCGTCGCGGGCTTCATCGGCTCGCCGGCGATGAATCTGCTGCCAGCGACACTCTCGGCTGGGGGAGTCGGCTTCGGCGGGCAGGAGTTCGCGCTGGCGGGCGAGGCCACTGGTGCAGGTGCGGGTGCTGTTGGCGCTGCCGTCGTGTTTGGTGTTCGCCCTGAAGACCTGCGTATCGCGGCGCCCGGCGAGACCGGGATCGCGGCCGTGATCGACCTGGTCGAAGAGCTCGGTGCAGACGGCTACCTCTACGGCCACGTCGCAGACGGCGACCAGCGCCGCGACATCGTCGCGCGCGTCGATGGGCGCAACCACCCCGTTGCGGGCGAGACTGTGGCGCTCGTGCCCGACATGGCGCACGCGCACCTCTTTGACGCCGAGAGTGGCGAGCGCCTGAACTAGCGCTGCTGACTCCGGGGCCGCTCAGAGCGGCTCGCCGAGAGGCACAGAAACGTGCGAGCGTCACGCTGAGCGGTTCCCGACTGGTTCCCTGAGCGTCACACAAACTGGCGAGCGTCACCAAAGAGTACAGTGCTTTTTGGTGACGCTCGCCAGTTTCTATGACGTTCAGGGTGTCGAATGAATGGGCCACGCGTCGCGCCGTCGACATTGCCTCGCGGGGGCTTCAGGTGGTATCCTGTAAGGCCGGGTTGAAGCAACGTTTCGATCCGGGTTGATAATTCCACAGTGTGTGAGGTTGAGACCTGCGCAAGGCAATACGTGCTCTGCAGAAGAGCGCGAGATGCTGCGCGCGTCAAGGGGCCGATCGGTTTCGACACGTCGATTTGAGACTGTGAGAAGCGGGTCGAGGATGCGGAGTTATCTCGTTAACGCTCTTCGCAAAACATAGGTGCAAACGCTAAGCGCACCGACTTCGCTCTCGCTGCCTAAGCACGAGACCGAGTCCGTCAGGCCGGGTATGCCTTCGCCCCGGTTCCTGGCGTCATTTAGAGGGCTTGCTGGTTCGTCGTGTTTCAGGGCGCACCGGGACTTTTACTGAAACTGGGCCCGTCGCTCTAGGTGTTCGTGACAAAGAGCGGGGCCGAGTAGAACGCTTCTACGAACTACACCCGTAGAAGGCATGGAATCATCGAAGTGGACCGGGGTTCAATTCCCCGCGGCTCCACGAGCGATTGAAGCGAGTGAAAAGTAAGTTTATTTACTTTTCCGAGCTGATTGAGACTCGGAGGGTTTCCCCACAGACGATTGAGGTGAGCGCAGAGCAAGCTTGTTTGCTCTTCCGAACCTATTGAAGTCTGTTTGAATGCGTAACATTCAACACCGGTCATTAACCTCACACACTGTGGTCTTACATCTGCCGCTCACCGAATCGAGCGGCGCATGGTGTGCCGGGAAGTCTGGTCGGCGAGTCTCTGACAGCCCAGACCCTGAAAGACACACATGACAGCACTGTTCTCGCGTAGCGGCAAGAAGTCCCTTTTTCCGCGCAGCGGCTCGAAAGCAGAGTCGAAAAGGATCGGCGAGATCCTCAGAAAAGAGACCGTTGGCGGCCTGCTGCTGGTCGCGGCGGCACTGGTAGCGATCCTTTGGGCAAACTCGCCAATAGCCGGCTCGTACTTTGCCCTGCGCGACTTTGAGATCGGCTACGAGCCCTGGCATCTCAAGCTGAGCCTCGGGGCGTGGGCCGCCGACGGCCTGCTCGCGATCTTCTTCTTTCTCGTCGGCCTCGAGCTGAAGCGTGAGTTCGTGGCCGGCGACCTGCGCAGCCCGCGCACCGCGATCGTTCCTGTCGCCGCGGCCGCGGGCGGCGTGCTCGTGCCCGCACTCATCTATACGGCATTCGTGCGGGGCGACGCCGACCTCGTGCACGGCTGGGCGATTCCGACGGCGACCGACATCGCGTTCGCGGTTGCCGTGCTGGCCCTCATCGGGTCGCGCCTGCCGAGCGCACTGCGCATTTTTCTGCTGACGCTCGCGGTGGTCGACGACCTGATCGCGATCGGCATCATCGCGATCTTCTACACCGATGAGATCTCGTTCGTTCCGCTCGGCCTCGCGCTCGTGACGATCGCCGTCTACGGGGTGATCGCGCAGCGCTACCGGTTGCTCTTCGGCCGCAATCGCTTCGCTGCCTGGCTGATCCTGCTGCCCATCGGCGTGATCGCGTGGGCGCTCATGCACGCGTCGGGCATTCACGCGACGATCGCCGGAGTGCTGCTCGGCTTCACGATTCCAGTGCTGCATCGCCGGCGCGACGCTGAGAACGCCGTAGCGCCGGGCCTCGCCGAAGAGTTCGAGCATCGCTTTCGGCCGCTCTCGGCTGGGGTCGCGGTGCCGGTCTTCGCGTTCTTCGCGGCGGGGGTGTCGCTCGGCGGCTGGCAGGGCATCGCAGCTGCGGCCACGAACCCCGTCACGCTCGCGATCATCGCTGCCCTCGTGCTCGGCAAACCCATCGGTATCGTGGCAACCACCTGGGTGACCACTCGCCTGCTCGGCACAAAGCTCGACCCGTCATACCGGTGGATCGACCTCGCAGGCGTCGGCCTGCTCGCCGGCATTGGATTCACCGTTTCGCTGCTGGTCGCCGAGCTCAGCTTCGCAGCTGGATCGCCCGAACACGACTACGCGAAGGTCGCGGTGCTTGCCGCGTCGGTGCTCGCCGCCCTCATCGCTTCGGCGTTGCTCGGCGTGCGCAACATGCAGTACGCGCGAATCAACCGAAAGCTCAGCCAGAGCATTAGCTCAGCTGAAACCCCTGACCCTCAAGAATGAGGGCAAGCACGCGGCGATCCTCGCGATGCATCACGCTTTCGACGAAGCGCGTGAGCGCGCGATCGAGCGTCACCGACCCCGCGCTGCCCGCAACCTTTTGCAGCACCGCGACGAGTGTTCTCGGCGCGAGCACCGCCTCGTCGAGCCCTGGGCGCCCGTCGATCTCGCGCTCGGTGCTGACGTAGTCGGTGAAGCCGGTGCCGTGGCTGCCGGCGAACACCTGCTGGCTGATGAATGCCGCCCGGGCGACCCGGGCCACTTCGTCGGCGGTGAGGCCGTCGGGCAGGGCGGCGCGCTCATCTACTACCGCCGCGAGCGCGAGCAGCGCGTTCTCTGACGGAAACTCTTCGAAGGCGTTCTCGGCGTCTGGGTAGTGCACGCGATAGCCGTTGGCGCCGAAGCGGTTGACGAGTTCGGCGCTGAGTCGGTCGAGGCCGCGGTAGCGATGCGGGGTCTGCTCGTTCGCGGTGGCGAGAATGGCGAAGCCCTGGGCAATGTGCACCTCGCGGCCCGCGTCTTCTTGCACCCCGAATCGGTCGCCTGGTCGCAACTGCAAGATTCGGTTGAGGCGCTTCAAGAACTCGGCAGGCATCGCGTTGATTTCGTCGAGGATCACCGGCCGACCCTCGAGCATCGCACGCAGCATGGGCCCCGGAACAAACGCGCTGAGGGTGGCACCGTGCTCAGCGCGTAGCTCGTGCGTGCCGATGAGCTGCGCGCTCGTGATATCGCCGTAGCCCGACACGAGCTCGGGCTCGCGGCCGAGGCCGTGCCTGGCCAGGTGTTCGGCGAGTGCGGTCTTTGCCCCGCCCGTCTCGCCGACGAGCAGCACGGGCTCACCGCGGGTGAGCGCGGGCATGGCCTCGGCGATGATGTCGCGCATCTGCGCGGTGAGCAGCAATCCGTCTCGCAACTGCTGCCGCGCCTCGCGCAGCCGCAGCGAGCCGAGGGCTTCGAGCACGGCGTCTCGGCGCTCGGGCGAGGTCAGGTGCTGCCGCCACGAGGCGGGAGAGCCGCCACCAGCGGCCCCGCTGCCAATCCCGGCGCTCGCCCCGGCGCCGGCCTGCGCAGAGGCGAGGCGCAGCGACCTCACCCGTGCCCGCTCGTCGGCGGTGAGCCGCCGCGAGGCGCGCGCCGCGGCGGTGACGAGCGCATTCGCTTGCCCGGCGCGCGAGCGTTCCGCGAGCTCTTCGCGTCTGGCGAGCGCCGCGATTCGCAGCGTGCGGGCGCGCTCATCAAGTGCGGCCTCGATCAGCTCTCGGTGGCGCTCGTCCTCAAGAATGTCGTTCAGCTCTGCCCCGAGCCGCTCCAGGCTCGCGAGGTGCCCGGCTCGCTGCTGCGCCCCTGCGCTGTGCAGCGCAATGCGCACCAGTCTCATCTCTTCGCGCAACTCGAGCGCCTCGGCGATCACTGGGTTGGCTTCGAAGGGCAGCATGCTCGTCACGCTACCACGCGGGCGAAGCGAGCCCGAACCCCGGCGCTGCGAGTAGGGTGAACACATGTCAGAGGGTCAGGCAGCGGCGCAGTTGCACGCGGTCGGCGCGATGCTCGGCGTCGAGGTGACCGTGGCAGACGGCGAGGAGTGGCACGTCGACGCGCGGGGTCTGCGCGTCGGCATCGACTGGTACTTGCGGCGGGGGCACGGCGAGCGCGAGGCGGCCGCCCTGGCCGCGCTGCAGCTGTGGGAGGGCCCGCGCGAGCTCATGCGAGCACCCGAGCGCGCACGCCGTGCGTCGGCGATCGAGCGCTCGCGGCCCTGGCTCGCGCCGCTGCTCGGCTCGGTGCGGCGGGCGCAGGCGATGGGCGAGCTGCTGAAGTCGATGCCGGGTCTCCGTGCCCCGGTGCAGGCCGCCGTCTTTCGAGGCCTGCCCGGCGATCTCAGCGCACTGCCAAGGCACGTGCAGTGGGCATGTCTCGTGCTCGCTTCGGGTGTGCCGCAGGTTCGAGGCATCAGGGGCGAGGATCGCGCGGTCGCTGCCGAGTGGCAGGCGATGCTGGCGGCAGCGGGTGTCGATGAGGCCGGGTTTGATGCGTTGGATCGGGTGCTGAGCCCCCGGCGCGGTGTCACCCCGCTGCGTCGCCTTGAGCGTGCACTGGCTCTGCTTCTGCCTGGCTATGAGCGGCTGCACGCCCTCGACGTCGCCGACCAGGGCGTGCAGCCGACCGTACTCGGCGGCAGCGATCGCGCCGAGCTCAGCCTGCGCGCCGACGAGCGGCTCGGCTCTGAAGACTTTGCTCCGGGCGACGACGAGCAGCCGGGCGACGCCTCGCCAGACGACCAGCCGAACGATCGGGAAAGCGAGCACACCAGCACCAGCGGGGTGCCCGACCCCGACGAGCTGTTCGCGTCTGCACGCGAGCGGTTCGCGCAGACAGTGCTCGCGACGCCGATCCCAGATGCCGCGGCGCTACTTGACGCGATGCGGCCGCTCGACGAGGCAACGGCCGAGGCCCTCGACGACGCCGCATCGCACGCGGGTGGGGCTGGGGTGGCGGCAGCCCCCGCGGTGACGCTTGCCGCCTATCGCGCGAAAGCCGAGCAACTCGCCGCTGCGATCGACGGTGTGCGTGCGGTCTGGCAGAGCGTGATCTCAGAGCGCGTCGCCCCGCGCAGCTCTCGCAGCCGCATCCCCGTGCCCGACGGTGATGAGCTTACGCGCGATGCGCTCGTCGGGGCGGTTGCGCAGACCCTTGCGGGCGTGCGCGAACCCGCTGCGTTCACGCGCCGTGTGACGAAACCCAGGCTCGCAAGAAGCGCGGGCAGCACCGACTACGTGCTCATGGTCGATCGCTCAGCCTCGATGACCGGTGCCGTGGCAGACGCGGCGGCAGACGCGGCGCTCGTCATGATCGAGGCGCTTGCCGCCGCAGAACGCGACATCTCTCATGGCGAGCGCACCGCGGGCATCGACCTCGAACTCGACATTCGCAGCAGCCTGATCGTGTTCGCCGCAGAGGCGACTGTGCTCAAGCCACTCTCGCACGGTCTCAACGACGCCGCGAGGCGACGCCTGTTCGCCGAGGTGCGATCGCCCGGAGGGTCGACGAACGACGCCGCCGCGCTGCGGGCGGCGGGCGAGCAACTCGGCATCGACTTGCGGGGAGCCCACCCGGCAGACGGCCTGGCCCGGCGGCGCATTGCGATTCTTGTGGGCGACGGTGGCACGAACGACGCGCCCGCCGCGGCCCGCGAGCTGCATCGCCTGCGTGCCGCCGGGGTCAGCGTGCACGCGGTGGGCATCGGCACCGATGACCTCGCCATCAGATACGCGCCTCAGGGCGCGAGTATTGCCGATGCTCGCGAGCTGCCCGCGGCGCTTACGCGCATCATCGAACGCGAGCTGTAGCCTGAACGAGAGTGCTCAGAGCAAGATGACGAGGGGAATCACATGACCGAGAACCGGGTCGAATTCATGCGGGCGCTCTTTCCCGACCTCGCTGATCGAGTCGACGCGGCATACGAAGCATTTGCGGGCGAACGCCCCGAGGCGGCGTTCGACGACTGGGTCGATGCGCGTGCCGCCGAGGTGTTGCCGAGCGCCGCGCGCCTGAGCATCGAAGACGCGGCAGTCGCCGAGCGGTTCGACCGCGCGTTTGCGAGCGCGCATGTCGTTGCCGAGTTGCTCGGTGTGCCCGCGCCCGAGATCGAGGCGTTCGCCGAGGCGGGTGTCGACCTCGAACGGCTCGCTGCCGCGCTGGCCGCAGACCTGACGCTCGTGCCCGTTGTCGCACCGCACGGACTGGGGTCAGCGGTGTGGCACGAGGCATTCGAATCGTTCGGCGGATCGGCGCTGCTCGTCGCCGACGAGGCTGAGCGCGAGTTCGAGCTGCTCGACTCTGCGTCGCTCACAGGGGCGCCGTTCGTCACCCTGAGCGACCGCATCGGCGGCGCGGCCGGGGCGGCACATTGGACGCTTCGCCTGATTCCTGCTGACGACGGCCCACCACTACTCGGGCTTAGCTTTGCTCAGGGGCCGCACGCGACATTGCCCGAGATGCTGATGCTGCAGCTCTCGCGAGTGTCTGCGGGGGAGCCCCCGGTCGACGCGACGAGCTTCACCTGGCTCGCTGGGGTGCTCGCGCAGGGCCGGCTTGCTGCGCGGCATGTCTACGACGCCGCCGAAGACACCGTGCGTATCACCTGCCGCGAGGTGGTGAGCCAGGGGCCGCACCTCGGTGCCCGCCCACCCATCGGCTAGGCAGTCCGAGGGGGAGGGCGCGCTCAACCCCAGGTGATGCCGAAGCCGAGAAGCGCCGCGAGGGCGCCGACGAGGGCGCCGAGCATCACCGTAACCCACGGCGGCACGCGAAGCGCGAGCAGCGCGAGGCAAGTGACTGCGATCCCGAGGCTGACTGGCCCGGTGATGCCAGTCGAGATGAGGGGATGCGCCAGCGTGGCAGCGAGCACACCGACGACCGCGGCGTTCGCCCCGCGAATGGCAGCCCGCGCCGAGCCTGTCGAGCGAAGGCGGCTCCAGAACGGCCACACGCCGATCAGCAGCAGCAAGCCCGGCAGAAACACCGCCACGAGCGCGACGGCTGCGGTGACCGGCCCACCTCCCGGCTGAGCCACGGCTCCGAGGTAGGCCGCAAACGTGAACAGCGGGCCCGGCATCGCCTGCGCCGCACCGTAGCCCGCGAGAAACTGATCGGGCGTCA
>CALCJF010000065.1 GCA_937967375.1 uncultured Leucobacter sp.
GACGAATCACCTCTTCGGTATCGTCCTCGCGACCCTCGATCTCAGCGCGCTTGAGCAGTCGCGCCACTACCTCGTCGGTGTCGGCGACCAGCAGCACGACCGCATCGAGTGCGTCGCCCTCGAGCATGCCGTCAAGAGCATGCACCTGCTCGACGTTGCGCGGGTAGCCGTCGAGCAAGAAACCACGGCTCGCGTCGTCCTGGTGCAGGCGGTCCCGAACGATCTCGTTGGTCAACGAGTCGGGAACCAGCTCACCAGCCTTGATGATGGCCTGTACCTGCTGGCCCAGCTCGGTGCCACCCTGAATGTTGGCGCGGAAGATATCACCGGTCGAGATCGCGGGAACGTCGTAACGCTCTGCGATCCTCGCGGCCTGAGTTCCCTTGCCGGCACCCGGGGGGCCGATGATCAGAAGCCTGGTCTGCGTGGTTTCGCTCACTTAAGAAGCCCTTCGTAGTGACGCTGCTGAAGCTGCGCGTCGATCTGCTTGACGGTCTCGAGCCCGACACCCACGATGATGAGGATCGAGGCCCCGCCGAACGGGAAGTTCTGGTTCGCACCGAAGAATGCCAGTGCGATCAGTGGCAGCAGCGCGATGAGACCGAGGTAGAGCGAACCGGCACTCGTGATGCGGTTCAGCACGTAGTTGAGGTACTCGGCAGTCGGGCGGCCGGCGCGAATGCCGGGCACGAAGCCGCCGTACTTCTTCATGTTGTCCGCGACCTCTTCGGGGTTGAAGGTGATCTGCACGTAGAAGAAGGTGAAGCCGATGCACAGCAGGAAGAACACGGCCATATAGAAAGGTTGGTCGCCCTGCACAAGGTTGTTCGAGATCCATACCACCCATGGCTTCGGGTCTTCCCCGACAGCCGGCTGGTTGAACTGAGCGATCAGCATCGGCAGGTAGAGGATCGCGGAGGCGAAGATAACCGGGATCACACCGGCCATGTTGACCTTGATCGGGATGTAGGTGCTGCTGCCGCCGTAGGTACGGCGACCGACGACGCGCTTCGCGTACTGCACCGGAATGCGGCGCTGCGACTGCTCGACGAACACGACCGCAGCCACGACGACGAGGCCGATCCCGATGACGAAGAAGAAGACCTCCCAGCCCTTCGACTGCTTGATGGTCCACAGCGCGTTCGGGAACTGTGCGGCAATCGAGGTGAAGATGAGCAGTGACATGCCGTTGCCGACGCCGCGCTCGGTGATGAGCTCACCGAACCACATGATGAGGCCGGTGCCCGCGGTGAGCGTGAGGATCATGATGATGATCGCCCACCACTCTTGCGACACGAGGTTCTGGCAGGCCTGGTTAGCCGAGGTGCCGAAGAGCGCGCCTGAACGCGCAACGGTGATAAGCACGGTCGACTGCAGCACTGCGAGTGCGATCGTGAGATAGCGCGTGTACTGGGTCAGCTTTGCCTGGCCAGCCTGACCCTCTTTGTGCAGGGTCTCGAAGTGCGGAA
This sequence comes from uncultured Leucobacter sp., assembly GCA_937967375.1. Taxonomy (GTDB): domain Bacteria; phylum Actinomycetota; class Actinomycetes; order Actinomycetales; family Microbacteriaceae; genus Leucobacter. The sequence goes on from CALCJF010000065.1 coordinate 1,470, forward strand.
TCACGACGCGCAAGAGCTGCGTGATGATCGACGCGGTGATGTAGGGCATGATGCCGAGCGAGAAGATCGACAGCTGCAGCAGCGCGCCGCCGCTGAACATGTTGATCATCTCGTAGATGCCGGTGGTCGACGACTGGTTCGCTACGAGACAGGCCTGCACGTTGTCAAAATTGACGAATGGTGCGGGAATGAATGAACCCAGCCGGAACAATGACACGATCGCGAGCGTGAAGACAATCTTCCGTCGCAGGTCGGGCGTCTTAAAGATCCGTCCGATGGCGCTGAACAAGGGCCTGCCTCCTGCAAAAATTCGTAGGTGTGCTCGGAAAAGCGAACACCAAGACTCCAGCTTACACTGCGCAACCGGAGTGAAAAAGCAGGGGCCGAGCCGATCCTCTCTGAAAGAAAAGGATCGTGCCCGGCCCCCAGCCTGAAAACCTCAGGCGTTACTTGATTTCGCCGCCTGCGGCGACAATCTTCTGCTCAGCCGCGGCCGACACCTTGTCGACCGAAACAATGAGCTTGACGCTCAGGTCGCCGTCGCCCAGCACCTTGACGGGCTGGTTCTTGCGCACTGCGCCCTTTGCTACGAGATCTTCGATCGTGACCTCTCCGCCCTTGGGGTAGAGCTCTGCCAGCTTGGCAACGTTCACGACCTGGTACTCGGTGCGGAACGGGTTCTTGAACCCGCGCAGCTTGGGGGTGCGCATGTGCAGCGGCATCTGCCCACCCTCGAAGCCAGCCTTGACCTGGTAGCGCGCCTTCGAACCCTTGGTGCCGCGGCCTGCGGTCTTACCCTTCGAGCCCTCACCGCGACCCACACGGGTCTTAGCCTTCTTCGCGCCGGGTGCTGGGCGCAGGTGGTGCGCCTTCAGCACGTCGCCGCGCTCTTCGTTGTTCTCGCTCATGCGTCGATCTCCTCAACCTTCACCAGGTGAGCAACAGCGCGCACGTAGCCGCGGTTGATCGGGGTGTCCTCACGAACGACCGTCTGGCCGATCTTGCGGAGACCCAGGCTGCGCAGCGTGTCGCGCTGGTTCTGCTTCTCACTGATAACGGACTTCGTCTGCGTAATCTGCAGGCTCTTCTTCTTGGCAGCCATTACGCACCTGCCTTTGCCTTGGCTGCAGCGTCGGCCAGCGCCTTCGCCTCGGCGCGCACGAGGCGAGCCGGAGCGACGCGGTCGAAGTCAAGGCCACGGCGAGCTGCGACGGAGCGGGGCTCCTCGAGCTGCTGCAGCGCCTCAACGGTCGCGTGCACGATGTTCAGGGTGTTCGACGAACCGAGCGACTTGCTCAGCACGTCGTGGATGCCGGCGCACTCGAGTACGGCGCGCACGGGGCCACCGGCGATAACACCGGTACCTGCGGCAGCGGGGCGCAAGAGCACCACGCCTGCGGCTGCCTCACCCTGCACGGGGTGCGGGATGGTGTTGCCGACGCGGGGCACGCGGAAGAAGTTCTTCTTCGCCTCTTCTACGCCCTTCGAGATTGCCAGGGGCACCTCTTTAGCCTTGCCGTAGCCGACACCAACGGTGCCGTTGCCGTCGCCCACCACAACGAGTGCGGTGAAGCTGAAGCGGCGACCACCCTTGACGACCTTCGACACGCGGTTAATGGTCACCACGCGCTCGAGGAACTGGCTCTCGCTGCGGTCACGACCGCCGCGCTCACCACGGGTGCCACGGTCACGGCTGCCGCGACGCTGTTCGCGCGGCTCGCTGCGGTGGTCAGTGGACTGAGTCTCAGCGCCCTGCGCCGAGGCCTCCTGGGTCTCTCCAGACACTTGCTGCTCCTTCGTCTCTTCGCTCACAGGGTCAGCCCCGCTTCGCGTGCGCCGTCGGCAATCGCTGCAACACGGCCGGCGTACTTGCTGCCACCGCGGTCGAAGACCACGGCCTCGATGCCGGCGCCCTTGGCGCGCTCGGCTACCAGCTCGCCGACGCGACGAGCTTTTGCGGTCTTGTCACCGTCGAAGCTGCGCAGATCGGCTTCCATGGTCGACGCCGAAGCAAGGGTCAGGCCCTTTGCATCGTCGATGACCTGCACGAACACGTGACGCGACGAACGGGTAACGACGAGGCGCGGGCGCGACTCGGTACCGACGATCTTCTTGCGCAGGCGAACGTGGCGGCGGATACGCGCAGCCGCGCGACCCTTGGCGCGGGAAATGTTTGCGGCCATGGTTACTTACCAGCCTTTCCAGCCTTGCGGCGAACGTTCTCGCCCGCGTAGCGGATGCCCTTGCCCTTGTAGGGTTCCGGCTTCTTCAGCTTGCGGATGTTGGCGGCGACCTCACCGACGGCCTGCTTCGAGATGCCGCTGACGGAGATCTTGGTGTTGCCCTCAACGGCGAGCGTGACGCCCTCGGGAGCATCGAAGAACACCGGATGCGAGAAGCCGAGTGCGAGCTCGAGGCCTGCACCCTTCTGCTGAACGCGGTAACCGGTGCCGACAACCTCGAGCTGCTTAGTGTAGCCCTCGGTCACACCGACGATGTCGTTGTTGATGAGCGTGCGGGTCAGACCGTGCAGCGCTCGCGAGGCGCGCTCGTCGTCGGGACGGGTGACCAGCACCTGACCTTCTTCGAGAGCGACGCGGATGGGCTCAGCGACGACGAGCGAGAGCTCGCCCTTCGGGCCCTTGACCGTGACCTGCTGGCCATCGATCTTGATGTCTACACCACCGGGAACGGTGATGGGAAGCTTACCAATACGTGACATTACGGCTTACCACACGTAGGCCAGCACTTCGCCGCCCACGCCCTTCTGCTCAGCCTCACGGCCCGTGAGGAGCCCCGAGGAGGTGGACAGGATCGCGATGCCAAGACCGCCGAGCACGCTCGGGATCTCGGTTGAACCCGCGTACACACGAAGGCCGGGCTTCGAAACCCGCTTGATGCCTTCGATCGAACGCTCACGGTTCGGGCCGTACTTCAGCGACATGGTGAGGGTGGTGCCGACGCGAGCGTCCTCCACCTTCCAGTCAGCGATGTAGCCCTCGCGCTTGAGGATTTCGGCGATCCGCTGCTTCAGCTTCGAGCTGGGGAGCGAAACGTCGTCGTGGTGTGCGCTGTTTGCGTTGCGCAACCGGGTCAGCATATCTGCGACCGGATCGGTCATCGTCATAAGTGACTCTTCTTTCTCGCCTGGTATCGACTGCCGTTACACGACAGACGACCTGGGTGACATGCGGAGGGGCACCCCGGATACCCGGGGTGCCGATCCACTTGGACTATTTAGTTATTCAGCCTTGAACGGGAAGCCGAGCGCGCGAAGCAGCGCACGACCCTCGTCGTCGGTCTTGGCGGTGGTCACGACAGTGATGTCGAAACCACGCACGCGATCAATCTTATCCTGATCGATCTCGTGGAACACACTCTGCTCGGTAAGGCCGAAGGTGTAGTTGCCGTTTCCGTCGAACTGCTTGGGCGAAAGGCCGCGGAAATCGCGGATACGCGGCAGCGCGAGGGTCACGAGGCGGTCCATGAACTCCCAGGCGCGGTCGCCACGGAGGGTGACGTGTGCGCCAATGGCCTGTCCCTCGCGCAGCTTGAACTGCGCGATGCTCTTGCGAGCCTTGGTGACCATGGGCTTCTGACCGGTGATCTTGACGAGGTCGGCAATTGCGCCCTCGATCACCTTGCTGTCACGAGCTGCCTCACCGACGCCAGTGTTCACGACGATCTTCACGAGACCGGGAACCTGCATGACGTTGGCGTAGCCGAACTCCTCGCGCAGAGCAGGAACGATCTCGCTCCGGTACTTCTGCTTCAGGCGCGGCAGGGCAGTGTTTGCTGCTACAGCAGTCTCAGTCATTAGAGATCCTTCCCTGACTTCTTGGCGTAGCGAACGCGCACGGTCTTCTTCGCGCCATTCTTCTCAACCTCTTCGACGCGGAAGCCGACGCGAGTGGGCTTCTTGGTCTTCGGGTCGACAAGAGCAACGTTCGAGATGTGGATCGGAGCCTCGTGGGTCTCGATGCCGCCCTCGTTGGTGCCGCGCGAGCTCTGGCCCTGACGCACGTGCTTCTTGACGTAGTTCACGCCTTCGACGATCACGCGGTCGCTTTCCTTGAGCACCTCGAGCACGTGGCCCTGCTTGCCCTTGTAGCCGCCGCGCTCCTGCGTGGCGCCCGAGATGACCTCTACGAGATCACCCTTCTTGATCTTTGCGCCCATAGGACTAGATCACCTCCGGTGCGAGCGAGACGATCTTCATGAACTTCTTGTCGCGAAGCTCACGGCCGACCGGCCCGAAGATACGGGTGCCGCGGGGCTCCCCATCTGCCTTCAGAATGACCGCAGCGTTCTCGTCGAATGCGATGTACGAGCCATCAGCGCGACGAGTCGACTTACGGGTACGAACGACAACTGCCTTGACGACGTCGCCCTTCTTGACGTTACCGCCCGGGATCGCGTCCTTAACGGTCGCGACGATGGTGTCACCGAGGCCCGCGTAGCGGCGCTTCGATCCCCCGAGCACACGAATCGTGAGCAACTCCTTGGCGCCGCTGTTGTCGGCAACCTTGAGTCGTGATTCCTGCTGAATCAATTGATTACTCCTTCACTCAGTAAGCCGAGGCTTACTTCGCCTTCTCGAGGATCTCGACCAGGCGCCACCGCTTGGTTGCGCTCTGCGGGCGGGTCTCGTGGATGAGCACGAGATCGCCGATGCCGGCGATGTTCTGCTCATCGTGTGCCTTGACCTTCGACGAACGACGCATCACCTTGCCGTAGAGCGGGTGCTTCACGCGATCCTCGACCTCAACGACGATGGTCTTGTCCATCTTGTCGCTGACGACGTAGCCACGACGTGCCTTGCGGTAGCCGCGCTGTTCGGTTTCGACGGTTTCGACTTCAGCCATGATTAGGCCTCCTTCGTCTCGGTAGTCGCCGACTCAGCGGCGGTATCCGCCTGCTCGGTCTTCTTGGTGGTGCTCTTCTTCGCAGCAGCCTTCTTCGCCGGAGCGGCAGCAGGCGTTGCACGAATGCCGAGCTCGCGCTCGCGAAGCACCGTGTAGATGCGCGCGATATCGCGCTTCACCTGGCGCACACGACCGTGGCTTTCCAGCTGGCCGGTAGCCGACTGGAATCGAAGGTTGAACAGCTCGGCCTTTGCCTTCTTCAGCTCTTCAGCCAGTCGCTCGTTCTCGAAAGTATCGAGTTCGGTGATGGCAAGATCCTTGCTTCCGATAGCCATTACGCGTCGCCCTCCTCGCGCTTGATGATGCGGGCCTTCAACGGCAGCTTGTGGATCGCGCGGGTCATTGCCTCGCGAGCCAGCTGCTCGTCGACACCGGCGACCTCGAAAAGGACGCGACCCGGCTTGACGTTAGCGACCCACCACTCGGGCGAGCCCTTACCCGAACCCATGCGGGTTTCGGCGGGCTTCTTCGTGAGCGGACGGTCTGGGTAGATGTTGATCCACACCTTGCCACCACGCTTGATGTGACGGGTCATCGCGATACGAGCGGACTCGATCTGACGGTTCGTCACATAAGCGGGGGTCAGGGCCTGAATACCGAACTCGCCAAAAGTGACCTTGTTGCCACCCTTGGACATACCGCTGCGGCTGGGGTGGTGCTGCTTACGGTACTTGACTCGACGGGGAATCAGCATGAGTTACTTCTCCGCTCCTGCTGCGGCGGGCGCAGCCTCGGCCTGTGCACCGCGGGGCGCACGGCGGCGGTCGTCGCGACGGTCGCGCGACGGCTTCTGAGCCGCCTGCTCGCGGGCGAGCTCCTTGTTGGTGAGGTCGCCCTTGTAGATCCAGACCTTCACGCCGATGCGGCCGAAGGTGGTCTTAGCCTCGTAGAAGCCGTAGTCGATGTTCGCACGAAGGGTGTGCAGCGGCACGCGACCCTCGCGGTAGAACTCCGAGCGGCTCATCTCAGCACCGCCGAGGCGGCCCGACACCTGGATACGAACACCCTTCGCACCGGCGCGCTGAGCACCCTGCAGGCCCTTGCGCATTGCGCGGCGGAAAGCCACGCGCGCAGCGAGCTGCTCGGCGATGCCCTGAGCGACGAGCTGAGCGTCGGCCTCGGGGTTCTTCACCTCGAGGATGTTCAGCTGGATCTGCTT
>CALCJF010000066.1 GCA_937967375.1 uncultured Leucobacter sp.
GGGCGGCACCGAGCACTATGCCGGAGTCGTGTTCGGTGCCGACGGCACGCCAGAGGTCAGCCCCGAGGCTGACGTGCGCTACGGCCCGGATGGCGAGGCATTTCTGACCGCTGGCACGACGGCATTGCTGCGTTGGCCGGGCGGGCGTGCCGAGCGCAAGATGCGCGTCGTGTACGTGACAGATGAGGCTCGGCGCGCGGGATTTGCGCTTGGCACTGCCGACGAGGCCGGCGTGATCGGCGAAACCGCCTACGTGGTCGAACACCGCGAAGACGACACCGTGTGGGCAGTCGCACGGGGGTTCTATTGGGCGCCCTCGAGTGGGCTCTTCGGGCTCAAAGCACGTGCAGCGATCAGGCTTGCCGTTCGCGACACCGTGCAGCAGCTCACCGCGCTTGCGCCCGGCGCCGCGACCGAGCAGAAGACGAGCTAGCCGTGCCGAGCACGCTCCCCGAGGGCGAGCCTGCGCCGGCTGATGGGCTGTTGCCCGCGTCCGCGAGCGAGGGGGCGGCGACGCGCGCCTTCGGCGTCTACGTGCACGTGCCGTATTGCCGTGTGCGCTGCGGTTACTGCGACTTCAACACCTACACCGCGAGCGAACTCGGCGAGGGAGCGAGTCGAGCCGACTATGCATCGCAGTTGCGCAGCGAGCTTGCGTTCGCAGCGCGTGCGCTTCGCGCGTCAGGGGTAGAAGATCGCCAGGCCGCGACGGTGTTCTTCGGCGGGGGCACGCCCACGCTCTTGCCAGCCAGCGATCTCGTGTCGATGCTCGACGGTGTGCGCGAGCAATGGGGTGTGGCGCCCGGCGCCGAGGTCACCACTGAGGCAAACCCCGATTCGGTTGACCGGGACTATCTTGCTGCCCTCGCCAAGGGCGGGTTCACGCGAGTGAGCTTTGGCATGCAATCGGCGGTGCCGTCGGTGCTTGCGACTCTCGACCGCACCCATTCGCCCGAGCGCATTCCGCTCGTGGTGCAGTGGGCGCGCGAGGTCGGCCTGCAGGTGAGCCTCGACCTGATCTATGGCACGCCCGGCGAAACTCTCGGCGACTGGAAGCGTTCGCTCGACACCGCACTCGCGTGCGAGCCCGACCACCTCTCGGCCTATGCGTTGATCGTCGAGCCGGGCACGAAACTTGCCGCCCAGATTCGGCGCGGTGAGGTCGCCGAACCCGACGACGACCTGCACGCAGAGATGTATGAGCTCGCAGACTCCATGCTCGGCGCCGCGGGGTATGAGTGGTACGAGATCTCGAACTGGTCACGCTCGGTAGAGACCAGGTCGAGACACAATCTGTCGTACTGGAACGGAGCCGACTGGTGGGGCGCCGGGCCGGGCGCGCACAGCCACGTCGGCGGCACACGTTGGTGGAACGTGAAGCACCCGCGCGCCTACGCGCAGCGCATTGCGGCGGGGGAGTCGCCCGCCCACGGGCGCGAGGTGCTCGACGCTGAGACCCAGCGCGTTGAGCGTGTGCTGCTCGAGACTCGCATCGCCGACGGGTTGCCCATCGGGGTGCTGAGCGATGCCGAACGCCGCGCGGTGCCAGAGCTCATCGCTGGCGGACTTATCGATGGTCGCGCGGCACTGGGCGCTGCGGCATCGGTGCCCCGAGTGGTGCCGACGCTTCGGGGGCGCCTGCTTGCCGACACGGTGGTGCACCGGCTGCTGGGTAGATAGCTCAGAGCGAACGGGCGTGTGTCACAATCGCGGCTCGCGCCGAGCTCGCTGCGATACACTGGCACTCACGAGAAGAGAGTGCCAGAGGGAGGTGCGGCATGGCGACCGAGCGCGTAAGTGAGCGCAGTCTCGCGGTGCTGCACGCGATCGTCGGCGACTACGTCGCGACGAACGAGCCGGTTGGCAGCAAGACGATCGTCGAACGGCACAGTTTCGGGGTATCGGCTGCCACGATTCGCAATGACATGGCGCTGCTCGAGGACGAAGAGCTGATTGCCGCTCCGCACACCGCTTCCGGCCGCGTGCCCACAGACAAGGGGTACCGCCTGTATGTCGATACGCTCGCGAGCGTGCGACCGCTGACTGGCGCGCAGCGCGCGGCGATTGAGCGCTTTCTCGGTGAGTCGCGAGACCTCGACGACGCGCTTGCCCGGACGGTGCGACTGCTCTCGCAGCTCACCAATCAGGTCGCGGTGGTGCAGTACCCGTCGCTGCGACGCACTCAGGTGCGACATATCGACCTGGTCGCCGTCGGCGAGAATCGTGTGCTGTGCGTGCTGATTCTCGGCACGGGCGTGGTCGAGCAGCAGCTCGCATCGCTGCCCGCGGCACAGGTGACAGAGGCGTGGGTGCACGGACTTCGCGAGAGGATCGCGGGGGCTGTCGTGGGTCGTGACCTCGAGGCCGCCGTCGAGGCGATGCGCGAACTCACTGAGACGCTGCACGAGTGGGCGCAGCCCGCCGAAGCAGAGCTCGTGCACCGCGTTGCCGACGTGGTGCTTGCGCAATTGCGAGCGAACCGCAGCGATCGCATTGCGATCGCCGGCGCCGCAAACCTTTCGAGGCCGGGCGAGTTCTCGGGCACCTTGCCCTCGGTGCTCGAGGCCATCGAAGAGCAGGTGACGCTGCTGAAACTTTTCGGCGAGCTCGCACGCGAGGGCCGCGATGTTGCCGCATCGATCGGCCGCGAGAACGAGCCGTACGGCTTGCAGGGCGCCGCCGTGATCGCCACCGGCTATGAGCGCGAGGGTGAGACCTCATCGGGAATCGGCGTGCTCGGGCCTGTGCGTATGGACTACGCGTCGAATATCTCTGCAGTGCGAGCCGTGGCCCGGTATTTGAGCGGGGCCATCGGCGAGGGCTGATCGCTGCGCAAACCCTTGCACGCGCGCGGGCACAAGAAATTTCCAACGAACACAGCAAATGAGAGGCGGCCATTCGTGGCGGACCACTACGAGACGCTCGGAGTCTCGCGAGAAGCAACGACCGACGAGATCAAGAAGGCCTATCGGCGACTCGCCAGGGAGCTGCACCCCGACGTCAACCCCAGCGAAGAGGCGGCTGAGCGCTTCAAAGGCGTCACCCACGCATACGATGTGCTGAGCGACCCGAACGAGCGCCAGCGCTACGACATGGGCGGCGACCAGGGTGGCGCGGGCGGCTTCGGCGGGTTCAGTGACGTCTTCGAGACCTTCTTCGGGCAGGGCTTCGGCGGCGGTCAGCGCGGCCCGCGCTCGCGCACCGAGCGTGGCGACGATGCGATGATTCGCGTCGACGTCGAGCTCGGCGAGGTGATCTTCGGCGCGCAGCGAGACATCACTGTGAATACCGCAGTGCTCTGCGACACCTGCCAGGGCTCATGTTGTCAGCCGGGCACCTCGCCCGTCACCTGCGACGTCTGCGGTGGCTCGGGTCAGGTGCAGCGCCAGGTGCGGTCGCTGTTCGGCAACGTGGTGACCGCGCACCCGTGCGGCAGCTGCCATGGCTACGGCACGATCATCGAGCACCCCTGTGTGCAGTGCAGCGGCAAGGGCAGGGTGCGCGAGCGGCGCACGGTCAAGATCGACATTCCCTCTGGCATCGACACCGGTACGCGCATGCAGATGCGCGGCGGGGGCGAGGTCGGCCCTGGCGGCGGCCCCAATGGCGACCTGTTCATCGAGTTTCGCGTGATGCACCACGACATCTTCAGCCGCGACGGCAACGATCTGCTGGCAACCGCTCAGGTGAGCATGGTCGACGCGATGCTTGGCACCCAGGCGACCGTGGCGGCGCTCGACGGCGAGGTGCAGTTCGAGGTGCCCGCTGGTGCGCAGTCGGGTGACGTGATCACGGTGCGTGCGCGTGGCGTGCAGGGTCTGCACTCGACCACCCGCGGTGATCTGAAAGTCGCCGTGCAGGTGATCACCCCAACCAAGCTCTCAGGGCGCGAACGCGAACTGGTGCGCAAGCTTGGCGAGATGCGCAAGGATCCAGCGCCGACACTCGGCGAGTTCCATCAGGGCTTCTTCGGCAAGGTGCGAGACCGCTTCTTCCGCGCGGGCTGAGAATGGCAAATCTGTATTATCGCGAGGGCCTTGAACCTGGGTTGGTCGTTGGGGCGACCGTCGAGATCTCGGGGGACGAGGCACGGCACGCCGTTCGGGTCGCAAGACTCCGTGCCGGCGAGCACACGCTGATCGGAGACGGTCGGGGCACGCTCGCGAAATGCGAGGTCGTTGCCGTCGATCGCGACCGCTTCGCGGTGCGCATTGACGATGTGACGGTTGTGGCTCGGCCTGCTCAGCAACTCGTGCTCGTGCAGGCACTCGCGAAGGGCGACCGTGATGAGCGCGCGGTCGAGCAGGCCACCGAGTTCGGCGTGGACTCGATTGTGCCGTGGCAGGCCGCACGCTCGGTGTCACGCTGGGATGGTGCGGGGAGCGCTGAGAAACGCGCGAAAGGCGTCGCGAAGTGGGCGAGAATCGCCCGCGAAGCGGCGAAGCAGTCGATGCGTGCGTTCGTGCCGGAGGTGCGAAAGCCGATGACGCTGGGCGAGCTGCGCGAGGCCGCGGCCGAGTCCGGAACGTCCGTGCTCGTCTTGCACCCGAGAGGCGAGGATCGCCTGAGCGAGTGGGCAGCGAGTCATGCGGCGCAGGCCACCCGAATCATGCTCGTGGTGGGGCCCGAAGGTGGATTCGAAGACAGCGAGCTCGATGCGCTCGAGGCGGCGGGCGCGACGATCCTCGTGCTCGGCGATACCGTGCTTCGCACGTCGTCGGCTGGCCCCGCAGCGCTCGGGGTGCTCAACGCCGCCTTGGGTCGCTGGTAGACCGACCTCATCTCGCATCATTGCGGCTCGCCCTGATGAGCTCGGTCGTATGCGCCAGATGCTCGCGGACGAGTGACCCGCCGCCGGACTGGATCTCGCGAAGGTATTCGCGATGTTCCGCTGCCAGGCTGCCCGCCGGGTAGTGCGTTCGCACCCCGTGCAGCAGCAGCAGGGTCTCCGAAGTGAGCCCCTCGTGCACCTCGGAGATGCGTGCGCTGCCCGGCGCCGCAACGAGTGCGGTGTGAACCGCCGCGTGAGCTCGCGTGATCGTGAGCCAGTCGCCGCCGTGCTCTGCGGCCTCAAGGCCGGCAATGCTCGCCTCGATCGGCGCGAGCACTGTGTCGGGCCAGCGCGCTCCATGGCGTTCATGCAGCAGGCGCACCGCCTCGGATTCGAGGGCTCCGCGCAAGGCCTGGAGATCCTCGATCTCTGCAATGCTGAGGGCAGATACGCGCGCGCCGCGATACGGGACGAACTGCACGAGTCGCTCTGCGGCGAGCTTCGCGAGCGCGGTGCGAACCGTGTGCCTCGAATGCGCGTGCTCGCGAGCGAGCTCCTCTTCGCGCAATGGCGTGCCGGCCTCGACGACGCCGCCGAGAATCTGCTCGCGAAGCCTGTCGGCGATCTGGTCGGGCGCCTTCTGTCGTGTCGGTGACTCACGCCGTCTGGGGCACACGGTGGCTTCTCCGTTCACGCGTAGGCAGGCTGAGCAGCACGAGGGCGACGCCGAGCACGCACAGCCCGAACACGGCGAGGGGCGAAAGGGTCTCTCCGAGCACGAGGATGCCAAGCAGCGCAGCGGTCAGCGGCTCGGCGAGCGTGAGCGTCGCCACGGTATTGGCGCTGAGGCTGCGCAAGCCCCATGCAAAACAGAGGTATGCCACTGCCACGGTGACGACGCCGAGCCAGATGGTCAGACTGAGCCCGCGCGGCGTGAATACCCAGGCAGCGCCGGCCGCAAGCAGTATCGGAATGCTCAGCACGGCCGCGCTGCCGAAGAGTGCGCCCATGACCTGCGAGGGTGCCCAGCCGTGATCGAGCAGAGCCTTGCTCGCGAGGGCATAGACCGCGTAGCTCAGCCCTGCGCCGAGCGCCGCAAGCACACCGAGGGGGCCGCCGCGCATCGAGCCCGCTCCCGAGAATACGCCAGAGGCGAGCGCGACACCGAACAGCGCGAGTGCGGTGACCAAGCACCAGCGCAGACCAGGGCGCCTGCGGTGAATGATGCTGTCGAGCACCCCCGTGAACACTGGCGCCGCGCCGAGCGCGATGACGGTGCCAAGAGCGACCCCCACGCTCGAGGTTCCCGCAAAGAACATCGGCTGATACGCGAGAACCCCCAAAGCGCCGACAAGCACGAGAGCGATGGCTCGACGGCCGGTCGCAGACGTGACGGTGAGTATCGTTCTCTTCACTTCGGTCGAGGATCGCCCGCCCGCGCGGCCTCGCCTCGCGAGAAGGGCGATGCCGCCGAGCAGTGCGCCGCCGACAAGCACGCGGGCGGCACCAACAGCGAGGGGAGAAGCGTCGACACTCGCCAGCGCCTGTGAGGTGCCGGTAGTGCCGAAGCAGAGTGCCGCGAAGAGCACGGCGATGATGGCGCGCATGGGTACATTGTTACACAATTTGCGCGAGCCCCTCCCGTATAGACTTATGTGCATGGCAGAAGAGACCGTATTCGGCAAGATCGTGTCGGGCGAAATTCCCGTCGAGAAGCTCGCCGAGACCGAGCGCGTGATTGCGTTTGCAGACATCGCGCCGCAGGCTCCGGTGCACTTTCTCGTGATTCCCAAAACCACCGACTACGCGAACGTCACCGAGCTCGCTGCCGGCGACCCGGGCCTGCTCGCCGAGATGGTAGAGGTGGCGAACGCGCTCGCCGCAGAGCACGCCGATGGCGACTTTCGCCTCATCTTCAACAACGGTGCGAACGCGGGCCAGACGGTGTTTCACGTGCACGCACACGTGCTTGCCGGTGGGCTCGCGGAGGGCAGTCTGTAGTGCCAGACCCCAGCAGCGACTCCGGCGAGCGCGCCGACACGAATGCTGAGTTGCAGCGAACTGTACTGCTCACCGGCGTTGACCTTGCGCAATTTCTTGGTCACAGAGACCAGCTGATCGCAGACCTCGAGCGGCAACACCCTGCCGTGCAGTTTCACGCTCGCGACCACGTGCTGACCCTGAGCGGTCCTGCCGTGCAGGTGAAAGCCGCAGAGCAGGTCGTGAGCGACGTGCTCGAGGTTGCGAGGCGCAGCGGTGCCGTGTCACGCCACGACGTGCGCGAAGCCACCCGTATGGTGCAGCGCGGCGACGGGCCAACGGCCGCGCAGGTGCTGAGCGAACCCATCTTGACGGTGCGGGGCAATTCGATTCGCCCGCAAACTCAGGGCCAGCGGGCCTATGTTGACGGTATTGAGCATCACACGGTTACCTTCGGCATCGGCCCCGCGGGCACAGGCAAGACCTACCTCGCGATGGCAAAAGCGGTGCAGGCGCTGCAGCGCCGCGAGGTCGCGAAGATCATTCTCACGCGCCCCGCGGTCGAGGCGGGGGAGCGCCTGGGGTATCTTCCGGGCACGCTCGAAGACAAGATTGACCCGTATCTGCGCCCGCTCTTCGACGCCGTCGGCGCGATGATGGAGCCTGAAGCGGTGCCAAAGCTGATCGCGAGCGGCACGATCGAGGTCGCACCGCTCGCGTATATGCGCGGTCGCACACTGAACGAGTCGTTCGTGATTCTCGACGAAGCGCAGAACACCACCCCCGAGCAGATGAAGATGTTTCTGACCCGCCTCGGGTACGGCTCCAAAATGGTCGTCACCGGCGATATTACGCAGGTCGATTTGCCTCTCGCTTCGAGCGGCCTTCGAGTGGTCAACCGAATTCTGCGCGGCGTTGACGATATCCATTTTTCAGAGCTGACCGCCGACGATATCGTGCGGCACAGCTTGGTGGGGCGCATCGTTGACGCCTACACCGCATACGAAGAGCAGAAGTTCGCCGAGACACCACGTGACGGCGGCAAGAAAGGGCAGCGATGAGCGTCGAGATCAACAACGAGTCAGGCGTCGCGGTCGACGAGACGGTGCTACAGCGCCTGACCGGCTTCGTATTCGAGTCGCTGCATGTTCACCCCGAAACCGAGCTCGGCGTGTCGCTCGTAGACGAGTCTGCTATCGAACGTTTGCACGTGGAGTGGATGGATGAGCCGGGGGCGACAGATGTGCTGAGCTTCCCGATGGACGAACTGCGCCCCGGTCGCCCAGATTCGCAGACTCCGGCGGGTCTGCTCGGCGACGTAGTGATCTGCCCGCAGGTCGCGGGCGAGCAGGCAGAGGCAGCGGGGCACGATCTCGCAACCGAGATGAACATTCTGCTGACGCACGGCATGCTGCACCTGCTCGGCTTCGACCACGCGACTCCGGCCGAAGAGGCCGAGATGTTCGGCCTACAGCGTGACCTGGTGACGGCCTTCATGATTGCTGAGCGCCGACGATGAGCGACGACGCCCTCCCTCCGTTATTCACTCGCCTTGCCACCGCAGGCAAGAGAATTTCGGGTCGTGTTGCACTCGGTCGCGGCAGGGTGCGAGACGAAGAGCAGTTGCTCTCGCTCGTCGATCAGGCCGTTGAACAAGACCTGCTCGAAGACGACGATCGCGACTACATTCATTCGATCGTCGAATTCGGCGACACTCTCGTGCGAGAAGTGATGATCCCGCGCACTGACATGGTGACCGTCGATGCTGAACAGACGGTTCGCGACGCGCTCGAGACGCTGCTGGCCTCACGCCATTCGCGCATGCCCGTCGTGGCGACAGGCGATGCCGACGACGTCGAGGGCGTTGTCTACCTGCGCGACGCGAGCGGATTTCAACTGCGCCGACCCGAAGAGGCAATGACCTCGCCAGTCACGCGCATCATGAAGCCGGCGGTGTTTGTTCCGGAGCTGCAGCGCGCCGACGAACTGCTCCGCCAGATGCAGCGTGAGTCGAACCACCTCGCGCTCGTCGTAGACGAGTACGGCGGAATTTCTGGCCTCGTCACCCTCGAAGACTTGATCGAAGAATTGCTCGGCGAGATCAACGACGAGCACGATCGCGAGTCTCCCGAGATTGAACCCCAGGCAGACGGCACCTTCAAACTCAGCGCGCGACTACCGGTCGACCGCCTCAGCGATATTTTTGGTATCGAACTCGAAGATGATGAGGTCGATAGCGTTGGTGGGCTTGTCGCCAAATATCTCGGCAGGCTCGCAGACGAGGGCGACGTAGTTGCCGTCGCGGGCATCGAACTGACCGCGCTCGAAACAGAGCGCAAGCGGCAGCGACTGGTTACCGTTGGTGCGCGCTGGGTCGGGCTCGACTCCGAGCTCACAGCAACCGGACAGATTGACGCAATCGACACAGCGAATGGAGCACATGATGAGCGATGAATTTCGTGCCGGGTTCGTGAGTTTCGTCGGGCGCCCGAACGTGGGCAAATCGACCCTCACGAACGCGCTCGTGGGAGAGAAGATCGCCATTACGAGCCCGAAGCCGCAGACGACACGGCGCGCCATTCGTGGCGTGGCCCATCGCGAGAAGGGGCAGCTCATCATCGTAGACACGCCCGGTATTCACCGGCCGCGCACGCTGCTTGGCGAGCGCCTGAATGCGCTTGTTGAGGCGACACTCGGCGATGTCGATGTGATCGGGTTCTGCGTGCCGGCGAATGAGAAGCTCGGCCCTGGCGATCGCTTCATCAACGAACGGCTGAACGATTTTCCCCGTGCAAAGAAGGTCGCGATTCTCACGAAGGTCGATGAAGCATCGAGCAGCGAGATAATCGAGCAGCTCACAATGCTCGGCACGCTGCGCGAGTGGGACGCGGTGGTGCCGATCTCTTCGGTGACAAGCGAACAACTTGACGTATTGAGCGATGTCCTGCTCGGCCTGATGCCGCTTTCGCCACCGCTCTACGAAACCGAGACGACAACCGACGAGAGCGAAGACGATCGCATCGCAGAGCTGATTCGCGAGGCGACTCTCGAGGGCGCTCGTGAAGAGTTGCCACACTCGCTTGCGGCGACGGTCGACGACAGAGAAGAACGTGAAGACGGCTTGCTCGAGCTCTACGCGTCGATTTATGTCGAGCGTGACAGCCAGAAGGGCATTGTGATCGGAAAGGGCGGCTCTCGCCTGCGGGATACCGGCGAGAAAGCTCGTCTCGAAATCGAGAAACTGCTGGGGCGCCGAGTCTATCTCTCGCTCAGAGTGAAGGTCTTGAAAGAATGGCAGCGAGACCCGAAGGCGCTCGGTAAGCTGGGCTTCTAACGCTTATCGTTGCGCGACTTTTTTTGGGGGTACTCAATGTATGACATCACCGATCAGGCCCAGATCTTCAGTCTGATGCAGGACTACAGCATCTGGGGTGTTGTGGTCTATGTGCTCATCGCGGTCGCCCTGTGGCGAGTCTTCTCGAAGGCCGGCTACCCAGGAATCCTGGCGATCATTCCCATCGTGAACATGTTTGTTCTCGTGAAGGTTGCGGGGTACTCCGCGTGGATGGGGCTCCTCTACTTCATTCCGATCGTGAACTTCATCTTCGCGATTATCGTCGCCTTCAAGCTCGGGGCGCGCTTCGGCAAGGGTGGCGCGTTCTCGTTCTTCCTGCTCTTCCTGTTCTCGGTGATCGGCTACTTCATCATCGGCTATGGCAAGGCGCAGTACCGCGAGGTGTGATCCGCACGTTTGCCGAAGGTGCTATGCTGACCACATGCTGTTCGGCTCGCTTCTTCTTAGCTGCCGCGACGAGTCCTCGCTTTCTAGATAAGCCTTGGCCTCACTCGTCGCGGTGTTTGTGTTGGCTGAGCAAATCTTGAAGCGAGAGAGAAGACCATGAAGAACACGCAGCGCCCCTCTGGTATGCCGATTCACAAGTACCGCCCCTATCACGAGACTTTTCGGGTAGATCTGCCGGATCGCACCTGGCCGTCGAAACACATCACCGAAGCCCCGCGCTGGTGCGCGGTGGATCTGCGGGATGGTAACCAGGCGCTGATCGACCCGATGAGTCCGGAACGTAAGCGGATCATGTTCGACATGCTGGTGAAGATGGGGTACAAGGAGATCGAGGTCGGGTTTCCGTCTGCCTCGCAGACGGACTTCGACTTCGTCAGGCAGCTCATTGAAGAGGATGCGATTCCTGATGATGTGACGATCCAGGTGCTGACGCAGGCTCGTGAGCACCTGATCACCCGTACCTACGAGTCGTTGATCGGTGCGAAGCAGGCGATCGTGCACCTGTATAACTCGACGAGCGTGTTGCAGCGCGATGTCGTGTTCCGTGAAGACCGGGACGGCATTAAGAAGATCGCGACCGACGGTGCACGGATGTGCGTTGCCGCTGAGTCGATCTGCCCTGAGACTGACATCTTTTACGAGTACTCGCCGGAGTCGTATACGGGCACCGAGCTGGAGTACGCCGTAGAGGTGTGTAATGCCGTGCTGGAGATTTTCGAGCCCACGCCTGAGCGCAAGGTGATTATCAACCTTCCCTCGACCGTTGAGATGGCTTCTCCGAATGTGTATGCCGATTCGATTGAGTGGATGGGCAGGCACCTGAATCATCGCGAGAACGTGATCATCTCGCTGCATCCGCATAACGATCGGGGCACCGCGATCGCCGCGGCCGAGCTCGGCTACATGGCCGGAGCAGATCGGATCGAGGGGTGCCTGTTCGGCAATGGTGAGCGCACCGGCAATGTCGACCTGGTCGCGCTCGGCATCAATCTGTTTACGCAGGGTGTGGATCCGCAGATTGACTTTTCGCGTTTGGACGAGGTGAAGCGGACCGCTGAGTATTGCAACCAGTTGCCAGTGCCGGAGCGGAGCCCGTGGGCTGGGGATCTCGTGTACACCGCGTTTTCTGGATCGCATCAGGATGCGATCAAGAAGGGCTTCGAACGGATGGCCCAGGACGCCGAAGCTCGGGGTGTGACCGTCGATGATTTGGTGTGGGCCGTGCCGTACCTGCCGGTCGATCCGAAGGATCTCGGGCGCTCGTATGAGGCCGTGATCCGCGTGAACTCGCAGTCGGGCAAGGGCGGGGTCGCGTACCTGTTGAAGAATGACCACTCGCTGGATCTGCCGCGCAGGTTGCAGATCGAGTTTAGTGCGGTGGTGCAGGCGCACACGGACAGTGAGGGTGGTGAGGTGTCGAGTGACGCGATCTGGCGCATCTTCCAGGATGAATACCTGCCGATGACAGATGCGTCGTTTGATCGCTGGGGGCAGTACGAGTTGTTCCGCACCGCGTCTAAGAGCGCGGGAGACGGGGTCACCGAGCTGAAGGTGGACTACCGTCGGGGCGACGAGACTGCGCAGCTGAAAGCGGTAGGCAACGGCCCGGTTGATGCATTCATCAACGGACTGAACTTCACCGGTCATAAAGTCACCCTGTTCGACTATGTGGAGCATGCCATGAGTGGCGGCGGCGATGCGGTTGCCGCGGCGTATGTCGACCTCGAGGTAGATGGGCGTCGACTGTGGGGCGTCGGCATTGACCCCGACACGACGCGCGCGACGCTGAAGGCCATCGTCTCGGCAGTGAACCGTTCGGTGAGAGCCGGGCAAGCCGCCGACGCGCTCGAGCCTGCGGGCGCCTAGCGCTCTGGCTAGAGTCGCCACGCCTCAATTCGTACATATCTTCGAACAGGCGGCGTGGCGGCTCAGCGAATGTCGGCGGCCCACCATAGGGTGAGACCGTGATTTCTTCGATTCGTGGCGAGGTGCTCTCTGCCGGCACCGGTTGGGTAGTGATCGCGGTCGGCGGCATGGGCTTTCGGGTCGAGGTGCCGACGCGCACACCGAACGCGCATCTCGACGCCTACTTAGAGCTGCATACGCAGCTTGTGGTGCGCGAAGATTCGCTCACCCTGTTTGGATTTGCTACGAGCGAGGAGCTCGAGGTGTTCGGCATTCTGCTCGGTGTCTCTGGGGTCGGGCCGCGCAGCGCGCTTGGCGTGCTCAGCGAGCTCACACCCGCGCAGGTCGCTCAGGCGGCTGCAAACGAAGACGAGAAGCCGTTTCGCAAGGTCTCTGGCATCGGCCCGAAGACCGCAAAGCTTATTGCGGTGCAGCTGGCCGGCAAGCTTGATCCGCGCATGTTCAGTGAGCACCACTCGGCAGGCGACCGCACTGCCGAGGGTGAGAGGCTCAGCGGCCAAGGCGACTCGGAGTCGAAGCTGATCGTGACTCAGGGGCTGGTGGGTCTCGGCTATGCCGAATCGCAGGCGGCTGAGGCGGTGCAGGACGCGATCGACGCGGGGGCACCGGATGATCAAGCCGGTTTGCTGCGAGCTGCGCTCGCGCTGCTGCAGACGCCTCGGCTCGGCTCGGCGCGATCCTCAACTGCGACAAATCGAAGCGGTGATGCCTGATGACGGGGGAGCTCTCATCGCAGGCGGCGCCGAACGAGATCGGGTTCGAGGGTGCGCTCAGGCCCGGTTCGCTGAACGAGTTCGTGGGCCAGGCGAAGGCACGAGGGCAACTGCGTCTGTTGCTCGACGCCGCGCTCATGCAGCAGCGCACGCCCGATCACATCCTGTTGGCGGGCCCCCCGGGCCTCGGCAAGACGACGCTCTCGATGATCGTTGCGGCCGAGCTCGATAAACCGCTGCATCAAACCTCTGGCCCCGCGATCCAGCACGCTGGTGACCTGGCGGCGGTGCTCTCGGCTCTGACGCCGGGCGAGGTGCTGTTTATCGATGAGATTCACCGCATGGCGCGTAGCGCCGAAGAGATGCTCTATCTCGCGATGGAAGACTTCAAGATCGACATCATGGTCGGTAAGGGGGCGGGTGCGACCTCGATCCCGCTCGAGCTCGCGCCGTTCACGCTGGTCGGGGCGACCACCCGCGCCGGTCTGCTGCCGAACCCGCTGCGAGATCGCTTCGGGTTTACGGCGCACCTCGAGTTCTACGCAGAAGACGAGCTCGCTTTGGTGGTGAGCCGCGCCGCCGGCCTGCTTGGCTTTGAGATCGACCCGATCGGCGTCGAAGAGATCGCGAGCCGATCCCGCGGTACGCCGCGCATCGCGAACCGGCTGTTGCGGCGTGTGCGCGACTACAGCCTCGTACACGGCACTCCGGGCGACCTCGCGGCTGTGAGCGCTGCTTTGGCGTTATACGACATCGACGCTCACGGCCTCGATCGCCTCGACCGCGAGGTGCTGCACGCGGTTGTCGAACGGTTCGGCGGCGGGCCGGTCGGTCTCACGACGCTCGCGGTCTCGGTCGGTGAAGAAGCCGAAACCATCGAGGCGGTCGTCGAACCGTTTCTGGTACGCGCGGGATTGCTGAGCCGAACGCCCCGCGGCCGCATCGCGACGAGGCGAGGCTGGGAACACACAGGCATTCCGATGCCCGATGCAGTGTAGTCTTGTATGGTTTGGCGTGACTCGCGCCGTACTCTGCACGTAACGTGCCTTCGAAAGGAAAGCCGTGGCTCTGGATCCGCTCTCAATTGTCATGTTCGGCCTCATTGCCGTGCTCATCTTCTTCATGTTCCGTAACGGCAAGAAGCGCCAGGCAGCTCAGCAGGAGATGCAGAACAACCTGCGTCCCGGCGCTCAGGTGATGCTGCAGTCTGGCATTTTCGGAACCATCGAGTCGGTTGACGAGGAAGAGAACCGCGTGACCGTGCGCAGCGGCGACTCGAGCTTCGTCGTGCACCGCAATGCAATCGGCCAGATTGTGGCCCCCGCTGATGCACCCGCAGAGAGCGCAGAGACCAGCGAACTCGCACCTGACGACGATCCCGAGTTCGGCGAGCGCGTGAACGAGATCAAGAACGACGCTGCTGAGGGTGCCATCGAAGCGGAGCAGAGCAGCACCGAGGCTGCCGACGCCGCTGAAGCAGAGGCTCCCAAGACCGAAGAGGGCGACGCCCCTAAGGCCTAGGCCCTACAGCCGGGCGCTCAGGCGCCCGGCATATTCCGAACGTCAGGTGAGCTCGAGCGTGCGCTCGGGTTTGCAATAGAAAGAAGTTGATACGTGGCGCAGTCACCCGCAGTGAAGCGAGCCTGGCGCTCGCTTACCACGTTGCTGGTCATCATCGTTGCCTTGATTGGCGTGATCGCACTCGGTGTTTGGCGCGATGGCGCTACGTGGACGCCGAAGCTCGCTCTCGACCTGCAGGGCGGCACGCAGATCGTCCTCGCTCCGAAGCTCTCCGACGGGCAATCGGTATCGGGTGAGCAGTTGCAGCAGGCCGTCGAGATCATTCGTCAGCGCGTTGACGCCTCGGGCGTCTCTGAAGCCGAGATCACCACGCAGGGCAGCCAGAACATCTCGGTTTCGATTCCGGGCAAGGCTGACGACGCAACGCTGCAGCGAATCGAGGCCTCAGCGAAGCTCGACTTCAGGCCCGTGCTCTTCCTGGGCGCCAACACCGGTGCGGCAGGCGATGCTGCGGCAGGTGCCGAGGCCGACGCGGCTGCGAGCGGAGAGACGGTCACGGGTGATCCAGAGGCTGCCGCCGACGGCGCGACGACCGAGGCGACCACCGATGCGACGACTGGTGCTGATGCGTCGGCAGCCACGGATGGCGCAGCCGCCGCCGACGGCGCCGCTGCGGAGGGCAACACGGCAGGTAGCGCCGACGCCGCCTCGGTCGACCCTGAGACCATTCCGAAAACCGCGTACGATCAGGCTTGGCTCACCGAGGGCCTCATGAAGAAGTTCAACGACTTCACCTGCAGTGCTGAAGAGACGCTCGGCCTCAGCGAGGCACCGGCGGACCGCCCGCTCGTCACCTGCGACGACACGGGGCTCTACAAGTACATTCTCGGCCCGGTCGAGATGGGTGGCGAGACCATCACCGACGCCGCAGCCCAGGTCGCCTCGACCTCGACGGGGGCAAGCACGGGTCAGTGGGTCGTGCAGATCACCCTAGATAAGCAGGGCACCAAGACGTTTGGTGAGATCAGCAGCCGCATGTACGGCCAGCCCGAGCCCTCGAACATGTTTGCTTTCGTGCTCGACAGCAAGGTGCTTTCGGCTCCGACAATGAACGGTGTGATTCTCGACGGCCGCCCCTCAATCAGCGGCAGCTTCACCCAAGAGTCGGCCCAGGTGCTTGCGAACCAGCTGAAGTTCGGCGCGCTGCCGATCGGCTTTACCGTGCAGAGCCAAGAAGACATCTCGGCAACGCTCGGCTCGAACCAGCTGCAGGCGGGTCTGCTCGCAGGCTTGATCGGCCTGCTGCTTGTCGTGGTGTACTCGATGTTCCAGTACCGCGCGCTCAGTACGGTGACGATCACTTCTCTGGCAATCGCCGGCGTGCTCACGTATCTGATGCTCACGCTGCTCTCATGGCGTCAGGGCTACCGCCTCTCGCTCGCCGGTGTGGCGGGCATCATCGTGGCTGTCGGTATTACCGCCGACTCCTTCATCGTCTACTTCGAACGTATTCGAGACGCGCTTCGTGACGGCTTTGTGCTCGATCGCGCGGTCGAGCACGGCTGGAAGCGGGCGATCCGCACAGTGCTCGCCTCGGACGGCATCAACTTCTTGGCGGCGGCGATCCTATTCATTCTTGCCGTTGGCAGCGTGCGCGGCTTCGCGTTCACGCTGGGCCTGACCACTCTGGTCGACGTGCTCGTGGTCGTACTGTTCACCCACCCGGTGATGGTATTGCTTGCTCGCACGAAGTTCTACTCCGAGGGCCACAAGTTCTCGGGCCTTGACCCGAGGCAACTCGGCGCGGTCTATCGTGGCCGTGCGCAGTTCCGCGAGCCTGTCGTGGCGTCACGCGGCGCCGCGAAAAAGGCGAAGGGGGCGCAGAAGGAGGCCGCGAAGCGGCAGACCATCGCAGAGCGCAAGGCCGCAGAATCGGCCGGCGCTGCATCGACCAGCACGGTATCGACCGGAAAGGAGAGCTGACCATGGCTCGCAGCACATTCGCCGAGTTCGGCAACGCTCTCTACACCGGTGAGAAGTCGATCAACTTCATCGGGCGCCGAAAGACCTGGTACCTCATTGCAGCGGTCATGATTGTGATCGCGATCGTCGGCCCACTGCTGCGTGGTGGCTTCACTTTCGGTATCGAGTTCACTGGTGGTAGTCAGTTTCAGATTCACACCACCGAAGGAAGCCGTGACCAGTCGCTCGCCGTTGACGCGGTCGAGTCGGTGCTTCCGGGATCAGCCCCTCGCGTCTCGATGGTTGGCCAGAGCGACATTCGGGTGCAGACCGAACAGCTTGAGGACACTCAGTCGCGTCAACTGCACACCGCGCTCGCTGAAGCGTACGGGGTAAGCCCTGACGAGGTCACGGCCTCGTACATCGGCGCGCTATGGGGCAAAGACATTACGAGGCAGGCGTTGATCGGCCTTGGGGTCTTCATTCTCTTCGCGGCCCTCGTCATGGCCCTGTACTTCCGCACGTGGAAGATGTCGCTCGCCGCAATTATTGCGCTGTTCCACGACCTCATTCTCACTGCGGGTATCTATGGCATCTCGGGCTTCGAGATCACTCCAGCCGCGGTGATCGGCTTCTTGACCATCCTCGGGTACTCCCTGTACGACACTGTGGTGGTCTTCGATAAGATCCGCGAGAACACGTCGCCGGGCGAGCTCAACGATCGTCGCACTTTTGCCGAATCTGTGAACCTTGCAGTGAATCAGACCCTTGTGCGTTCGATCAACACCTCAGTGGTTGCGCTGCTGCCCGTTGGGTCGATCCTTTTCATCGGTGCGTTCGTGCTCGGCGCCGGAACCCTGCGTGACATTGCTCTCGCGCTGTTCATCGGTATTCTCGTCGGCGCGTATTCGACGATCTTCATCGCTGCACCGATGTACGTTCAGCTTCGACAGAACGAACCCGAGATCAAGAAGCAGGCTGCCCGCGTGCTGAAAGCTCGCGCCCGCGAGGTCGATTCGAATTCGGAGCCCAGCGTGGTGTAACGTTCAATCACCATAGGTGAGGAGGCGAACGTGTCGAGCAACGAAACAAGTGCGCAGAACGGCGTCTCGCTGAGGCGTTTGGTGCCGCGCATCTTCTCGCGAGCTGGTGCTCCGGGCGCGGTGGATCAGCTGATCCGTACCGTACGCAGCAGCTGGCCGAAAGCCGACCTATCGGTGATTGAACGCGCCTACACGGTGGCCGAGCGCGCGCATCGCAGCCAGAAACGTCGCAGCGGCGAGCCCTACATCACTCACCCGATTGCGGTCGCGCAGATTCTTGCAGAGCTCGGCGTCGCCCCGGTGGCGATCGCCGCTGCGCTTCTGCACGACACCGTCGAAGACACCGACTACTCGCTCGACCAGCTCACTGCTGAGTTCGGCGAAGAGATCGCAATGCTGGTCGACGGCGTCACCAAACTCGACAAGGTGAAGTACGGCGAGTCTGCGCAGGCAGAAACCGTGCGCAAGATGGTTGTCGCAATGTCGAAAGACATTCGCGTCTTGATGATCAAGCTCGCCGACCGGCTGCACAACGCGCGTACCTGGGGTTTCGTCGCCGCCGACTCGGCGAAGCGCAAGGCACAAGAGACGCTCGAGATCTATGCGCCGCTCGCGCACCGGCTCGGCATCCAGTCTATGAAAACCGAGCTCGAAGACCTCTCGTTCGCGGTGCTGAAGCCGAAGCTGTACGCAGAGATCGAGAACCTGGTCTCGCAGCGCAACCCCAAGCGCGAAGAGCTCGTCGGGCAGGTGATCGCCTCGATCGAGACCGATCTGCGCGATGCCAAGGTGCGAGGCGAGGTAACCGGCCGGCCGAAGGAGCTCTATTCGATCTACCAGAAGATGGTGGTTCGGGGCCGCGACTTTGACGATATCTACGATCTCGTCGGCATTCGAGTGCTGGTCACGTCGATTCGCGACTGCTATGCCGTGCTTGGAGCCGTGCATGCGCGCTGGACTCCGATTCCGGGCCGCTTCAAAGACTACATCGCAACCCCGAAGTTCAACCTGTACCAGTCGCTGCACACGACCGTGCTCGGCCCTGACGGCCGTACCGTTGAGATTCAGATTCGCACCTTCGAAATGCATCAACGCGCCGAGTATGGCGTTGCGGCGCACTGGAAATACAAGCAGGGTGCGAACCGCAACTCGGCCTCGAACGACATGGCCTGGCTCGCGCACATCAGCGACTGGCAGGCAGAGACCGAAGATCCGAGTGAATTTCTCGATGCGCTGCGTTTTGAGATCGGCGCGAAAGAGGTCTACGTCTTCACCCCGAAGGGGCGGGTCATCGGGCTTCCCGAGGACGGTACACCCGTCGACTTTGCGTATGCCGTGCACACCGAGGTCGGCCATCACACCATGGGCGCGCGCGTCAATGGCCGCTTGGTCCCGCTCGAGACGGCACTGCACAACGGCGATGTGGTCGAGGTGTTTACTTCGCGAGACCCGAACGCAGGGCCAAACCAGGGGTGGCTCAACTTCGTCAAGAGCAAGCGCGCGCACTCGAAGATTCGCCAGTGGTTCACGAAAGAACGCCGCGAAGAGGCTGTCGAGACCGGCAAGAACGAGCTCACAAAGGCGATGCGCAAGCAGAACCTGCCGCTGCACCAGCTCATGAACTCAGAGGCGATCAAAGAGGTCGCGGCCCAGCTGCGCTACGTCGACGTCACTGGGCTGTTCGCAGGCATCGGCGAAGGCCATGTCTCTGCGCAGTCGGTGGTCGAGAAGATTACCTCGATCATCGAGCGCGAAGAGAATGTCGCTGAGGCCGCGGCTCCGATTGTTTCGGCGCAGCCGGCGCGTGCCCGCAAACGCGAGTCCGACTCGGGTGTGATCGTCGAGGGCGCTGACGACGTGCTTGTGAAGCTTGCAAAATGCTGCACTCCCGTGCCTGGAGATGAGATTCGTGGCTTCGTGACGAAGGGGCAGGGCGTGTCTGTGCACCGCGTGGATTGCCCGAATTTCGTTGCGCTCGCGAACCAGGAAGACCGCCTGATCGACGTCGCGTGGGCGCCCACCTCGAAGAGCGTCTTTCTTGTGCAGATTCAGGTCGAGGCGCTCGACCGTTCGGGCTTGCTCTCTGATGTGACTCGGGCGCTCTCAGAACACCACGTCAATATTCTCTCCGCCTCGGTGAACACTTCAAGCTCCCGCCTCGCCATCAGTCGTTTTGTCTTCGAGATGGCCAATGCCACTCACCTTGATCACGTGTTGAACGCAGTGAGACGCATCGAGGGCGTCTACGACGCCTACCGAGTGAACTCGGGCTAGCGCTTCGGTGCTTATCCGGCTGGTGTCGCGACGCTGATGCGACTGCCCTGGGGCGTAGATGCGGCTATCCTGTTGCGGCCGCCGCGGCTCGCCCCGCGGCGCGCCCACTGAAAATGCAGCCGCCCACGAAGGTGCCCTCAAGCGCGCGATAGCCGTGCACGCCGCCGCCGCCGAAGCCAGAAGCTTCTCCGGCGGTGTAGAGCCCCTCAACGACTGAACCATCGGCCGCGATCGCTCGGCCCTGCAGATCGGTCTGGATGCCGCCGAGGCTCTTTCGAGTGAGCACGTGCAACTTGACTGCGTAGAGCGGGCCAGCGGCGGGGTCGAGCAGACGGTGGGGCGGAGCCACGCGAATCAGCTTGTCGCCGAGGTAGTGTCTCGCGTCGCGTATCGCGGCCAGCTGCAGGTCTTTGGTG
Organism: uncultured Leucobacter sp.; assembly: GCA_937967375.1. Classification (GTDB taxonomy): domain Bacteria; phylum Actinomycetota; class Actinomycetes; order Actinomycetales; family Microbacteriaceae; genus Leucobacter. The sequence continues at coordinate 20,409 of CALCJF010000066.1, forward strand.
AACTTGTTGCCATACGCGAGGTCACGCTCGCGCACGGCATCGCGCACGGCGTTTCCATCGAGCGGCGCGTCGGTGAGCTGTTGCATCTTGCCGATGAGCGCATCGAGATCGTCGGCGTGCGCAAAGTCCACGCCGTTGTCGATGAACGCCTGCACCGGGCCTGGAGCGCCCTTGCCCAGTCGTTGCGTCAGCAGTTCGCGCACTGACTTGCCGGTGAGATCGGGGTTCTGTTCGCTTCCGGAAAGGGCAAACTCCTTTTCGATGATGCGCTGCGTGAGCACGAACCAGCTGTGATCATAGCCCGTCTGTAGAATCTGCTCGAGCGTGCCGAGCGTGTCGAAACCGGGTAGTGCGGGGGGAGGCATGCGTCTGCCGGTCGCATCAAGCCAGAGCGAAGACGGGCCGGGCAGAATACGGATGCCGTGCATCGGCCAGACGGGGGAGTGATTGGTGATGCCCTCGGTGTAGTGCCACATGCGGTCACCGTTGATCAGTGCCGCGCCAGCGCGTTCGGTGACGCCAAGCATGAGCCCGTCGACGTGCGCGGGCACGCCGCTGAGCATGTTCTCGGGGGCTGCGGGGAGGTGTGCTGGCCATTGCGCTCGCACCAGTGCGTGATTGCCGCCAATGCCGCCGCTCGCGACAATTACTGCCCCCGCAGCTAACTCGAACGAGCCGATCACGTCAC
>CALCJF010000067.1 GCA_937967375.1 uncultured Leucobacter sp.
TGAGCCGCTTAGAAGCAAACGCATCGCGTTTGCTTGCGGTTCGTCGTCGCGCCACTGCGTGAGCCGCTTAGAAGCAAACGCATCGCGTTTGCTTGCGGTTCGTCGTCGCGCCACCGCGCGAGCGAAGTAAAACGGTCTCGACCAACGAGAACGAGGGGAGCCCCGATGGGCTCCCCTCCTTCTCGTTTGGGCGGATACCGCGCTCAGAGCCCCAGCACTTTCGTGAAACTTGTGGTGTACTTCTTGTCTTCCGCTGAAGAGAGCAACCGAATCTGTGTGAGTCTGGCATTCGTTTCGTCGTCGGGGAACACGAGGGGATTGTCGGCGAGTTCGGGATTGATCTTCGTCATGGCCTCTCGTGCGCCCGCGACTGGGGTGACATACCGCACGTAGTCCGCAACCTCGGCCGCGATCTCGGGCTGATAGTAATAGTCGATCAACTGCTGCACCAGCTCGCGCTTCTCGCTGCCGTTCGGCACCATGAAGCTGTCAACGAAATAGGTGGCGCCGCTTTCGGGCACCACGAACTTCCAGACTTCTTCGCCGGCCTCATCATTCAGCATTGAGATGTCGCCTGCCCAGCACATGCCAGCGAGCGTGTCACCGGTCTGCAGGTCTTGCACATACGAGTTGCCCTTGACCTGCGAGAACTGGCCTGAGCGCAGGTGCTCGTCGAGAAAGTCGATGCCGCCCTGAAACTCGTCGTCACCCCAGTCGCCCGCGATGTCGACTCCCTGCGACAGCATGACGAGACCCATCGTGTTCGTCATCTCCGACAGCACCCCTACTTTGCCATGAAGCTCTGGGCGAAGCAGATCGTCGATCGTCTCGATGCCTTTCGGGTAGAGCTTCTGGTTGTAGCAAAGACCGGTCATGCCTGACTGCCACGGCACGGTGTATTGGAGGCCCGGATCTGCGGCCTGTTCGCGCAGGTGCGGCAGCACATTCTCGGCGACATTCGGCATTGCGTTCGGATCGAGGCGCTGAATCTGCTTCTTCTCGATGAGTCGGGCGAGCACGGGATCGCCGAAGCAGAAGGTGTCATAGCCCGGAAACTGATCGAGTTCGAGCTGATCTCGAATCTTTGCATAAAAGGTATTGGTGTCATCGATGTCTTCGAAATAGTCGACCTGGATGCCGGTCTCCGAGATGAAGCGTTCGAGTGTTGGATAGGTCTGGGTGTCTTCGTCAAAGTCCAGGTAATACGTCCAGTTGCCCCAAGTGAGCCCGTCTGTGCCTGCACCACTGCTGGCACTGCAGGCGCTCAGAGCAGTTGATCCCCAGAGCGCTGCGAGCCCGGCAGAGGCGCCGAGCACTGCTCGGCGAGAGAGAAGCTGCTGTTGAGGAACGCTGTTTCGGTTGCGGAAGCTCATAGCGGCGTATCTCGTTTCGTTGTCGGACACGCGACTCAAAGCGTTGTGCAGTGAGAACGAGTCCAGTGGCGGATTGCTTATGCGAGGAGTCAACTGTGAGGGATGGTTTGGGTCAAGTGAGATTTGCCTAAGAAACTATGGTTTGATCCGTTCATGCAACTTTTTCCATGAAAGGATGTTCTCATGCAACGACACATTGGCATCTGGGAGCCAGTGCCTCGCGATGTGCCACTGGGCAGTTCGACGCTTGATGGGTGCGAGGTGTCGAGATGATTCCAGTAGATTCGTCGTCGCCGAATGTCGCGATTGGATCTCGCCTGCGCGCCGCTCGCAAAAGAAACAGCTTGACACTCGAGCAGCTCGCCGTCGCCACCGGATTGAGCAAGGGTTACATCTCCCGCGTTGAACGCGACCAATCATCACCCACAGTGCATGCTGTCGCGGCCATGTGTGACACGCTCGGTATCACGGTAGGCGAACTTTTCCGGAGTGCTCGAACCGAGTTCGTGCGCCTCAGTGACGCGCCTCGCGTCTCCTTCGGAGGAAAGGGAATTCGCGAATGGCAGGTCTCGCCTCGATCGGAACTTCGATTGCAGGTATTGAGGGCTGAGATTGATCCCGGAGTAACTTCGGGTGAGGCCCTCTACGGTGTGGAGTGCGAGGTCGAGCTGGTTCATCTTATGGAGGGTTCGCTCGAACTGAGCTTTCCCGGTGTCCAATATGACCTGATCGTCGGCGACACGGTCACGTTTCCGGGCGGCGAGCCGCACTCCTGGCACAACCCGGGGCGCGATACGGCGGTGGCGCTCTTCGTACTTTCACATGCCGCGAGCAGGAGCTGACCGTGACACATGATCGAAGCGACCGGAGCCCGAACAAGGGTCGTGCAGAGGTTTCGGCCCAGGGCATCACTGGCGTTGTAAGCGGCAGCCGTAGACTCTGGCAGTGGGTGCAGCACACGCGACCCTACCGTGCGTTCTCGCACTTCACCGATGTTGGTGGCAGCGTCCTCTCTGCGGGCATGAGCTATCAGGCGCTCTTCGCGGTGTTTGCGGCGTTGTGGCTTGGGTTCAGCGTCTTCGGCGTCGTGCTTGCCGGGCGCCCTGAGCTGCTGGATTCCCTCATCGGCCAGATCAACGTCTCCATTCCCGGTCTGATCGGTGACGGGGACAACGACGCCCTGGTCGATGTGCAGACTCTACTCAAGGGAGCAAGTTTCAACTCAACGAGAGTGATCGCCGGGATATCGCTGCTCTGGGTTGCGCTCAACTGGTTCACCGGCACCCGTCGTTCGATTCGAATCATCTTCGGGCTCGATGTGAAGCAGTATCGCAGTGCGGCCCTGCTGAAGATCAGAGACTTCGTGCTTGCCATGATCTTCGGAGTGGCAATGCTTGTTTCGGCGGCGCTGACGGTGCTGAGCTCGAACATCACCGATGCGGTGTTTGCCTGGTTCGCGTGGGATCAAGACACCTGGCTTTTCGGTACGGTCGGCAGCATCGCGCGCTACGCCGCGATGTATATCTTCGATGTGCTCGTGCTGATGGCCATGCATCGGTACCTTGCCGAGGTGCGTGTGCCGAGGATGCGGCTCCTGCTCGGGTGCGCGCTCGGAGGGGCGGCATTGCTCGGCTTGAAGATCCTCGGTGCCACGCTGCTCGGGGGCAGCACCAGCAACCCCCTGCTCACATCGTTCGCGTTGTTCATCGGCGTGCTGCTGTGGTTCAACTTCGTCTGCAGGGTGCTGCTGCTGACTGCGGCATGGATCGCGGCTGGCGTCGATAGGAAACTCGGACTGCCGCAGACACAACCGCGCGACTGAGAAGTCGTGAATGCTCCGCTCAGCAGCTGACGAGCTGCTCTACCGGCTTCCAAGTTGAGGATCGGCCATCGGGGGTCTGCACCCGAAGCTCGAGTACTCCGGTGGATCCCGCATTGTAGGCGGCGTCCGTGCCGAGATAGGGGGCGAGCGGGACCGCGCTCCACCAGAAGTATGGTGATGCGACGTCGGATCCGGTGAAAATTCCAGACCAGATGACGGAGGGGTCGCTCGGATCTTGCACTCCTTCGAGCGCGGGGTCGCTGATAGGAAGCGCTGAACCCGCAACCACGTGTCTCGCGAAGACTACGCCGTGTTCAGAAAGGTTTCCCGATAGCGAGATGTTCACGGGGTCCAAGAAACAGACGTTGCTGGTCTGTAGGCTCGTATCGATCACGAGACCGCTGTCCGCGCACTGCGTCGCGGTCACGTCTTGTTCTGAGCTGGTTCTTGAGCCGACGCTTAGCTGTACGCGCGCGGTAGTCGTACCGGAGATCAGTCCATCGATTCCGGGCAGAGGGCCCGAACTCCAGTTGCCGCTCGTGTCGGTAAGCATCGGCACGCCGATCGCGCCGTCGACCGTCGACATGCTGAGCATGACAGTGCCCGGAACGCTTGCGCGCCCCCGCAGCTCGAACGAGCCGCTATCGAGGTGCGGCAGGTAGCACTCGTAGCCGGCCAGCAAAGTCGGCGGAATGGGCGGTACGATTGGCGGCACAAATGGCGGCTTCGGGGAGCGCCGTGTTTCACCGGGAGAGGTGTTCTCGCTCACGGCGCTCGTTGAGGTCGGATCTTCGGGCGGCGATGGTGCGAGCTGCTTTTGGTTCTTGCCGCCAGACGCTTCGGCTTGCGGTTCTTTGTCGGGAGTGGGCTGGGGCTGCTCCGTGACGGGCGTCGCCGGAGATGCCGGCTCGATTGCATTCGTGATCAGCACACCGCCAACCGCCGCCGCGGCGAGAGCCGCCGTCGCAGCTACTGCGGTCATTGCAACGCCGATCCCGCCGGCGGCGCTTCCTCCGACTGCACCGGAGGAGCTGGTGAGGCTGGCCGCGCCGCTGGCAGAAGCTGCAGTGGCCGCCGCGCCTGTCCCGACACCGAGCGCGCCGAGGGATTTGAGCAGACCTCCTGTGGCGGCTCCGCCGACAAGAAGCGTGACGAGCACCAACGTGAGCTGTCGGTTGAGTGTCGAAAACTCGGCTGCGGCTGCAGTGCAAGCATCGCAGTGCTCGAGGTGCGCTGCAACCTCGCGAGTGCGTCGTGCAGGCAGTTTGCCGAGCTGGTATCGCTGCAACTGCTCGCGAGTGGAGCGGCATGCTTCGTCGCCCAGCTGCATGTTGATATGCGTCTCTACCCAGGCCGACTGCAGCCCCTCTTTAGCTCGGGCCGCGAGCGCCGAGACGCCGTTCGCGGAGAGCCCGAGCAGGGGCGCGATCTGCCGGGGCGCCATGCCTTCGACCTCGGAATACCACAGCACCGATTGCCAACGCTCTGGCAATGACTCGAACGCGCGAGCGGCCGCGTTGAGGTCGAACGCACCGTCTTCCCAAGGCCCTGCCTCGGTGAGATCGGGAACCTCCTCAAGATGCGAGTTTGAGAGCTCTGCAGAGCGGTAGCTATCGGCAGCGAGAGAAGAGATGACCCGGTACAGGTAAGGGCGAAACGCGCCAGTCGGGCCGCGCCCGTCACGAACCAGCTCGAAGATCTTCAGGTAGGCACCCGAAACGAGATCGTCCGGGTCGAGGGTTGGGGCGATCCCACGCGCTGCTACGATACCCGCGCGTCGATGCCGTTCCCAGAGCGCACCAAAAGCCGCGCTGTCGCCTTCGCGACTGCGCGTAAGTAACTCTGCATCAGATAGCACACCGTGGTGCTGATCGCTCGCCAAAACAAGCTCCCGTTGATCGTGAGTAGGGGGCCTCCCAATGCCCCGACTACCACTGACTGCCGATCGTTGCCGACCGTGCTTCCCCTCCTCGATTATGCGGGATTTTGTCTGAATGTCCACTTTGAGAGATTTCGCCAAGAAAAAAGTTCAAACGTGCGTCACGATTCGACATGGTCCGCGTCTTATGGGTGTCCGGCCTCTGTCGCTGCTTCCCCCAAGAAGTTTTCCCAGCGGCAGGGGTCGGGCCTTTCGAGCGATGGGAGCGCTTGAAACTATGAGATTTGGGGTGGGTATGAAACTGCGGGAGTTCCGTGAGATTCTGCGTCGCGGCAAGGCCGACAACGCACTGATTCGTGTGCTTGCGGGTGGCCTTGCGGCGTTGCTCGTCGGCAGCGTACTGGTGGGCCAGGGTGCGGCATTGCCCGCATCGGCAGCCGAGGGCGCGTCGATTCTGATCAGCAAGACCGTGAACGACAAGAAAGCGGTGCGCGACCTGAGGCCGGGAGACTCGGTTACCTACCGAGTAGAGTTTCTCGCCAACGACGAAGACGCAGACGGCCCAGCGGTCGTAGTTGATGAGTTGCCCGCCGCATTCGCTGGCTGGCAGGTCAGCGATCTCGTCGCTACGTTCAACAGTCAGCGCGCCGGGGTGAGCCTCGATCTACCAGGCATTACCTCGGGTGATTCACCCGCGCTGCCGCTGAGCGGCACCCTGCCGACCGACCCTTCGCAGTTGAAGATCACCGTCGGCGTCGCGCTGCCCGTGCAGGCGGGTGCCGGCAACACTGAAGGCACCGGAATCCCCACGGGCGCCCAGGGGGTGCTCGAGTACACACTCACCGTGCCCAGCGATCTCGATCCCTCCGATCCGATCCTGCGTACTGACCTCACCAACACGGCGACCTTCACCGCGAAAGCAGGCGAGCAGCCGCTGAGCACGTCATCAAGCGCGATCATCGAGATCGACAACCCGATTGCGGTCGATGTGACCCCGGCGAAAAGCTGGACGCCTTCGGCCCAGAGCTTTCAGCCCGGGGCGACTTCGACCATCAGCATCGGTGCAACCCAGGCCTCGAACGTGAACGCGAGTGCGCTCCGCCTGCAGGATCCTGCTGACCCAGCGCTCGCCCCCGACGGCGCAGATTCGCTGCCAGCCGCGAACCCCTTCAACTTCGTTGACTTCGCAGGCTTCTCCGCTCCGGCGGACCCGACTACCAATCTTCCGACCGGTGCCGATTCTGCTGAGGTAGAGGTCTATCGTTTCAACGGCAACACCTGGAACTGGGAAGCCTGGAGTAGCGCGACCCCGAACAGCGAGATCGCAGGCGTGCGCATCGCATACCTCTCTTCGGCCGATGGGATCGTGCCGCGCGCAACGGTGAATCAGGGATTCTCGGTTGTGCAGCGCGCGACGAACCTGACCACCGGCAAGAGCATCTCGGAGGGCTGGAGCGCGAAGAATGAAGTGCTTGCTACCGTCGAGGTTCCCGACCAGGAGCCAGTGGCAAAGCGCGCTGAGGCTAACTTCGAGGTTGCTCCCGAATCGATTGACGTGGCTGCGCAAAAGCGTTTCTATGCGCTGCCAAGCGGAGCGGAAACCACGAACCTCACCGGCGTGACCGCGGGTGACAGCGTCGGCGTAGTGCTGCGCGCGAAGAACTCCGATGCGCCGCTCAGCACGACACTCGATAGCCTGACGATCGTTGAGCCAGGAAACGGTTCGAACGCAGAGTTTCTCGGCGCGAACCTGCAGTTCGCCGGGTTCGATAACGCTAACCTCGCTGCAGTCTGGCCGGCTGGGGCGACCGGGGCGACGATCACCTGGCTTCACGCCGACGGCCCGACTGCCGTGACCGTCGACGCGGGAGACCCGCTCCCTGCACCTCCAGCGGGCAAGACGATCACCGGGTTCACGGTTTCTTACCAGGGATCGATTGCCGCTGGCGCGACAGCCGAGGTCAGGTATCAGATCAAGACCAGCGCCGATGCAAGCTTCGTCGCGCCAGGCAATACAGTCGGGCCGCTGCGCAACAATATTGATGTGACTGGTACCCGGCAGGGGCTCGACGATAAGTCGGCGACTGCGCGGGCAGATCTGTCGCTCGTTGCACCCCGAATCGATGTCAATATTGACAAGCGAGTAGGCCCTGGCACTGTGGTGCCCGGCCAAGACGTGGTGGTGCAGCTCGATACCGTGGTCAAAACCGGCGGAGGCCGCACCAAGCCAACCGAGATTGTTGTCGAGGATGCTTGGGGCGGTGCCGATACGTTCTGGGATGCGTTCGACGCGGAGCAGATTCTGCCCCCTATCAGCAGGCCGGTGAACAACGGTGACCCCGCGACTCGCGCGGATCTGAGCATCTACTACCGTGATGCCGCAGGCGACTGGGTGGCGACGCCACTCGCAACAAACCCCGACGAGAGCGACACGATCAATGTGCCTGCCGGCGCCACTGGCGTGCGCTTCGTCTACACCAACACGAGCGGTCTTTCGCAGACCACCTACGTGAAGCCCAACATCTCGTTCGTTGCTCGCGACACGCTCCGAAGCGACCCCGGGCAGTCAACCGCGACAAGTTTCGACCGGGCAGAACTCTACAAGAACGTCGCGACGGCGAAGGGGACGGGCCAGCTTGACGACCGCGTCGTAACCGGAACCGACGACGACAACGAGAACGTTGGTATTCGCGGTGACGAGGGCGGCCCCGGCCCCGGCACCGGCATGTGGGCAGATAAGGCCTGGGCAAACGACGTGCTGACCTCTCAGTCGGCAGCGACTACCTCGACCCTGCAGCGATGGGCCTCGACCGAGGCAGGGTATGCGACGGTGCAGTTGCAAGACCCGGCTTCGCCCAGTGCGAGTGGCGCAGGCACGGTCTTCGAAGCGTTCAACCTGACGCATGTGCGTCCGATCAAGATCAGCGGTTCAGCAGGAGATGGCACGGTCGATCCTCGCCTGCGCTGGGATCTCGTGACCGACGTGCAACTGTTCGACGGGAATGACTGGACGAGTGTCACCCCGGTGCCCGGCGGAAACTGGATGGACGGCAACGGCTTCAAGGGGTACTCCCTGACCTCCGACCAGCAGCAGTCGACCGTAGGTGTGCGTCTCGTGCTCGCCGAGAACACCGTAGCTCGTGACGCGGCCGCGGCGGCGGGCGACCTCACCGCACCAAAGGCTGGCACCGGTGTGTCAGCTTCGGCAGACATTCGCTCGTTCCGCCTCGACTGGCAGCTTCGCGATACTGCGCGCACGGCCGACGGCAGCCTGAAATGGGTGAAAGAGAAGAACACGTCGTTCAACTGCGCGGGTGCAGCGACCGGTTGCGTCGATAACGTATTCGCCGCAACGGGCATCCGTGCAGACGGCACCTCCGATACTGACACGGCGAACGACACCATTCAACTGCTCGACGGCACGACGAACGTCGATCTGGTGAAGCAGGTGCAGCTGATCGACGCCGCGAGCGGCCAGCCGATAGGCACTCCCGGCGACAGCGTAAGCATGGTCGTGCCGAATCCAGGTGAGCTTGCCGCGCAGGATTACCCACGGGCGCGCTACACCCTGACGGCAACGAACTCTTCGACGGTTCCGGCAGGCGCCCGGGGAACGATGAAGCTCGCGAAGCTCCGCCTGACCGACACGAGCGGTCCCGGCGATGTAGACATCGACGCGAGCCAGTTCGCGGGTCGAAACTATGCTGATGAGACCTCGTCTCCCGGCAATCACTTCGATACCTTTAACCTGACGGGAGTGAGCTACGGCCCTCTTCCCGCGTACATCGATACCGCTGAGAGCACGGTCGAACTGTGGATCTTCAACGGCACGCCTACGGGGGAGCAGCGACTGTTTACCCTGCAGCAGGTGCTCGACTCCGATCCCGCGTTCACTGCGTTGCTGCCGAGCGTTATCGGCATCTCGACGACGTTCTCGAGCACCGATCCCGAGCATACGGGCAACAAGATTGTCGTCGGCGCCGAGTTCGTCACACACCTCGACGTGCAGATGCGCCAGACCTCGCGTCTGACGGGTGAACCGATCGAGGGCGGCGATCTCGTTTCGCGTGAGACAGTGCCGAACGAGGCGGTCGCGCGCGGCTGGGACGCGGTGGTAGACCCCGCGACGCAGCCCACTGACATCGACAACGCGAACGTGCAGCTCAGCCAGGCGAGTGTTCGCGTCGGGCTCCAGAAGCAGGTCTCTGTGCAGCACGGCTCGGCCAGCGATGACACGATCTACGAGACTGATCCGTCGGCACCGATTAATGTGCTGCTGACGGCCACGCCAAACGGCTCCACTGCGCCGCTGAACACTCTGCGCATTGAGGATGACAGCGAATCGTTCTGGAATCGTTTCGAGTTCGTCTCTTTCGGTTCCGTCGTGAACCCGACAGATGCCGACACCGCCGGCCTGCAGGTGAAGGTCAATGGTGCGTGGGTGGCATACTCGACGTTCTCGGCCGACCCCGCCGCAGACCTCACCAAGATCGATGGTGTCGCCGTCGACTTCTCGAGAGCCGAGGGCAACGGGCTCTTCCCGCAGGGCGCAAGCTCGTGGAGCGCCTCATGGGGCACCGCACAGCTGCCCTTCACGGTGAAGCTTCGCCCCGGTGTGAGCGTCGACTGGGGCGACGATAGCGAGCAGAACACTGCGAGCACGCACGCTCAGAACGAGCAGTACGGCGAAGCCTCCGACACGGCAGAAGGCGAGGTGCTCTTCTCCGAAGGCACGCACTCCCTTCGCGTCGTGAAGCGGGCGCCAAATGACACCGGAACGCACCAGGTCGATCCGCTTGTCGCGCTGCCTTGGCAGCTCGTGTTCACAAACACGGGCAGCGGCTACCTGCCCATCACCAGTGTGACCGACGAACTCCCGGCCTCGTTGAGCTGGGACGGTGAGGCCGTCACCTTCTCGGCAACCCCCGGAACCTCCGGAAAGAGTGGGCTGACCGCTGACCCGGCCCAGATCGGTGTTGAGCTCTCTGATGACGGTCGATCGCTCGTCTTTACCTGGCCAGCTGGCCAGCGGATGGAGCCGGGTGAGTCAATGACCATCGGTCTTGGGCTGATCCTGCAGCCACTTCCGACCGGCCAGCAGGCAACCAACTCGGTTGTCGTGCGTGCCGGGGTGCCACTGGATTCTTGCGAGCAGCCGAGAGACTTCGGTCAGCAACCGCAGACGCCAGCCGCGGCGAACGAGTGCTCGAACACCAACTTCGTGCAGCCTCGTGCCGGCACCGTGGTCG
>CALCJF010000068.1 GCA_937967375.1 uncultured Leucobacter sp.
GCCGTGGCATCTCGGCGGCATTCGAGCGCACGCTTGATTCTCTGCTCGGTGGGTCGCATTCTGAGAAGCTGCCCGTCTCGATTACGTTCGACGTAAGTCGATTGCTCGTGCCGTCTGAGCTTGAGCGTGTGGTCGCCCTGCGCATTGCGCCGCGACCGCCGATCGACGCCGCCCACGAGTACGCCGGAGAGACAGCCGCACGTCACTGCGACAAGGTAGAGCACATTACCGGGGGGTTCACGAAGGAGGGCGACGAGATCGCTGCTCTAGACCTGAAGCAGGTGCGTTCGATCGCGCTCGAGGAACCCCCGGGTCGCCGCTATGTGGTGACGGGGGTTGGCTCGTCAGTAAATCCAGTGCACGAGGTCGAGGCGAGTCGGGTGCTTTTTAACGAGGCGAAACCGGCGAGTGTGAATCACTCCCACTCCTATCACAACAGCTCGTTTGCGATACGTGAGCGCACTGCGGTCATTAACAGTGCACTGCTGTCGTCGGGTGAGCGCATCGTGACCTCACTCGCGAAAGTCGTCGCGAAACATGCGCCCCAGGCGCGCCTGCACGTGATGACGAATGACGGAGGGGCGGTTCCACTTTCGGCGCTGGCGGTGAAGCCGGTGCACTCGATGCTCTCGACCGGAGCCGCCGAGCTCGTCGGTGCTGCAGTGCTGGCTGGGGTCGATGATGGGTGGATCGTCATTGAACGCGATGATGGCGCGGTGCTTGGCGAGATGACGGGTGGCACACCGACGGTCACCTCCAGGTCTCGTCTTGGATCTGCCGAACTAATTGCAACGCGAGCGGCGCAGCTCATGCCGAATCGTGACGGGCTTATCGGCGACTGGATGGGTGTGCCGACAGTGGTTCGAACCGGTGCCGACAGTCGAGGCTTGGCGGCCGACGCCTCTGGGATTGCGGCTGAGGTTGATCTCGCGGCTCTCGGTGCGGCCTGTGCTCCGGTGGTGGAATGGCTTGAACGTGACGTCAAAATCAGGAGTGAAGCCGAAAAGGATCAGGTGCTCGCTGCGAGTGAAGCCAAGGTTCGGGTGCGCCTGGTGTCGAACGGGGTGCCTCCCTCGCTCGTGCGGATTCTGGAAGCAAGAGTGATCGGCGCCTCGTATGAGAACTCGAACACTGTCGCGTTGCGGGTGAGAGGGGTGGGCGGGCTGTTGCCGTCTGAGATGCTGGCGAGGAGAACCCCATGATTGCGCTCGGCGAGCAGCACATTCGTGATCTGCATACCGGAGCGATCTTCACCGCCTGCATGATCAACCCCGACTGGGCGCATGAGCAGATGGATCGGGTGCTGATCCAGCTACGAGAAGGCGGATCACCCCTGCACCTGTGTTCCCCGGAAGAGCTAGAACCGGAAGGACTCGTGGTAGCGGTCGGATACGTGAGCAACGGCTTACCTCCCTCTGACCTGCGCCCCGTGGGTGACGAGTTCACTCGCAGCCTGCAGATACTCCAAGATTCTCTCGACAGGCCGATCGCTGGCGTTATGCCGCTCGCTGCCGGCGGGCTGAACGCGCTAGTGCCTCCGCTGGCGGCAATGCAGTTCGGGGTGCCGGTTGTCGATGCAGATCCGATGGGTCGGGTGTTTCCCCTGGTCAACCAGACGGTGTTCACGCTGGCAATGCTGCCCGCGGGTCCGATCGCAGCGGCCGGTGCCACCGGTGAGGTCGCCTTCCTGCAGGTAGAAGACCCCGTGAGAGTTGATCGGCTCCTCAGGGCGCTGGCGGGTGTCTACGGCGGTTGGGCCGCAACCGCGAGCTACCCCATGAGCGCCGAAACGCTCGCACGCTATGGCGTTCGCAAAAGCCTGAGCAAGCTGATCGCCATCGGGAGCATCCTCGGATCGAACAACGACAGCGATGCGAAGTACGAGGCGCTGCGGCGCAGTGTCGGAGTCAAGCTCTCGTTGAGAGCGCGGGTCAGCGACCTCGCCTGGTTTGCTCGCGGAACTCTTCCCGGGCAGACAGCACGACCGTCAAGCGTTGCGCTCGTCGAAGAAACGAACGGGAGGATCGTGCAGCTGATGGTGCAGAACGAGGTGGTGATCCTGCTGGTTGACGGGGCGATTCGAGCCTCCGTGCCAGATGTCATCACGATGTTGCACGCTCATGATGGGAGTCCGGCTACGATCGAGGATCTCTGGGTGGGCAATATGATCGACATCGTCGTGATGCACGCCGACGCGGCCTGGTATTCACCTGAGGGCATTGAACTAGCTGGGCCGAAGGCGTTCGGTGGATTGGGGCTGGACGTATGAGGTCTTCGGCAGAGGGGCATTATGCAAGCCAGGCGGTAAGCCTTCGGGATCTGCTGCAATCACGATCGCTCTCGGATCTGCAGGTGAGGTTTCAATCGGATCAGTCGACTCGGGTGCAAGATCTCGCGCTGATTACGGAGGTCGAGGAGGTCATGGCGGTCGGTCCGGATACGATCGTGCTGCTCGCTAACGAGATGTCGGCTGGTAGCTGGATCGTTTCTGCTGCGCTGCACTATGCGTGGGAACGTCGAGCATGTGCCGTTGTCGCGCCAGCGCACGCGATCACCGAGGCGGCCGTCGAGATTGCTCGGCGACTCGACGTCACCCTGATCTCTGCGGAGCGTGACGTGACCAGGCTGGGAATCGAAATGGCGATCCAACTCGGCATTGCCAGAGCAGGCGTGATCTCGCATGTGCAGTCGTTCTCGGAGCGATTGTCGAAAGAAGAGAGCATTCCCGCGATGTTTCGCATGATCTCGAGGGAACTGGACGGTGCCCGAGTGCAGGTGAACGTTGCCGGCACGGTGACTATTGATGTCGTGGACGAGAGCGCCGCTCAGAAGCATCGGGGCTCAAAGCGTCGCAGTGACGCGGTGGAAAACGCGGTATCGGTGCGGATCCGGCCGGACGATTCCGAGACACGACTTGTCGTGGTGGGCGTCGCGGAGCTTCCGCGTGATTACGTCGAGCAGATGCTGCGCGCGGCGGCGCCCTCCCTGCGCGCACTGCTGTATCGCTCCCGTCTCGATTCGATACTGCAGTCCTTGCCGACCATGTCGCTCGCCGCCATGGTCGGGGCAACCGAACTCAGCGTGATCGACGAGCCAGAAAGCGGCCAGCTTGCTGATGCGCTGCACTCCATTGGCAGTCGATACCGGACGGTTTGCATTCTTGTCGAACGCCCCGAGAACCTTGGCGCCGCAGTGCACCAGGTATGGCAGCACCACTTCCCAGAGATTCCGCTCGCTACGGTAGCCGATGGCTGGCTGGCTTTCATGCCGACAGGGCCATCGGAGCCGGAGTCTTCGATTGCAGACGTGATCAGGGAGAACTACGACGTGGCCAGGGTTCTGGGGCTGAGCATCGGGGTCTCAAGAGTACACGGTGATCAGGCAGAACTGACGGAGAGTGTGCGTGAGGCCTGGATCGCGGCGCGTCTGGCGCTCCCGGGAGGTGGCCGAGGATCGAATGTCGTGGAATTCGGTCGGATCGAGACGCGGATGCTTGAGCGGCTGATCCCGTCGTCGCTCGCGAGCAGGCTCGCCGAGATGCTCATGCCGAAGTTGCTCGCTGATCCGCAATCGGATGAGATCATCGCTGCGGTCGTCGGCTATCTTTCTTCCCGAGGATCGATCTCTCGTGCCGCCGAGATGCTCGGCGTGCACCGCAACACCGTGCAGGCGCGCGTTCGTCGCGCGGAGGAGCTCGGGCTTCCGATCGCTGAGCCAGACAAGCTGCTCTCGAGCTTCATGATGCTCGCGGCGCTGCGAGGTGGATCAGAGGGGCAGCTCGGAAGCTGACCATCGGCAGTTTGCGGCTTACGGGCGACCTCTTCGCCAGCCCGATGAGTCGTGCGCTCGATGCCTCCGAGGGCACTGAACCGAATGACTTCTGAGCGCTGACTCTCGTGTGCATTCTGCACACGGCTTGCTATCGACGTGCGGGTACTGTCGCTCTAGCCGGGTTCTCACCGGCCCCTCGAGGGTGATCGACCGCGGACGATGATGTTCAGACTTTGAGCAGAAAACGCCCTGGGTCAACACGCCTCCTGGTTTCCGACAGAGGAGTTGCGATCGTATGATCCGTTCAGTTTTGACGCTGAAAACTACGCCCGAGAACGCCGAACGGATTCTCGAGCTCTACCGCAGAGAAGGCATTCTTCAGGAATCACTCGACTTGACGCGTCAGGTCTCATCCGACATCGCAGTCGCCGCAGACGGTTCAGGTGAGGTGATCGTTATCGCTGAATGGCCCGACGAGGCTGGCTATCAGGAGTGGCTTGACCACCCCAGACGTGGTCGCACCGCTCCGGAACTCGAGGCGCTCCTTGCGGGTGCCGAAATCGGAGTCGGGCGTTTGTACCGCATCGACCACGGTGTGCAGCGCGGCTGAGCACCCCAGAAACCAAGAACGCAGAGAGCCAGGGAGGCAATTCATGACTAAGAATGTTCGCGTCGCCGTTGACGTGGGGGGAACCTTTACCGACGTCGTCAAACTCGTGCCAGAGACGGGCGAGCTTCGATTCGAGAAAGTACCGACGACACCGCAGGAGCCGTCCCGTGGCGTGCTCGAATCGTTCGGCAAGGCCGAAGCAAACCTGAGCGAAGTAGCGATGTTCAATCACGGCAGCACGCTCGGATTGAACGCGTTGCTTACTCGCTCAGGGGCAAGGATCGCAACGATCGCAACCAAGGGATTCCGTGACGTGTATCTGCTCGGTCGCACCGACCGCGTGCCGATGTACGACATCAAGTACCGCAAGCCTGCTGCACTGCTCGAACGCTATGACACGTTCGAGGTCGCTGAACGCAGCCTCTTCGACGGGAGCGTCGCGGTACCGCTCGACGAGCAGGAGGCGAGAGAGCTCGCCCGCGAGATTGCCAGGCGCGGCTACGAGGCAGTTGCCGTGGCCTTCCTGCACTCCTATGTGGCTCCTCAGAACGAGCAGCGCATGCGCGAGATCCTCGAAGAAGAGGCTCCCGGGGTGCAGGTGACGGTATCTCACGAGCTCTCGCGCGCCTACCGCGAATACGAGCGCACCAGCACTGCGGTGCTCGACGCCTATATCAAGCCGATTATGCGCAACTACCTGCAGAGCCTAGAGGGCGAACTCGCCGAACGCGGATTCGAAGGACAGTTTCTGATGTCGCGATCAGGCGGCGGCGCGATGACTGCAACCACCGCGCGGGAGCAGCCGGTGAACCTGATCCTTTCTGGACCAGCGGGCGGCGTCATTGGCGCGGCAGGATTCTCAAAACTCATCGGGCGCCCGAATCTCATCACTATCGATCTGGGCGGTACCAGCCTCGATGCTTCGCTGGTGCTCGATGGTACCCCCGTCACACACCAGGGGGCGCAGTTCGAGGGTCTTCCGATCAACACTCCCTCGCTCTATATTCATACGATCGGTGCCGGCGGTGGTTCCCTTGGGTACCTTGAGATCGGAAGAGCGTCGTGTAGGGAAAGAGTGTAGATCTCGGTGG
>CALCJF010000069.1 GCA_937967375.1 uncultured Leucobacter sp.
CGGCTGCCAAGGGTCGACGCGGCCAGCGAGCCTCGACCCAGACGGGCGCGAGTGGGGCTCGCGGTTTCCGTACCTCACGATTCGCGACCAGGTGGCGGCTACCGCCGCGTTCGCCGATCAGCTCGGCATCTCGCGGTTCGCCGCGGTGATCGGCGGGTCGATGGGCGGCATGCACGCGCTCGAGTGGGAGCTGTTGTATCCGGGCCGCACCGAGCGGCTCGCGGTGATTGCGGCTCCCCCGGTGACGACCGCCGACCAAATCGGGCTGAACCTGGTGCAGCTCGAGGCGATTCGCTCGGATCCGGCCTGGCGCGGCGGCAACTACTACGACGCACCCGACGGTATCGGCCCGCACCACGGGCTCGCGACCGCCCGCCGCCTAGCCCTGCTGAACTACCGCAGCAACACCGAGCTCGACGAGCGCTTCGGGCGTGCCTGGCAGTCGGCGGTGAGCCCGCTCGGCGGCGGCGGGCGATTCGCAGTCGAGAGCTATCTCGACTTTCACGGCAACAAGTTCACCCGTCGCTTCGATGCCAACAGCTACCTCACGCTCGTGCAGGCGATGAACTCGCACGACGTCGGGCGCGGCCGCGGTGGGATCGCCGCGGCGCTCTCGCAGATCACGCTGCCGACGCTCGTGCTCGGCATTCCAAGCGATCGCCTGTTCACACTAGACGGGCAAGACATCATTGCCGCGCACAGCCCGGGCAGCCTCGACGGCGGGCTCGCAACGCGCCTCGACAGCCCGTTCGGGCACGACGCATTCTTGATCGAGTTCGAGCGCGTGGGCGAAGAGCTCACCCGCCTGCTGGAGATCTAGCGCCGCCGCGCGCAGCTCGGCACGCGCAGCAAGCCCAGCAAGCACGCCAAGCACCACTGGCAGCGCCCAGAGCGCCCGTGCTTATCTTCCTGCCCTCCGAAACTGAGTCTCATCGCCGAGACTGAGCCCTTTCTCACGCATATGTGGCTCAGTATCGGCGGTAAGGCTCATTCTCGACGAGCCAGACCGAACTCAGCTTCTACTCATTCCAGTGCGGGCACTCTCAGCCCGAACGCAAGCATGCGACGCCCCAATCGATCAGCCGTCTCGATCGCTTCCGGCATCCAGCGCACCAGCCGGTCACCGGTGACACCTCGAATGTCGTCTTCTCGGCGTTTCTCCTCCAGCACTCGCTCATGCGAGGTCTGCCCGTTCAGCAATTTCTCGTCGGTGTACTTCGACCGTCCGTCGACTTCGCCAAACGCCGCCTGACCGATGAACTTAAAATCGAGCCAGTACCGCCTCCCCTCTGCACCGCGCACCATCACCTGAATGTCGACCTCGACCCTCAGCCGAGCAAACTGCAACCTGCTGACGCTTTCGGCGACCGAGTCCGCACGAGGATCGGCAAACTCCAACACTTTGCGAGCGCTGCGCACGCCGCGAACGCGCGGCATGGCATCAAGCAGCTCAAGCTGCGACCCTCGCCAATCTTCTATCGCGGGATCGACCCGCCCGTGATCCGAGCGAAACATCTTGCGGAGCCCCGCGTCAGCCACGCCAACCGCGACCTCCGTCGAGGCGAGCCTTGCAAGATCAACCATCGTCCTCGAGAGGCTTGTCACGGCGATCCCTGCTACCGATTCCACCTGTTCTTGCGCCAACGATGCTGCGTGGCGAACTACAACGCCTGCACTTCGACCAGGACGTTCGCGAGGAGTGTACACATGCACGCGACCGGCATGGTGACGATACAGCGGGAGTCCCCAGAGCGCTGCTGCGGAGTAATGCGAAAAGACTATCTCCCTGCCGCGATGCAAATGTGCGATCACCAGCGTTCGCGCGAGCAAACGTTCTTCGCCGTAAAGACCATCCCAATGCGCACGCAGCATGAAGTACCCCGGGATGATTCGTGTCAGGTACCCCTGCTGCACCTCGCGCGAAATAGATCGATCAGTCTTACCTTGATTCAGTAAGAGAGCGCGAGGCAGAATTTTCTCTCGCATCATCTGGATTCGAATTTCGTGGTCCATCGCACCAGCATGCCTGGAGCATGAACACGGCGGCGCGGTTTCGGGATTACCCGCGAAATCGGTGCATAACCCAAAAACGGGACTCCTGTGAGCGACAATTGCGACGGACCTGGGCCGACTCCCCTCGCCGAATCTGAGCCAGATCGCCGAACCTGAGCCAGATTTACGTGAAAAGACGCTCAGTCTCGGCGGTGGCGCTCACTCTCAGCGCTCCTGACCACACGAGACAGGCAGCACGAATAGGCCCAGGCATGAGCCCGCCGCGCGCGACGTTCAGTCCGAGTAGCGCTGGCGCTTCGTGGCGTCGTGCACCTCGCCCACCAGCTCCTCGATGACGTCCTCGAGAAAGAGCACGCCCATCTCGCGGCCAGTCGCATCGACGGCGCGCGCGAGGTGCACGCCCCGCCCCTGCATGCGCGCCAGCACGTCTTCGAGGTCGGTGTCGTCGCGCAGCGTCAGCATCTCGCGAATGCGCTTGGCCGGGATCGGCTGCGTGATACGTTCCTCGCCGAGCCGCAGCAGATCCTTGATGTGTACGTAGCCGACAAGCTCGCCGCTCTCGCCGCGCATCGGATAGCGCGAGAAGCCGTGCTTTGCCACTGCCGTCTCGACGTCGCCTGGCGTTGCCCCAGCCGGCATCGCGACGAGCTTGTCTGACGGCACGAGAATGTCTTGCGCACGCTTCTCGGTGAAGTCGAACGCCGCGCTCAGCGTGCCACTGTGGTCTTCGAGCAGCCCCTCGCGCGTCGAGTGGCTGACAATGCCCGCCACCTCTTCGAGCGTGTACGTGCTGTTCGCCTCGTTCTTCGGCTCGACGCCGAAGAGCCGGAGAATTCCGTTTGCAATGGCGTTCAGCGCGGCGATGATGTGCCTGAACACGCGCGACACCCAGACGAGCGGCGGCGCGAGCAGCAGCACGGCCTGATCGGGCATCGAGAAGGCCGCGTTCTTCGGCACCATTTCGCCGAAGACGACATGCAGGTACGACACCAGCAAGAGCGTGATGACGAACGCGGCGATCGACACAACCTCTGCTGACAGACCCGTCCAGGCGAGCGGCCCCTCGAGCAGGTGGTGAATGGCCGGTTCTGACACATTCAGAATGAGCAGCGAGCACACCGTGATGCCGAGCTGGCTCGTGGCGAGCATGAGCGTCGCGTGTTCCATGGCCCACAGCGCGGTCTTGGCGCGCTTCGAGCCGGCCTCAGCGAGCGGCTCGATCTGCGAGCGGCGCGCAGAGATCACCGCGAACTCGGCGCCGACGAAGAAGGCATTCGCGAGCAGCAGCACGACGAGCCAGACAATTCCCATCCAGTCGCTCATGCGTCACCCCCCTGCGCGTCGTGGCCATTGGGTTTGCGACGAGGATCCGCCTGCTCGATTTCAATCTCACCCGTATCGCCCGCCGCGGCCTCTGCGGGGCTGACGGGGGCGAAATATTTGATCCGCGAAATGCGGTGGCCCTCCATGCGCTCGACACGAAGGCGCGAGCCGTCTTCGAGCGGCACCTCGTCGCCGAGCTCTGGAATGCGACCGAGCTCGAGCAGCACGAATCCGGCGATCGTGTCGTAGTCGTCGCTCTCAGGAATATCGACACCGGTCTGCTCGAGCACCTCGTCGGGGCGCAGGTCAGCGGGGATCGTCATCTCTGACGCGTCACCCACGACGCCGGCGCGTGCGCGGTCGTGCTCGTCAGCGACCTCACCGACGAGCTCTTCGACCAGGTCTTCAAGGGTCACGAGGCCCGCGGTTCCGCCGTACTCATCGACGACGATCGCGAGCTGAAACCCCGAGGTGCGCAGCTCTTCGAGCAGCTGATCGAGTCGCATGGTCTCTGGCACGCGCACGACGTCTTCGATGATCGCGGCGACGGGCACCTCTGGCCGCTTCGGCCGGGGCACAGCGACCGCGTGCTTCACGTGTACCACGCCGACGATGTCATCGCGATCCTCGTCGATCACCGGAAACCTCGAGAACCCGGTGCGCCCGGCGAGTTCGAGCACCGCCTGCGACGGGTCGAGCCTGTGGATGCTCTCGATGCGCGTGCGCGGGGTCATCACGTCTGCCGCGGTGTGCTCTGAGAAGCGCAGCGTTCGGTCGAGCAACGTGGCAGTGTCGGCCTCGAGCAGGCCCGCGCTCGCCGAGTGGCGCACGAGCGAGCTGAGCTCCTCGGCGGTGCGAGCCCCCGAAAGTTCTTCCTTGGGTTCGATACCGATCGCTCGCAACAGCCCGTTGGCGCTGCCGTTCAAGACGAGGATCGCCGGCTTGAAGATGGCGGTAAACCCTGCCTGCAGCGGCATGACGGCGCGGGCGGCCTGCAGCGGCTTCGCGAGTGCGAAGTTCTTAGGGACGAGCTCGCCGATCACCATCGAAATGATCGTCGCGATCACCACGGCCAAGGGTGCGCTGATGGCGCGGCGCAGCCCCTCAGGTACGCCCATTCCTGCGAGAAGCGGGTCGAGCATGCTGCTGAACGCGGGCTCGAGTGTGTAACCGGCGAGCAGCGTGGTCAGCGTAATACCCAGCTGCGCGCTCGAGAGGTGCGTCGAAGTGATCCGTAGGCCACGAATCACGCCGTCGAGGCCGCGTTCGCCCTGCTCGCGGCGTCGCTCAAGATCTTGCCGATCCAACGCGACAAGCGAAAACTCGGAGGCAACGAAGACGCCCGTGCCGAACGTGAGAATCACACCGAACGCGAGCAGCCACCACTCGCTCATTCGTGACCCCCCTGAAGAAGCCGCGCCTCAGCGCGGTAGGTACTCGGGGGGTCGCTGGGTCTTCGACTGGGTACGTCCATGATTGCGAAAACTCTATCAGCCAAGGCAGGCAGCGTGTCTGAAAACTGTCCGTGTATGACCTCGGTTTCGCTTATCGACAGCCATCAGTTTTGCTGTCGGATGAATTCAGGTGAACGTGTCACATGTCGCAGCCGAAAGGCGTAGGCTAGTGGCAGTGTGCGCGACGGCTGCGCAAGTGCTCGCGAGACGACTCGCGGGTTCGCCACAATGAGAGGACTCGCCTTGACTGAGCGGACGAATGTCACCGGTAACGGAGACTCCGCAGAAGATTTCGGTGCCAATGCATGGCTGGTCGACGAGATGTACAAACAGTACCTCGCCGATAAGAACTCGGTAGATCAGGCCTGGTGGCCGACGCTCGAGAAGTATGCGGCTGCGAGTGAGGCGAAGGCCGCGCAGCCCGCTGCGGCGAGCACAGCTGCCGCACCCGCGAGGCCTGCCCCCGAGGCGAAAATCCTCGCGCCGACCGCCGCCGTTCCCGAGTCAGCGGCAGCGCAGCCCTCGTCGAAGACCACCAATGTGGCACCTCGGACCGCTCCGATCCCGGCAGACGCACCGCGTGCCTCGGCCGTGAACGTGACCGACGCCCCTGACGAAGACCAGGTCACTCCGCTGCGCGGCATGCCGAAGACCCTCGCCAAGAACATGGACGAGAGCCTCACGGTTCCCACGGCAACCAGCGTGCGCACGGTGCCCGCGAAGCTGCTCATCGACAACCGCCTCGTGATCAACAGCAACCTGCGTCGCAACCGCGGCGGCAAGGTGTCGTTCACGCACCTCATCGGGTGGGCCCTGATTCAGGCGCTCAAGGAGTTTCCGAGCCAGAACGTCGCCTACGCAGAGGTCGACGGCAAGCCGTCGCTCGTCGTGCCCGCGCACATCGGCCTCGGCATCGCGATCGACGTGCCAAAGGCCGACGGCACCCGCTCGCTACTCGTGCCCGCGATCAAGCGCGCAGACACGCTCGACTTCAACGAGTTTCTGGCGGCCTACGAAGACCTGGTGAAACGCGCCCGCGACGGCAAGCTCACACCAGCCGACTTCCAGGGCGCAACCATTTCACTGACGAACCCGGGCGGCATCGGAACGGTGCACTCGGTGCCGCGTCTCATGCGCGGCCAGGGCTCGATCATCGGCGCCGGTGCACTTGAGTACCCCGCCGAGTTCCAGGGCGCGGCCCCCGAGACGCTGAACAAACTCGGCATCTCGAAGACCATCACGCTCACCAGCACCTACGACCACCGCGTCATCCAGGGCGCCGGCTCGGGCGAGTTCTTGAAGAAGGTGCACGAGCGACTCACCGGTGGCCATAACTTCTACGAAGAGGTCTTCGCTGCGCTGCGCATCCCGTACAAGCCGATCCAGTGGGCGAACGACATTCACGTCGACGTCACCGGCCAGATCGACAAGTCGGCACGCGTGCAAGAGCTCATCAACTCGTTCCGGGTGCGCGGTCACCTCATGGCCGACATCGATCCGCTCGAATACGTGCAGCGCACGCACCCCGACCTCGAGATCGAGAGCCACGGGCTGACCTTCTGGGATCTCGACCGCGAGTTCGTGACCGGGGGCATCGGCGGCAAGCACACCATGAAGCTGCGCGACATCCTTGGCGTACTTCGCGACTCGTACTGCCGCAAGATCGGCATCGAGTACATGCACATTCAAGACCCCGAGCAGCGCAGCTGGCTGCGCGAGCAGGTTGAGGTGCCCTACGCGAAGCCCGGGCACGACGCACAGATGCGTATTCTCGAGAAGCTCAACGAGGCAGAAGCTTTCGAGACCTTCCTGCAGACCAAGTACGTCGGCCAGAAGCGCTTCAGCCTCGAGGGCGGCGAGACAGTGATTCCGCTGCTCGACGCAATGCTCATCGATGCAGCTGAAGACGGCGTCGACAGCGTCGATGTCGGCATGGCGCACCGCGGTCGCCTGAACGTGCTCTCGAACATCGCGGGCAAGACCTACGGCCAGATCTTCCGCGAGTTCGAGGGAACCGCTCAGAAGACCGGGTCGGGCGACGTGAAGTACCACCTCGGCACCACCGGGGTGTTCACCGCCCCGAACGGCACGCAGGTCCCAATCCACCTTGCCGCGAACCCCTCGCACCTTGAGACCGTCGACGGCGTGCTCGAGGGCATCGTTCGCGCGAAGCAAGATCTGAAGCCGATCGGCTCGTTCACGACGCTGCCGATTCTGATTCACGGCGACGCCGCAATGGCCGGCCAGGGTGTGGTCTACGAAACCCTGCAGATGTCGCAGCTGCGCGGCTACCGCACTGGTGGCACCATCCACATTGTGATCAACAACCAGGTTGGTTTCACGACGCTGCCGCAGGATTCGCGCAGCGCTGTCTATTCGACAGATGTGGGCAAGGTCGTGCAGTCGCCGATCTTCCACGTGAACGGTGACGATCCCGAGTCGGTTGTGCGCGTGGCTCAACTGGCGTACGAGTTCCGCCAGAAGTTCCACCGCGACGTGATCATCGATCTGGTGTGCTACCGCCGTCGCGGGCACAACGAGGGCGACGATCCGGCGATGACCCAGCCGCTCATGTACGACCTTATCGAGGCGAAGCGCTCGACGCGTAGTCTCTACACCGAGGCGCTCGTCGGTCGCGGCGATATCACCGAAGAAGAGTACGACAAGGCGAAGCTCGACTTTCAAAATCGTCTCGAGCAGGCATTCCTCGAGACGCACGCCGCACAAACGGGCTCGATCCCCGTCATCGACCAGAGCGGTATCGGTGAGGCGCTCACCGCACCGATACCCGCGATCACGTCGGTTGCAACCGCTGTCGATCGCTCGGTCATCGAGCGCATCGGTGAGGCGCATGCCAATGTGCCCGATGGCTTCACGGTGCACCCGAAGCTGCAGCAGCTGCTGAACAAGCGCGTCGAGATGAGCCAGAACGGCGAGATCGACTGGGGCTTCGGCGAGCTGCTCGCGCTCGGCTCGCTGCTGATCGAGGGCACGCCCGTGCGTTTCGCGGGCCAGGACGCCCGCCGCGGCACCTTCGCGCAGCGTCACGCGGTCTTCCACGATCGCAAGAACGGCCAGGAGTGGCTGCCGCTGCTGAATCTCGCAGAGGACCAGGCTCGATTCTGGATCTACGACTCGTTCTTGTCAGAGTATGCGGCACTCGCGTTCGAGTACGGCTACTCGCTGCAGCGCGAAGACGCACTCGTGGTCTGGGAGGCGCAGTTCGGCGACTTCGCGAACGGCGCGCAGAGCGTCGTTGACGAGTACATTGCCGCCGCAGAGCAGAAGTGGGGCCAGCAGTCGTCGGTCGTCATGCTGCTGCCGCACGGCTACGAGGGCCAGGGGCCCGACCACTCCTCAGCTCGCATCGAGCGCTACCTCCAGCTCTGCGCAGAGAACAACATGATCGTGGCACGCCCGTCGACGCCTGCGAACTACTTCCACCTGCTGCGTCGCCAGGCTTACCAGCGCCCCCGCAAGCCACTGGTCGTCTTCACGCCGAAGTCGATGTTGCGCCTGCGCGGTGCCGCGTCTTCGGTCGAAGACTTCACCACCGGTGGGTTCCAGCCCGTGATCGATGACCCGCAGGCAGAGAAGAACCAGGTCACCCGTGTGCTGCTCACCTCGGGCAAGATCTACTACGATCTGCGCGCGGCGCTCGACAAGCAGCCTGATCCTCGCGTCGCAATCGTGCGCGTCGAGCAGTACTACCCGATGCCCGCGAAGGAGCTCACCGAGGTGCTCGCGAACTACCCGGGCGCTGAACTCGTGTGGGTGCAAGACGAGCCCGAGAACCAGGGCGCCTGGCCGTTCATCTCACTGGCGCTTGCGAAGCACCTCGCGAACGACAAGATGCGCGCAGTCACCCGCAAGGCCTCGGCAGCACCCTCGACCGGTTCGGCGAAGGTGCACGCAGTTGAGCAGGAGCACCTGCTGCGCAAGGCGCTGTCCTTCGACGCTTGACAGCACCGACGCATAGCTATACCTAGCAACTCAAAACGACGAATCACGACCGAAAGCGAACACGAAACGTGACTACCTGGCAGATGCCCATTGAGGGCCACAAGCAAGACCGCCTGTGGCTTGCGTGGCCGAGCTCGGGCTACACCCTCGGCGAGACCGCAGCAGAAATCGAAGAAGCTCGCACCACCTGGGCGGCTGTCGCAAACGCAGCGAGCGAGTTTCAGCCTGTCACCGTTGTAGTGAACCCGGGCGACGAGGCTGTGGCAAAGCGATACCTGGCCGGATCGATCACCCTGTTGAGCGCTCCCCTGAACGATGCGTGGATGCGCGACATCGGCCCGAGCTTCGTCATCGGCGATGACGGCAAGCTCGGAGCGGTGAATTTCGTGTTCAACGGCTGGGGTGCTCAAGACTGGGCCGAGTGGGACAACGACCAGCACATCGGCCGCATCGTGGCAGAGGCCGCCGGCGCCACGCTGATCAACAGCGACATGGTAAATGAGGGCGGCGGCATCCAGGTCGACGGCACCGGGCATGTCGTGCTCACCGAGACCGTGCAGCTTGACCCGGGCCGCAACCCCGGCATGACGAAGCAGCAAGTGGAAGCCGAGCTGAACCGCACGATCGGCACGACCTCGGCACTGTGGCTGCCCCGTGGCCTGCAGCGCGACCACGACACCTTCGGCACCCGCGGCCACAGCGATATTCTCGCGGTATTCCCCACCCCCGAAGCACTGCTGATGCACCGCCAAGACAACGCGTCGCACCCCGACCACCGCATTGCTCAGGTGAACCGACAGGTCGCCGAACGCTACGTCAGCGACGTCTCGGCCGGCTTCGAGATCATCGATCTTCCTGCGCCCGAAGTGCAGCGCGACGAAGAGGGTTTCGTCGATTACAGCTACATCAACCATGTCGTGATCAACGACGCCGTGCTCGCCTGCGCGTTCGGCGATCCCGCCGACGACCGCGCGCTTGGCATCCTCGGCGACTTCTACCCCGACCGCAAAATCATCGGCATCGATGCGCGCCCGCTGTTCGCTCGCGGTGGCGGCATTCACTGCATCACCCAGCAGCAGCCCTCGGTCTAGCGGGTTCGAAAAGGATCGCGATGACGCCGAAGCATGCGACACGCTGGCGCATCGCGATCCTTTTGCCGAGGTCATGCGCTTCGCCACCGCAGCAAATTCTTACCCACTCATCCATTGTGCAATGTCACATACTGATGTGAGACAATGGTTACAGACTTTCGGGGGCTCGTTATGACTCGAGCCACCCGTACCAGCCCTATCTTTCAGCACACGACAAGGATCAAGCGATGACCGAACCCACCCTCTCCCCCGAACTCGAAGCTGTCGTTGCGGCAGCGGCTGCCGCTGCTCCCGCGTTCGCCGCTACCGCCCCCAAGGATCGCGCCCGCGCACTCGTTGCACTCGGCGATGCGCTTGAGGCAGCGAAGCCGCAGCTCGTAGAGATCGCGATGCGCGAGACCGGTCTCACCGAGGCGCGTCTGAACGGCGAGGTCACCCGCACCGCCGTGCAGCTGCGCCTCTTCGCCGAGACGATCGTCGCGGGCGGCTACCTCGACGCGCGCATTGACCATGCCGATCCCGCGTTCGTGCTCGGCCCGCGCCCCGATGTGCGTCGCACCCACATTCCGTTGGGCCCGGTCATCAACTTCTCTGCCTCGAACTTTCCGTTTGCGTTCTCGGTGCTCGGCGGAGACTCGGCTGCGATTCTCGCTGCCGGCTGCCCCCTCATCGTGAAGGCGCACTCGGGACACCCGGAGCTGTCTGACGCCACCGCAGAAGTCGCCGTGGCCGCACTCCGCGCCGCGGGGATGCCCGAGGGCGTGTTCCACCTGATCCACGGCCGCGAAGCAGGCGTGCAGGTGCTCAAGGATCCGCGCATCAAGGCCGGTTCGTTCACCGGCTCGATCGGCGTCGGCCGCCTGCTCACCGACATTGCGGCGAACCGCCCTGCACCGATTCCGTTCTACGGCGAGCTCGGCAGCGTCAACCCAGTCTTCATCACGGCAGACGCTATTGCCGAGCGCGCTGACGAGATCGCCGGCGGCTTTCTCACGAGCGTCTCGGGCTCGGCTGGTCAGCTCTGCACGAAGCCTGGCTTCGTCTTCTTGCCCCAGGGCACAGACCTCGAGGCCGCGATCTTGCGCAGCGAGACGGCACTGCCCGAGCACCGCCTGCTCGATCCCCGCATCGCCCAGAGCTACAACGAGCGCCGCGACGCCATCCTTGGCGCCGAGGGCGTACGCGCCATCATCGAGGGCGGGGTTCGCTTCGATGAGCAGGGTCACGGCTGGGCCACTCCCACCGTCGTCGCCGTCTCTCTCGATGCGTTCCGAGCAAGCCACGACGCGCTCGTGCACGAGGCATTCGGCCCGCTCTCGATTCTCGTAGAGACTCCGGCAGGCACCGATCTCGCAGCACTGATGCCCGAGTTCTACGAGGGCAACCTTACCGGCACGCTGCACCTGAGCACCGCCGAGGCGACCGGCGAGACCGAGAACGCAGACGAGCTGCGCGCGCTCGTCGCCGCACTCGCGAAGCAGGTCGGCCGCGTGCTCTTCAACGGTTGGTCGACCGGCGTGGCGGTTACACCCGCGCAGCAGCACGGTGGCCCGTGGCCCGCAACCAGCAATGATGCGAGCACCTCGGTTGGCACCGCGGCGATTTCGCGCTTCCTGCGCCCGGTCGCATTCCAGAACGCACCGGCGGCGTTCTTGCCAGAGGCGCTGCGCGACGACAACCCGTTGGGCGTGCCGCAGGCCGTTGCGCCCGCGGGAGAGTCGCAGCACTGGGGTGACAGCGCTCGCTAGGCAATAGTGCGATAGAGGCCGGAGCGACACGCCCGGCCTCTATCGCACTATTGGGAAAGCTGCCACTATTAGGGCATGGGCTATCTCATCTACGGCGGTACCCAGGAATACGAGTTTGAGGACCGCACACTCGCCCACCTGAAGGTGGCAATCACTATGAAGCTCCGGCGTCAAGAGAGCTTTCTCATGAGTTGGACCAACCCTGCCGAGAAGGGTGGCGGGCGGCTCTCGATCTGGCTGACTCCGAGCATTCCGCTTGTGTTTCGTTTCGCCGGCAGCCGCTCACCCGATTTGAACAAGCACTGGCTCGAAGTACTCAACGAGCTTTCGAACACGCCACGAGGGCTCATCGTCGTCTCCGAGCAAGACGCAGCAAAGCATCGAGCGAAGGCATAGTCGCGCTATGGGATTCTTACACTACGGCGAGACACGCAGTTTCGCCTTCTCTGATCGCGAGCTGACTCATCTGCGCACGGTGATCCTCGGCAAACTCAATCTGCAAGAGAGCCTGGTCTTCACTTGGCTCGACGAGGGCTCGCAGCACAGCATCTGGCTGCATCCCACTATCCCCCTGCACTTCGAGTTCGAGACCCAGGTAGCCCCAGAACTGAACCCGCTCTGGACCGAGCAACTCCTGGCGCTCGCGAACTCGCCGACGGGATTGCGTCTTATCGAGGAGCCCGAACAGAGTTAGGCACCTCGCCTGATCGTTTGTCAACGCCGCCGAGTCTCGGCACCAGCACCCAGAGTCCGAACGTCAGTGCCAGCCCCGCGACGAGCGCGATGATGCCGACGGTGCGACTGTGCACGACGTCGAAGATCAGACTCGTGACGAGCGACGCGAGTATCGAGACGACGAACAGATTGCAGATGAGCAGTATGTTTCCGATGCGCACGACCCGAAGCTTCTGCCGCTTTCCGAAATAGCGCCGATGCATCACCACGAGCCCCAGCCCGAGAGCCGTTGCAATGCCGGCGAGCGCAACGAGCGTGAGATACACGGTCAATTGATAATCGTTCAGCTCGGTGAATCGAGGCTGAAACGCCACAGCAAGCAGAAACCCTCCGATGATCTGCGTGCAGGTCTGAATCACCCTCGCCTCCTGCAGGATCTCGTTCCAGTTGCGATCAGCCCGCTCGAACGGGGTCTCGTCGCGTTGATCGCCGTCGAAGTCCGTCGCACCTCCGCCGCCGCTCACGTTCGCCCCTCTCTGCCCGACGTTAGAAAGACCAGCCGGCGCTCAACAGCACGAACACCAACCGCTGGCAGTTCGCCGCGGTCACTGCCGCCGATCATGACGATCGTGCTGCTCCTGCTCCTGCTCATGCCGTGGAGCCCAGTTTGGTGCGGTATCGGCATCACCATCGCACTCGTCGGAGTGCTCGCAATGCTCGCCGTTCGTGCGAGCCGCATCGGGCGGGCGGCTCGGCTGCGAATCGATGCGGTTCTTCTCGCCATCGTGTGGCTGGTTCCGCTTGCGATCTTTATCTTCGTGCTGCTGGCTTCGGCGGCTTCGATCTGGGGCCGCGCAAGCTGAGCGTTTGGCACAGACGAGGCGTAGGAGGTTTCTCGACCCAGGATCAAGTTCATGGGTGCCTGCCACCCGTCACGGGCAGCACCGCACCCGAAACGTACGAGGCCTCTTCTGAGGCGAGATAGACGTAGGCTCCGGCGAGCTCTGCCGGTTGCCCGGGTCTGCCGAGCGGAGTGTTCTCGCCGAAGTGCCGCTGCTTCTCGTCCCATCCGGTCGCGGGAATCAGCGGCGTCCAGATCGGACCGGGTGCGACTGCGTTCACCCGCACCCCGCGTTCTGCCTGCTCTTCGGCAAGGGCGCGCGTAAACGCCACAAGCGCGGCCTTCGTCATCGCGTAGTCGAGCAGGTCTGGCCCCGGGTCGAACGATTGAATCGACGCGGTCACGATGACCGACGCCCCGGGTTCGAGGTGGGGCGCGGCTTCGCGCATCAGAATCAGCGGGGCGACGAGGTTGGTTTCGAATACTTCGAGGATCTGCGCGCGCTCGATGTCGGCGTCGCGTTCGCGGCGATGCTGCACTCCGGCGTTCAGCACGAGCACGTCGAGGCCGCCGAGGTCGTTCACGGTACGGCGCACGAGGTCGACGCAGACGACTTCTTCGCGCAGGTTGCCTGGCAACAGCAGGCAGCGCCGGCCAGCCTCATTCACAAGCCGTTCGGTCTCAGCAGCGTCGCGCTGCTCGGCCGGGAGGTATGAGATCGCGACATCGGCGCCCTCGCGCGCGAATGCGAGCGCGACCGCTCTGCCGATGCCTGAGTCGCCGCCCGTGATCAGTGCACGCTGGCCTTGCAACCGCCCGCTCCCGAGATAACTATCTTCGCCGTGATCGGGGCGCGGATGCATCTGCGGGGTGAGTCCGGGCTGTTCTGCCTGGTGCTGTTCGGGCAGCGGAGGCCGCGGGTACTTAGTCCTCGGATCCTCGTTCGGCGACATCTCCAGCCTCCTAGTGATTTCTGATCTTGTCGATGAGCTCGCTCTTGCGCAGCTTCGAGTACCCGCTGAGTCCCAGCTCCTTCGCGCGCTGTCGGAGCTCGTCGACCGTGCGATCCTCGTAGTCTTCAGCTTCACCGCCGCGTTCGCCGACCTTCGACCGACCCTCTTTTGCTGCGGCGTTCGAGATGCGCGCGGCCTTCTCCTTCGATGCACCCCCATCGCGCAGCTTCTCGTAGAGCTCTTCGTCTTTCAGATGTGGATCAGGCATGATCGCTCCTCTTCTCCGGTAGTTCCTTGGCGGGCTCAGCGCACCGTCAACTGAATCCCATTTCGGTTGGCGGCTCTGTTGGTGGTTCGTCACCGGAGGGCTGACCGGTCTCCGCACCCATCGGGGTGAGACCGTGCACGGCTGGCCCTTCGAGCAGCGCGCCGTCGGCAGCGAATCGCGAGCCGTGCAGCGGGCAATCCCACGATCGCTCAGCGGCGTTCCAGTTCACGATGCCGCCGAGGTGCGTACACACGCCGGAGTTGCGGTGCACGAGGCCGTTCACTTTGCAGACGGCCACGGGATCGATTCCGTCGCGCGCGACGTACCCTTCGCCCTCTTCAGGCTCTCGCTCAGCGTCGACCGAGCTGAGTTCTGCGGCGGCCCAGTCAGAGATCAGCCTTCCGGCGGTCACAGCGTTCGAGCGTATCGCCTCGCCTATCCCAGCAATGCTCTCGCAGTGTGCGCGCAGCACGCGAGCCCACTCCATGTGCCCGCCCAGCATTTCACTGGTGATTGCCAGCGCCGCGGCCACCGCGTTGGTCATGCCCCACTTGTTGTACCCGGTCGCGGCGAAGATCTTGCCGCCGCCGCCCGGCATAGCACCGGCAAACGGAACCCGGGAGTGCGTCCGATAATCCTGCGCCGCCCAGAGGGTCAGGCGTCGAGGATCAGCGAATCGTTCGGCGACCCAGCTGTCGATCTTCTTGAGCTCGGTGCGGGTGTCACTGCCGCGCTTCGCGCGCACCGAGCCCCCTCCCACCACGAGCAGCTCTGAGCCGTCTGCGCCCTCCGCCGTTCTCAGTGATCGATGCGGCGCATCGATGGAGACGTACATTCCGGTGGGCGTCGGCTCGCCGATTTTGTATGCTGCGACGAACGAGCGCGAAGCACTCGATTTCGCGAAGAACATTCCCCGATCGAGAATCGGTGTACCCGTTGCGAGCACGCACATGCCGGTGTCGATCTCGCCCTGCGATGTAACGATTCGCAGTCCGTTCGCCACCTGCTCGACGTCGAACACTCGGCAGGCCTCAACGAGAATCCCGCCGCGTTCGCGCAGCTCGGCTGCGAATCGGGCGAGCGCCGCCATCGGCTGCAGCTGGGCCTGCTGTTCGAGACGCAGCGCGCCCGCACAGCCAAAAGGAAGACCGGGGTCTGCGGTGTGCTCGACCGGAACGCCAACGCTCTGCGCCGCCTCGAGTTCGCGCTGCAACGCTTCGAGCTGATCCTCGCCCTCGGTATAGGTAAACGCGGCGCGGCGCTCGAACACCTCGCCGCGAGACTCGAGTTCGCGAATCATCCAGGCTTGCCCCTCGCGGTTCGCCTCGGCGTATGCCGCAAGCACCTCGTCGCCTGCGCGTTTTCGCAGCTCACTGAACACGGTTCCCTGCAAAAGGCTCAGCTTGCCCGTGGTGTTCCCGGTCGTGACCGCTCCAGCCCGTCGCGCCTCGATCACTGCCACCCGTAGGCCCGCGCGGGCGAGCAACACCGCAGTCACCATTCCAGTGAGCCCGGCACCGACCACCACGGCGTCGCGCCGCGCCGTTTCGAAATCGTCTGAAGCGATCACCGGCGCGGTCAGTTGCCAAAGAGAAATCATGGCTGTGACTCTATGCACCTCCGCATGCTCATACGACCCCGTTGACACGGTGCGACATGGTGTCTACGGTGACGTCACTCGCCCGCAGCGAACGGCGCAGCTCGTGTCTTTACCGTACCCGCACAAGCGCGCGCAAGCCCCTCGCGCAACCCCCTGGCAGTAAATAGTTTCGATGCAAGCCGAGCGAAACTCGCTGGCTGAAAGGAGATGGAATCATGGGGTTCCTTGCATTTCTTTTACTCGGTCTGATCGCTGGCGCGATTGCGAAAGCTATCCTTCCCGGACGCCAGGGCGGAGGCTGGATTGCAACGCTTCTCCTCGGAGTCGTCGGGGCGATGCTTGGCGGGTGGCTCGGCTCCATGCTCTTCGGCGCCGACATGAACGCATTCTGGTCGCTCGAATCGTGGCTGCTCGCGATCGGCGGTTCGATCATTGTGCTGCTGATCTATGGCCTCATCGTCGGCGGCCGTCGCCGGGAGGTGTAGCACGATGCAGTCTCAGCATGAACGCGAGTCACACGAACCGGGCGCCTCGCATCACGATGACGCACAGCGCACCGACCGTTCACCAATGGAACAGGGCGAGGAGCGCACCGAGACGGTGCAGACACAGCACGGGCCAACCGGGAACGGCGCAAAGGAAGACGTCGTGACCGACCCTGCGTTAGACGACCGACTCGGCTCAGATTGGTCCGACGAGGGCGGTGCAACGACGACTGGCCCCGCAACCGACACCCCGGGTGGGCAAGGAGCGGCTCGCGGCGACGACCCGAAGCGCCCCGCCTCATCGCATCACGAGGGCAGGCAGTCAGAGGCAGACGCTGCAGCTGACGACGCCCCCGCGAACCTCGAATAGGCCAGGTTGCGGGCGGCGTATTCGCAGCCCCACCGCGCTGGCACCGTCTGCCACGGAGCGCATCTCGCGTCTTCAGGCAGGCGGTGCTTTCGTGTGTGTGTGTCGACCGAGAGCGACACCTACTGCTCGTCGCGCATCAGAATCACCGAGCGTGGCACTTTGCCGTTCATTGCTTTGAGCAGTGCAAGCACGCTTTGCTCGCTGACGCTCTGATAGCGTCTGGGCCGACGTCTGGAGTACTGTGCTCGCACGCGAGCGAGAATTCTCGGGTGTTCGACGGCCGCGAGCACCCGAGGGTCAACATATGACGACCGTGTGACCGCCGGGGTGTTTCCAAGACGCTCGGCTGCCGTCTTTACAGCGGCGCTCAAGGCGCGACTTCGCGCGGTGGCCGTCCGCATCTCTCGAGGATCGAGTTCGAGCAGTGCCGATCCCACGTAGAGGGTGCCGCCCCAGGTGCGAAAGTCCTTCGCGGTGAACTCTTCGCCCATATACCGCTTCACGTATGCGTTGACGTCCCGGCTGGTGAGATCGTGCAGCACGCCGTCTTCATCGAAGAAGCGAAAGACGTCGGGCCCCGGCAGCTCAAGCAGTTGGCCAAGCAGCCTCGCGAGGCGCGGATCGCGAAGTCTTCGGCGATGGCGCTTGCCGCTCTTGCCGATGAAGTCGAACTCCACGATGCTCGGGGTCGTCTGCAGATGCTGGTGCGTCAGCGTTGTGACCCCGTAGCTGCCGTTCTTTTTCGCGTACCGAGGGTTGCCGACGCGAAACAGTTGCAAATCGATAAGCCTGACTGCGCAGGCAGTCACCCGCTCACTGCCCAATTGTTTGCGCCGCAGATCTTTATCAACCCGCGCGCGAAGTCGAGGCAGGGCAGTACCGAAGCGCGGCACACGATCAAACTTGCGTTCATCGCGGCCGCGCTTCTGGAGCTCCCCCACTCGTTATTCCGCTCGGTCTTCGTGTCCCATCGCGGCGATCTCAGGGTCTTCGTGCCCTCGCCTCGCGGGCGACGACGAGACGTCTTCACCGAGCGCATCCAACGCACTGCGGGGGTCATCGCTCGGCGTCTCGATCTGCTGCTCTTCGTCGGGAGTGACAGCAGGTTCGCGGTCATCACGATGTTGCGTCACGACAAGCTCTTCCTCCTCGTCTTTCTCCTCGTTCTGTTCCCAGATCTGCGACATCGCTCTCTCCTCGCGTTGATGTGGTGGCTCGGTGACTTCAGATGATCACATGGTCGTCGGAGCCGAGGATTCTTCAACGGTGCCGCGCCACGATCCGGTCGCGAAGCCGTTGCTTTCGAGCAGCCGAGCGAACTCCTTGAGGTCGGCCGCAACCCGTGCGTCGTCTACCTGGAACGCCGCCCCAATGTTCTCCAGAAATCCTTCCGGATCCCACTCAAGCTGCAGCCTCACCCGCGTCAGGTTCTCACCGAGGTGGTGAAACGTGACGACGCCGGCGTGCTGCGGCCCCCTGATGCTTCGCCACGCCACGCGCTCGCCGGGTTTCTGCTCGACGATCTCGGCGCGAAAGTCGCGCTCGACCCCGCCGACGTGCACTCGCCAATAGGTGTGAGTGTCGTCGATCTGGCGCACCTCGTCGACCCCCGACATGAACTTCGGAAAGTCCTCAAACTGAGTCCACTGGTCATAGACCGTCTGAACGGGCAGGTGAACGTCGATTTCGCTTGTTACTGTGTGCATCTTCTCCACTTCCTTCTCTCATCTCCTGCGTGCTTCCGAGCCTAGAGAGCAAGATGCTGACCGTCAGCGGGGTTGACGCAGACCCTGTTTGACAGCTAGACCCCTGAGGTCAGCCGAGGGCCTTCTGCTCGTCTCGTTGCGCCTCGCGCAGGACACGTTTCGCAGCAGCGACGCGATCTTCTGCTCGTCGTCGACGCAGTTGCGCAAGAGTGGAAGCTCCAAAGCGCTCGCGTACGCGGTCGTGCGCCTCGGCCGCTCCGACGATGATCATGCTGCAGGCAAACAGGATCACCTGCGACGAGAGATTCACCCAGAGCAGCAAAGCGACGAGCGCCGCGAACGAAGCCAGCAGTGGGTTTGAAGAGGCGCCTCGAACAAACAGCCCCGAAAGCACTTGCAGCAC
>CALCJF010000070.1 GCA_937967375.1 uncultured Leucobacter sp.
GACATCGTTCATGCGGCTCGCAACCGTGTCGCGCACAATGAACCGCTACTGCGAGGTTTCCCGCTACCCGGGCAAGGTGCTGAACGTCTCACCGTTGAGGATGGATATCTCGCCTGTATCAGGTTGGCAAACATGATCGATTTCAACCTCAGCAACTGGCTCCGAAACAACTCTAAGGTACCGACCCTTCTGGCGAGCAGACCCGGCGCATCGGCCACGCGGAACCCACGGAAATCAA
This sequence comes from uncultured Leucobacter sp., assembly GCA_937967375.1. Classification (GTDB taxonomy): domain Bacteria; phylum Actinomycetota; class Actinomycetes; order Actinomycetales; family Microbacteriaceae; genus Leucobacter. The sequence goes on from CALCJF010000070.1 coordinate 239, forward strand.
CCACAACGACCCCAAACCGACCGGCTACACTCGGAACTGGCGCAACGCCACATTCCCAACTAACACCAGGGAACCGTAGCTATCCGCATGATCTCGAAACTACTCGTGATCAGGACTTTTGATGGACAGGGTCGCAGGTTCAAATCCTGTCATCCCGACCACTGTGATGTCTCAGGGCATCACGGACAGCTGAACCCACGGAAACGTGGGTTCAGCTGTTTTTGCTTTGGTAGTCCTTTTCGGTGTTGATGGTGTACTCGCCGGCTTATAGGAAAAACGTGTGGATGGTGTTGGGCGTGTCAGTTCCGGCCGGCCCATCCGGCCCGTAGCCAGAGACCTTCATCCGGGCTGAGCGCGGTGTCGTAGAGAACTGGCCCGATCGGTTCCGATGCTGGCTCAACACGTTCGGTGGGAGTTCCCGAAGCGGACCGTGTGACGAGCTCGTGTACTCGATCGAGCGGGATCTCGCGCAGGGTCAAGAACCACTCCGCCGCACGTTTCATGTGGGACTCGCTCATCCCACGATGGTTTCTCAGCACGGCACGGATGCCATTATTGCTGCCACCCTCAAGCGGTGAGGTTGTGCTCGCGTTGCCATACTCGAGATACGTGAAGAGCACGTGCTTACGGTTTAGGGAGTGGAGCAAGTTCCACGCGTTCCGAAGCCTATCGTGCGTGAACCCGATGGTGCCGTCGCGGTATCTGGTCCGTTCCCGAGTGAGGTGCCCATAGGCCTGCCACCAAATGTTGAGCAGTTTCTGCCACTGGATCGCTTCTTCGATAGTGGTCACTACAGCAAGTGCTCGACCGATTTGGGCCAGGTGTCTGCCGGCTTCCGTTCTCGGGTTCAGGGTGAGGTGTTTTCGCAGGTTCATGCGGACGTGGAAGATGCAGCGTTGCACCCGGGTAGTGGGCCATTCCTGGCGGAGTGCGGAAGCGATGTCTTGACCGCCGTCACGCACGACCACGATCGGGGCGGGGATGCGGGCAAGGAGTGCCTGCCAGGCGGCTGCGGATTCTCTGGCGCACCATTGCCAGGCAAGGACCTGTAACTGTTCGGTGACCGCGATCAGGAGGCACCAGGTCCCGATGCAGATGCCATCGACCAGGATCGCGTGGTGGGTCGTGGTGACTGGTCCGATACTGGGCTAAACGCTCCAACATCAGGAGGTATCGCGTCGGAACTTACGGGCAACTCTCGGTCCGCCAAGATCGGGTTGGGCGTGCTTTCCGCAGAGCCAGGTGAGGAATCTCATGAGCTGGTGTGTTCGGGTGACGTCTGCGCGTTTGCGTGTGCTTGAAGCGCCGCATGATGGGCACTTCCAGCGCTGTGTGCCAGCAGCGGTTTTCCCGTTCTTGACGAGTTTGGTGTCGCATAGCGCACAGCGGGTGGTGTTTGACGATTTCGGCACAGTTAAGGGTGCCGGAGCATGACGATCCTTGGTTTACCTCGTGATCACGCGGTTAGACAGGGTTCCCACCCACACGTTCTGTCCTACAACCCACTTACTCGGCCCACGCCAGAGCTGATGTCCGAAGGGTTCCGGACATCTCTCGTCGTTCCCGAACAGGGCGAATGCGATTCACCCGATGACCGTGGAACGCTCACAGCCAACCCACCTCAGCCTCGAACCAAGACTCAGCGTCTCTCAGGAAATCTTGAAGTCCAGCTCGAAAATTGACGATCAGCTTGATCGGTTCGTCTAGGTGCGGCTCGGCACGCACCAGAGCATGGTTGCTCGACGGAATCTGCTTTCGTCTCGCAGCGGCGATATGCCACGTCGTAATCGTTTGGTAGTTTCGTTATAGGAGTTCGGCCCCGCCGGTGGGGATTGGAGAATCCAGCGGGGCCGAACGGATGGGCCACGAACGGGCCCGCGAAGTCAGGCGACCCCTGGGGGCCTGGCAGTTGGGGAGTGCCTTACGCCTGCTTCGGGCTTGGGGTTTGCGGGAGTTGAACGCGTACGAGAGGTGCCTGGTCCATCGACGACTCGGGCACGAGTTCTAGCATCTCCATACCCTGCCCACCAGACATATCCCCCGGCGAGTAGTAGCGCTGCGGCAATGCCGACGCCCCACCACGGGAAGCCTGGGATATCGGGCCGCTCTCCCGCAGCTTCAACATCCTTCGCAGGAGTCGGTGTAACGCGTTCCGCAGTGACGAGGATTCGGTGGGTGTTGACGCCGAGAGGGGTGCAGGTGATGAGCGTGACTAGATCAGAATCGTGCTCTGCGCGCAGGGAGTCAGTGTCATCGGGTGCAACCACTTTCGTTTCTCGAACCTCGTAGGTGAGAACCTCGCCGAACACCTCGATCGTTATTCGGTCTCCAATCTCGACCTTGTCAAGATTGGTGAACATGGTGGCCCCGGCAAGACCTCGGTGCGCGGTGATCACCGAATGGGTACTTTTCCCTCCGATCGGAAGGCTCGATCCCTCCAGATGGCCGGCCCCACGGAGCAAAATGTTATCACTCGTACCGTGATAAACGGGGAGATCCACCGCGATAGCGGGGATCTTGATCCTGGCCATGAGTCCGTCAGCGTTAGCTGCAAGGATACGGCGATAATCGAGCTCCAAATTGCTGAGTGTGCCATCGCCGGCAGGCACGTGTGTATTCGCCAGCACCTCAACACCCGCAGTCAGCGCTTCATTGTAGGCACGAGCCTGCCGAAGTTGTTCTTTCGCGTCCGGGTTCGCAAGGTCGATCTGACCACCAATGTCTTCGATGATCCTCGATTGGTTGTAGGACGTAATCCACTGTGCGGTCGCCGGGTAAAAGAGCACTCCGCTGCCCGCGAGGAGCAAGATCGATATCAGCCAAGTAACAAGGCTCGGCCGCCAGCGTTGGTGTTTCTGCGGAGCATCTACGGGGGTGTTCGCGTGTTGCGAAGACTGGGGCGCCAGGGTAGCGAGTGTCATTGCCGGTGTCCTTCCGTCTTCGCCAGTTCAAGTTGAAAGAGAGTTCTGTGGTGGCGAGGATCTTTCCTCGCCACCACAGACCCGATGGGTTACTGCTGGGTTGCGCGACGACGAGCGACAACCAGGACGATGGCGCCGGCGATGAGGACGGCACCGCCGATCAGCATGATCGACTG
>CALCJF010000071.1 GCA_937967375.1 uncultured Leucobacter sp.
TCTGGGTGCTCCGCGAAGCCGCGAGCACCCAGCTCGGCGAGCCCGCCCCAGGGCTCCGGGCAGGCTGCGCTGAGATCGAGCGCGAACGGCTGGCCGCCGGGCCCGGCCTCTACCTCGCTTGGGCGCGGCGCGCGAATCACGGTTCCCGATCCCTGCCGCGTCAGCGCCACCCCGGTCTCGCGCAGGCGCTGGTAGCAGGCGCTCACGGTGGTTCGGCTCATGCCGAGCTCCTCGGCGAGCGGCCGCTCCGCTGGCAGTGCGGTGCCGGGCGCCAGCGCGCCGTCTCGTACGAGCATCTCAATGCTCGATGCCAGTTCGAGATAGCCGTGGCCCGCTCCTCGCCAGTTGCCGAGCAGCTGGGTCAGACGGCGTGCAGAGAGTCGATGCGCGATCACAAGGCCACTTTAGGCAGATCGGCCTCTTGAATGCCAGTCCAATTTAAAGTGGACTGTATTTATGTTCTTACGCCTGCTTCGTCTGATTCCCGGCTTGCTGCTCTACGGCGTCGCCGACGCGTTCATGATCGAGGCCGCGGTCGGGGTCGACTCGTGGACGGTCTTTGCCCAGGGAATCTCGGTGCACACAGGGCTCAGCATCGGGTTGCTCACCAACATCATCGGGCTGCTCGTGCTGCTGCTCTGGATTCCGCTGAAACAGAAGCCCGGCCTTGGCACCGTGCTCAACATTCTGCTCGTGGGCCCAGGCATTGAACTGGGCCTGTGGCTGCTGCCCACACCAGACGCCATGTGGCTGCGTGTCGTGTTCTTCGTCGTCGGCTTGCTGCTGCTCGCCGTGGCCAGCGGCATCTATATCGGCGCGAACCTCGGCCCCGGCCCACGTGACGGTCTCATGACCGGCATTCACTCTCGCTTCGGCACCCCGCTCTGGGTCGGCCGCACCGCGGTTGAGGTGACCGTGCTGGTCATCGGGTGGATCCTCGGCGGCAACGTCGGTGTCGGCACCGTCGCCTTCGCGCTCCTCATCGGGCCGCTCTGCAACATCACGCTGCCATTGCTCGACCCAGCCACTGCGAAGAAGCGGCGCGCAGCGAAGCTCGTCGCCGCGACCGCATAGGGCCCCAACCGCACCGCGCACCACACAGCACCGTGCCCCCGCTCCCCTCGATTGCTCGGGGTGCGGGGGCACGAAGTGCGATTCTTTTCGAAGCTACTGCGCGTTGTCTTCTTGCGGAATCTTGTTGAACCCGGTGACGGGCTGATCCTCATCGAACGACGCGGCCTTCTTCTTGAAGCCCTTCGTGAGCACGATCAGGTAGACCAGACCGATCGCCGTCCAGATCAGACCACCAATGAGCGCATCCATGTGCAGGTTCGCCCACAAGATGATGGTCATGCCGACGCCGATCAGCGGCATCACGATGAAGTTGAAGATGTCCTTCGGGGTCTTGCGACGGCCCTTGCGAATCGCGAACCAGGCGATCACCGAGATGTTTACGAACGAGAACGCGATGAGCGCGCCGTAGTTGATGAACGCGGCGATCATCTCGAGCGTGAACGCAATTGCGAACATGCAGATGACGCCCGTGAGCACGATGTTGAAGGTCGGAGTGTGCGTCTTCGGGTTGATGTAACCGAAGAACTTCTTCGGCAGCACGTTATTGCGGCCCATCACGAGCAACATTCGCGACACTGAGGCGTGCGAGGCGAGGCCCGAGGCGAGAGTTGCGCAGAAGCCGGCAGCGGTGAGCACCGCCATCAGCGTCTTGCCACCGACTGCCTCACCGATGAGCGGCAGCGTCGAATCCTCGACGAACTGCATGTCGCCGCCCGGGGCGAAGGTGTTCCAGTCAGGAAAGCGCAGCTGCGTGAAGTAGCCGGCGATCAAGAAGATCGCGCCGCCGAGCAGCACCGTGAGAATGAGCGCACGGGGCACAATCTTCGGGGTGCGCGCCTCCTCGACGTACATGGTCACCGCGTCAAAGCCGATAAACGAGAAGCACACGATGGTCGCACCCATCAGCACGGCCCCCATGGTGACGCCGTCATGGAAGAACGGCTGCATCGACGCGACAGTGCCGACGCCCTCGCCGCCAGCGAGCTGCGCCCACACCATGACAACGAAGACGACCATCACGATGATCGAGAACACGAGCAGGATCATGTTGACGTTCGAGGTGCCGCGCATCGTCAGGTAGATGATGCCTGTGGTCAGCAGGCAGTAGAGCACCACCCAGATCCAGCCCGGAATCTCGGGGAAGATCGCCTCGAGGTAGCTGCGAATGATCAGGCAGTTGACCATTGGCAGCAGCATGTAGTCGATCAACGAGGTCCAGCCGACCATGAAGCCGACGTTCGGGTGAATCGACTCGCGCACGTAGGTGTACGCCGATCCTGCGCTCGGGATCGCCCCTGACATCTTGCCGTAGCTCACCGCGGTGAAGATCATCACGATCAGGGCGACCAGGTACGCCAGCGGCACCACGTTGTTGGTGTCGCGAGCCACCATGCCGAAGGTGTCGAAGATCACCGTCGGGGTCATATACCCGAGGCCGAGGCCGACAATCGCCCATAGCCCGAGGTTGCGCTTCAGCGAAGCACCCTTCGCCACACCTGGCGCAGTTGTTGTTGCCATGCTCTCTCCTTTAAGAACCGCAGAATGATCTTTGGGTAGCCGCCTTACCGACGACCACCCAAAGATGGACTCTGTCACATTACACCCATGTGAGGTGCGTCAATTGGCTTCACAGACAGACAGTAGGTGTCGCCTGGAGGGTCCCGAGGCGGCACCTACTGTCTGTCTGTGTTGCGTAGGTGTTGCGCAGGCGGATTTACGACCTCCGGCAGTAGCCGCAGGCGCGGTCGCGGCGAAAAGCGATGCTTTTCGCTCTTTACG
>CALCJF010000072.1 GCA_937967375.1 uncultured Leucobacter sp.
AACATCGCCTCACTCTTCGCACACGACCCTGCACCCAATGGCGGTGACTACACGGCGAGCAAGGGGGCGGTCACCAGTTTGACCCGACTCATGGCGATCGAGTTCGGCACCGCACAGATCACCTGCAACGCGATCGACCCCGGTTACATCTTGACGCCGATGCACGAGGCAGAAGTCGCGATGCAGGCGGAGGCGCGCGGGGTCACGCTCGAGGATCGATTCGCGCAGCTGCGGGCCCAAGTGCCGCTCGGTCGACACGGCACTGCCGAAGACGTGGCGCAGGCAGCCGCCTGGCTCGCATCACCTGAGAGTTCGTACGTCACCGGAGTGAGCCTGGCAGTGAATGGCGGAGTGAGTTTCGCGTGACCGCCGAACTTACGCCACCTGCGCTCGTCATCGCGGGTGATGTGAACCCCACCGCCCGCGCCCTTGCCGAACTCGCAATGGAACGCGGATGGACCGTCGCGGTATTCTGCGAACACCTCGAAGACTGGCCGGACGCCGGTGAGATCACCGCCTGTGAAGTCGATCTCGCCGATGCGGCGGCAGTAGAGGCCTCGTTCTCGGTGCTGACCTCGAAGTGGGTGTTTAGTCGGTGTATCTGAAAGCGCGGATGTAACGATCGGAAAGCGCGGGCGCGGGAACTCGAAAGCGCTCCGCGCCCGCGCTATCGATCTCAGCTTGTGCTCTCCTGGATGGATGCCTCGGCGGTATGCCGGCGCATGTTCGGGCCCGCGAGTTGCACGATCTCCGCGCCGGACACGAGCCGGTTCAGGATCGATTCAGCGATCACCGCGTCGTGCAATGACTTGTACCAGTCCTCGGGATCGAACTGGCTCGTGACTGCGGTCGAGCCCCTGCCCTCGCGCGCGGCGAGGATGTTGAGGAGTTCGGCCGCGGTCTCGCCCGAGATCGGTGTCGTGAGGAAATCATCCAGCACGAGCAGGTCACACGAATGCAAGGCCTCGAGGAACCGGAGCCTGGCGGGGTCGGCGTGCTGGAACACTGCGAGCTGGTTCGCGAGATCATCGAGCCGGTAGTACTTTGCGCTGTAATCGCGGCGGCAGGCCGCGTTCACGAGTGCTTGCGCGAGGTACGATTTCCCCACGCTTGATGATCCAAGAATGACCAGGTTCGTGGCATGGTCGACCCATCGGCAGGCCGCGAGCCGGGTGACGACGTCTCGGTTCAACGAGCGACCATCGAGGTAGTGAATATCCTCGATACACGCGGCCGGGTTCGGGGTGCGCGACGCTGCGAGTAGCTTCAAGAGTCGTCGTTCACCCCGAGCCTGGGCTTCTTGGTCGAGTGCGTGTCTGATTTTCTGGGAGAACGACCATTCATCGAACGCGGGATCGTTCGCGATATCGATGACAGCTTGCCCGAACGCCGTCATGCGCAGCTTCGTGAACAGCGGCATGTCATCGATCGTGAGATGCACCTCGCGCATCACTGACCCCCTTTGCCGGTGAGCGCCTGCAGCGAGAAAGCTTCTGGCCCAGACAGATGCGCTCTGCTGGTGTCCCGGTGAATCACCGGGCTGGCCGTCATGCTGCCAGGCCGACGTTGCGGTGACGCGAGAGTGCCCGGCCTCCCGTTCTCCTCGGCCTTGATCGCGGCGATCGTGTGCTTCACACTCGTGTAGCTGACCTGCCGGTGCTGGTCTTGCTCGGTGAGCTGCCTACAGGCTTGCTCGAGAAGTTGCCTGCCGCTGCGTTTGCCCAGGTCGAGGATATTCATGCAGGAACGGAACCCCTGCGCCTCGATTGTTTTCTGATCCAACACTCGTTCCAAAACGGCCACGCATCCCGGCCCGATTTTCGCGCCCTGCCGCAGGAAGTATGCCCTCGTCCAGAGCCCCGTGCTCTCTGCAAGATACGCGGGCGCATGCTCCGGGTTCGTGACGTACTCGCCGCGTTTCTGGCCGAGGTGATGGGTGGCGATGATCTCGCCCTGCGCGAGGACATCGACACGTTCACCAGTGATGCGTGCGTCAACGCTCAGGCCAGCGAACTCGTGCGGGACGGAGTACTTCACGGTATCGATTTGGATGTGCCAGTCGCGATGCACTTTCGCTTTTCGCCACACCACCGGCGCCCACCGCTGCTTGGGCAGCGGGGTAAGTTCCGCCTGCTCGGACTCGGTGAACCAGTCTCTTCGGCTGCGCTGCTCGCCTCTGAACGGGGTGCGATCGTTCACCCATCCCACTCGTTCAGCAATCGCGTCGTTCAGGTCATCGAGCGAGGCGAACTGGCGGTCGGCAAGGAAATGGATGACCCAGTTCGTCACGACCTTCACCCCAGCCTCAACACCGCCCTTGTCGCGCGGCGCAGCAGAGCGGGTCGGGACTGCCGCAGTTTGGTAATGCTCAAGGAACTCGGCATAGGCGGCGTTCACCTCGCGGGCACGCTCGGTCTTACTGATCTGGTTCGACGCGGTCGACGCGTTATCCGGGACCACGATCAACGGGACACCGCCGAAGAACTCAAACGCCAGCCGGTGAGCGTCAAGCCAAGCCGGGAGCTTCTCATCAAGACAGCCCTGGGCGTACACCAGCCCCGAGTACGGCAGCGTCGCGACGAACACCGACACCTTCGTGACTGCTTTCGTGACAGGGTCGATCAGTTGCATGCGGGTGCCCGCCCAATCGACTTGCATCGTGTGGCCAGGGGCGTGCTGGATCGGGGCGGTGAGATCATTCACCCGCACATGCTCAGCGACGAGCTGGCAGAACCGTTCATACC
>CALCJF010000073.1 GCA_937967375.1 uncultured Leucobacter sp.
GCGAGCGTGCCGCCTGCGTCGGTGATCTCGGGCCACGGGAAGCCGCGGTCAATGCGGTGATCGCCGAGCATCGCGCGCCAGTTGTCTTGAATTGCCGGATCGGCGTGAACCGGCTGCATGCTCGCCGTAATGCCGAGAGCTGAAAGGCGATGCACCTCTGCCTGGTCAACCACCTCAAGATGTTCGATGCGGTGGCGGCGGTCGGCGGGACCGTTTGCCACGATTGCGGCCTCGACTGCGTCGATCGCGATGCGCACCGCTTCGTCGCCGATGGCGTGCATCGCGACCTGCAGTCCCGCAGCATCCGCTGCAACCACGAGTGGGGTGAGCTCCTCGCGGCTCCACATCGGCTCAGCGTTCATGCCGTTCGCATAGGGGGCGCCGAGCGTTGCGGTGCAGCCGTCGACGGTGCCGTCGATCATGACCTTAATGCCGACAATGCGCAGGCGCTCCGATTGCTGGGTGCGGTTCAGCTCGATCGCGCGGTCGAGCTGAGCGAGGTTCTCCTCGGTATTGCCGGTCGGCAGCACGATCCAGTGCGCGGCGACGCGCGCAGTGAGCGTGCCGTCAGCCTCGGCCTGCTGGAGCGCGGCGAGGTCTGCCTCGTTCATGCCCATGTCGGTCGCGCCGGTCACTCCGGTCTCGCGATACGCCTGCAGTGCGCTCTGCAGTGCTTCGCCGCGGTCGCTGTCGTTCTTTAGGCCTTCGAGATACGGCCACACGATCTCGTGCATGGCCGACTCATCGACGAGTCCGGTCAGCCCGTCTGCATTGCGGTGGATCTGCCCACCAGTGGGCGACTCGGTCTCTGCGTCAATGCCGACCTCGGCGAGTGCCGCAGTGCTCAGCAAGATGGAGTGGTAGTCGTATGCCTGCGCATAGACGATACGGCCCGGAGCTGCCTCGTCGAGCATCTCGCGATGCGGCTCCTGCCCTTCGAATGCAGCGTGTGCCCAGCCCTGCGCGAACACGCGCGGTGCGTCGGGGTTCGCGTCTGCCCAGGCGCGGATGCGGGCTCGCATCTCGTCAATCGTGTTCGCGCCCCAGAGGTCGACCTGCTGCGCGGCCTCACCGGTCATGACGATGTGCGAGTGGCCGTCGACGAAGCCGGGCAACACGGTCTTGCCGCCCAGATCGACGACTTCTGCGTCGGTACCGGCGATCCTTGCGGCCGTGACTTGGTCGCCGACGTATGCGATGCGTTCGCCTCGCACCACGATGGCCTCGGCCCAGGCGCGCGAGTCTGCGGTGAATACCTTGGCGTTTTGGTACAGCTGGGCGTTCATGCGGATCCTTCCGAGAGCGATGACGGGCACGTCGCGAGGTCGCGTAAGGTCTGCTTTGACCTTAGTTCAACCGCGGCTTCTCGGCGATACTCACATCTAATTGATCGTTTGACCAATAGCATAGCGCCGCAGTGAGCAAAGACAGCCTGAGAAAGTTGTGTGCCGGGTATGGTTCGATAGTGCGGTGGGACTTTTCAGGCGCGGCACGAAGACAGAGGGGGAGCCGGTGGGCGACGGGTGGTTGATTGTTGGGCTCGGCAACCCCGGCGCAAAATATGAAGCGACCAGACACAACGTCGGTCAGATGGCGCTCGACGTGCTTGCCGACCGTCTGAGCGGCAGATTTGCCGCGCACAAGACCAATTCACGCGTGGCTGAGGTTTTTCTGCGACCGGGCGGCCCGAAGCTCGTGCTTGCGAAATCGAACGGCTACATGAACACCTCTGGTGGCCCCGTCTCTGCACTGTGCAAGTATTTCGGCGTGCCGGCAGACCGCGTGATCGTGCTGCACGACGAACTCGACCTGCCATTCGACACCATCAAGGTGAAGCAGGGAGGCGGACACGGTGGCCACAATGGTCTGCGCGATATTGCGAAGGCTCTTGATACGCCCGAATTCTTGCGGGTGCGAATCGGCATCGGCAGGCCTCCGGGGCAGCAGGATCCGGCTGACTTCGTGCTGAAGCCGTTCGCGAGCGGCGAGCGCGACACGCTCGCGGTGCTGCTCGAAGACGCGGCCGATGCGGTTGAAGCGCTCATCGACGACGGCCTGCTTGCCACGCAGCAGCGCTTTCACGGTAGGGCAGCCAAGTGAGCCTGTCTGGTCTCGACCGCCTGCTCGCGACCGCTCCATCGTTCGAGCGTGCGCTCGCCGCCGCGGGCGAGAGCGTCGACTTTGCAGCGGCTGAACCGCTGCGGCCGGCGCTTGTCGCGGGACTGCTTCGTCGCCGCATGCACGAGGGATCCCGCGGTGCCTACCTGCTGATCGCGGCAACGAGTCGCGAAGCAGACGCGTTGCGATCTGCCGTCGCCTCTCTCGTTCCCGAGGCGATCACCGCCGAGTTTCCAGCCTGGGAAACCCTGCCGCACGAACGCTTGAGCCCGAGCGCAGAGACTGTCGGACGACGTGCCGCGGCCCTGCGGCTGCTGCGCGAAGCCGGTGCTGCCGACGCCGATCCAACTCGGCCCTTGGTGCTCGTCGCCTCGGTGCGCGCGGCACTGCAGCCGGTGTCGCCGCACGCGGCGAACGCCGAGCCCGTGGTGTTGCGGGCCGGTTCAGACAGCGACGGGCTCGAGCGCATCGCCACAAAGCTCGTTGAAACCGCCTACACCCGCGTCGATATGGTGACCCGCCGCGGTGAGTTCGCCGTGCGCGGTGGCATTCTTGACGTGTTTCCGCCAACCGCCGAGCAGGCCGTGCGCGTCGATTTCTTCGGCGACGAGGTCGATCAGATTCGCCGATTCGCGGTCAGCGATCAGCGAAGTGCGGGCGATCCTCTGCCCATGATCGAGCTCTGGCCTGCCCGCGAGCTGTTGCTGACCGACGACGTGCGCGAACGAGCGCAGGCGCTGCTGCCTCGGTTTCCGGCGCTCTCGACGTTGCTCGAGAAGATCGCGCAGGGCATCGCGGTCGAAGGCATGGAGAGCCTGCTGCCGCAGCTGCTGCCGGGCCTGCGGCCGCTGACGGCGCTGCTGCCCCCTGAAGCCGCGGTGATGGTGGTCGCGCCCGAGCGCGTGGCTGGGCGCGCCGTGAGCCTCGCCGAGACGAACCGAGAGTTTCTCGAGGCGGCTTGGGCCGCTGCAACGGCCGGTGCAGACGCTCCCGTGCCCACCGACGACCACGGCATGCTGACCCTGGTCGAGTTGCGAGAGGCAGCGGGTTCGCGCCCCTGGCAAACGCTCACGGGCTTCATCGCTGGTGCGGAGGATCAGTTCTCGCCCGACGATCAAATCGTCGTGCAGGGCTCGGCGCTGCCGCGCCCGACCCCTGGCTCAGATGCCGGGGCCGCGACGATCGAAGCACTGGAGGCTCGGCTGCAGAACGACTGGAACGTTGTCGTGACCGCCCAGGGTGTCGGCCTCGTCGAGCGTGCCCGCGACGTGCTTGCTGATGCGGGTTTTGCTGCCCGTATGGTCGATCTGCTGCCCGAACAGCTCGAGACCGGGGTCGTGTATCTGACCCCGGGAACCGCGTGGTCTGGTTTCGAGAGTGACGAGGCGAAGCTGCTGCTCGTCAGCGAGGCCGAGTTCTTCGGGCGTGCGGTCAGCCAGCACCAAGCGCCGGCGAAGCTCGCGAAGCGCCGAGGCAAGAATGTGGTCGACCCACTGCAACTGCAGCCTGGCGACTACGTGGTGCACGAGACCCACGGCATCGGCCGATTCGTTGAGTTGACGCAGCGCATGGTGCCGACCGGGGGGCGCGATCCTCGCGGTGGCCCCGCGAAGGCGCTTCGCGAGTATCTCGTGCTCGAATACGCGTCGACCAAGCGCAACATGCCCAAAGACAAGCTGTACGTCCCAACTGACCAACTCGACCAGCTGTCGCGCTACGTGGGCGGCGAGGCGCCCGCGCTGTCGAAGATGGGCGGCAGCGACTGGGCGACGGCCAAAAAGAAGGCTCGCAAGGCCGTGCGCGACATCGCCGTCGAGCTGGTGAAGCTCTATTCGGCTCGCGTCGCCTCGAAGGGGCACGCCTTCAGCGTCGACACCCCTTGGCAGCACGAGCTCGAAGAGGCGTTTCCGTACGCCGAGACCCGCGACCAGCTCACCACGATCGATGAGGTCAAGCGCGACATGGAGCGCTCGATTCCCATGGACCGCCTCGTGTCAGGCGATGTCGGCTTCGGCAAGACCGAGGTTGCGGTGCGTGCGGCGTTCAAGGCCGTGCAAGACGGCAAGCAGGTTGCTGTGCTTGTGCCCACCACGCTGCTCGTGAAGCAGCATCTCGAGACGTTCCAAGACCGCATGGCGGGGTTTCCGGTGCGGCTTCGGGCGCTCAGCCGATTCCAGAGCGAGAAAGAGTCGAAAGACACGATCGAGGGTCTCGCGGCGGGCACGGTCGACATTGTCATCGGCACCCACCGCCTGCTCACTGACCAAGTGCGCTATAAAGACATCGGCCTCGTCATCATCGATGAGGAGCAGCGATTCGGCGTCGAGCACAAAGACGCGCTGAAGAAGCTGAAGACCGGCGTCGACATTCTCGCGATGAGTGCGACCCCGATTCCGCGCACGCTCGAAATGGCCGTGACCGGTATACGTGAGATGTCGACACTTGCCACGGCCCCCGAAGACCGCCACCCGATCCTCACCTTCGTCGGCCCGCGAAGCGACAAGCAAATCGGTGCAGCGATTCGCCGCGAGCTGCTGCGCGAGGGGCAGGTCTTCTTCGTGCACAACCGAGTGCAGTCGATCAACCGGATCGCATCGCAGATCGCCGAGCTCGTGCCAGAGGCCCGCGTCGCCGTCGCGCACGGCAAACTGGGTGAGCACCAGCTCGAGCAGATTGTGGTCGACTTCTGGGAGCGAAAGTACGATGTGCTCGTCTCGACGACCATCATCGAGACCGGTCTCGACATCGCGAACGCCAACACCATCATCATCGACGCCGCAGACAAGTACGGGCTCAGCCAGCTGCACCAGTTGCGCGGGCGCGTCGGGCGCAGCCGCGAGCGGGCCTACGCCTACTTTCTCTACGACCCAGACAAGCCGCTCACCGAGCACGCGCACGAGCGTCTCGACACGATCGCGGCCAACAACGAGCTCGGGTCTGGCATGCAGGTTGCCCTCAAAGACCTCGAGCTGCGCGGTGCAGGCAACCTGCTCGGTGGCGAGCAGTCGGGGCACATCGCGGGTGTCGGTTTCGATCTTTACTTGCGCATGATCGGCGAGGCCGTCGCGACGTTCAAGGGTGAAGACGTAGCGGGGGCGAACGAGCTCTCGCTCGAGCTGCCGCTCGACGCGCATATTCCAGAGGACTACGTCGAAAGCGAGCGGCTGCGTCTCGAGGCATACCAGAAGTTCTCGGCGGCCTCGCATCCGCAGGCACCCGCCGATCACGTGACGCTCGTGCTCGAAGAACTCACCGACCGCTACGGTGAACCGCCGGTAGAGGTGCAGCGCCTCGCCGCGATTTCGTCACTGCGTCGCCGCGCTGCGCTGCTTGGGCTCACGAAGGTCGTCGCGGCGGGGCCCGCGTTGCGTGTCGAGCCGGTGACGCTTCCGGGATCGCGGCAGATGCGCATGAACCGCCTGTATCGGGGCGCGCGCTACACCGAGGCAACGAAGTCGCTGCAGATTCCGTTGCCCGAGAACGGGCCGACCTCACGCAGCCCGCTGGCTGGCGTCGGCCGTGGCGGTGCCGCTCCGTACGACGGCGACATCATCGCGTGGGTCGGCGGGGTATTCACCGCGCTGCTCGAGCCTGATGAGGCGCCCTAGAGGTTCCACCCGCTTTCCGGGGTCACAGAATAGCGTTATGAGCGCGCATAACGGACGTCTGTGACCCCGGAAGCCGGGACATGCCCGGAAGCCGGGACATGCCCGGAAGCCGGGACATCCCAGACCTTCAGCCCGCGTTGCAGAGCGTCTGAAGCGCCTTGCTGGCCTCGGCGAGCGCATTCACCTGCGCGCCAAGGTCAGCAAGATAGCCGGGCACGCCGAGCGCGGACTCGGGCACCGTGATGTCTTGGAAGCCCTGCATCGCCGCGCGCACTTCGCCCACTGCCGCGAGCACCTCGGAGTTTGTGACCTGGGCCTCGATTTCTGAGAGCGCGCTCTCGAGCGGCCCGGTGAGCACCTCGACCGACGGAATCTCGCCGCTCGCGAGTTTCGCGGCGGCGTCTTCGATGCCCTGGCGAACCTGCTGTTCGGTCGCCTGAGTCAACTGCTCGACTTGCGCACCCGAAACCGAGCACGCGTCGATGAGGCTTTGCTCGGGGGCCATCGTCGGGGCGGTGAAGGTGAGGGCGGGCTCTGCTGCGCAGGCCGTCAGCATGCCCGCAAGTGCCGCGACGACGAGCAGGCTGCTCGTGCGCATGGCGAAGGTCGAAGAGGGCATGAGTCGATGCTAGCTCGCGCACTGTAGGGTTCCCTGTATGAATACCGGTGACGCAGCAGGCAGCAGGCGGAGTGGAGTCGAGGCGGCCCGCGAGACCGTTCGACGCATGGCCGCGCCCGGCGGCTGCGCCTGGCACGAGGTGCAGACACACGAGTCGCTGATCCCTTTTCTGATCGAAGAGACTGCCGAGTTCGTTGAGGCCGTTGAGCGTGGCCTGCCAGCTGATGAGGTCGCGGGAGAGCTCGGTGACGTGCTCTACCAGGTGCTGTTCCATGCGGCGATCGCAGAGCGCGACGGGGAGGGCTACGACCTGAACTCTGTCGCGAGCCGGTTGAGTGAGAAGCTGCAGGCCCGCCACCCGCACGTGTTCGGCGACCGCGGGTACATGACTGTCGATGAGCTGAACGCCGAGTGGGAGCGTCTGAAAGAAGACGCTGCGGGGGAGCGGCGGGGATCGCGCGGCGCCCTCGACGGGATCCCTGCGGGCATGCCGACACTTGCGCGCGCAGCCAAGGTGGTCGAGCGGTTGAAACGGGCCGGCCTCATCGATCCGACGGCAGATGCGCCTCGTGAGCAAACCGACGGGGCTTCGACGAGCGAAGAGGTGCTCGGAGAGGAGATCCTCGCCCTGGTCATCAAAGCGAACGCTGCGGGCATCGACCCGGATCGCGCCCTGCGCATGGCCACTGCACGCCTCGCAGACAAGTTGATTGACTCGGAGCGATCCGACGAGTAAATGGCACGGGTCCGTCATGGAAGAATGGAACCCATGGCCTCACCCGTGAACCCGCCGCGCGGCATGCGCGATTTTCTGCCCGCTGACAAAGCCCGCCGCGAACACGCGCTCGGCGTGATCAAGAGCGTCTATCGGGCGCACGGTTTCGATGAGATCGAAACCCCGGTGGTCGAAGATTACGGGCGGCTGCACGCGGGGCTTGGTGGCGACAACGAGAAGCTGTCGTTTTCGATTTTGAAGCGCGGGATCACCCCCGATGCACTCACGGCCGCCGTCGAAGCCGGCAACCCAGAGCAACTCGCAGACCTGGGGCTGCGATTCGACCTCACGGTGCCGCTGACGCGCTTCTACGCTTCGCACCGGGCAGAGCTGCCGCCAGTGTTTCGCTCGCTGCAGATTGCGCCGGTATGGCGCGCCGAGCGCCCGCAGAAGGGTCGCTATCGCCAGTTCGTGCAGGCCGACATCGACATCATCGGTGAGGCCGGCCTGCTTGCCGAGATCGAGTTGATCACTGCTACCTCGGCGGCGCTTGCTGCGCTCGGCCTCGACGGCTGCGTGATTCGCGTGAACGATCGCCGCGTGCTCTTCGGTCTGCTCGAGCACTGCGGCTTCGACGCGGCGCAGCACGATCGGGCGCTCATCACAGTCGACAAGCTCGACAAGATCGGCGCCTCGGGCGTCGTCGAAGAGCTTCGTGAGCTCGATGCTGCAGCAGCCGAGAAGATCGGTGCGGTGCTTGCCGCGGTCGAACCGGCCCTGCAGGGCGACGGCATCGTGCTCACTCGCGAGGCGCTCGAGGCACTCGAAGCCTCCGTTATTGGTATTTCCAATAACGAGAATGCGGCGGCGGGCCTGGCGAGCCTGGCCGAGCTTGGCGAGGCCCTCGCCGGTTCGCTGCCCGAAGGCGTGGCGGTTCGCTTCGATCCGACCCTCGTGCGCGGCATGGGCTACTACACGGGCACGATCTTCGAGATCGCACACCCCAGCTCGGGCAGTTCGGTCGGCGGTGGCGGCCGCTATGACGGCATGGTCGGGCGGTTCTTGGGCCAAGACGTGCCGGCTGTCGGGTTCTCGATCGGGTTCGAGCGTGTCGTCGACCTGATCTCACTGCCAGCGCACGAGGGGCCAGACGCGGTCGCGCTCGTATTCGACCGAGAGGTCGCGCCCGCCGACCTTGCCGCGCTGAAGCGCGAGCTTGTCGCTCGCGGCCACCGCGTGCGCCTCGAACGTCGCCAGAAGAACATGAAGACGCTGCTCGACCGCATCTCGAAAGAGGGATTCACGAGCTTCGCGAACGTGCAGGCGGGCGTGCGTGACCTCGAAGCGCTCGAGATTCGCTCGCTGGGCTAAGAAGTCTCGCATCTTCAGCGAACTCTCCTTGACCTCAGAAATGAGCAGTGCAAGGCTGTGAACGTACGCTCGCAGCTTCGCGAGGGTGCATCAACCGCCAGGAGACGCCCGGAAAGGCACCGCCATGAGCACCATGATTTTCGTGAACCTGCCAACTGATGACCTCGAGCGATCGAAAGCCTTTTACACCGCGCTCGGCTGCGAGATCAACCCGCTGTTCACCGACGAGAACGCTGCCTCGATCGTGTGGAGCGACGACATCTACTTCATGGTGCTGACCCGCGATTTCTTCGCGACATTCACCGACAAGAAGATCGCCGACACTCGCACCACCGCGCAGGCGCTGGTCGCGTTCACCCGCGAGTCGCGCGAAGAGGTCGATGACGTGCTCGAGAAAGGGATCGCGGCTGGTGGCTCCGAACCGCGTCCGGCGCAAGACCACGGTTTCATGTACTCGCGCACCCTCGAAGACCCTGACGGCAACATCCTTGAGTTCTTGTACATGGAGCCGCAGGCGGCTGAGGTCGGCCCCGATGCCTACATGGAGTCGCAGGGCTAGAGCAAACAGCGACATCTGCCCCGCGAGAACCGGTCGAATCATTCAAGATTCGGCCGGTTCTCGGCATCTGCCCCGATTTTGTGGCGTCACGCCCGGCTAAACTGTTTCTGTTCCCACTCCCTGAACCCTAGGAGCGCACGTTGGCATTTGTAGACGCAGTGATCGCACGCGAGATTCTCGACTCGCGAGGCAACCCCACGGTCGAGGTCGAGGTCGGGCTGACCGATGGTTCGGTGGGCCGCGCTGCGGTTCCGTCGGGTGCATCGACCGGCGCGTTCGAGGCATACGAGCTTCGTGATGGCGAGGATCGCTACCTCGGCAAGGGTGTGCTGAAGGCGGTCGACGCTGTGTTCGACGAGCTCGGCCCCGCGATCGACGACATCTCGGCAGACGATCAGCGCCTCATCGACGCTGCGCTCATCGCGACCGACGGCACCGATAACAAGTCGCGCGTCGGCGCCAATGCGATCCTCGGAGTGAGCCTCGCCGTCGCACACGCGGCCGCAGCAAGCGCTGGCCTGCCGCTCTACCGCTACCTCGGCGGTCCGACCGCGAGCACGCTGCCCGTGCCGATGATGAACATCATCAACGGCGGTGCGCACGCAGACACCGGCGTCGACATTCAGGAGTTCATGGCGGTGCCGCTCGGTGCCGAAACCTTTAGCGAGGGCCTGCGCTGGGGCGTCGAGGTCTACCACGCGCTCAAGGCGTTGCTGAAAGAGAAGGGCCTCACCACGGCGCTGGGCGACGAGGGCGGCTTCGCCCCCGACCTGCCGAGCAACGCCGAGGCGCTCGACCTCATTCTCGAGGCGATCAGGCGCGCGGGCTTCGAGCCCGGTCGCGATATCGCGCTCGCGCTCGACGTCGCCTCGAGCGAGTTCTACAACGACGGCGTGTACACCTTCGAGGGCAAGGATCGCACTGCCGCCGAGATGTCGGCCTACTACGCAGATCTCGTCGCGCGCTACCCGCTCGTCTCTATCGAAGATCCGCTCGATGAGAGCGACTGGGATGGCTGGAAGCACCTCACCGACGAGCTCGGCGACCGCGTGCAGCTTGTGGGCGACGACCTATTCGTCACGAACCCCGCACGCCTCGCCGACGGCATCAAGCAGGGCGCGGCAAACTCGATCCTCGTGAAGGTCAACCAGATCGGCACCCTCACCGAGACCTTCGACGCCGTGCAGATGGCCCAGCGCGCAGGCTATACCGCGGTGATGTCGCACCGCTCGGGTGAGACCGAAGACGTTACGATCGCCGACCTCGCGGTGGCAACTGACTGCGGCCAGATCAAGACCGGTGCCCCCGCGCGTTCAGATCGCGTCGCGAAGTACAACCAGCTGCTGCGCATCGAAGAAGAGTTGGGCGAGGCGGCACGCTACGCCGGCCGCAGCGCGTTCCCGCGCTTCACCGCCTAGCGGCTGCACACTCGAGAGACGATCGGCGTGGCCAGAAGACGTATTGGTGAGGAGCTTGGCGATTGGATCGCAAGCCTTCGCTTCAGCGGCTTCACCGCGCTGATCGTCGCTCTCGTGGTGGTGGGCGGGGTCATTGTGAGCCCGACCCTCACCACGTACGTGCAGCAGCAGCGCGAGCTTGCAGAGCTGCGCGAGAGCGTTCGCCTGCAGAATGAGCAGGTCGATAAGGCCGATGAAGAGCGCGCGAAGTGGCTCGACCCATCGTATGTGCGCTCGCAGGCGCGCGGCCGCCTCTTTTATGTGATGCCGGGTGAGACTCAGCTCAGCGTGATCGATGACGTCGTGATTCCTGCTGAGTCAGACGAGCGGACGAGCGAGAAGCTGACCGCGGCCGAGAGCAATTGGGCGCGCGCGCTCGCGGTTTCGACGCTGACCGCAGGCACCACCAACGCGAGCCCCGAAGAACTGAACGGAAAGACCGAATAATGCCAAGACCCCCGTATGAGACCCCCACCGAGGCCGATATCGCCGCGGTGAGCGAGCAACTCGGCCGCGAGGCCAGGGGAGTGATCGGCATTGCCGCGCGAGCATCCGACGGCTCGCCAGCGGTCGTTGCGACTGCGCCGCGCCTACCTGACGGCAGCCCGTTTCCAACGTTCTACTACCTGTGCCACCCCGAGGCTGTCGCTGCGGCGTCGCGCCTCGAGGCGGTCGGCATGATGGTCGAGTTCAACGAGATGCTCGCCTCCGACGAAGAGATGCGGGCTCAGTACGAGGCCGCGCACCGGCAGTACATCGAGGATCGAGACAGCGTGGGCGAAGTGCCCGAGATTGCAGGCATCAGCGCCGGGGGCATGCCGACTCGCGTCAAGTGCCTGCACGCGCTGCTCGGCCACGCGCTTGCCGCGGGCCCCGGAGTGAACCCGATCGGCGACCTCGTGATCGAACGTAGCGGCTGGAAATAGGACGCCTAGACTCCGCCTCCGCCGCCTCCGCCGCCGCCTCCACCTGAGAAGCCGCCGCCCGATGAGCCGCCGCTGAACGATGAGAACGACGACCCTGAGCCTGATCCAGCGCTGCTGAATGATGCGGTCGATTGCGCGGTCGGGCTCGACGCGACGCTACTCGCGAATGTCGTGAGTGGAAAC
>CALCJF010000074.1 GCA_937967375.1 uncultured Leucobacter sp.
ATGACAACCGGTTGCACGCGCATCCGACCGCTTCACTGCGGGAGGTGCGTGGCTTCAGTGAGGCTGGGCTCTTCTGGCATCCGGTCTCGCACTTCGGCAACTCTACGAGTTCGATCGAAGAGGCGAGCGAGGTCGTCGGCATTGTGCGTCGGGCTCTCGGCGGCAGCCTGTATGAGCCGGGTGAGCGCCCACGGCCTATGGGGCAGCAAGACGTCATTGTGGTCGCGGCCTACAACGCGCAGGTCGAGTGCCTGAGCGAAGCTCTCGCCGAGGCCGGCCTCGAAGAGGTGCGCGTGGGCACGGTCGACAAGTTTCAGGGGCAGGAGGCCGCGGTCGCGATAGTCAGCCTCGCCGCCTCGAGCGGGGACGACGTACCAAGAGGGCTCGACTTTTTGCTCATGCGGAACCGGCTCAACGTGGCGATCAGCCGAGCCCAGTGGTCGGCCCACCTCGTTTCGTCGGACAGGCTGGGCGACAGCCTGCCCCACACTGCAGAGGGGGTCGCCGCTCTGAGCGGGTACCTGCGGCTCACGGAGCGCGGGCGTCGGTGACTGAGTCGCCCGCGTGCGGCTACTCGTAGCCCAGCGTTGACGCCCTCGAGACGAGGGTCGGTTGGAAAACCACCTGTTCGGGGCCCCGGTCACCGTCAGCCTCGTGCATGAGCAGCTTCACCGCGGTCGCGCCAATCTCGGTGGCCGGCTGACGCACTGAACTGAGCGGAACCACCGCGGCGCCTGCAAAGTCGATGTCGTCGTATCCGACCAGCGCGATGTCTTCAGGAACGCGCAGCGAACCGGTCATGACGAGCGCCTGGATCACCCCGAGCGCGAGCAGATCATTCGCCGCAAACAGTGCATCTGGGCGGGTGGCCGCTGGCATGGCGACGATCTCTTCGCCGATGCGGCGCCCTTCGAGCACGGTGAGCGCTTGCGGTTGAAACACCGTGAGCGCCACGCCCCGATACTTCGAGACCACAGCCTGCGCGCCTTCAAGGCGCTGAGCCACCTGTTCGATCGCGAGTGGTCCACCGATGAATCCGATGCGGCTGCGCCCAATATCAACGAGGTGCTGCGCCGCGATCCTGCCGCCCTCGACATCATCGACCGAGACAGAAGAAAACGAGTGATCCGAGCTGCCGCGGTCGACGAGCACGACCGGAGTTCCCGCCTCGCGCAGGCGCCACAGCCGCGAGAGATCCGTGTGCACCGGCGAGATGAGCAGCCCCGCCACGCGCTGCTCCTCGAACAGGTCGAGCAACGCGACCTCGCGCGACGAATCCTCGTCGCTGCCGCCGAGCAGCACGGTGTATCCGTCGGAGAGCGCCTGCGCCTGCGCTCCGTGAGCGACATCTGTGAAGAACGGGTTGCGAGTGTCGAGCACGACCATGCCGATGGATCGACTTCGGCCAACTCGAAGCTGCCGGGCCGCATCGTTGCGAACGAAACCGAGACGCTCGATAGCGGCGAGTACTCGCTCGACTGTCGCGGGGGAGACCTTCTCAGGGCGGTTGAGCACATTCGACACTGTGCCGACGGACACGCCGGCCTCGCGCGCGACGTCGCGGATGCTTGATGCCACCTGGTCACCTCCTCGATCGCGGAACGTTCCTCGCGCCGTCGAATGGGTGTCGAAGTGGCGGCTGAAACGAGCTATGTCGTCGAAATTCTATATCTGATCATTGAAACGCTTCAATAACGAATAATTCATAAGCTGCCGAAGGAGTTGACAGGAAAACTAAAAGCATTCTATTCTGGCGACACCGACCATTTTGAATCGTTTCATTTTTGACAGTGTCGATTATGTGCGTTTCATGTATTGCTCAACGAAGAGGACAACCGACTATGGAGTCACCGACATCGCGGGCCGATGGCGATCCCTTTCTGGCGCTTCGCGGCGCGGTCAAGACCTTCGGGCCGGTCGTCGCTCTCGCCGACGGAACGATCGAGTTGCACGCGGGCGAGATTCACGCGCTGGTGGGTGAGAACGGAGCCGGCAAATCAACCCTCGTGAAGATTCTGGCTGGCCTTTACCACCCAGATGCGGGCGAGTTCGTCATCTCGGGCGAGAAGCAGTCGTTCCGCTCGGTGGCCGACAGCAAGGCCGCCGGCATCTCGGTCATCTACCAGGAGCCGACGCTCTTTCCTGATCTCACGGTCGCCGAGAATATCTTCATTGGCAGGCAGCCGAAGGGCAAGCTCGGCCTGATCAGCCGCTCCGCGATGCGCGAGAGCGCAGCTGAGCTCTTCGCCCAGCTCGGCGTACCGATCAATCCCGACCGTCTCGCTGAGGGCCTCTCGATCGCCGACCAGCAGATCATTGAAATTGCGAAGGCGATCTCAATGGATGCCCGCGTGCTCATTATGGACGAGCCCACGGCTGCGTTGAGTGGCGTCGAGGTTGAGCGGCTGTTCACCGTCGCCCGTGCGCTGCGCGATCGGGGCGCGGCGATCATGTTCATCTCGCACCGCTTTGAGGAGGTGTTTGCGCTTACGGATCGCATCACGGTCATGCGCGATGGTCGCTACATTTCGACCGTGCGCACCGCCGACGCGACCGTCGAGGGGATCGTGAAGCTCATGGTGGGCCGAGACGTTGATCAGCTTTTCCCGAAGGGAGATGCTGAGGTCGGCGAAACGGTGTTGCGGGTTGAGAACCTCTCGAGCGCGGGCGTGTTCTCGAACGTCAGCTTTGAAGTTCGCGCGGGCGAGATCGTCGGCCTTTCCGGGCTCGTGGGCGCGGGTCGATCTGAAGTGGCGAGGGCGATCTTCGGCGTCGACAACTACGATTCGGGCTCGGTCACGGTCAACGGGAATACCCTGGCGAAGCGCAGCGTGCAGCGTGCGATCGACGCGGGCCTTGGCTTCGTGCCAGAGGATCGCCGCAAGCAGGGGCTCGTAATGGAACTCTCGGTTGCGAAGAATGCCACCCTCGCGCTGCGCAAGAAACTTGCGCGATTCGGTCTGATCAGCGGTGCCCGCGAGCAGCAGCTTGCGAGAGATTGGTCCGATCGCCTGCAGGTGAAGACCGGATCGATGGAGTACCCGGTCTCGACGCTCTCCGGCGGCAACCAGCAGAAGGTGGTGCTCGCGAAGTGGCTCTCGACCGAACCTCAGTTGCTCATAGTTGATGAGCCGACCCGCGGCATCGACGTGGGAACGAAATCCGAGGTGCACCGCCTGATCTCAGATCTTGCCGCGCAGGGTATTGCGATCCTCATGATCTCAAGCGAATTGCCCGAGGTACTCGGCATGGCCGACCGGGTGGTCGTGATGTGCGAGGGCAGGGTGACCGCAACGCTGGACCGGGCTGACGCGACCCCCGAGAGCGTCATGCACGCCGCCACGCACGCAGCCGTCAGCGCTACACAAGGAGCCGCAGCATGAGCACGACCGTAGAGAACCGGACCGCCCCGCCTGCGCGCCGCTCCCGTATCGGCTCGGTGCTGCGTGCCAGGGAGCTGCCTGTCACCATCGCACTGATCGCGCTCGTCGGCCTTACCTACATGGCGAACCCGCTCTTTCTATCGCCGCAGGGTACAAAAGATCTCCTGCTGAACGCGACGATCATGATCATCCTGGCCGCTGGCCAGACACTCGTGATCATCACGAGAAACATCGACCTCTCGGTGGGTTCAATCCTTGGGCTCGTCGCCTTCGGCACGGGCACGCTCTTCGCGAAGGTCGAGGGTATGCCGATCTTTGCGGTGTTCATCATCGGAATCCTCTTCGGGGCACTGCTCGGGGTGTTCAACGGGCTGCTGGTCACAGTCGCGAAGGTGCCGGCCCTCGTGATCACCCTCGGCACGCTCTATGTGTACCGTGGCATCAACAACTGGTGGGCGGGCGGCACTCAGTACTTCGCCGACGACCGCCCTGACGCGTTTGGTGCCCTCGCTGTCGACACGCTCTTCGGGTTTCCGATCATCACCCTGATCGCCATCGTCGTTGTCGTGGTGCTCGCCGTCTATCTTGCCGGGGCTCGTTCGGGGCGTGACCTTTACGCCATCGGCTCTGACCCCGATGCGGCGAAGCTGTTTGGCATCAAGATCGGGCGCCGAGTTTTCATGGCCTTCCTGCTGAACGGCATGCTTGCGGGCCTCGCCGGTGTGCTCTACGCGGCGCGCTTCAACTCGGTGGGTGCCACCACCGGCACTGGTATGGAGCTGAATGTCGTTGCCGCGGCCGTTGTCGGTGGCGTCGCCATCTTCGGCGGCAGTGGATCCGTGATCGGTGCGGGCCTCGGCGCGCTGCTCCTGACCACGATCACAGGGGCTCTCACTGCGCTGCGCGTCGATAAGTTCTGGCAGCAGGCAATTGTCGGCGTGCTCATCTTGGTTGCGATCCTCATCGATCGAATTACCGCGCTACGCACTGCGAAACGGTTGAAAACGAGCGCTGCGACGGAGGAGAAGAAATGACGAACACAGAAACCTCCGCATCGCTCACGATCGCGAGCAGTTCGAAGACTCTCGCCGGAGAGCCCAAGGGACGCACCGGCATGGCCCGGTTGCTGCTCAGCCGCGACGCCACAATGATCTATCTGCTGCTCGGCACGGTGATCCTTTTCTCTGCCTTCGTGCCGCGCTTTGCGTCGCCGGTGACCGTCGGCTTTCTTCTGCTCGACGTGATTCCGGTGCTGCTCATCGCGATGCCGATGACGCTCATCGTGATCACCGGCGAGATCGACCTGTCTGTGGCCTCGATCGCCGGCCTTACCAGCGCCTCGCTCGGCGTGATGTGGGGCGCAGGCTTCGACATGCCCGTGGCGATCGGTCTCTCGATCATCATCGGCCTCGTCGCCGGCGCCTTCAACGGTGTGCTGATTAGCTTTGTCGGGCTGCCGTCGCTCGCGGTGACCATCGGCACCCTCGCGCTCTTTCGCGGCCTCGCGCTCGTGGTGATCGGCGATAACGCGGTTGCAAACTTTCCGCCCGAGTACAACGCATTCTTCACCTCGAAGCTCGGGGCCACAGGCATTCCGACTGTGATGATCGGGGTGGTGCTCATCATCGCAATCTTCGGCGTGCTGCTGCACTTCACCCCGTTTGGGCGGGGGCTCTACGCGATGGGGTATTCAAAGGAGGCCGCGAACTTTGTCGGCATCGACGTGCTGAAGTCGAAGTTCTGGCTGTTCGTGGCGAGTGGTGGCGTGTCTGCGCTGGCGGGCGTCTACTGGACGCTGCGCTACTCGAGCGCGCGGTCTGACAATGCTTCGGGCCTCGAGCTGACGGTTGTTGCCGCAGTGCTGCTCGGTGGTGTGTCGATCTTCGGCGGAAAAGGGTCGATCCCTGGCGTGTTCGCCGGCGTGATGCTGATCGGCACCATCAACTATGCGCTGCGTCTCGGCCGGGTCTCTGACGTCGTGCTCATCATCGTGACGGGCGCCCTGCTCATCGCCTCTGTGGTCGCTCCGAGTATCGGTGCCGCAATCAAGCGGATTGCCCACGACAGACGAATACGAAAAGAACTTCCCGGATCTTAAGACCGAGGAACCCACGGCGGCTGAAACTGACGCCACTTTGAAAGGAACCAGAATGAAACTCTCAATGAAGCGGAGTCGACGCGGACTCGTCGTTGCCGGGTCACTGCTGACCGCCGCCGCGCTCGCTCTCACCGGATGCGCCTCTGGCGGATCCGGGGGATCTGATGGCGGCACTTCGGCCGAGGGCGATCTCAGCATCACCTTCATTCCGAAGCAGCTGAACAACCCCTACACCGATGTCGTGCTCGGTGGCGGCGAAGACGGTGCGAAGGCTGCGGGCTTCGGTGCCAGCCAGGTGGTCGGCCCGCTCGATGCCAGCGCATCGAGCCAGGTCTCGTTCATCAACGCTGAGACGCAGGCCGGTACCAACGTCATCGTGATCGCGGCGAACGACCCCGACGCCGTCTGCCCCGCGCTCAAGGAGGCCCGTTCGGGCGGCGCGAAGATTGTCGCGTTCGACTCCGATACCAACCCCGACTGCCGCGACGTATTCGTCAGCCAGGTGGTGGCGAAGGATGTTGCGCTGATCCAGCTTGAGCTCATCTCTCAGCAGATCGGCGGCGAGGGCGAGATCGCAATTCTCTCGGCTACCGCGAACGCCACCAACCAGAACGAGTGGATCAAGTACATGGAAGAAGAGCTCGCCTCGAATCCTGACTACTCGAAGATCAAACTCGTGACAAAGGTCTACGGCGATGACGACGACACCAAGTCGTTCCAAGAGGCACAGGGCTTGATGCAGGCCTACCCGAACCTCAAGGGCATCATCTCGCCCACGACGGTCGGCATCGCGGCAACGGCACGCTACCTCTCGACCTCGGAATACAAGGGCAAGGTCGCGCTGACCGGGCTCGGCCTGCCGAACGAAATGCGTCCGTTCGTGAAAGACGGCACTGTCACCGAGTTCGCTCTGTGGGATCCGGCCCAGCTCGGCTACGTCGCAGCGTTCGCGGGCAAGGCGCTCGCAGACGGCTCCATCACCGGCAAGCCGGGCGACAAGTTTGAGGCAGGCGACCTCGGTGAGCGCGAGGTGAGCGATGGTGGCCTCATCATCGTTGGCCCGCCGACGGTGTTCAATGCCGACAACATCGACGACTACGACTTCTAAGCCGTAGCGGCGGGGCCGCCCTCGGCGGCGGCCCCGCACCCCAACACCGCGGGGCTGCTTCTGCGGCCCGTACCCCCCAGAGAAACCTATGCAGAGAAGGTGCACCTGACATGTCGATCTCTACCTCCATTGCCGATGTGCTTCCCGTGAAGGCTCGCCGCAAGCCGCGAATCGGGTTGGTCGCAGGCGGGCTCGGCACCTACTGGCCGCAGTTTCCGCAGTTGCTGCCGCAGCTGCAAGAGTCTTCGCGGTACGTCTCGGAGCGCTTCGCCGCAATGGACGCCGAGGTCACTGATGTCGGTTTCATCTCGGACGCGCAGGAGGGCGCGAAGGCTGCCGAGCAGCTTCGCAGGGCCGACTGCGACCTCATCGTGCTCTTTCTCACCACTTACCTCACCGCCTCGATGGTGCTGCCGATCGCGCAGCGCTCGAATGCGCCGGTGCTCGTGATCGATCTGCAGCCCACCGAGAAGATGGATCACGCGAACTTCGGCACAGGGGAGTGGCTCGCCTATTGCGGCCAGTGCCCCGTTCCCGAAGTCGGCAACGTCTTTCGTCGCGCGGGCATTCCGTTCC
Organism: uncultured Leucobacter sp.; assembly: GCA_937967375.1. Taxonomy (GTDB): domain Bacteria; phylum Actinomycetota; class Actinomycetes; order Actinomycetales; family Microbacteriaceae; genus Leucobacter. The sequence continues at coordinate 7,166 of CALCJF010000074.1, forward strand.
GTTCGGTGTCGGGCTGGCTTCGTCAAGAACGTGCTTGGCAGAGGATCGAGCAGTGGATCGCCGCCGCGCACGTGCGCGCCGCGCTGCGGCATGCCCGGCACGGCCTCATGGGGCACCTCTACCCTGGCATGCTCGATGTCTCGACCGATCTGACGCTGCTGCCGACGACCTTTGGGTCGCACGTCGAGGTGCTCGAATTCGACGACCTTCGCGTGCGCGTTGAGGAGGTGGCCGACGCCGAGATCGCCGAGCGCATGGCCCTCGCGCGCGCGATCTTTACGATCGATGACTCGGTGAAAGAAGAAGACTTTTCGTGGGGCGCCCGAGTCTCGGTCGGTCTCGATCGCCTGGTTGACGACTTCGACATCGACTCGCTTGCCTACTACCACCGAGGGCTCGCTGGCGAACAGCACGAGCGCCTCGGGGCCGGCATGATCCTCGGCGCATCTTTGCTGACCGCCCGTGGCATCCCAGCCACCGGTGAGTTCGAACTGCGCACGACAGTGGCTCAGCTCGCCTCGCAGGTGATCGGGGCCGGCGGCTCTTTCTGTGAGATTCAGGCGCTGAACTTCGAAGACAACGTGGTCGAGATGGGGCACGATGGGCCCGCCCACCTCACCGTGTCGGCGCGCGACCCGCTACTGCGCGGCCTCGGCGTGTACCACGGCAAGCGTGGCTGGGGCGTCTCGGTCGAGTTCGACGTGCAGCACGGGCCGGTCACGCTGCTCGGCCTCGGCCAGGACGCAGACGGCACGCTCTCGTTCATCGCTTCAGAGGGCACGACCGTGCCCGGCCCGCTACTCGCGATCGGCAACACCACGAGCCGCGTCGACTTCGACCGTGATCCCGGCGAATGGGTCGACGAGTGGTCGGCAACCGGGGTTGGTCACCACTGGAGTCTCGCGATCGGTCACCACGCCGAAACCTTCAAGGCCGCGGCATCGCTGCTCGGTATTGACTACCGGGAGGTTTGAGCATGCGACGCTACTGCTTTCAGCTACAGGTGAGGCCTGAACGCATCGATGAGTACCGCGCGCGGCACGCGGCAGTCTGGCCCGACATGCTGCAGGCCCTCGCCGACACAGGCTGGCAGAACTACTCGCTGTTCATGCGAGCAGACGGACTGTTGATCGGGTACCTCGAGGCCGACAAGCCGCTCGCAGAGCTGCAGGCGGCGATGGCCGAGACCGAAGTGAACGCTCGCTGGCAGAGCGAGATGGCGCCGTTCTTCGCCGACTTGGTAGGAGCACCCGACACAGGCTTCATCGAGCTTGACGAGGTGTTTCACCTCGAAGATCAGCTCGCATCGCCCGGCAGCTGAGCGATCTCGCGACCGCAGCCTCACACACGTCAATTCACCACTAGAGAACGAGATTTGCATCATGAGCACCCTGCTGACACCCAGCGTCCAGGCCGTACTTGAACGGCTCGCCATCGAAGTGCCTTCGTGGGCATACGGCAACTCGGGCACCCGCTTTAAGGTGTTCGGCACGCCCGGCACCCCGCGGAACCCGCACGAGAAGATCGCCGACGCCGCGCAGGTGCACAAGTACACCGGTCTTGCACCCGAGGTGTCGCTGCATATTCCGTGGGATCTGGTCGATGACTACGATGAGCTTGCCGCCTTCGCGAAGGATCAGGGCGTCGGCATCGGCACGATCAACTCGAACACGTTTCAAGACGACGACTACAAGTTCGGTGGGCTCACCAACATCGACGCAAAGATTCGCCGCAAGGCAATCGATCACCACCTCGCCTGCATCGACGTGATGGATGCGACGGGTTCGCGCGACCTCAAGATCTGGCTGGCCGATGGTTCGAACTACCCGGGTCAGGCCGATATGCGCACCCGCCAAGATCTGCTGCACGAGTCGCTCAGCGAGATCTACGCGCGCCTGAGCGAGGATCAGCGGCTGGTGCTCGAGTACAAGTTCTTCGAGCCCGCGTTCTACCACACCGACGTGCCCGACTGGGGCACCTCATACGCGCAGGTGAGCGCGCTCGGCGAGAAGGCGATGGTGTGCCTCGACACCGGCCATCACGCGCCCGGCACCAACATCGAGTTCATCGTGATGCAGCTGCTGCGTCTCGGCAAGCTCGGGTCGTTCGACTTCAACTCGCGCTTCTACGCCGACGATGACCTCATCGTGGGCGCTGCCGACCCGTTTCAGCTGTTTCGCATTCTCTTCGAGGTGGTTCGCGGCGGCGGTCTCGACGAGGGCACTCCGGTCGCCTTCATGCTCGATCAGTGCCACAACATCGAAGACAAGATTCCGGGCCAGATTCGCTCGGTGCTGAACGTGCAAGAGATGGCCGTGCGGGCGCTGCTCGTCGACCGCGATGCGCTCGCCGCCGCGCAGCAGGCCGGCGACGTGCTCGGCGCGAATGCGATCTTCATGGACGCCTTCCAGACTGACGTGCGTCCCGCGCTTGCCGAGTGGCGCGAGTCGCGCGGCCTTGCGGCCGATCCGATGGCGGCCTATGCAGCCTCGGGTTATCGCGAACAGATCATCGCCGACCGCGTCGGTGGCACGCAATCGAGCTGGGGCGCGTAGGCGCCGATCCTCGAACTATCAAGCACGCCTCGCAGCGAACCACAGGAGACCCCATGCGCACCCCAGAGCAACTCATCGCCCGTTCGAATCGGCTCGGCGCCGATAGGAAGAACACGAACTTTGCGGGCGGCAATACTTCGGCGAAGGGGCTCGAGCGCGACCCGGTCACGGGCGAAGACGTCGAGCTGCTCTGGGTGAAGGGCTCGGGCGGTGACCTCGGCACGCTGACCGAGGCGGGGCTATCGACGCTTCGCCTTGACAGGATGCGCGCGCTCGTCGACGTCTACCCTGGCGTCGACCGCGAAGACGAGATGGTCGCCGCGTTCGACTACTGCCTGCACGGCAAGGGTGGGGCAGCGCCGAGCATCGACACCGCGATGCACGGCCTCGTGAACATGCCGCACGTCGATCACCTGCACCCCGATTCGGGCATCGCGATCGCGACTGCAGCCGACGGTGAGGCGCTCACCGCGAAGATCTTTGGCGAGAAGGTCGTCTGGGTGCCGTGGCGACGCCCGGGCTTTCAGCTGGGGCTCGACATCAAGGCGATTCAAGAGGCGAACCCGAGGGCCATCGGCTGCATTCTCGGCGGCCACGGCATCACCGCATGGGGCGAAACGAGCGAAGCGTGCGAGGCGAACTCGCTCTGGATCATCGACACCGCGGCCGCCTACATCGAAGCGCACGGCGCGGCCGAGCCCTTCGGCGCGGTTGTGAGCGGCTTCGAAGCGCTGCCCGAGGCAGAACGTCGCGCTCGGGCAGCGGACCTCGCCCCGCTGATCCGCGGTCTCGCGTCGCACGACAAGCCCGTGGTCGGTCACTTCACCGACAGCGATGCGGTGCTCGACTTTCTCTCGCGCGAAAAGTGCGCACCGCTCGCCGAGCTCGGCACGAGCTGCCCCGACCACTTCTTGCGCACCAAAGTCAAACCGATGGTGCTCGACTTGCCAGCGACCGCCTCGGTCGAAGAGCAGACCGAGCGTCTGAAGCAACTGCACGCCGAGTACCGCGATGGATACCGTGCGTACTACGAGGCGTACGCCGATGAGCAGAGCCCGCCGATGCGCGGCGCTGACCCGCTCATCGTGCTCGTGCCGGGCGTCGGCATGTTCAGTTTCGGCGCGAACAAGCAGACCGCGCGGGTCGCGGGCGAGTTCTATGTCAATGCCATCAACGTCATGCGCGGGGCAGAGGCGCTCTCGACGTACGCTCCCATCAGCGACGCAGAGAAGTTTCGCATCGAATATTGGGCACTCGAAGAGGCGAAGCTGCAGCGCATGCCAAAACCGAAGTCGCACCAGGGCCGCATTGCCTTCGTGACGGGCGCAGCCTCGGGCATCGGCAAAGCGATCGCCACCCGCCTTGCCGTCGAAGGTGCCTGCGTGATCGTCGCAGACCTCGACCTCGAAAAGGCGCAGGCAGCCGCTGCCGAACTCGGAAACAGTGACGTCGCCATCGGTGTCGCGGCGAACGTCGCCGATGCCGCAGCAGTGCAGGCGGCGATCGACGCGGCAGTGCTCGCCTTCGGAGGCGTCGATCTCGTGGTGAACAACGCGGGCCTCTCGCTCTCGAAGCCGCTGCTCGAAACAACCGAGGCTGACTGGAACCTGCAGCACGACGTCATGGCGAAGGGCTCGTTTCTCGTCTCGCAGGCCGCGGCCCGCGCGCTCATCGCGCAGGGAATGGGAGGCGACATCATCTACATCTCGTCGAAGAACAGCGTCTTCGCGGGCCCCAACAACATCGCTTACTCGGCGACGAAGGCCGACCAGGCGCATCAGGTTCGCCTGCTCGCGGTCGAGCTCGGCGAGCACGGCGTTCGCGTCAACGGCATCAACCCCGACGGTGTCGTGCGCGGCTCAGGCATCTTCGCGAGCGGTTGGGGCGCGAATCGTGCCGCCACCTATGGCGTCAAAGAAGAGGATCTCGGCCAGTTCTATGCGAACCGCACCATCTTGAAGCGCGAGGTCGTGCCCGAGAACGTCGCGGATGCAGTCTACGTGCTCACAGGCCCCGAGCTCTCTCGCACTACGGGCCTGCACATTCCGGTCGATTCCGGCGTAGCGGCGGCGTTCTTGCGATGAGCGAGCATCGGGCTCCCGGGTCCGGGGCTGCGGCGGCGAGCCGCGGCGCCGTCGTCGCGGTCGATCTGGGCGCGACCAGCGGGCGCGTGATCCTCGGTCGCCTCGTGCCCGGCGAACACGGCACGGTGCTCGAGACGAAGCACATCGCGCGCTTTGCGAACGACCCCGTGCGCACGAGCGACGGCCTGCACTGGAACCTGCTCGGGCTCTACCGTGAAGTGCTGCTCGGCCTCGCTGCCGCAGAGCGTGAGGCTCCGGGCGAGATTCTCAGTGTCGGCATCGACTCGTGGGCCGTCGACTACGGCCTCTTTCGCGAGGGGCGGCTGCTCGGCGAACCGTTCCACTACCGCGACGCTCGAAACGACGCGGGCGTAGCGGCCGTGCACGAGATCGTGCCGCCAGAAATGCTGTTTGCCCGTAGATCGGAAGAGCGTCGTGTAGGGAAAGAGTGTAGATCTCGGTGGTCG
>CALCJF010000075.1 GCA_937967375.1 uncultured Leucobacter sp.
ATCTGCGACACCCGAGACGCGGGTGTGCACTTCGCCGCCGCCCAGATCCTCGGCAGTGACGACCTCACCGGTGGCCGCCTTCACGAGCGGGGGGCCGCCGAGAAAGATGGTGCCCTGGTTACGCACGATGACGGTCTCGTCGCTCATCGCAGGCACGTACGCTCCGCCGGCCGTGCTCGATCCCACGACCGCTGCGATCTGGGGAATACCGTCGCGCGACATGCGTGCCTGGTTGTAGAAGATGCGCCCGAAGTGCTCGCGGTCAGGAAAGACTTCGTCTTGCATCGGCAGAAACGCGCCGCCCGAGTCGACGAGGTAGACGCAGGGCAAGCGGTTCTCGGCGGCAACCTCTTGCGCGCGCAGGTGCTTCTTCACCGTGATCGGGTAGTACGTGCCGCCCTTCACCGTTGCGTCGTTCGCGACGATCATGACTTGCCGGCCGTGGATCAGCCCGATGCCGGTGATAACCCCCGCGCTTGGGGCGTCGCCCTCATACATGTCGTAGCCGGCAAGAGGGGCGAGCTCGAGGAAGGGGCTGCCGGTGTCGAGCAGGCGGTCGACGCGCTCGCGCGCAAGCAGCTTGCCGCGAGCAACGTGACGCTCGCGCGACTTCTCGGGACCGCCGAGCGCGGCAGCGGCGCGACGCTCGCGCAGCTGCTCGACGAGCTCCTGGTATGTGGGTGCCACGGTGCCTCCTCGTTGAACCCGGGCGGGTGATGCTCTGCGTGCGGTTCGTGGCTGTTGTGCTGCCGGTAGCTACCGACATTTCGACCGAAAGAGCCGCTGCTTTGCGATTTAGATTACTGCATAGTAATCGAAAAATCACTACCTAGATTTGCTTGATCTCTGAAAATTTGTGAGTTACCGTGTACTTCAGTTACTCATCAATAATTGGGAGCCGCAATGGAGCACTTCAACCTGAGCGAAGAGGAGTCGGCGCTTGCCGACATGGTTCGCGAGTTTGCCGAGGGTGTCGTAGCACCGCAGGCATACGAGGCAGACCGCACGCACACCCTCAACATGGACGTCGTTGCAGGTATGGGCGAGCTCGGTTTGTTCGGTTTGCCCTTCGCTGAGGAGTACGGCGGCCAGGGCGGCGACTACTTCGCGCTCTGCATCGCTCTCGAGGCGCTCGGCCGTGTCGACCAGTCGATCGCGATCACGCTCGAGGCGGGTGTGAGTCTCGGAGCCATGCCGATCTATCGTTTCGGAAACGAGGATCAGAAGGCCGAGTACCTGCCAGATCTGCTGGCCGGCAAGGCGCTTGCGGGCTTCGGCTTGACCGAGCCCGAAGCTGGCAGCGACGCGGGTGCGACCCGCACGACGGCGCGACTCGAGGGCGACGAGTGGGTGATCAATGGATCGAAGCAGTTCATCACGAACTCGGGCACCCCGATCACGCGGTTCGTCACGGCTACCGCCGTCACTGGAGAAACAGACGGCCGCAAAGAGATCTCGACGATCCTCGTGCCGAATGGCACCCCGGGCTTTACCGTCGAACCTGCCTACGACAAGCTCGGCTGGCACGCATCAGATACGCACCCGCTGACGTTCGACAACGTTCGGGTGCCGGCGGCAAACCTCGTGGGCCAGCGCGGCCGCGGCTTCGCGAACTTCCTGCACATTCTCGACGAGGGTCGCATCGCGATCGCGGCGCTCTCGACGGGAGCCGCAGAGGGATGCCTCGAGGCCGCCGTCGAGTACTCGAAGTCGCGCACAGTGTTCGGTTCATCGCTTGCGACGCGCCAGGGCATTCAGTTCATGCTCGCTCGTATGCAGCAGCGAGTGCACGGTGCGCGCCTCGCGTGGCACTATGCGGCACGCCTGCGTGACGCGGGCAAGCCGTTCAAGACTGAAGCGGCGCTCGCGAAGCTCACCGCGAGTGATGCGGCAATGGACAATGCCCGCGACGCGACGCAGATCTTCGGTGGCAACGGCTTCATGAACGAGTTCCCCGTCGCGCGCCACTACCGTGACTCGAAGATTCTCGAGATCGGCGAGGGCACCAATGAGGTGCAACTGCTGCTGATTGCGCGAGCGCTCGGGGTTGCCTGACCCCCGAACCCCCGAACCCCCAAATCCCCGGGCGCCCTCTGCGCAGATCGTGGCTGTGCCGATTCGCTTCGCAGACAGCCAGTAGGTGTCGCATTCGCACTCGCCAAGCGACACCTACTGGCTGTCTGGCGCTCTGACGCGTGGCGCTCTGACGCGTGCCGCTGCGACGAATGGCGCTGCGAGCGGCGGCGCGTGCACACGCCGCCGCACTCGCCTTGTGCGTCAGGCCGCCAGCAACTTGTCGCTCACATCCCGTGACTTCTGCCGCTTCGCGCCGTGCTTTGTGGATAACTGTTTTTGAGAGGTGACCTTGATACACACTCGAATGCATGAAGCCGTCACACCTTCCCGATGAGCTGACTTCCGAGTTCTCGGTGCGCGCAGCGCGCAACTTGGGCGTGAGCAAGCGCAGGCTGCGGGCCGCTGATCTGCAGCGCCCTTTTCGTGGCGCACGAATAGCGATTGCACCGCTGTCACCACCGCCGCGCGATGCCTACGAGCGGGCTCTTGAACGAGAACTCACCCTCATTCGCGCGCTCGGCAGAAGGCTGGTAGAGGGGCAGTTTCTGAGCCACCGCAGTGCCGCACTGCTCTGGGGCGCTCCCATGCCGTATCGACGCGATCCAGACCTACACGTAGGGGTGATTGAGCCACAGCGCACCCCGCGCATCGCTGGCGTAACCGGGCACAACTTCGCGTTGAGCCGCGCATCGACTGCAGACATCGATGGATTCGCCCTTACCTCCCCGGCCCTCACCTTCGCGACCTCTGGCCGTCTGCCGTTTGCCGATCTGGTCGCGCTCGGCGATTACTTCGCCAGAATGTATCGACCTGGGTATGGGCGACGTAACGTCGGACAGCCTCCGCTTTCGACGATCACGCAGCTTGCAGAAGCGGTGGATCTCGGCCGCTGGGTCGGTATTGCGCGCTTACGGCAAGCGTTGCAATTCGTGCGCGAAGACTCCTGGTCACCGCGAGAGTCGAAGACTCGACTGGATCTGGTGCTTGCCGGCTTGCCCGAGCCTGAGTTAAACGTTGACGTTTTCAGTGACGACGGCTGGTTTCTCGCATGTCTCGATCTGGCGTACCGGGAATTCAAAGTCGGAGTCGAGTATCAGGGCGTCCAGCACAGCGAGAGGTACGCCGAAGACGTTGAGCGTATTGAAGCGCTGCGTGAGTGCGGGTGGGAGATCGTTCAGGTGACGAAAGCGCTGTCTGGCCGCCCGCAGGTAGTGGTCGGGCGCGTAGCGAAAGCTCTGAACGGCCGAGGCTGGAAGGCGGGCAGCTTCACGATTTAGCGGGGCAGTTAGGAGGGCCGTTGGTCGTTAACCGAATCAGAGGGCACACAGACAGCCAGTAAGTGTCGCATAAAACTTGGAAGACGGCACTTGCTGGCTGTCTGTCGAGTTGGAGGGAGGCGAACGTGGCGGTAAACCGAGCTGGGTCGAGTGCCGGGTTCGGATAGCTAGCGGTGGGCGCCGGGTGCCTGGAATCGCGGGCAGGGCGCCAGGTGCCCATAACGGCCTGGGCGCTGGGTGCTGGGTGCTGGGTGCTGGGTGCTGCCCAGTGCAGACTGCACAATGGACGCGCACAAGATGTACGGCAAAGTACATCGGCTCCGGGTGATCCTCGCCGAAACTTGTCAGCACGCGACACAATCTGAGCCCTCGCCGTGTCAAAGATGACCGGCAATAGTGGGGCGATGTCCTGTCGCCGAATGCGAGCACAGCGCATTCATCACCCACAACCCTGCACCAAAGGAGATGACATGGGCTTCAAAGAAGGGAACTTTCCGCCGGTAGACCCGGCGGCGTTCTTGAACTCACCACTGCAGACACGCATGCGCACACTCGCGCAGCACTGGGGCGAGTACGGCTTCGGCACCGCGCGCAACATCAATGTGATCTACATCTTCAAGATTGTCGTGCTGTATGCGCTCGCAGGCGTCGCGGTCGCAACGATCGGCGTCTCTGCGTTCTGGGAGGTGAGCGTCTGGTGGAATGACCCGATCGTGTACCAGCGCCTCGTGGTCTGGACAGTGCTGCTCGAGGCGATGAACCTTGCCGGCTCGTGGGGGCCGCTGGCGGGCAAATTCAAGCCGATGATGGGCGGCTTTCTCTTCTACTCGAAGGTCGGCACGATTCGCATGCGCCCGTTCTCCTGGGTGCCAGGAACAGCTGGCCACTCTCGTACCGGCTTCGATGTCGCGCTCTACTACGCTTTTCTCGCCTCGCTTGTAGTGGCCCTTGTGCTGCCTGGTGTGCCGAACGCAGAGGTCAGCGCCTGGATGACAGAGACCTGGGGCAAGCCCGGTCACGGGCTGGTTAGCGCGATTCCTCTCGCTGCTGCACTCGTCTTCTGGCTGCTTCTTGGTTTGCGCGACAAGATCTTCTTCCTTGCCGCTCGCGCCGAGCAGTACCTGCCACTCTTTTTCTTCTTCGCAGTGCTGCCGATCGTTGGCACGTTCGCCGACATGATCATCGCGGGCAAGCTCGCGATCGTCACCTCATGGGTGGGAGCCGCGGTCGGCAAGTTTGGGCGCCACTTCACGCTGGTGATTCCACCGATGATCAGCAACACCCCGTTCTGGGCGCCGAAGTGGCTCAAGCGCTCTATGTACCGTAGCTTTCCGAACGACATGCGCCCCTCGAAGGCCGCGAGCCTGACCGCGCACGTGCTCGGCACGATTGTCGAGATCGCGGCACCGCTGACGCTGCTGTTCGCGACGAACAGCGTGGCGACATGGGCTGCGGCAATTCTCATGGCCTGCTTCTGCTTCTTCATCATCTCGACGTTCCCGCTTGCGGTGCCGCTTGAGTGGAACGTGTTGTTTGGCTATCTCGCGTTCGCGCTCTTCATCGGGTTCCCGGCACAGCAGGGGTTCTCGGTCGGCGACTTCTCGAGCCCGCTGCTGCTGATCGCCGTGCTCGCGATTCTGCTCTTCTTCCCGATTCTCGGCAACCTGCGCCCGGATAAGGTCTCGTTTCTGCCGTCGCTTCGTCAGTACTCGGGTAACTGGGCGACCGCGCTGTTCTCGTTCACCCCGGGCGCTGAGGCAAAGCTGAACGCGATCACGAGGCCCACGACGAACCAGGTCGATCAGCTGCAGGGCATGGGTATTCCATACGTCGCCGCAGAGATCACACTGCAGCAGACCATCGCATGGCGCTCGACGCAGAGCCAGGGTAAGGGCCTCTTTTCGATGCTCTACACCTATCTGCCCGATGTCGAGTCGCGAACGATTCGCGAGGGCGAGTTTCTCTGCAACTCGCTCACCGGATTCAACTTCGGCGACGCGCACATGCATGGCTACCAAATCTTGCCAGCGCTGCAAGAGAAGTGCCACTTCGAGCCCGGCGAACTTATCGTTGCGTTCGTGGAATCGCAGCCGATTCACAAGGGCACGCAAGAGTGGAAGCTTGTCGACGCCGCTATCGGCGTGCTCGCCGAGGGTACTTGGAACGTCGCCGAGATGGTGGATCAGCAGCCCTGGCTGCAGAACGGACCCATCTCGCTGCCCGAAACCTACCATCGCCCCAACGCAGAGTGGCCCGTGTTCGATCTCGAGCGCAAGCCCGAGTTCTGGCAGGCGACAGACACTGCCGTCGCTCGCGTGGTCGGTCAGGCCGAGGAAGCGGTCGAGCAGGCGGCAGCCGAACCGGCTGGCGCAAGTGCGCACGAGGCGGGCGAGCGGTAGCGTCGAACACATGACAACCGCAGTAGTGGTCGGCAGCGGGCCCAACGGACTCGCTGCCGCCACCGTGCTCGCGAGGGCCGGCGTCGAGGTGACGGTGATCGAGGCATCCGACCATCTCGGCGGCGGCGCTCGCAGCAACGAATCGCCCATTGCCGGGTTGCTGCAGGATCACTGCGCCGCGGTGCATCCGATGGCACCTGGGTCGGCATACTTTCAGAGCCTCGATCTCGAGGCGATGGGGGTCGAATGGGCGTATGCGCCCTACGATGCCGCGCACCCGCTCGATGACGGTGACGCTGGCCTGCTGTCGACCTCGGTCGGCGAGACCGCGGTCGGCCTCGGCGCCGATGGGCGCAGGTGGGCGTCGATGTTCGGCCCGCCGTCGCGGGCGTTCGGCAAGCTGGCACCGGGCATTATGGCGCCGATGTTGCGTGTTCCTAGGCATCCGTTGCTGCTCGCCAGATTCGGACTCGTGGCGGGCCCGTCGCCGGCGCTCGTTGCGAAAACGCTGCGCACCGAAAAAGCGCGAGCGCTCTTCATGGGGGTTGCGGCGCACGCGTTTCAGCCGCTCACCCTGCCGCTTGTGACGGGCATCGGCGCGGGCATCATTGCTGCGGGGCACGCGGTCGGATGGCCGGTGATCCGCGGCGGTACCGGGCACTTCACCGAGGCAAGCATCGCGATGCTGCGTGGCATGGGGGTGCGGTTCGAAACGGGGCAGAGGATCACCCGCCTGCACGAGTTGCCCCGGCACGACATTGTCATGCTCGATGTGCATCCTCATATCGCAGCCGGAATTCTGGCCGAGCACCAGCCTCGGGGCCCGCGCCGAGCCTACCGCCGTTTCAAGCCCGGGCCGGCAGCGTTCAAGGTCGACCTTGCAGTCGAGGGCGGTATTCCCTGGAGTAACCCCGAGGTCGCGAAAGCCGGCACCGTGCATCTCGGCGGCACGGCCAAAGAGATCATTGCTGCCGAGCGCGAGGTCGGTGCAGGGCGCATGCCGCAGCGGCCGTTTGTGTTAGTCGGGCAGCAGTACGTCGCCGATCCCTCTCGAACAAGCGGTAATCTCGTGCCCGTGTATGCTTATGCGCACGTGCCATACGGCTATCCGGGTGACGCGACTGAACAAGTGATCGCGCAGATCGAGCGTTTCGCGCCCGGTGTGTGCGACCGCATCGTAGCTGTGCGCTCGCGTAGCACGGCCGAGGCCGAAGCCGAGAACCCGAACTTTATCGGTGGCGACATTCTGACCGGAGCGAAGTCGCCGACGCAGTTCTTGCTCGGGCCGAGGATCACCGCCCAGCCGTACGATACCGGCGTGCCGGGAGTGTATCTGTGCTCTGCCGCGACACCGCCAGGCCCCGGCATTCATGGGATGGGCGGCTTCAACGCCGCGAACCGGGCGTTGCGCCTCTCCTAGGCAGGCCGCCAGGCTTGTGCAAGTTGCACAATCAGTCTCGCAAGATGTGCCATGATGCAAGGGGTTCATCGCGGTCAGCCCGTAGTACGCTCGGCGCTACCCACGAGTCGAAGGCGACTTCGTGCGAAAGGACAGACATGCTGCTCAGCTACCTCCCCTGGAAGTCACCTGCTGCCGCGAGCGATCGCCCGTGCATGGGCGATGCGAACCGTGTGTTCAGCTATCGAGAGGTCGAGGATCGTGCCGCAGCCTTCGCCGAGCAGCTCGCCGAGCGCGGCGTCGGCGAGGGTGACGTGCTGGCCGTCATGCTGCCGAACAGCCTCGAGCTGCTCATCGGCATTCTCGGCGCCTGGCGAGTCGGTGCCGCGGCCACCCCGATCAACCCGACCTTCACCGCACGCGAGCTCGACTACCAACTCGCCGATTCCGGAGCAAAGTTGCTGCTCGCGCTGCCGGGAACAGTCTCGGGCATTGACCTCATCACGCCCGAGCAGATGCGAGATCGGCCCGAGCTTGCGGTGCCCGATCCCGAGATTGCGCTAGGCCAGCTCGCTCTGCTGGTCTACACAAGTGGTTCGACCGGGCAGCCGAAGGGCGTCATGCTCGATCACGCCAATGCGCTTGCTATGACAGAGCAGATGGTCGATACTTTCGCGTTGAGCGCCGACGATCACGCACTGCTCGTGCTGCCGCTCTTTCACGTGAACTCGATCATGGTGAGCTTTCTCACTCCGATGTCGGTCGGCGGCCGCGTAACGGTGCTCGACCGATTCGCCCCCGACACCTTCCTTGCAGCGATTGAACGGTTCAGGCCCACCTATTTCTCGGCGGTGCCAGCCATCTACGCGAGGCTCGCCGAGCTGCCAGAGAACACCACGTTCGACGCGAGTTCGCTGCGCTTCGCGATCTGCGGTGCGGCCCCGGTCTCGAAGGAACTGCTCGAACGCATTGAGCAGCGCTATGGCATCTCGTTGGTGGAGGGTTACGGCCTCACCGAGACCACCTGCGCGAGCACCTGCAACCCGGTCGTCGGGGTGCGTAAGCCCGGCACGGTTGGGCCAGCGCTGCGCGGTCAGCGCATCGCGATCGTCGATCCGCAGGGCAACGCGGTTCCGGCGGGGGAGCGCGGCGAGATAGTGATCTCGGGCCCGACCATCATGCGCGGTTATCTTGGCCGGCCTGACGCGACGGCAGAGACGATCCGTAACGGCTGGCTGCACACAGGCGATGTGGGCGTGCTCGACGAAGACGGCTACCTCTCGATCGTCGATCGCATCAAAGACATGATCATTCGTGGGGGAGAGAACATCTATCCGAAGGAGATCGAGGGCGTGCTTGCCGAACACGAAGCAGTGCTTGAGGCCGCAGTGATCGGTGCGCCGCACGCTCTGCTCGGCGAGGTGCCGGTGGCCGAGGTCGTACTCATGCCGGGAGCCACAACCACCGCAGAGCAACTGATCGAGCACTGCCGCGACCTGCTCGCCAAGATCAAGATTCCGGTGCGTGTGAACATCGTGAGCGAGCTGCCGCGAAACCCTGTCGGAAAGGTCGACAAGCCCCGCATGCGCCGCGAGGCGGCACCGGTAGAGGTTGCGGTGACGAGCACGGTCACCGCACTGGGGCGGTGACCGTGGGGAGCGACGAGGCACGCGAGCAACTGCGTCAGGTGGTGATCAGGGTCGAGCATGACCACCCCGACATAGCGATGCAGATGCGAGACCTGCTGGCGGGCAGTATCGATTCGCTGCAGGGCGATCAGCAGCTGCTCGAACTGCTGCAGGCCAGCATCGAGAGCAACCTCTCGACCATCTTCCACATGCTGATCAACGACATCGACCTGCAGTCGCTCAAACCGCCGACCGCAGCCGTCGAATACGCGATCCGCCTCGCGCAGCGAGACATCCCGCTCTCATCGCTCACCCGCGCCTACTATCTCGGGCAAAGCATGCTGCTACGCATCGCGATGGACGAGGTCGAGCGACTCGAGCTGCCCGACGGGCGCCGCCTGGAGCTCGTGCGAGGGCTCGCCAACACAATTCACAGCTACATCGACTGGATGCTGCAGCGAATCACCGAGGAGTACGGCACCGAGCACCGCCGGTGGTGGTCGGCGCGTGCGACTACCAATACCGCGAGCATTCTCAAAGTAATTCGTGGCGACACCGTCTCGCCGCAGAGCTTCGCCGTTGAGACCCACTACGACCTCGAACAGCGACACCTCGCAATGGTCGCTTGGTTTGAGGATCCGTCAGGCGGTGCCCCGGCGCAGCAACGCCTCGATCGTCTCGTGCGCCAGGTCGCCGCGTTGCTCGGGTCGCCGCGCGCGCCGCTTATCAGCGCGGTGGATCGCACCACAGCCTGGGCGTGGGCGTCGATGCCCGTGGCCGAACTGCCATCGACGATTCGCGCGAGCATTGATGAGGTGGTTGCGAAGGCTCCCGGCGTGCGGCTCTCGCTCGGGGGTATCGAGCCGGGCATAGACGGGTTTCGGCTCTCACATCAGCAGGCAGTAGGGGCCTGGCATGTTGCGCTCTCATCGAATCGATATCGCCAGGCTCCGGTAGTTGCTGACTCAGACCCGAACGTTGCGCTCACCTCGATCCTGCTCAAGGATCAGGGCGAATCCGTGAGATGGATGCGACGAGTGCTCGGGCGCTACGCCGGCGCGGGCGAAGCAAACAGTGCGGTGCGCGAGACGCTCAGGGTCTTCTTCGCCTCGGGGCAGAACTACTCGCGCACTGCCGTGCTCACCGGGGTGCATCGAAACACCGTGAGGCACCGAGTTGCGCGCTTCGAAGAGGAGCAGCATGGGGCTGCGCAACCCGATCCTCTCGAAGTCGCGCTCGCCCTGCGCATTCACGATGTGTTCGGCGCATAGCTTCGGTGACTCTCGAACTTTGCGACCTGCACCGCGCGCCCAGCAATCGGGCATAGGGTTGTGCCATGGGTGAGGATCGTGCCCCTGGAAGGGATGGCGAGTGAAAACCATCAGCTACAACCTCCGCAAGAACCGTGCGCTCGGCGAGCTCGGTGACCTGGTCGAGAAGCACGAGACTGACATTCTCTGCTTGCAGGAGGCTGACTCGGTCGCGCTTCCGGCGAAACTCGGGCACATGCACCTCGTGCACGCCACGGAGAAGAACCGGCTTGGGCTTGCGATGTATGTGAGCGAGGATCGCTTTCACGTGCGTGCAGCACACACCTTTCAGCTCAAAAAGTCACTGCACGACCGCGTGCTGCAGCCAGCACACGAGCGCCTGCTCGGCGCGCGTTTGCATGATCGTGAAACCGGGCGCGACCTGGTCGCCGCCTCGTTTCATGCCGCCCCGCTGACGGCGCTGAACTCGCTACGCAGGCACCAGATCAGTGCGGCGCTCGCAGAGCTGCGCGCGCTCGGCCCCGGCCTGCCAGCGCTGATGGTGGGCGACTTCAACTACCCCGTCTTTCAGTCGCGGCTTGATCGACACGTGAGCGGGGAGGGCTACGAGCTCTCGCTCAGCGATAAGCGCACCTACACTCGTTACAAGATGTTTCGCGGCCACTACGACTTCGCGACCTCGTCTGGGTTTCGCATCGATTCGGTGCGCACGCTCGACCGGGGCACGAGTGACCACCTGCCGATTCTGGTGCAGTCAGATTTCGAGGGGCACGCGGCGCTTTCGCATCAGTAGATTCTTCGCGCAATCAGTAGGTTTGCTGCGCCAGCAGACCTGCGCCAGCAGACCTGCGCCGGCCGTTGGCGTTGCTCGCCTACCTCACGAGCCGAGCAATTGCGGCCGACGCCTCTTGCAGTTTCGCAGCCGACACCTCGCCGCCCTCGGCCGCGGCCTCGGCAACGCAGTGGCCAAGGTGGTCATCGAGCAGAGCGAGCGCCACGCGCTCGAGTGCCTTCGTTGCGGCTGAGACCTGCGTAATCACGTCGATGCAGTACTCGTCTTCTTCGATCATGCGGTGGATGCCACGCACCTGACCCTCGGCGCGGCGCAGCCGCTTAAGCAAGTCGGTCTTGTTCTCGCTGTAGCCGTGGGTGTGGGCCTCGTCATGCATGACGACACTCTACTCGCTGCGCCGTCAAAGTAGTGAGCGTGATCGCTGACGGCAGAGCGTCGGCTTGAAGGTTAGGGGCGTCGACCACGAAGCACCTCAGCGGCGCCGCCGGCGACGAGAATCAGCACCGCGGCCCAAATCGCCCCGTAGGTGAACCACTCGCCGGGAGCGATCCTCTCGCCGATCAGCAATGAGGCGACCAGCAGCATTGCGGGCTCGACATAGCTCAGCAGCCCGAACATGCTCATTGAAAGCAGGCGAGACGCAACCATATAGAGAAGTAGCGCGAACGCCGCAAACAGCGAGATGCTCGGTGCGGCCCACCAGAGAGCGGGGTTCGATGCGAGCCACGAGCCGTCGGTGAACGACCAGATGGTGACGGCGACCGCGAATGGAAACATGATCGCGAAGTCCCACCACATGCCCCCTACATGACCCGTGCCCATCGAGCGCCGCAGCACGAAGTAGAGCGGGTAGCCGAGTGCCACGAGCAGGGTCTCCCAGCTCACGCCGCCGATACGAATCACCTCGTAGATGACGCCGACGAGCGCGGTGCCGGCCGCGGCCCACTGCCACCAGACCATGCGATCCTTGTAGAGAAATCGACCGACTACCACCAGCACGAGCGGCAAGAGAAAGTAGCCGAGCGCCACCTGCATGGCCCGACCATTGAGCGGGGCCCACGCGAACACCCAGAGTTGCGCGCTCAGCAGCGCAGCCGATGCGAGCGCTCCGAGCGCGAGTAGCGGTTTGCGACGCATGCGGTGCCCGAACTCTGCTGCGAGCCGCCAGTCGCGTGATGCGAGTAGCACGATCGTGAGAAAGGGCACGGCAACGAGCGCGCGCATTGCCCATACCGCTTCGCCCGACATCGGGTGCAGCAGCGGCGTCAGAAAGTAGATCAGCCCGAACGATATCGACGAGCCGACCGAGACGGCGACGCCGCGAGAATTCCCCGAAAGACCTGGGCCTTTCGGACCCAGCCGGGTCACTTACAGCTTGATCGCGCCGATGACTTCACCATACGGCGTCTCGCCGACCGGTTCGAAGCCCACAGCGAGAAAGAACAACTCGGGACCGTCCTCGCCGCGTTCCCAGAGCACGGTGAGGCGCTCGACGCCGCGACGACGCGCCTCATCGATGAGAGCGTTCACCGCGAAAGTGCCGACACCCTTGCCCTGGGCATCTGCGTCAACGTTGATGCGCCAGAGTGCCGCGCGAAACTCCTCTTGCTGCGCGTCAGGGTCGAAGTTGCCGTGAATAAAGCCGACAACGCGATCGTCGTCGAGCACGACTCGCTGCCAGGCCGAGTGCGCGGGCGTCACCGCCGCCGCGGCCGAATATGACACCGGGCTGACGAACTGCTCTTGGCCAGGCTTGAGGCCGAGTCGGTTCACCGCGACGATCGTCGCTGCCGAGAGTTCTTCGAGTCGGATCGCGTTCATACCTCCAGGCTAACGTTTCGCGGGGGGAGTGCAAGCCTGTTTGTTGCTGTTCGTTCGAACTTCACCGTGATTGCAGGGAAAACGTATGACGGCCCGCTGCCCGGGTATCGCCCGTGGCCGCTACACCCGGGGCGAGAGCGCGGCGCCGACCGTCGCAGCGGGCATGCCCTCGGGAAGCACTTCCAGACGCTGCGAGAGCGTGAAGCCGCTCAAGAAGGGAGACTCGGCCTCCCATGCCCGCAGCTGCTCGCGAATGCCCTCGATAAGCGGAGCGCCGATCTTGCGCAACCCACCACCGATCACCACCGTCTCTGGCGCAATCGTGACACCCATGGCGCGCACGGTCGAAGCGGCACCCTCGACGAGCAGATCGAAAGCCAGTTTCGCGTCAGCGTCGCCACTTGCCACGGCTGCCGCGAGCACCCAGCCAGGGTGCTCGCCACCGGCCGGCCAGTACGCCTTGAGCGCCGAACCGCTCGCCACTGTCTCGAGGCAGCCGCGCTGCCCGCAAGGGCAGAGCCTGCCGCGAGGATCAGCCGCGAGGTGGCCGACCTCGCCTGCAAGCCCCTGCGAGCCACGCCAGGGCTTGCCATCGACGACAATACCGGCCGAGAGCCCGGTGCCGAGGTTGATGTAGGCGACAGAACCGTCCAGCTTCATCAGGTGAGCTGCCCCTACTGCCGCCGCGGTGACATCGTTCTCGATCGCGACCTCGACGCCCGTGTGCTCGCGCAACAGCGCGGCCAACTCGAGCGATTGCACGCTGAGGTTGTATGCGTAACGCACCACACCGTGCTCAGAATCGACCTGGCCAGGAATACCGATGCCCGCGGCTGCGAAGTCGCCCACGGCGCAGCCGGTCTGCTCGGCGAGCGCAACAATCGCCTCCTCGGCAGTGCGCAATACGCCGTCGTTGCCCTGCGCGGTCGGCAGCAATATTTCGGCTCCGAGCCTGCCCGCGGCGTCGATGACGACCGCTGCGGTCTTCGTGCCGCCGATGTCCATGCCGACATAGAGCGTGCCGGTGTCACCTGTCGCGGGCGCTGCGCCGAGCTGCGCCTGGTCTGCGGTGATCATTCAGATTCTCCTTCAATGAGGTACAGCAGTGCGGCGCCCACGAGGCGCGATGAGCCGTAGCAGCTGAGATCGGCATATGACCGAGCCTCACCCTCGCCGGGCCAGCCCATTTCAATGCAGAGTATAGGCGTGCCTGCCGCCCTGAGCGCGCCGATTGCCGCCCGGGCCTCTGGCAGGCGATGCATGTCACGCCCGATGGCAATAACCCCGGCGGGAGCCGCGCCGGCGGGGCGCGAGTCGCCGAGCTGACCCTGTGGGCGTGCGGCGAACGCGGTAGCTTGCTGCTGGGTATGGGGAAGAGGATCAGCCGCGGCCGCGAACGGCCCCCACGGTGCGTGGCCGACGGCCATGTTTGCCTCTGACTCCACGCGAAGCACTGATGCGTTTGGGTGCGCCGTAAGCCAGTCGCGCGCGGCACCGAGCCCGTCGAACGAGCCGGCGATCCTCGCGAGTTCTTCAGCGCTTGCCTGAGAGAAGGTCGGCCCTTGAACCGAGGCCGAAGCGGCCACGGCATCACCTTTCGGCTGCATCGCCCGCACCCGCCCCGCGGCCTCGGCCAGGCGCGCCTCGCTGAGGGTGCCGTTTTCGACAGCGGCAATCACGGCGGCCACGATCTCTTCGAGCAGATCGGTGCCGGTGTTGGTTCCGAGGCACAACAGGTCGCAGCCTGCGGCGAGCGCGCGCACCGCAGCCGCGGGAATGCCGATCTCGCCGCAGGCGCCCTTCATGTCGAGCGCATCAGAAATAATGACGCCGTCGAACTCCATCTCGTCGCGCAGCATGCCCTGCAGCACGAGTCGGCTGAAGGTGGCGGGTCCGGTCGGGTCGACCTGCGGCAGCAGGATGTGCGAGGTCATGATCGACGCGACGCCCGCGTTGACGGCGCTGAGAAACGGCGGCAGTTCGCGCCGCTCGAGCACCTCACGCGGCGCATCGACGGTGGGCAGCGCGAGGTGCGAATCCTGTGCGGTGTCGCCGTGGCCCGGAAAGTGTTTGGCGCAGGCGAGCGCGCCCGTGCGTTGCAGCCCGCGTGTCCATGCAGCGACATGCCGCGAGGCGAGCTGAGGGTCGGCCGCAAAGCTGCGCGTGCCGATAACAGGGTTGAGCGGGTTGCTATTGACGTCGGCGATCGGACCGAGCGCGAGGTTGAAGCCCGCAGAGAGAATGTCGCGGCCCACGCGCTCGCCGATGAGCTCGGTGTATTCGACGTCGTCGATGCGACCCATGACCGCGGCACCCGGATAGGGGGAGCCCTCGAGATAGTGCAGGCGGGTCACCTCGCCGCCCTCCTCGTCGATCGCGATGAGCGCCCCTGGACACGCTGCGCGCAGTTCAGCACCGAGTGCGCGCAACTGCGCCGCATCGTGCACGTTCTCGCCATAGACGCAAACCGAGAGCAGACCCTCGGCGAACGAATCGGCCACCCACGCGGGCATGGTGAGCCCCGCAAAGCCTGGCATCAGCGTCGCAAGCACGTCGCGGCGCAGTTCGGCTGATCCTTTTCTCTGAAGCGAAGAGGATCGGCGCAGCTCGCGTTCCTCGCTCATCCCTTGACCGCCCCGCTCACCATGCCGCTCGTCATGCGGCCCTGTACGAACATGAAGAAGATGATCACCGGAACCGCGACGACTGTCGACGCGGCCATCACCTCACCCCAGTCGATTGCGCGGTTCGCCGATTCCTGGATAAAGCTGCGTAGCCAGAGCGGGAGCGTGCGGTTGCTCGAATCGAGCAGCACGAGCGCGACGGTGAACTCGTTCCAGGCCTGCAGAAACGCGTACACTCCGCTCGCAACGAGGCCGGGAGCCAGGAGCGGAAACGTGATGCGCAGAAAAGCCTGGGTGCGGCTGAGGCCGTCGACCATTGCGGCCTCTTCGAGATCGGCGGGCACGCCGGCGACGAAGCCGCGCAGCATCCAGATAGTGAAAGGAACGACCGCGGCGACGTAGATGATGCTCACGCCGATCACCGAGTTGAGCAGGCCGATTGAACCCATCAGCTTGTACTGCGCGATGAACATGCCCTCGGCAGGCAGCATCTGAATGAAGAGCACGGCGAGCACGAAGCTCTTGCGGCCCTTGAAACGAAAACGACTGATCGCGAGTGCCGCAAGGAATGCGAACAGCAGGCAGACCACTACGGTGATGCTCGCGATCGCGAGGCTGAGCCCAAGCGATTTGAAAAACGTGCCGCTCTCGAACACCGCGGCGAAGTTCTTGAACGAGCCGCCGAATGGCAGCAGCGTCGGGGTGCGTTGCTCGAGCACGGCGCTCGGGAGCAGCGAGGAGTTGACCATCCAGTAGACGGGAAACGCCCAGACCGCGGCAACGATCACGCCGATGATGCTGAGCAGAATCTTCGTGATGCGCTTCTGGCTGCTTTTGCCTCGCTGGGCCACAACCTTGAGGGGCGCTGTCATCTGTTCTGTGGTTGGGCCTGACTGACCGCCGGATAGCTGGGATGCAACGTTCATGCTGCCTCATCCTCCTTCAGCAGGTTGCGAACATAGGGCCAGCTCAACAGCACAGTAAGAATGAGCACGAAGATCGACATCGCGCTTGCCATGGCGAAATCGCTTGAGCCGATGCCGAGCTGGAAGATGTAGGTGCCGAGCACGTCGGTCTGACTGGCGATTGAACCACGATCTTGCAGCAGCTTGATCTGCGTGAACACGCGAAGATCCCAGATGATCTGCAGCAGCATGACGATGCCGAGCACGGGCTTGATGATGGGAAGAATGATGAGCCGCAGGCGCTGGCTCGCGGTGGCGCCGTCCATCTGCGCAGCCTCGAGCACCTCGGTTGGCACCTGGGTGAGGCCGGCATAGATCGAGAATGCCACGAAAGGCACGCTCATCCAGACCACGATGATCAGCGCGACGAAGAAAAACGAGAGGGGGTTCTGCAGCCAGTTGTGGCCGTTGAAGGGAAGGCCGAAAGCCGAGAGCAGCCAGTTCACGAGGCCGCGGTCCCAGTCGAACATCCAGTTCCAGATGGTCATCGCGGCGACGACCGGGGTTGCCCAAGCGAGCAGCAGGGCGATTTGCAGAATGACCCGCACGACGCTGCTGACGGCTCGCATCAGCAGAGCGAAGCCGACGCCGACGACCATGGTGACCGCGGCGGTGGTGAGGCAGAACAAGATCGAGCGTCCGACTACGACCCACGTGGCGGGGTTGGCAAAGAGCGTGACGTAGTTTTCAAACCAGACCCACTCGGGCGGTTGGCCGAACTGCTGAGCGAGTCCGAACTTCTGCATCGAAGTAATGAGCTGCCAGACGATTGGGTACCCCATCGCGAGCACCACGATGGCGATAGCGGGAATCAGCAGCAGATAGGGGGCAATAGTCCGACTGCCGCTGCGGGGGCGGTGTTGCTTTGCCACGCTGCCGCCTTTCGGTGAGTGAGGTGTTCGGGGGTTGGTGGAATCTTATTCGTCTGTAATAGTGCACGAATTGCGCCCTGAATCTCATCGAGAGCGCAATTCGTGCACTATTGCGCGGCCGCTGAGAATAGCGATAGCGCGTGGGATCGGCGCGGGGGCGACCCCGGAAAGGCCGCCCCCGCGCGTGGTGCTTTAGCTCTGGTTGAGCAGAGCGTCGAGCTTCGCATTGGTCTCGACGGCGAGCGCCTCGAGATCCTTCGAGTCGCGAATCTGCGAGAAGAACTCCTCCATGATGTTCTTCGCCTCGATCGCGGCCCAACCGGGTGCTGCCGGGGTCAGCTTCGAGTTCGAAGCCGAGTCGACGAGCGCCTTCGCGAACTGGTCGTCACCGAGCGAGCCGACGTACTTCTGGTTCGCCGGGCCGAGCCCGTTCTTGCCGAGCATCGTCTGGTACTCCTCGGAGAAGATGATGCGCATCAGATCTTTGGCGAGCTCAGGGTGCTGAGTCTTGGCAGAGATGCCGATGTTCGAACCGCCAGCGAAGACCGGTGCGGGCTCACCGTCAACGCCGGGCAGGGGGTAGGCGGCGAAAACGTCGTCGTTCCACTCGCGCACGGGGCCGTCATCGCCCTCGACGAGGTCGCCGATCGACCAGTGCGCCCAGCCCGGTGCGAGGATGCTTGCAGCACCCAGCGTGGTAGCCTCTTCGGCCCCCTCTGCGCCGCGCTTGTCGGAGTCGTTCACGTAGGTCCAGATCGACTCGTCCTTTGCGTCGTTCGGGGCCTTCGAAGCAACCTGGTAGATCTTCTGCAGCTGCTCGAGACCCTTCAGCGACTCGGGCGAATCGAGGGTGGCGACCCACTTGCCGTCTTTGTTCTCGGCGATGTTGCCGCCGTTGGCGAAGATCCACGAGATGCCGTTGCGCCAGTCCTGGCCGCCGAGCCAGAAGCCCGAGAAGTTCTCGATGCCGCGAGGGTTCTTCTCGGCGATCGTGGCGACGGCGTTGTTGAAGTCGGCGAGTGTCTTCGGCTGCTCGACGCCGGCCTCGGCGAAGACGTCCTTGCGTGCGAACACGTAGCGCGAGCCGAAGTAGTAGGGCAGCGTGTAGTTGGCGCCATCGACCGCGCCGACCTCGACAAACGATGGCAGCAGGTCATCGCCGCCGAGCTCGTCGTACATGTCGCTGATGTCGAGGAACGCGCCTGCGTTGGTGAAGGTCGGCGACTGGGTGTTGCCGATTTCGGTGACGTCAGGGGTGTTGTTCGCGTCGGGCAGCTTCGTGGTGAGGTTCGTGATGATGTCGCCCCAGGTCTGCTCCTCGATCTTCAGGGTTGCGCCCGTCTGATCCTTGAACTCGGACTTGAGGTAGTCGCGCAGCTCTTGCGGGGTGTCGCCGCCGATGACCCACATCGTGAGCTCGTCGCCTTCGCCGCCGCCTGAGCCTGATGCGCCTCCCGTGCTGCAACCTGCGAGCAGCAGAGCTGAAGTCACAGCCACTGCGGTGAGGCCTGCGAACTTTCTCTTCATGGTGTTTCCTTTCGTGTGCGATCGGGCGGGTGCCGTCTCGCGGGTGAGATCGATTCGGTGCCAGGTGCGGTGCCGATCGAATATGTGGAGTTGTCTATGTGATGCCGAGCTGGTGTTTCAGCACTGTGGCGAGGGCTCCGCGAAGCACCAGTTCTTCGCCCTGAGCGCTGATGTGCAGATCGAGGCCGGCGTGCGAGTCGGGCATGGTGCGTCGGCTGAGCATGTCGAGCGTGGCATTGGCGAGCGTGCCCTCGAGCAGCTCGGCAGGCCCCGCGAGCACGACGCCCGCAAGGTTGAGCATGCCGACGACCGGTGCCAGCGCAATGCCGAGGCGTCTTCCGGCCTCTCTCAGCACCCGCTCTCGGTCTGTCATCGCGTCACCGGCTTCGGCGAGCGCGTGTGTGAGCGCCGGGACTGAGAGCCAATGCTCGAGCACTTGCTCGCGCGAGTAGGGTGCATCGATGCCGAGGTCGGTGCCGACCATGACCTGGCCGATCTCGCCAGAGGCGAAGCTGCTGCCGGTGACGGGGTGGCCGTCGAGGATCAGGCCCGATCCCACGCCCTGGCCGATCGTGATGAGAATGAAGTCTTCGCTCGTGTCGCCGAAGCTGTACTCGGCGAGTGCGGAGGCGTTCGCGTCGTTGGCGACGAAGGTCGGTACGCCGGTGCGCTCGCTGAGCAGTTGCTGCAGCGGCACCGACGTCCAGCCAAAGTTGGGTGCGGTGCGCACGATACCACGGTCATCGACGACGCCCGGGGTGCCGACGCCAATGCCGAGCAGCGGAAGGGGGCTCATCGGCTGCAACTCGAGCGCGAGTTCGATCGCGAGCGACACGGCCGCGTCGCCGGTGGCACCGGCGCGCTCTGCATCGCGCCTCGCGAGCACCTTGCCGTCGAGGTCGAGCAGAGCGCCACGAAAGCGCTCGTGGTTGCTCAGATCGAGGCAGAGCACGGCATGCGCGCCACGGGCAATGTCTACGAGGATCGCGGGCTTGCCCGGGCGCTGCAACTCTTGCGGCCCGAGCTCGTGCAGCAGGCCCTGGCTAATCAGTTCGGCGACAAGCCCCGACACGGTGACCTTTGTGAGGCCAGTAGCGCGGGCGATATCGGCACGACTCGCGGGGCCGGTCGCGTAGAGCGTACGCATGATCAGCGAGCGGTTGTGCTGCTTGGCGTCACCGGGAGTGGCACCGAGGTTGCTGCGCTGCATTGCGACATTCATGCGAGTTAGTAAAGCTTACGAACTAAATATTCGCAAGTCCGTTGTGTGGTTTCTTGCGCGGTCGTGGCCGAACCGTGACCTGCCGTGACGGGCGGTGTAGCCGGACACTATGCTGAGGCCATGCGTGTCATCATTGTGGAAACCGCGGCCGACGTCGCAAAGATCGCGGCCGAGCGAATCGCTCAGGCCGTGCGAGAGCGACGAGCAGCAGGGGCCGCTGCGGTGCTCGGCGTGGCGACGGGTTCTTCACCCCTCGGAACCTACTCCGAGCTTGCGCGCATGGTGCAGGCCGGACAGCTCGACATGTCGGGCGTCGGCGCCTTTGCCCTCGACGAGTACGTCGGCATCGAGGCGAGCCATCCCGAGAGCTATCACGCCGTCATTCACCGCACCGTCACCGAACCGCTCGGGCTCGATCCGACGCTCGTTCGCGTGCCAGATGGGCTCGCGGCCGACCTCGACTTGGCCTGCCGGGCATACGAGCGGGCGATCGTCGACGCAGGCGGCGTCGATCTGCAGTTGCTCGGTATTGGAGCGAACGGGCACATCGGGTTCAACGAACCCACCTCATCGCTCGCTTCGCGCACGCGCCCCAAGACGCTTGCACCCCAGACCCGCGATGACAACGCCAGATTCTTTGACTCGCCAGACCAGGTGCCGGTGCACTGCGTGACGCAGGGCATCGGCACGATCCTCGACGCGAAGCATTTGCTGCTTGTTGCGACGGGTGCTGCCAAGGCTGAGGCCGTGGCGGCAATGATCGAAGGCCCGCTCTCGAGCATGTGCCCGGCGAGCGCGCTGCAACTGCACCCGCGAGCCGCAGTCGTGATCGATCGCCAAGCGGCGCAGCAGCTCACGCTGACCGAGTACTACGAGCACATCGAGCGGCACCCGTTGTCGGGAGCGCGCGGGGCGTGAACATGCTGCTCACCGCATCGCGAATCGTCACCTCAGAGTGCGTGCACTCGCCGGGGTGGGTGCGCATCGAGGGCGATACGATCGTTGCGGTCGGATCTGGCGATGCGCCGGCAGGCGAGTGGGATCGGCGAGACCTCGGCGACGCGACGCTCGTGCCCGGCTTCGTCGACGCGCACGTGCACGGTGGTGGCGGCGCCTCGTACCCCGAAGCAGCCGCTGTCGGAGTGCAGGCGGTGCTCGCCGCGCGCGCCGCTCACCTCGCGCGCGGCACCACGACGACCATGGCGAGCCTTGTCACGGCATCGTCAGCCGAACTACTCGAGCAAGTGCTCGCACTCGCGCCGCTCGTCGCTGACGGCACCCTGTGCGGTATTCACCTCGAAGGGCCCTGGCTGAGCCCTGAGCGCAAGGGCGCCCACGATGAGGGGGCGCTGCGGGCGCCTGACGCCAACGAGATCGACGTGTTGCTCGCGGCAGCCAGAGGCGCGATTCGCATGGTCACGATCGCGCCCGAGCTGCCCGGTGCGCTCGCCGCGATCGAGCGCCTTGTCGCGGCAGGGGTGATCGTCGCGATCGGCCACACCGATGCCGACTTTGAGCAGACCCGCTGCGCAATCGACGCCGGCGCAACTGTTGCCACGCATCTCTTCAACGCGATGCCCCCACTGCTGCATCGCGCACCCGGCCCGGTGCTAGCGCTGCTCGAAGACGAACGCGTCACCCTTGAACTCGTCGCCGATGGGGTGCACCTGCACCCGGAACTCGTGCGCTTCGTAGAGCAGGCCGCGGGCACCGACCGCGTGATGCTCGTCACCGATGCCATGGCTGCGTCTGCCAGCGGTGACGGCCACTACCGGCTCGGCTCGCTTGCAGTCGAGGTGCACGACGGGGTCGCGATGCTCGCTGGCACCGACACGATCGCGGGCAGCACCGCGACGATGGATGCCCTGTTTCGGGGCGGGGCCGCCGTCGACTCTGGACTTTCGCGACCCGACGCAGAACCGGGGACCGACCGAAAAGAAACGCGCAACTTCAGCGACGCGTCCCTCGTCGCCGCGGTGCGCATGACCTCGACCAACCCGGCACGGGCGCTCGGCCTCGGCCACGTCGGCGACATCGCGGTGGGCCGGCACGCAGACTTCGTGGTGTTCGACGACGATCTGCGCCTTCGAGAGGTGATCCTCGCCGCAAAAACCGTCGAACCAGTCGCAAAGCTGAGATAACTGCGATTCTTTAACCCAATTTCTCTCTATATCAAGATACTTTGCGTAAGTTCGCTAAACTTGCGGTAGAAGAATCCGGATATTTTGACTTGGAGAACTCAGCGCTGTGACTGACCCCGTAATTATTTACACGCACACCGACGAGGCCCCGGCTCTCGCGACAGCATCGCTCCTGCCGATCGTGGCGGCGTTTACGCGCGCGGGCAACACCACCATCAAGACCCGAGATATCTCGCTCGCCGCACGAATTCTGGCGGCTTTTCCAGAGAAGCTGACCCCTGAGCAGCGGGTCGGCGACGCGCTCGCAGAGCTCGGGGCGCTCGCCATTGAGCCCGAAGCCAACATCATCAAGTTGCCGAACATCTCGGCGTCTATTCCGCAGTTGAAAGACGCGATCGCCGAGCTGCAGGGCAAGGGCTTCGACATTCCCGATTACCCGGACGAGCCGGAGGGCGCAGAAGAGCACTACATTCTCTCGAGGTACGGCAAGATCAAGGGCTCCGCGGTGAACCCGGTGCTGCGCGAAGGCAACAGCGACCGCCGCGCCCCGCTGTCGGTGAAGAACTACGCTCGCAAGCACCCGCACGTGAACAAGCCTTTTGCCGAGCACTCGAAGACCCGCGTGGCGACGATGGGGCACGACGATTTCTTCTCGAACGAGCAGTCGGTCGTCTTCGCTGATGAGGACACCCTGCAGATTCGCTTCGTCGCGGCCGACGGCACCGAATCGGTGCTGAAGGACCACCTGACAGTGCTGAAGGGCGAGGTTGTCGACTCGACGTTCATGTCAGCGAAGGCGCTCGACGCGTTTCTTGCCGAGACCATCGAACAGGCGAAGGTCGAAGACGTGCTCTACTCGGTGCACCTGAAGGCCACGATGATGAAGGTCAGCGACCCGATTCTCTTCGGCCACGTGGTGAAGGCCTACTTTGCAGACGTCTTCGAGAAGCACGGCGCCCAGCTCGCTGAGGCGGGCCTCACCCCGAACAACGGCCTCGGATCGATTCTCGCGGGCCTCGACGAGGTGCCCGGCGGTCAGACGATCGCCGACGAGATCACCGCCGACCTGGCTCGCGGCCCGCGCCTCTCGTACGTCAACAGCGACAAGGGCATCACGAACCTGCACGTGCCCTCAGACGTGATCGTCGACGCGTCGATGCCTGCGCTCATTCGCAACGGCGGCAAGCTCTGGGGCGTCGATGGCAGCGAAGACGACACCCTCGCGGTGATCCCCGACTCGTCGTATGCCAGCGTCTACCAGGCAGCCATCGAAGACACGATCGAGCACGGCCCGCTCGATCCCGCGACCATCGGCACCGTGCCGAACGTCGGCCTGATGGCCCAGGCAGCCGAAGAGTACGGCAGCCACGACAAGACGTTCGAGATCGCTGGCAGCGGCCGAGTCGAGGTCGTGAACAGCGCCGGCGAGGTACTGATGTCGCACGACGTCGAAGCAGGCGATATCTGGCGCGCGACGCAGACCAAAGACGTTGCCATTCGCGACTGGGTGAAGCTTGCCGTCACGCGCGCCCGAGCCACCGGCGCACCCGCAGTGTTCTGGCTCGACGAGAATCGCGCACACGACGCCGAACTGATCGCAAAGGTGCGCCGCTACCTCGGTGATCACGATACCGAAGGTCTCACTATCGAGATCTTGAAGCCTGCCGATGCAACCCGCTACTCGCTCGATCGCATTCGCCAGGGCCTCGACACGATCTCGGTCACCGGAAACGTGTTGCGTGACTACC
Source organism: uncultured Leucobacter sp. (assembly GCA_937967375.1). Lineage (GTDB taxonomy): Bacteria > Actinomycetota > Actinomycetes > Actinomycetales > Microbacteriaceae > Leucobacter. The sequence continues at coordinate 23,764 of CALCJF010000075.1, forward strand.
TGACCGACCTGTTCCCGATCCTCGAGGTCGGCACGAGCGCCAAGATGCTCTCGATCGTGCCGCTGCTCGCGGGCGGCGGCCTCTTCGAGACCGGCGCCGGCGGCTCTGCCCCGAAGCACGTGCAGCAGTTCGTCGAAGAGGACTACCTGCGCTGGGATTCGCTCGGCGAGTTCTTCGCGCTCGCGGCCTCGCTCGAGCACCACGCAGACCGCACCGGCAACGAGAAGGCTCGCGTGCTCGCCGAAACCCTCGACCGCGCGACCGGTACTTTTCTCGAAGAGGATCGCTCGCCCGGTCGCAAACTCGGCACCATCGACAACCGCGGCAGCCACTTCTACCTTGCCCAGTACTGGGCGCAAGAACTGGCTGCGCAGAGTTCCGATGTTGAACTTGCCGCTGTGTTTGCGCCGATCGCCGAGCAGCTCACCTCGAACGAAACGAAGATCGTCGAGGAGCTGATCGCAGTGCAGGGCAAACCTGTCGAGATCGGCGGCTACTACCTGCCCGACGCTGAGCTGGTCTCGCGGGCGATGCGCCCTTCGGCCACTTTGAACGGGGTCATCGACTCGATCGGCTGAGGCTGGCTCGGGCTGTGGCTGGGGCTGGGGTGTTCGGTGCCCCGGCGCCCTCCAGCGTTGCGTACGAAAAATGCGCTGCGTGCGAGAATCTTTGAGAGTATCTCGCACGCAGCGCATTTTTCGTACGCAGTGCGGGCCTCGCGGGCTGACAGCCGAGACAGGTCGAGGGCAGCCCGAACGCTGGCCCAATTGATGGCCAGCCTCTTGTGCGGCTACTCGCCGAGCAGCTCCCGCACGCGTGGTATCACCGCTGAACCAAAGAGCTCGATGCTCGACATCAGCTGCTCGTGCGGCATCGTGCCGTTCGAGTACTTGAGGTCGAAACGGTCGGCTCCGAGTGTGCGCACCGTCGATGCGATCTTTTGCGCAACGGTCTCGGGCGATCCAACGTAGAGAGAACCGTTGTCGGCCTCGTGCTCGAACTCGCTGCGAGTGGTCTCTGGCCAGCCGCGCTCGCGGCCGATGCGGTTACGGTTCGCGGCGAAGTGCTGCCACAGCTCTTCGCGCGCCTGCTCGTCGGTCTCTGCGACGTGGCCCGGTGAGTGCACACCCAGCGGCATCTGCTCAGTGCCGAGTTGCTGCTGCGCATCGCGATACAGCTTCGCGAACGGCAGAAAGCGCGCGGGATCGCCGCCGATGATTGCGAGCATCATCGGAATGCCGACCTGCACCGAGCGCACGACCGACTGGGGGCTGCCGCCGACGCCGATCCACGCGGGAAGGCCGCCCTCGTGCTCAGTTTTCGGATAGACCTCTTGGTCAACGAGGGTGCTGCGGTGCTTGCCCGACCAGGTCACCGCACCCTCGTCGCGTAGTTTTGCGAAGAGGTCGAGCTTCTCGCTGAACAGGGTGTCGTAGTCGCTGAGTTGATAGCCGAAGAGCGGAAACGACTCGGTAAACGATCCTCGTCCGAGGATCACCTCAGCGCGACCCCCGCTGACTCCGTCGAGGGTGGCGAAACGCTCATACACGCGCACCGGGTCGTCGCTCGACAGCACGGTCACGCCCGTGCCAAGCAGGATGCGCTCGGTGCGGCCGGCGATCGCGGCGAGCACGATCTCGGGGCTCGAAATCGCGAAGTCGTCGCGGTGGTGTTCGCCGAGGGTGATGGCGTCTACGCCGAGGCTGTCGGCGAGCACCGCCTGTTCGACGGTGTTGCGCAGCACCTGCGCAGCGTGCAATGGGGTGCCGTCGCTGTCGACGGTGATGTCGCCGAATGAGTCGAGGCCGAGCTGTACGTGAGTCATGCCGGGTGCAACGACGAGAGCGCGTGGTCTATTCCGCGGCCTACCGGGCCGGGCTCTGGGCTTTGGGGACCTGGGGCTATCGGCTGGCGGCGGTGCTGCCGAGATACCCGATTACGGCAGCCACGAGGCCGAACAGCACCGCAACGATCCAGTTGGCGCCGAGGCTGAGCAGTGCCCCGACCGCCCCCGCGATGAGCAGCAGCTCGATGAGTGCTTGACCGAAACGATCGGTGCGCAAGACCGGTTTCGGCGACAAGAACAGCGCCCAGATCACCACGGTAAGCACGAGAGCCCCGGCGCCGGCGAGCAACCCGGGAAAGGGAAGCGGCCAAGCGTTGAGCGCCCAAAAAGTAATCACGAGCACCGTGCCGAGATGGCAGATTGCGCGCAGCAGCTGAATCACGAGAACGGAGCGCGTCGGGGCTACGGGAAGGGTCTCATTCACGCCCCCAGTCTACCGAGCCATGGCTGGCGGATTTGTGGGAGGCGAGCCACGGAGAGATGTGCGGCGGGTGCGCCCGGTGCATGCGCTGACTAGACTGAAGAGACACGGCGAGAGCGAAACGAGGAGGTGCGATGATGACCGAGCTAGCAGTCATGGACTGGATCGGACGCCTGCTCGACGGCTCACTCGTGGAGGGTAGCGTCTTTCTGATCATCGGCATCATCGGTGCTCTGCTGCTCATCGTCTCGATCGTGCTCGACGGCATCTTCGAGGTCTTCGACTTCGGCGACGGCCCGCTGAGCCTCACCACGATCGCCGCGTTCACCGCAATCTTTGGCTTCACCTCGTTCGCGATGGTCGGTGCCGGGGCGAGTGCAACGGTTGCTGGCGTAGTCGGCGCAGTCGCCGGTATTGCGGGCGGCTTGGTCGCCTGGTGGCTCAGCCGCCTGATCCGCAGCGCCGAATCGAACACTTCAGTCAGCTCAGGCGAGCTTGTCGGCGACGAGGCGAGCGTGGTGCTCGCCATACCCGCGGGCGGGCTCGGCGAGGTCGCCCTCGTTCGCCATGGCGAGCGGGTCTCGCTGTCGGCAACTGCTGAGACCGCTATTCCGCGCGGATCCCGCGTGCGAATCACCCAGACCCTCACCGCAACTTCTGTGATGGTGGCGCCGCTCGAAGCCGCCACCCCACAGCCCTGACCCCCCGCTCGAACCCACCGGAAGAGATTCCATGATTCTGTTTACATCTGCAACTATCGGCATTTTCGGCGCGCTGATCGCGCTCGTGCTCGTCGCACTCATCATCATTAAGCGGTACCGGATCGCCAAGCCTGACGAGGCGATCATCGTCACGGGCGGCAAGGGCAAAGAGACGGTCGATCCCACTACCGGCCACAAGACGCGCGACCTGTCGGGGCAAAAGGTGGTGACCGGCGGCGGCGTCTTCGTGCTGCCGTTCGTGCAGAAGTCGTTCACGATCTCGTTGCGCTCGCGCAGACTCTCGATCACGACCGAGGCGCAGACTACCGACGGCATCACGATGCAGGCGCAGGCTGTAGCGGTCGTGAAGGTTGGCGGCACGCAAGAGATGATTCGTGCGGCAGCTCAGCGCTTTCTCTCAAACTCGGACGAGATCGATGAGTCGACGCAAGAGGTGCTTTCGGGCTCGCTGCGTTCGATCATTGGTGGCCTGACGGTGCTGCAGATCATCCGGGATCGCGCGGTTGTCGCCCAGAGCGTGCTCGAAGCGGCCGAGGAAGCGCTGACTAAACAGGGCCTCGTCGTCGACACTCTGCAGATTCAAGAGATTCGCGACGCGGCTGACTACATCGCGAACATCGGCCGACCCGAGGCCGCAAAGGTTCGCCAGACGGCAGAGGTCGCCGAGACCAACGCCTACCAGGCATCGCAAGAGGCAAAGATTGCCGCCGAGAAGGTGCTGCTCGATCGCAACCGCGAGCTGAAGCTGCGTCAGGCCGAGATTCAGGCCGAGACCGACAAAGCGAGCGCGCAGGCCGCCGCCGCTGACCCGCTCGAGCAGGCGATCCAGCAGCAGTCGATCGTGCAGCAGCAAGAGATCACCGCACAGCGCCAGGTTGCGCTGAAGAAAGAGCAGCTGAACGCCGAGGTGCGGGCGGTTGCCGAGGCCGAGGCCTACAAGGTCGAGGCCCTCGCAAAAGCAAACGCTGCCGCATCGGTTGCAGCAGCGGAGGCCGAGGCTCGCGCCGTTGAAGCCAAGGGACTCGCAGAGGCCCGGGCGCTCGAGGCGAAGGGCCTCGCAGAGGCGCAGGCCATCGACGCACGTGCGCGCGCACTCGAGGCTCAGGCCGAGTCGGTGCTCGCGCAAGAACTCATTCACCTGCTGCCCGCGATCGCTCGCGAGTACGCGCAGGCGATCGGCGCGATCGAGACCATGACGGTGGTCTCGACCGACGGCACCTCGAAGGTCGCCGGCGAGGCCATGGGCAACCTCAAGGGACTGCTCGATATGGCGCGCGACACGGTCGGCATCGATCTTGCGGGCATGCTCAACGGTGCGGTCGCCGGCGGC
>CALCJF010000076.1 GCA_937967375.1 uncultured Leucobacter sp.
GCGCGCGGCGCGAGAGCACCACGTTGTTGCGGTTCTTGTCGAGCTCGAGGATCTTGGCCTCGATCTTCTGACCCAGGTACGGGGTGAGGTCGCGAACACGGCGCAGCTCGATGAGCGAAGCGGGCAGGAAGCCGCGGAGCCCGATGTCAACGATGAGACCACCCTTGACCACCTCGATGACGGTGCCCTCAACGACGCCGTCAACCTCCTTGATGCGCTCAACATCGCCCCAAGCACGCTCGTACTGAGCACGCTTCTTCGAGAGGATCAGGCGGCCCTCTTTGTCTTCCTTCTGCAGCACGAGAGCTTCGACGCTGTCGCCGACCTTGACGACCTCATCGGGGTCGACGTCATGCTTGATGGAAAGTTCGCGCGAGGGAATAACACCCTCGGTCTTGTAACCGACGTCGAGGAGCACCTCGTCGCGGTCGATCTTCACTACGGTGCCCTCGATGAGGTCGCCGTCGTTGAAGAACTTCAGAGTCTTCTCGACCGCGGCAAGGAAGTCTTCGGCCGAGCCGATGTCGTTGATTGCGACCTGCTTGCTTGCCTTGTCGGTCGTTGCGTTCGTCATGTAAATGGTCTCCAGGATGGATAAGAAATCAGGCGGAACACACTCAGAAAACAGCCGTCCGGCTGTCGCCCGAGCCCCTGCCCCGCACGTGGACATGGTTGAGTCGCCACAGTTGTGACACTCAACCCTATCGCGTCTTGACCTGATTCGCCAAGCGTTGCCTGACTAGTGGGCGGCTGCGTTCCAGTTGTAACCGCCACCGACATGCACTTCGAGGGGCACCGACAGCTCGGCCGCGCCTCCCATCTCTTCGCGCACGATCGCCTCAAGCGCGTCCCATTCCCCTTCGGCAACCTCAAACATGAGTTCGTCGTGAATCTGCAGCAGCATGCGCGACTTCAGGCCAGCCTCATTCACTCTTCGCTCGACACCGGTCATGGCGATCTTGATGATGTCTGCCGCGGTACCTTGAATCGGTGCGTTCAGGGCCGCGCGCTCGGCGTTCTCGCGCAGCACCCGGTTGGGGCTCGCGAGATCGGGGAACGGACGGCGGCGCCCAAAGATCGTCTCGGTGAACATGTCTTGCTTCGCCTGCTCGACCACGGAGCGCAGATAGTCGCGCACCCCGCCGAAGCGGTCGAAGTAGTCAAGCATGAGCTGCTTCGCTTCTGCGCCGGTGATGTTCAGCTGTTTCGCGAGGCCGAACGCCGAGAGGCCGTAGGCGAGGCCGTACGACATGGCCTTCACCTTCGCGCGCATCTCATTCGTCACCTGCTCGGGCTCAACTCCGAAGATACGAGCGCCGACGAAGCGGTGCAGATCTTCGCCCTCGTTGAAAGCCTCGATGAGCCCGGGGTCGCCCGAGAGATGCGCCATGATGCGCATCTCGATCTGCGAGTAGTCGGCGGTCATCAGCGTGTCGTACTCGGGCGCATGAATGAACGCCTCACGAATCCGGCGCCCCTCTTCTGTACGCACAGGAATATTCTGCAGGTTGGGGTCGGTCGACGCGAGACGGCCGGTGCTCGCGCCGATCTGCAGCAGCGTCGTGTGAATGCGGCCGTCGGGCTGCACCGCCTTGATCAGAGTCTCAACGATCTGCCGCAGCTTGTTCGCGTCGCGGTGCGCGAGCAGGGCGTCGAGGAAGGGGTGCGGGTTTTTGACCTGCAGATCGGCAAGGGCTGCGGCGTCCGTGGTGTAGCCGCTCTTCGTCTTGCGGGTCTTCGGCATGTCGAGTTCGTCGAAGAGCACCTCTTGCAGCTGCTTTGGCGACGAGAGGTTGACCTCACGGCCGATCGCCGCGAATGCCTGTTGTTCGAGATCCGAGACCTTTGCGCGAAGCTCTGCCTCGTGCGCCTGCAGCAGTGGCAGGTCGATCTGCACGCCGCGCTGCTCGAGCGCGTGGAGCACCGGAGTCAGTGGCAACTCGATGTCGGTGTAGACCGAAGCAGTGCGACCCTCGAAGCGGCGCTCTGCCTCGGCGTTCACGCGCACCAGGTACCAGGCTTGCACCTCGGGCCCGGCGACCGAACCTTCGTCTGGAATCAGCTGGTTCGGGTCGCCCTCGGGCATCTGTTCGCCCAGAAAGCGGAACGCCGCGTCGGCGAGTGTCTTCTCGGGGCTCGTGGGGCGCAGCAGCCAAGCGGCGACCGCGGCGTCACCGGTCACACCGGCGAGCGTCGCGCCGGCCTTTGCCGCGAGGCGCATCTGCTGCTTGGCGTCCCAGCACACCTTCGGCGCGTCTGACGCGAGCCATGCTTCGAAGAGCGCGTAGTCACGCCCACCAGGTTGCCAATTGATGAGCACCGTCGAATCAGCGGTGGCTAGGCCGACCTCGAAGCCGGCCATGCCCTCGGCGATCATGATGGCAGGGCGATCAGCCTTTTCGAGCCAATCTCCGAGCTCTTCGTCGAGCAGGTTCTTCGCCTCTGGCTTGCTCGGCGCGAGCGAAGCCGCACCGGCCGGCTCTGCACTCGCAACCGAATCGACACCCGCAAGTTTGCCCACACGCTGCAGCAGGGTGCGAAACTCGAGCTTCGCGAACACCTGCTGCACGGCGGCCATGTCGATGTCTCCGCGCGCGAGGTCGTCTAGGGTGACGTCGAGCTCGACATCACGCACGAGCCTGTTCAGACGGCGGTTGCGCTCGGCGAGATGGGCAAACTCGCGCAGGCTTTCGCCGACCTTGCCGGTAACCTCGTCGCGTCGCTCGAGCAGCTCTTCGAGTGACCCGAACTGGTTGATCCACTTCACCGCAGTCTTCTCACCAACCCGCGGAATACCGGGAAGGTTATCGCTCGTCTCCCCCACGAGCGCCGCGATCTCCGGGTACTGCTCTGGCCTGATGCCGTAGCGATCAAACACCTTCTCGCGGTCGTAGCGGGTGAGTTCGCTCACTCCCTGCTTCGACGGATAGAGCAGCGTGATCTTGTCGTCGACAAGCTGAATCGTGTCGCGGTCGCCGCTGACGACGAGCACCCGCTGACCCGCTGCCGCGCCCTGCGTTGCGAGAGTGGCGAGAATGTCGTCTGCCTCGTAGTTCTCTTTTTCGATGGTGCGAATGCCCATCGCGTGCAGCGCCTCTTGCAGCAGAGGCACCTGGCCTTTGAACTCTGGGGGCGTCTCGCCTCGCGTTCCCTTGTACTCGGGGTACTCCTCGGTGCGAAACGAGTGTCGCGAGATGTCGAATGCGACAGCCAGCGAGTCTGGCTTTTCGTTGCTGAGCAGGTTGATCAGCATCGCAATAAAACCGTGAATCGCGTTGGTGTGCTGACCCGACTGGGTCTGAAAGCTGTCGACCGGCAGTGCGTAGAACGCGCGGAACGCGAGCGAGTGGCCGTCGATGATCATAAGGGTAGGCTGAGACACGTTTCTAGCCTACAAGCGAGCGCCGACATTCGACATGAGAGACGAGGATCAGATGGCAGACACCGCCCCCACCCGCGAGGCTCAATACACCCTCGACTATCTCAACAGTCATCGGCGTGGCGCACTCGGCGAGCGCATGGGCATCACGGTGACGGAGTGCACAGCAGAGCGAATTGTCGCCACCATGCCCGTAGAGGGCAACACGCAGCCGTTCGGCCTCATGCACGGAGGCGCATACGTGGTGCTCGGCGAGTCGCTCGGCTCAATCCACGCAAACTACCTGGCACCCGAGGGCATGGTCGGCGTTGGCATCGATATCAACGCGACGCACACGGGTTCGGCGACAGAGGGCATCGTGACAGCGGTCTGCACACCGATTCACAGCGGCCGGTCGCTGGCGGTGCACGAGATCGTGATCACAGCCGAAGACGGGCGCCGCTGCTCGACCGTGCGCATCACGAACTTCTACAAGCCGATCAAGTAGAGCGTAAGTTCATCTCGACAGGCTCGATGAACGAACGAACCCGCCCATCGAGCTTGTCGAGATGAGCGGGTTCGCGTGCACGTATTGCTAAAGAGCTTTAGTCTTTCTTGGCGCCAAGTTGGTCGATGATGGTCTTCGCAACATCTTGCATGGTGAGACGGCGATCCATCGACGCCTTCTGAATCCAGCGGAATGCCTCGGGCTCCGACAGGCCCATCTTGTCGTTCAGGATGCCCTTGGCGCGGTCGACGAGCTTGCGGGTCTCGAAGCGCTCAGCAAGGTCAGCGACCTCATTCTCGAGGGTAACGAGCTGCTGAAAGCGCGACAGCGCGATCTCGATTGACGGAATCAGGTCTGCTGGAGTGAACGGCTTCACCACGTAAGCAAGCGCGCCAGCCTCCGCAGCGCGCTCGACCAGCTCGCGCTGGCTGAAAGCGGTGAGCAGCACGACGGGAGCGATGTTGCCTGAGGCATTGATCTGCTCGGCTGCCGAGATACCGTCGAGCTTCGGCATCTTGACATCCATCACTACGAGGTCGGGGCGAAGCTCTTCGACCAGGCGCACCGCCTCTTCACCGTCTCCGGCTTCGCCAACTACGTCAAAGCCATTGTCGCGAAGCGTCTCGACGATGTCGAGGCGAATCAGTGATTCGTCTTCGGCTACGACTACGCGTCGCGCGGTGTTCTGTTCGGTCATATTGAGTACCCTACTCCCCGTCCCAGATTTTGTTGAGTGCCGGATGGGGGACTTGAACCCCCACGCCCGAAGGCAACGCATTTTGAGTGCGCCGCGTCTGCCAATTCCGCCAATCCGGCTCAGACTTACAAGCCTACTGCAACTTTTGGTTACAGCGGAACGCGACCGCGTCCGATGGTGTGTTTCCGAGGGCCAGCTTCTGGCAACAGACCGGTCGTCTCACCCATGCGATGAATGCGCAGAGTATTCGTCGAGCCGATCACCCCGGGAGGCGAACCGGCGATGACGAGCACCTTCTCGCCGATCTCGATGCGCTCAGAGTCGAGCAATACCTTGTCAACCTGCTCAAACATCTCGTCGGTGCTGAACACGCGCGGCACCTCGAAGCTCTGTGCGCCCCAGGTGAGCTCCATGCGCCTGCGAATCGAGCGGCTCGGGGTGAAGCCGATAATCGGAATTGGCTTGCGCAGTCGCGAGAAACGGCGCACCGTATCGCCTGACTCTGTGAAGACGCAGATGAACTTGGCGCCGATGAACTCGGCAACATCTGCAGCCGCCAGCGTCAGTGCGCCACCCTGCGTGCGCGGGCGCACGGTGAGCTGCTCAATGCGGTCGAGCGCGTGATCCTCGGTTGCCTCGATGATGCGAGCCATCGTCTCGACGGCCTGCACCGGAAATGCCCCGACGCTGGTCTCACCCGAGAGCATGACGGCGTCAGCGCCATCGAGCACCGCGTTGGCGCAGTCGCTGGCCTCGGCTCGCGTGGGCCTCGGGTTCTCAATCATTGACTCGAGCACCTGAGTTGCGACGATCACCGGCTTCGCGAGGCGGCGCGCGATCGCGATCGCCTCGGTCTGCACGAGCGGCACGCGCTCGAGCGGCAGTTCGACACCGAGGTCGCCGCGCGCGACCATGATCCCGTCGAACGCATCGGTGATGCTCTCAAGGTTTTCGACCGCCTGCGGCTTCTCGATCTTCGCGATCACCGGCAGCTTGATGCCCTCTTCTGCCATGATCTCGTGCACGCGGGTCACGTCAGCTGCGTCGCGTACAAACGAGAGCGCGATGTAGTCGACGCCGAGCTGCAGCGCCCAGCGAAGGTCGTCTTCGTCTTTGTCAGAGAGCGCCGGCACGTTCACCGCGACGCCGGGCAGGTTGATCCCTTTATTGTTTGACACGGCGCCCGGAATCTCGACCACCGTGTACACCGTGTCTTCGGTCACGCGCGTAGCTCGCAGCCCGACCTTGCCATCGTCGATGAGCAGAGGGTCCCCCACTCGCACGTCGCCGGGCAACCCCTTGTGGGTGGTGCCGCAGATCGTGCGATCACCGACGATGTCACGCGTCGTGATCGCAAACTCGTCACCGACCTCGAGCTCGTGCGGGCCGTCACCGAAGACGCCGAGGCGAATCTTCGGCCCCTGCAGGTCGGCAAGCACCGCGATCGGTCGCCCGACCTCGTTCTCAGCGCGACGAATGTTGCGGTAGATGCCCTCGTGCACGTTGTGCACGCCGTGCGACATGTTCAGCCGCGCCACGTTTACGCCGGCACGAATCAGTTCAAGTGTGTGGTCGTAACTCGAAACAGCAGGACCCCAGGTGGCGACGATCTTAGCGTGGCGCATGCTCTATTTCTTTTCTAGTACGTGGAAGTATTCTTCGGGATTCGCCGTGAGGCGATCGTTCGAGTCGCTGGGGTTCGAGCGCCCCGGCAAGTAGATCGTGTTCTCGAGACCGACGTGGCGGCGGCGCTGCACCAGGATGATGGCAATGCCCACGAGCACGGCGAGCAGAGCGGTGAGCTGGTTGCTGCGAAGGCCGAGGAAGATGAGGCTCGGATCGACGCGCATGCCCTCGATGAAGAATCGGCCGATGCCGTACCAGATCAGGTACATGCCGAAGAAGCCGCCCCAACGCGGGCGAAGCTTACGTTCGAGCCAGAGCAGCACGACGAGGCCAAGCAGGTTCCACAGGATTTCGTAGAGGAACGTGGGGTGAAAGAGCGTGCCCTCGGGCAGGCCAATCGGAAACGCAGCGTTGCTGCTCTCGATTGCGAGACCCCACGGTAGCGTGGTGGGGCCGCCGAAGAGTTCGTGGTTGAACCAGTTGCCGAGGCGGCCAAACGCCTGTGCGAGCAACAGGCCCGGCACGAGCGCGTCGGCGAACGACCAGAACTTGATGCCGGTGATGCGCGAGGCGACCCACACGCCGATGCCGCCGCCGATGAGCGCACCGAAGATCGCGATACCGCCGTCCCAGATGTTCCAGATCGCATCACGCTCGAACGGGTTCCACCACTGACGCCCCTCGGCGAAGTAGAAGCCCCAATGCGTGAGCACGTGGTAAATGCGAGCCCCGACAATACCGAGCACGACCGACCAGACAGTGAAGTCGATCACGGCCCCGCGCTCACCGCCGCGCTTCGAAAGACGGCTGCCCGTCCAGATTGCTGCGCAGACGATACCTGTCAGAATGCACAGGGCGTAGAAGTAGATTCGCAGCGGGCCGATCTGCAGGAACTGAAGGTCGGGGCTGGGAATACTCATCGGAAGAGGAAGAACCATGAACTGCACTTTCACACACATCAGTGCCGATTAGGCACGCGTAGGGTCAATCTTATCGGGCTGCACTGAGGGTCATCGCTGGGTGCCCGCGGCGAGTTCGCGCACGGAGGCGGCGAGCCCCTCGACTCCCCCATCACGCAGCGCCCGCACGAATACCGTGCCGACGATCGCACCGTCTGCGTAGTCAAGCGTTGCAGCAACGTGTTCAGCCGTCGAGATACCAATGCCGACGCATGCGAGCTCCGCCTGGGCGGTGCGGAGACGTTCGGTGAGGGTTCGCGCAGCGGCATCGAGCGAGCTGCGCTCGCCGGTGATCCCCATCGTCGAAACAGTGTAGACGAACCCGGTGCCAGCCTCTGCGATCATGCGCAGGCGCTCGTCGCTCGAGGTCGGGGCCGCGAGAAATACGCGGTCGAGCCCGTGGCGCTTGCTCGCAGCGATCCATTCATCGGCGGCATCGGGGGTGATGTCCGGCGTGATGAGGCCTGCGCCCCCTGCGGCAGCGAGGTCGGCCGCGAAGCGGTCCACCCCGTACTGCATCACGGGGTTGAAGTAGGTCATGACGAGCACGGGCGTGTCGACGGCCTCGGTCACCCGACGCACCGCGTCAAAGAGATCGCGCAGCTTGAACCCTTTCGCGAGCGCGGTCTGTGTCGCCTCCTGGATCACCTGGCCGTCCATAACCGGGTCGCTATAGGGAACCCCGAATTCGAGCACGTCGGCACCGCTGCGGGCCATCGCAATGGCGGCTTCGACGCTGGTGTCGAGGTCGGGAAACCCGACGGGAAGGTACCCGACGAGCGCGCCTTTACGTTCGGATTTCGCCGCACGAATCGCCTCGGCAACCGGGGACTCTTGCACCGCTGCGCCCTGCTTGCTCATTGCGCGTTCTCCTCGTCGATCAGGCCGAAGTAGTGTGCCGCGGTCTCCATGTCTTTGTCGCCGCGACCCGAAAGACTCACCGCCACGATGCCGTCTGGGCCGAGCTCGCGCCCGACGCGCAGTGCGCCCGCGAGCGCGTGCGCCGATTCGATTGCGGGAATGATGCCCTCGGTTTGGCTGAGCAGGCGCAGCGCCTGCATCGCCTCGTCGTCGCTCGCCGGAATGTAGTCGGCGCGCCCGATGTCGGCGAGCCACGAGTGTTCGGGGCCGACGCCCGGGTAGTCAAGTCCGGCAGAAATGGAGTGCGATTCGACGGTCTGGCCGTCTTCGTCCTGCAGCACGTAGGTGCGTGAGCCGTGCAGCACTCCTGGGCGCCCACGTTCGATCGAAGCGGCGTGTCGTTCGGTGTCGACCCCGTCGCCTGCGGCTTCGACGCCGTAGAGCTTCACACCGTCGTCATCGAGGAACGCATCGAACATGCCGATGGCGTTCGAGCCGCCACCGACGCAGGCGATCACCGCATCGGGCAGGCGGCCGGCTTTCTCGAGCAGCTGCGCGCGCGCCTCCTCTGAGATGATCTTCTGAAAGTCGCGCACCATCGCCGGGAACGGGTGGGGCCCAGCAGCGGTGCCAAAAATGTAGTTCGTGTGCTCGACGCTCGCAACCCAGTCACGGTATGCCTCGTTGATCGCATCTTTCAGCGTGCGCGAGCCGGCGGTGACCGCCACTACCTTTGCGCCGAGCAGGCGCATGCGGGCGACGTTCAACGCCTGGCGTTGGGTGTCGACCTCGCCCATGTAGATGGTGCATTCGAGGCCGAAGAGTGCCGCCGCCGTTGCGGTTGCAACGCCGTGCTGTCCCGCACCGGTTTCTGCGATGACGCGTGTCTTGCCGAGCCGCTTGGTGAGCAGCGCCTGCCCGAGCACGTTGTTGATCTTGTGCGACCCGGTATGGTTCAGGTCTTCGCGCTTCAGAAAAATGCGCGCGCCGCCCGCATGCTCGGCAAAGCGGGGCACCTCGGTGATGGGCGACGGCCTGCCGGCGTAGTCGCGCAGCAGGTCGATCAGTTCCGCCTGAAACTCGGGATCTGCCTTGGCCTCGTCGTATGCGGCTGTGAGCTCATCGATGGCCGCGATCAGCGACTCGGGCATGAACCTGCCACCGTACTCGCCGAAGAATGGGCCGTGCTGCTCCCGCAGCGACGAAGTCTTCCCTGATGATTGCTCTTCTGTCATTTCCATCTCCGCCTGCAGCCCGAAGGCCGCGACCTATACGCTCAGAAAGCTTTGCAGCGTCGCCGTCGGGTCTCCCCCGATGACGAGCGCTTCGCCGACGAGGATCGCATCGGCGCCTGCCTCGCGGTACCGTTCGACATCGCTCACCTCGAGCACGGCAGACTCGGCAACGCGAATTACACCTGCCGGAATCTGGTCTGCAACGCGACCGAAGAGGTCGCGGTCGAGCTCGAATGTCGTGAGGTCACGAGCATTCACGCCGATGAGCTGCGAACCGAGATCGACCGCGCGCGCCACCTCGTCGGCGCTGTGCGCCTCGACGAGCGGGGTCATGCCGAGCTCACGAATGAAGGTGTACAGCCGTTGCAGCGTGTCCTGCGGCAGCGCCGCAACGATCAGCAGCACGAGATCGGCGCCGGCTGCGCGCGCCTCGAGCACCTGGTACTCCTCACCGATGAAGTCTTTGCGCAGCACCGGAATACTCACTGCCTTGCGCACGGCCTCGAGATCGTCGAGCGATCCCTTGAATTTGCGCTGTTCGGTCAGCACGCTGACCGCGCTTGCGCCAGCGGCCTCGTACTGAGCCGCGAGCGACTGCGGCTCAGCAATCTCTGCGAGATCGCCGCGCGACGGGCTCGCCCGCTTCACCTCAGCGATCACTTTGATGTGATCTGCAGGAGAGAGAAACTCGAGCGCATCGAGCGCAGCTGGCCGCGCAAGCGCCTCTGCCTCTACGACTGCGAGGGTACGTAGCTCTCGTCTCGCTCGCGCGTCCTCGAGCGATCCTGCGAGCAGTTGATCGAGCACGTCAGTGTTTGCTGGGCTTCGGGGTGTACTTCGGACCCCGAGCGCCGTAGCCTGCCTTGGCCAGAATCCAGCCGAGCAGCGCACCGACTACAACCACGCCAACGCCGACCCAGACCAGCCATGCCTGGTGCATCATGAATGCGCCGGTGCCGAGTGCGAAGCCGAGCAGCATAACGACGACAGCCGTCCATGCAGCGGGCGAGTCGCCGTGACCGGGATCAGTGGGGTGGTTGCTCATGAATCTCCTTGAAGGCAAACAGTTCGGTTATAGTCTATCCCGAGCTTGGCGGGCGCTGCGAATCACCGCGCCGCAGGTCGGGATCAGCGGGAGACGCGCGCCCTAGTCCTCGCTAGGGTCGTCGCCCGGCCGGGCGCTCGAAGAATCGCATCGCGTTTCGCGCCCACGCCGCTGGCATCGCCCTCGATGCCAGTTACGGCGACTGCGTAGGGTCGTCGCCGTCGTTCAGCGCCTCCCAGTCAGAGATGCGGTCGGGCTCGTCGGTCGCTGGTCTCGCACTGCCCGAGTCTGCCTCGTACTTGCGGCCCGCTGCCTTCCAGCGCCCGCCGAGCAGCAGCACGAGCACTCCGAGCAGCACAAGCAGAGTGCCGGCAACGAGTGTGAGCATTGCCATTGGCGAGAGGGTGACCGAAGTGACGAGTTCAGCCTGCGCCGAGCCGGCGAGTCCGGTCGCCTCGGTGAGCTGGCCGGATGCGGCCGCAGCCGGATCGCGCAGCACGGTGATTGCGATTGCCCCAATGCCCGCGCCGAGCAGCAGCACGAGCACCCCGAGCACCCTCCGAAACGCTTTACCAGCGATGGTGAGTGCAAGCGCGGCCGCAAGCGCGGCAATCGCGACAGGTGACAGCGACTGGTTCACCTGCTGCCCGGTCACCTCGAGCTGGCTGAACGCGGCAGCACCCTCGGCAAGCGAGAGCGACAGCCAGACCTGCGTCGCGCTATACAGTGCCAGGCCTCCGGCAATTGCAATCCCGGCGAGCAGCAAGAGTTTGCTATTCATGGGACACCAGCCCTGTCAGTGTGTTCGCGATCGCGATGGCGCGAAGCGGTGCGGCCGCCTTATTGCGCGTCTCTTGCTCTTCGAGCTCAGCGACCGAATCGGCGACGATGCCTGCACCCGCCTGGACCATCGCGACGCCGTCGCGAATCGTTGCGGTGCGAATCGCGATCGCGAGGTCCGCGGCTCCCGAGAGCCCGAAGTATCCGACCACTCCCCCGTACACGCCGCGCTGCACGGGCTCGAGCTCATCGATGATCTGCAGCGCACGCGGCTTCGGAGCGCCGCTCAGCGTGCCGGCCGGGAACGTCGCGCGCAGCGCGTCAACCGGGTTCTGGCCCTCGCGCAGCATCCCCTCGACCGTCGAGACGATGTGCATAATGTGGCTGAAGCGTTCGATGCGCATGAACTCGGTCACCTCGACGCTCGACGGGTCGCACACCCGCAACAGGTCGTTGCGCGCGAGGTCGACGAGCATCAGATGCTCGGCGCGCTCCTTCTCATCGGCAAGCAACTCCCGCTCGTGCTGCTGATCCTCTTCTATCGTCGCACCGCGCGGCCTACTGCCCGCGATCGGATGCGTCATGACGTGGCCACTCTCCTGCACCGTGACGAGCGCCTCAGGGCTCGAACCGACAACCGCGAACGGCCTGCCGTCTGCGTCCTCGCACTGCAGCAGGTACAGGTACGGGCTCGGGTTCAGGTGACGCAGCACCCGGTACACATCGAGCGGATCGGCGGTGCACTCCTGGTCGAAACGCTGTGAAGGCACGACCTGAAAGATGTCGCCGTCGACGATATAGCGTTTGGCCCGTTCGACCGCAGCCTCGTAGCCATCGGCTCCCCAGATTCGACGCGGATCGGGCAGGGCGTCACGATCGAGAGCACCGAGCGGCGACGGCACCGGCGCGGCAAGCGCGCGCTGCAGCTCGTCAAGTCGGATTTGCGCATCGGCCCAGAGAGTGTCTGCGTCGGTTGCGGGATCATCGTTCAGCACGTTAGCGAGCAGCACGACGCTGCCCTCGCGGTGGTCGATCACGACGAGCTCGCTCACGAAACTGAAGCCCTGAGTCGGCAGCCCCGGCCCCTCGCTCGGGCCATTCGTCAGGCGCTCGAACTGGCGCACCGACTCCCAACCGAGATAGCCAACGAAGCCGCTCGACAGTGGCGGCAGCCCCTCGGCGGGAGCCTGCTGCCAGCGCTCGAAGACCGTGCGCAGCGCCTCGACCGGGGCGAGCGAATCGACACCGCCCGCAAGCAGGCGATGCTGGTCGACGTTCTTGCTCGCGTCTGCTACCCAGTACGCGCGCCCTTCGCGCTCGGTGAGCACGCCGAAGCTGCCTGCACCGACAAAACTGAAGCGCGTCCATACCCCGCCCTGCTCGGCGCTTTCGAGCAAGAATGTGCCCGGCCTGCTCCCCGCCACCTTGCGGTAGATGCTCACCGGGGTATCGGCATCGGCAAACACCTCTCGGCACACGGGAATCACTGAGTGGGTCGATCGGGCCGAATCGAAGGCGGCGCGCGTGGTGGTGAGGCTCACCCGATAAGCCTACCGTTCGGCTCAGCCGTCAGATGCCTCGCCCTGAGCCGCATCACCCTGAACGGCCTCGATGTCTCGCCCGTCGAAGCACGTGCGCGTGCCCGTGTGGCAGGCCGCACCGATCTGCACCACCCGTACGAGCAGCGTATCGGCGTCGCAATCGGCAGCAACCGACCGCACATACTGACGGTGCCCCGATGTATCGCCTTTGCGCCAGTACTCCTGACGCGAGCGCGACCAGAAGGTCACGCGCCCGGTGGTGAGTGTGCGCAGAACCGCTTCGCGGTCCATCCACGCGAGCATCAGCACGTCGCCGTTCTCGTCGTCTTGAATGATCGCCGGCAGCAAGCCGTCGGCACCGAATACGAGTTCGTCGAGGATCGCGATATCGCTCACAGCCGCACCTCGAAACCGCTCTCGGCGATTGCCTGCTTGACCTGCCCGACGGTAAACGTTCCGTCGTGAAACACCGAGGCCGCGAGCACCGCGTCAGCCCCCGCTTCGATCGCCGGGGCGAAGTGCTCGAGCTTGCCTGCGCCGCCCGAGGCGATCACCGGCACCGAGGCGAGCTTGCGCACGCGGGCGGTCAGCTCGAGGTCGAAGCCCGCGAGCGTGCCGTCGGCGTCCATGCTATTCACCAGCAGCTCACCGGCGCCGCGTTCCACTGCCTCGCGGCACCACTCGAGCGCGTCGAGATCGCTCTCGCGACGGCCGCCGTGTGTTGTCACCGCGAAGCCGGAGGGCTGCCGCTCGCTGCGCTTCACGTCGAGTGAGAGCACGAGCACCTGCGAACCGAAGCGCTCGGCGATCTCGCCGATCAGCTCGGGCCTCGCGATCGCCGCGCTGTTCACGCCGACTTTGTCAGCCCCCACGCCGAGCAGCCTCGCCACGTCTTCGTCGCTTCGCACCCCGCCACCGACTGTGAGCGGAATGAAGACCTGCTCGGCGGTGCGCCGCACCACGTCGTAGGTCGTGCTGCGGTCGTCGACCGTGGCGGTGACGTCGAGAAAGGTCAGCTCGTCAGCTCCCTGCTCGGCGTAACGCGCGGCGAGTTCGACGGGGTCGCCTGCGTCACGCAGGTTCAGAAAGTTAACGCCCTTGACGACTCGCCCGGCGGCGACGTCGAGGCACGGAATGACGCGAACGGCGACAGACATGCGTGCCTCCGTTACAGCCGCGCGGCGTGGATCGCGGTCACCAGGATGGCTCGCGCGCCGATGTCTGCGAGCTGATCCATGACCTCGTTCGCCTCATCCGCCGGAATCATCACGCGCACGGCGACCCAACCGTTGTCGCGCAGAGGTGATACCGTGGGCGATTCGATGCCGCCAGCGATCGCGATTGCATCGCTCAGCAGCGTTTCTTCGAGATCGTACTCGACCATCACGAACTTGCGCGCGACGAGCACACCGCGCAGGCGGCGCAGCAGCCTTGCGATGCCTTCGTGCTGTTTCGGGCCGCCGATCAGCACCGCAGTGGATTCGAGGATCACCGGGCCGAAGATCTCGAGGCCGGCGGTCGCGAGGGTGGCCCCGGTCGAGACCACGTCTGCAACCGCATCGGCGACGCCGAGCTGCACGGCAGACTCCACCGCACCGTCGAGCTTCACGGTGATCGCGGTGACCCCGCGCTCGCTCAAGAAGTCATCGACGAGCTTCGGGTAGCTGGTGGCAACCCTCTTGCCCTCGAGCTGCGAGAGCTCGGTGAAGCCCGCACCCACTGGAGCGGCGAAGCGAAACGTCGAATCGCCGAAGTCGAGATGCGCGATCTCGCGCGCGTCAGAACCTGAGTCGAGCAGCAGGTCACGACCGGTGATGCCGACGTCGAGCGCACCCGATCCCACGTAGGTGGCGATATCTCGCGGGCGCAGATAGAAGAACTCCACATCGTGGCGGGCGTCGCGATGCACCAGCTTGCGGCTGTCGCGGCGACCGCTGTAGCCGGCCTCGGCGAGCATCTCTGCCGCGATCTCTGAGAGTGAACCCTTGTTCGGAACTGCTACGCGCAGCATGTGAAGATCCTTTGCTTAGAGGTATCGGTAAACGTCTTGCAGCTTCAAGCCCTTGGCGAGCATGAGCACCTGCAGATGGTAGAGCAGCTGACTGATCTCTTCAGCGCATTCTGCATCGCTCTCATGTTCGGCCGCCATCCAGACCTCGGCTGCCTCTTCGACGATCTTCTTGCCGATGCTATGCACACCGGCGTCGAGCCTCGCCACGGTGTCGCTGCCTTCGGGTCGCTCAGCTGCCTTCTGGCTCAGCTCAGCGAACAGTTCGTCGAATGTCTTCACGTTGACCAATCGTATCGGGTTTGCGGGCGGCGGGTGCTGCGTCAGTGCGCATGATGTGCCGCAGCGGCACGCAGCTCAGTGCTTATGGCTCGCTGCGGCAAGCCGCAGCTCGGCGATTCGCTGCTCGGGTACGCCACCATAGACAGCCGAGCCGGCGACAAAGGTGTCGGCCCCGGCCTCGGCGGCGATGCCGATCGTGTCGACGGTGATGCCACCGTCGACCTGCAGCCACACGTCGAGCCCGCTCTTCGCCTTCGCCTCTGAGAAACGGCGCAGCTTCGGCATCATGTCTGCCATGAACTTCTGGCCGCCAAAACCGGGCTCGACGGTCATCACGAGCACCTGGTCGAACTCGGGCAGCAGCTCGAGGTAGGGCTCGGGGGCGGTGCCTGGCTTCAAAGCGATGCCGGCGCGCGCGCCGATCTCACGGATACGTCGCGCGAGCTTTACCGGGTCTTCGGTCGCCTCGGCATGAAACGTGACCGAGTACGCGCCCTGCTCGGCATAGCCGGGGGCCCAGCGGTCTGCGTCTGAGATCATCAGGTGCATGTCGAGCGGGATCGGCGATACTGCCTGGATGCGCTCGACAATGGGCGGTCCCATCGTGAGGTTCGGCACGAAGTGGTTGTCCATTACGTCGACGTGCACGAGGTCGGCGGTCGAGATCGCCTCGAGCTCGGCCTGCAGGTTCACAAAATCAGCGGACAGAATGCTCGGGTTGATGCGCTGCGCGGTCACTCTTCAATCTTAGGCGATGCGGGAACGGCCTCGGAAACCGCGGGAACCGCTTGCTGGTAAGAATGCACCAGCGTGCGATACGTCTTCGTCAGCATCGCCGCGAACGCGATCAGAATCATGAAGATACCCGCGCATAGGAAGATCAGCGCGATACCGCGACTCTCGCCCTCGCCGAGCAGCCACCCCCACTGCTGCTGCCCACGTTCGCCCTGCATATAGGGAACCACCCAGAACTGCGCGATCGGCGCGATCAGCAGCGAAGTGATCGGTGCGGCCGAGGCCTCGAACGTCATCGCGAGACCGAAGACGCGCCCCTGCGTTTCATATGGCACCACACGCTGGATCACCGTCTGCTCGGCGGCCTCGACCGCCGGCATCATCACCATGAAGAGCCAGATGCCGACGATGAAGAGCCAGGGCCACTCCCGCAGGGTGAATCCGGCACCGAGCACACCGAGTGCCGCGATGAGCAGCAGCATCGTGCGCAGCGGATTCTTGCCCAGCCCCCACTTCGCTACGATCGCGCCGCCAACGATGAAGCCGGTGCCCGCAATACCGAAGACGATGCCCCACATCTCGACCGAGAACATGTTCAGGCCGTAGGGATCGAGCAACGCCATGTAGACGCCGCTCGTGAGGTTGTTGAAGGTGGTGAAAAACACCAGGCCGAGCAGCCCGGGAACTGCGAGGATCGCCGCCCAGCCGCCCTTGAAATCCACAGCGCTTCGATTGGGATCGTGCACAATGGCTGGCTCGGGAATGCGAAGCAAGTGCAGGTGCAGAACGGGAAGCGCCGTGAGCACCAACGCGATGATGACGGTCGCGCCCATGCCGAGCATGCCGATCGAGAGCCCGCTGAACACGCTCGTCACGATGAATGAAAGACCCTGCACCGTGCCGACGAGCCCGTTGGCATTGGCGTGTTTCGGTTCGGGCACCAGCAGAGTCACCGTTGTCGAGAGCGCGAGCCCGCGCAGCAGCTCTACCACGCAACCCGCGAGCACAATGAGAATGAACACCCAGAACCAGGGGCGGCTCAAATCGAGCAGCACTCTCGCGGGCAGGGCGAAGTAGATCACGCAGCCGACGGCAAACGCGATGAGCGAGAACCATGCCGACGCGATCATCACCTGTCGTTTGCGGTAGCGATCGACGAGCGAACCGAACCACATCGAGCACGCGGCGAACAGGATCATATAGACCCCGCTCAGCACACCCACCGCGAGAATGCTCTGCGTCTCGAGATAGATCCAGAAGATCACCGAGAACCAGAGAAAGTTGGTGGTGAGCCCCGCGACGGCGGTGTTGATGAGCACATGCAGAAAGGTGCGCCATCCCTGCGCTTCTTCGATGCCTGCTACCTCGCTCACCCGTCCAGCCTAACCACTGACACAGGGCCGGGTCGAGGGCGGGCTGAGTCTAGTTCGCGATCTCCTGGTACGCGAACTGCAGCACCGATTCGTCTGCTCCAGCAAGCACGCGCGGCTTCGCGATGTCGTCGAGCACGATGAAACGCAGCATGCCCGCACGCGCCTTCTTATCTCGCTGCATCGTGGCCAGCAGCCCAGGCCAGCGCCCCGCAGGGTACGCGAGCGGCAGGCCGAGCAGCCCTAGAACGCGGCGATGCCGATCCACCGCGCTGTCTGAAAGGTGACCCGCCATACGCGCGAGCTCGGCGGCATACATCATGCCGATCGAAATCGCCACGCCGTGCCGCCACTGGTACCGCTCGGCGTGCTCGATCGCGTGGCCGAGGGTGTGCCCGTAGTTCAGAATCTCGCGCAGGCCGCCCTCTTTGAAGTCTTCGCTCACGACACGCGCCTTCACGCCGATCGCGAGCTCGATGAGACGCCGAAACTCTGGGGTCGTCGAGTCGGTTGCGCGGTCGACGTCGGCCTCGATCGTGTCGAGAATCTCTGGCTCAGCGATGAAGCCGCACTTCGCGACCTCGGCGAAGCCCGCGAGTATCTCGTTTCGCGGCAGAGTGTCGAGCAGGTCAAGGTCGCAGATGACTGCGCTCGGCGCGTAGAAGCAGCCAACCAGGTTCTTGCCCTCCGAGGTATTGATGCCAGTCTTGCCGCCGACTGCCGCATCGACCATGCCGAGCACGGTGGTCGGAATCTGCACGAGGCGCACCCCGCGCAGCCAGGTCGCGGCGACGAAACCGGCGAGGTCGGTGACCGCACCGCCACCGAGGCCGATGACCGCATCGCTTCTCGTGAAGTCGGCCTGACCCATGATCTGCCAGCAGAACGCCGCAACTTCAACGCGCTTCGCGGCCTCGGCGTCGGGCACCTCTGCAAGCAGCACCTGCCCGTAGTGATCCTGCAGCTCGGCCCGCAGCTCTTCGGCGACGCGCCCAACCGTTGGGGTGTGCACGATGAGCACCTTGTGCACGCGGTCGCCGAGCGCGGCGGCCACCGTGCCGAAGAGCCCGCGCCCGACGGTGATCGCGTACTCGCTCTCGCCGGTCACGCGAATCTCGGTCGTCGCCTCGGTCTGGTTCTCCACGTGCTTACTCCCCCGTAGCTTCTTGATTCTGTGCTTGTTGCGCGTGCTGCTGTGCTGCCGCCCTGCGCGCATCGCGCCTGCCGCGTGCGCGCGCCCACTCGATCACGCGCCGACTCAGCTGCTCCTTCGTGGCGCGATCGGTGCGGAAAGTGACGTCTGCGACCTCTTCATAGAGCGGCCTGCGCGCCTCGAGAATGCGCCCCCAGGCCTCGGGATCGTCGCGCAACAGCGGCCTGCGCGAAATGTTAGCCGTGCGCAGCACCGCAGCCTGGGTGGTCATCAACAGCACGACCGGGTGCTCCCTGAGCAGCAACCGGGTCGACTCGGTGAGCACGGCTCCACCGCCAAGCGCGAGAATGCGCAGTCCTGGCTGCGCGAGCTGCTCGGCGATAATCTCTGCCTCGATGCGGCGAAACTCAGACTCGCCCTGCCGCTCGAAGAACTCGGTGATGACCCCGTGCCGCGATTGAAACACCGCGTCGCTGTCGACGAACTGCACGCCGAGATCCTTTGCGACCCGGCGCCCAAGGCTCGTCTTGCCCGCCGCCATCGGCCCAACGAACACAATGGCCCGCTCAGGCAGCCTGCCGCGCCCCCGTCGTCTGCGACGGCGCTTCGTCCGCTTCGACGCGCCATCAGCCCCGCCCGCCACCGGAATCGGCTGGGTCAGGGGATGCTTGGGCGGCGCGGGCACCGGGTGCGGCGCGGAGGGTTCTTCGCTCACGACTCGATGGCGGTCTGCAGCGATTCGGGAATAGCGGCCAGGTAGCTCTCGAGATTGCGACGGGTCTCTGCGACGCTGTCGCCGCCGAACTTTTCGGTCACGGCATCGGCAAGCACGAGGGCAACCATCGCCTCGGCGACAACACCGGCCGCGGGAACTGCTGACACGTCGCTGCGCTGGTGATGAGCCTTCGCTTCTTCGCCGGTCGCAACGTCGATCGTCGGCAGAGCGTTCGGCACGGTGGCGATCGGCTTCATACCGGCGCGCACTCGCAGCACCTGCCCGGTGGTCATGCCGCCCTCGATGCCGCCCGCACGGTCGGTGTCGCGCGTGATGCGCCCGTCGCGCAGGTGCAGTTCGTCGTGCGCCTCAGACCCGCGTCGACGCGTGGTCTCGAAGCCGTCGCCGACCTCGACCGCCTTGATCGCCTGAATGCCCATGAGTGCGCCGGCGAGACGCGAATCGAGCCTGCGATCCCAGTGCACGTACGAGCCGAGCCCCGGAGGCAGCCCGTAGGCGAGCACCTCGACGACGCCGCCGATCGTGTCGCCCGACTTCTTGGTGTCGTCGACCTCGGCAACCATGCGGGCGCTCGTCTCGGCGTCGAAGCAGCGGAGCG
>CALCJF010000077.1 GCA_937967375.1 uncultured Leucobacter sp.
GGCTGGTTCTGGCTGTGGCTCGGCGTCGCCCTGCCGGCGCTCGGCTATGCGGTTGCTTTGTTGGTAGGGCGCGGGCGCAGCGGGAGGTCGAAACTGCTCATTCTCGTGACCGCCCTCGCGCTGGTCGCGGCGCTGCAGCTCGAGATCTCGATCGTGGTGCCGCCGACATCCTTCTTCATGTGAACACCCTCCGCGCCCGCGCAGCATGCGGCGATAGTAGAATGCTGAGGGTGCCGAGGCCTTCGGCACCCAACTCTCTCGCTCTCGGAGGACCATTTTCTGATGCCCGCGCCGGTCGTGCTACTCGCTGAAGAACTCTCACCCGCCACGATCGCAGCCCTCGGCCCGGACTTCGATGTGCGCAACGTCGACGGTACCGACCGTGACGCGCTGCGCGCCGAACTCGCGCACGCCGACGCCGTGCTCGTGCGCTCGGCGACCCAGATCGACGAAGAGGCCCTCAGCTGGGCGCCTCAGCTCAAGGTGATCGCCCGCGCCGGCGTCGGCCTCGACAACGTCGATATCAAAGCCGCGACCCAGGCGGGCGTCATGGTGGTCAACGCACCCACCTCGAACATCATCAGTGCGGCCGAGCTCACTGTCTCGCACATTCTCGGCCTCGCCCGTCATCTGCAGCGCGCGCACGGCTCGCTGAGCGCCGGCCAGTGGAAGCGTTCGTCGTTCACCGGCACCGAGCTCTACGAGAAGACCATCGGCATCATCGGCCTCGGCCGCATTGGCGCGCTCGTTGCCGAGCGTCTGCGCGGCTTCGGTGTCGAGCTGCTTGCTTACGACCCCTACATCACCGCCGCGCGTGCAGCGCAACTCGGTGCTGAGCTGGTTGAGCTCGAGGAGCTGGTCGCCCGCGCCGACTTCTTGACCATTCACATGCCCCGCACGCCCGAGACCCTCGGCATGATCGGCGAGGCCCAGCTGAAGGCGATGAAGCCCACCGCCTATGTCGTGAACGTCGCCCGCGGCGGCCTCATCGACGAAGACGCGCTGGTCGCCGCGCTTGACGCAGGCGAGATCGCGGGTGCCGCGCTCGACGTGTTCGTGCAGGAGCCACCGAAGGACGACAGGCTTACCGCGCACCCCAAGATCAACGTTACCCCGCACCTCGGCGCTTCGACCGAAGAGGCGCAGGAGAAGGCAGGCATCTCGGTCGCAAAGTCGGTGCGCCTCGCGCTGGCAGGCGAGCTCGTGCCCGACGCGGTGAACGTCGCTGGTGGCACGATCAACGAGTACGTGAAGCCCGGTCTGCCGCTCACCGAGAAGCTCGGCCAGATCTTCGCCGGCCTCGCTGCCGGCCCCGTCACCTCGCTCGACGTCGAGGTGCACGGCGAGCTCAGCGAGCACAACGTGCAGGTGCTGCGCCTCGCTGCGCTCAAGGGTCTGTTCTCGCAGGTCGTCAGCGATCCGGTTTCGTACGTGAACGCTCCGTTGATCGCCGAGCAGCGCGGTGTCGAAGTGCGCTTTCACGTCGACGCGATCTCCGAGAGCTACCGCAACGTGATCACCCTGCGCGGCACGACCGCAGAGGGCGCCCAGATCTCGGTTTCCGGCACGCTCACAGGCCCGAAGCAGGTTGAAAAGATCGTCGAGATCAACGGCTACGAGCTCGAGTTGCCGATCAGCGAGCACCTGGTCGTCTTCAGCTACGAGGATCGTCCGGGCATCGTTGCCGCCTACGGCGGCCTGCTCGGCGAGGCGGGCGTGAACATTGCCGGGCTGCAGATCGCCCGCGACGAGAAGAAGGGCACCGCGCTTTCGGTACTCTCGGTCGACGCGGCGGTGCCCACGGCGCTGATCGAGCGCCTTGGCGACGCCATCGGCGCAGCAATGCTGCGCACGGTCGACATCGTCGACGCATAGGCTCGGCCGCATACCCTTTCGCTCGCCATGCTCCGGTTCTAGACTCGGGGTATGGCGAGCGAAACTGTTCCTACTGATGGTCTTGACCCCACGGCCGAATTGACCGAGCTCGAGTTCTCGATCTTCGGGTACGTGTCGCGGCCACGGGCTGAGGTGTACGAGGCCGTCGCCGATCCTCTCGTGCTGAGCAAGTACTTCACTACGGGCGGCGCCGAGGGCCGCCTCGAAGCTGGGGCGACGGTGCAGTGGGACTTCGCCGATGTTCCCGGCGCGTTTCCGGTCGAGGTGCTCGAGGCTGACGGCAGCACGAGGATTGTCGTTCGCTGGGGTGGTGAGCCGCATGCCACGGTCGGCGCAGCGCACACCGATGTGACGTTCGAGTTTCAGGCCGAGGGGGATCGCACGAAGGTCGTGATCTCGGAGCGCGCATGGCAGCTCAACCGTGTCGGGGCGCAGGGAGCGTTCGGTAACTGCATGGGCTGGACGGGCATGCTCGCCGCGATGAAGGCGTGGCTCGAGTACGGCATCAACCTGCGCGAGGGCTTCTACCGCTAGCCTTCAGCGGCCAGGCGCCGCTCGCGTCTGCGCTCCCGGTGCCGATCTCGCGCGAGATACACGATTGCCGCGAATGCCGCGACGCCGAGCAGCGCCATCGCGATGGCGCCGTCGCTCAGCTGCAGAAACCCGGTGAGCATCGGGTGGGCCTCGCGGGTTGCCTGCTCGAACTCCCACCAGCGGTCGGAGCTTTTCGCTGTTGTCATCGACTGTCTGAGGCTGCCGCCGAGACGCTCGGCGAGCGCAGGCCGCACTGCGGCATTCATGAGCACGGCGATGCCGAGGGGGATCGCGACGCAGAGCACGAACGATATCGGGCGTGACGGGGACCTCGGGCGACTCACCCCGCGAGTATAGCTCTCGCCTCGAATGGCACTCGACCGGCGATGTGGGCGCATAAAAGGTGCATGGGGGATCTCGGGCAATTCGATGGGCCCGATGGTAAGCTTGATTCGCAGGCTTCCGGCCTGCATCAAAGATGAACCGAGCGCGTCGACTGGCTGGCTGGTCTTCGGTGGTAGATCCCTCTGAGCGCAGAGTGGCCTTCTACTGAACATCAGCACTCGCGATCGAACGCAGCATCCGTTTCGACGGTCGTGGCTGTCTGCCGCGCGCTCAAGTGAAACGAAGGAGATCCCGTGGAGGGTCCTGAAATCAAGTTCGCCGAGGCAGTGCTCGACAACGGCCGCTTCGGCAAGCGCACCGTTCGCTTCGAGACCGGCCGTCTGGCCCAGCAGTCGCAGGGTGCGGTCGCTGCCTACCTCGACGAAGAGACCATGCTGCTCAGCGCCACCAGCGCTTCGAAGCAGCCGAAGGAGCACTTCGACTTCTTCCCGCTCACCGTCGACGTCGAAGAGCGTTCGTACGCCGCCGGCAAGATTCCCGGCTCGTTCTTCCGTCGCGAAGGCCGCCCCTCGACCGAGGCAATCCTCGTCTGCCGCCTGATTGACCGCCCGCTGCGCCCGTCGTTCGTCGACGGCCTGCGCAACGAGGTGCAGATCGTCGTGACCGTGCTCTCGATCGCCCCGGGCGAGTACTACGACGCGCTTGCGATCAACGCTGCATCGGCCTCGACCCAGATCTCGGGCCTTCCCTTCTCGGGCCCCATCGCGGGGGTGCGCCTGGCACTTATCCCGGGTGCTGCCGGCAATGCAGACCAGTGGGTCGCGTTCCCGAACGTCGAGCAGGTCGGCGAGGCTGTGTTCGACCTGATGGTCGCTGGCCGCGTCGTGAAGAACGCCGACGGCACCGAAGACGTCGCGATCATGATGGTCGAGGCTGAGGCTACCGAGGGTTCGTGGAACCTCATCAAGAGCGGCGCGATCAAGCCCGACGAGGCAGTTGTCGCGCAGGGCCTCGAGGCTTCGAAGCCCTTCATTGCACAGCTCGTCAAGGCACAGGAGCAGCTTGCTGCTCAGTCGGCAAAGGAGGTGCAGGACTACCCAGTCTTCCTGCCCTACACCGATGAGGTCTACGCGGCGGTCGAGGCACTCGCCGAGGCCGAGCTGTCGCCGATCTACCAGATCGCCGACAAGCAGGAGCGCCAGGATGCCGACGACGCACTGAAGGCACGCGTCAAGCAGGCCATCGCCACCAAGATCGAGGCCGGCGAGCTCGAGGCTTCGGCAGCTGACCAGGTGTCGGCAGCCTACAAGTCGGTCACCAAGAAGGTCGTGCGCGGTCGCGTGCTCACCGAGGGCGCCCGCATCGACGGTCGCCCGCTCGACAAGGTTCGCGCGCTCGACGCAGAGGTGCAGGTCATTCCTCGCGTGCACGGCTCGGCGATCTTCCAGCGCGGCGAGACCCAGATCCTGGGCGTCACCACCCTGAACATGCTGAAGATGGAGCAGCAGATCGACTCGCTGTCGCCCATCACCAGCAAGCGCTACATGCACCACTACAACTTCCCGCCGTATTCGACCGGTGAGACCGGCCGCGTCGGCAGCCCGAAGCGACGCGAGATCGGCCACGGCTTCCTGGCCGAGCGCGCACTCGTGCCCGTACTGCCGAGCCGCGAGGAGTTCCCCTACGCGATCCGCCAGGTCAGCGAGGCGCTCGGCTCGAACGGCTCGACCTCGATGGGTTCGGTCTGCGCATCGACCCTGTCGCTGCTCAACGCCGGTGTGCCGCTGCGCGCAGCCGTTGCAGGCATCGCTATGGGGCTCGTCTCTGACGAGGTCGACG
This sequence comes from uncultured Leucobacter sp., assembly GCA_937967375.1. GTDB lineage: Bacteria > Actinomycetota > Actinomycetes > Actinomycetales > Microbacteriaceae > Leucobacter. The sequence continues at coordinate 4,615 of CALCJF010000077.1, forward strand.
GCGTGCGCCACTACAAGGCGCTCACCGACATCCTCGGCGCAGAAGACGCGCTCGGTGACATGGACTTCAAGGTCGCAGGCACCTCGGAGTTCGTGACCGCGCTGCAGCTCGACACCAAGCTCGACGGCATCCCGTCTGACGTGCTCGCAGGCGCGCTTGCGCAGGCGAAGCAGGCTCGCACCGAGATCCTTGAGTTCATGGCTCGCGCAATCGACGCGCCCGACGAAATGGCGCCCACCGCGCCTCGCGTCATCACGGTCAATATTCCGGTCGACAAGATCGGTGAGCTGATCGGCCCCAAGGGCAAGACGATCAACGGTATCCAAGACGAGACCGGCGCCGACATCTCGATCGACGACGACGGCACCGTCTACATCGGCGCGACCAACGGCGAGTCGGCTGAGGCCGCCCGGGCGCAGGTCAACGCGATCGCGAACCCGCAGAACCCTGAGGTTGGCGAGCAGTACCTCGGCACCGTGGTGAAGAACGCCGCCTTCGGCGCCTTCGTCTCGCTGCTGCCGGGCAAGGACGGCCTGCTGCACATCAGCGAGGTGCGAAAGCTCGCTGGTGGCAAGCGCATCGAGTCGGTCGACGACGTGCTCTCGATCGGTCAGAAGATTCTCGTGAAGATCACGAAGGTCGATGATCGCGGCAAGCTCTCGCTCGAGCCCGTGCTCGAGGAGGCCGCTGAGGTTCCCGCACCCGAGGCCACCGAGGCAGAGGCCGAAGAGGCAGCCGCCGAGTAAGTCTCGCAGCACACAAGCAGATGCCCCGGGTGTTCATTCACCCGGGGCATCTGCTTTTTGCGTTCCATCGCCGCTCGCGCTCGCGCGGTTCAAGCGCGCCGCGATCCTTCTCGCCCCGATTTCTGAGCCGTGTGCCAGTAGGGTAGAGGGCGTGCCAGAGCCAGTTCTTCTTCCCCTCGACCTGCCCGAACTCGAAGCCGATCTCGGCGGCGGGCTGATGCGCCGCACCGTGCACCCGAGCGGCCTGCGCGTGCTCACCGAGCACATGCCCGGCGCGCGCTCGGCAACCGTCGGGTTCTGGGTGGGCATCGGTTCGCGCGACGAGCAGGCCGAGCGCGGAGATGCGCCGGGCAGCCTCGGCAGCACTCACTTTCTCGAGCATCTGCTGTTCAAGGGCACGCCGACGCGGGGCGCGTACGAGATCGCGACGAGCTTCGACAGCATCGGAGCCGAGAACAACGCCCTGACTGCCAAGGAGTACACCTGCTACTACGCGAAGGTGCGCGACGTCGACCTTGACGGAGCGGTTGCCACGCTCGCCGACATGGTGACCAACTCGGTGATCGACGCGGACGAGTTCGAGACCGAACGCGGGGTCATCCTCGAAGAACTCGCGATGGCGGCAGACGACCTCTCAGACGTCGCCAACGAGCGCTTCTTCGAAGCGGTACTCGGCGCGCACCCGCTCGGTCGCCCCATCGGCGGCAACTCTGAGACGATTCGCGCGGCCCGCCGTGACGACGTGATGGCGCACTACCTTGCGCAGTACGATCCGTCGACGCTTGTGGTGACGGCGGCGGGAGCAGTCGATCACGACCGGCTCGTCGAGCAGGTGCTTGCGGCGTTGCGACTTGCGGGCGGTCGATGGAGTATCGATGAGGATCGCGCTCCTCAGCGGCGCGCAGTCGGCGTCGGGGGAGGGGGCTCGCTGGGCGAGGGGTTCGCGCCGGCTCCCGACCCGCACCTCGTGCCTCGTGAGAGCGAGCAGATCAACCTCATGATCGGCACGCGGGGACTGCGTGCGGGGGATCCTCGTCGCTTCGCATTCGGCATCATGAACTCCGTGCTCGGTGGCGGCATGTCGAGCCGACTGTTTCAAGAGATTCGCGAGAAACGCGGCCTCGCCTACACTACGTACTCATTTGGGGCGAGCTACAGTGACGGCGGCGTCTTCGGCATGTACGCAGGCACGATGCCCGAGAAAGCGGCGCAGGTCGCCGAGCTCGCTCAGGCCGAGCTGCAAGGCATCGCGAGCGGTGGCATCACCGAAGAAGAGCACGGACGCGCGCTCGGGCAGATCGCGGGTTCCTCGGCGCTCGCCCTTGAAGACAGCGACACGCGCATGGGCAGGCTCGCGAGAGCGGAGCTCGGAGCCGGCGAGCTGTTCACACTCGACGCGTCACTCGAACGTTTTCACGCGGTGACTCCGCAGCAGATTCGCGAGATCGCGCAGTTCGTTGCCGAGGGCCCGATGAGCGTGGTCGCGGTCGGCGACGTGGCTCGCGCGGCGCTTTAGCTCTTCGCCTTAGGATTGCACCATGACGATTTCGGTTGCGGTGAGCGGTGCGACCGGTCGCCTTGGTGAGTTTGTGTGTGGCATTGTCGAGGATCACCCTGGCTTCGAGTTGACGGCACGCTTGAGTAGCGCCTCGCCTGCAGGCGAGGGGTCAGACGCGTCGGTGCTTTTCGACGTCACCCACCCCGACGTCTCGCCCGCGATCGTTGAGCGCGCGCTTCGGCGCGGACAACGCGTGATTGTCGGCACCAGCGGCTGGTCTGCTGAGCGTCTCGACGGGCTGCGAGCGGTAGTAGAAGAGCTGCCGGGAGCCGCAGTGCTCGTCGTGCCGAACTTTTCGCTCGGCTCGGTGCTCGGCACAATGCTTTCGACCATCGCGGCGCAGCATTTTGACAGCATCGAGATCATTGAGGCGCATCACGCAGGCAAGATCGATTCGCCGAGCGGCACTGCGGTGCGCACCGCTGAGCTCGTTGCGCAGGCGCGTGACGGTCGCCCTCCAAAGGCGCCGTTCGCTGACCAGCAGGCACGGGGGCAGCTTGTCGCCGGGGTTCCGGTGCACAGCCTGCGTATGCAGGGCGTGGTCGCGCGTCAGGAGGTGCGGTTCGGCGGCGAAGGCGAGGAGCTGACGATCACCCATGTGACGCACTCGAACGATTCGTATCGCGCAGGTATTCGGGCCGCGCTCGAGGCGATCTCTGGCCTCGAGGGCCTCGTAGTGGGCCTCGAGCACGTGCTCGGCCTTGCGGGGGCGAGCGGGGCAGCGCGCGCGTGAGTGCGCGGGCGAGGGCGATCCTCGGGGTCGCGATCATGAGTGCGCTGCTCGTGCTCTACTTCGGCTTCGCCGGGGTGCGCGCGTTTGCGCTGCTCGCCTCTGGCACGCCGATCGCCATCGCAATGGGGGCGGCGCTGCTCGTGCTGCCGCTGATCGGGGTGTGGGCGCTGGTGCGCGAGCTGCTATTCGGCATGCGCTCGACGGGGCTCGTCGACCGGCTCGAGGCAGAGGGGTTGTTGCCAGACGATCTGGGCGAGGTCGGTTCGACCGGCAAGCCGGATCGGGCCGTTGCAGACGCCGCGTTCGCGAAGTATCGCGACGAAGCGGAGGCCGACCCCGGCAACTGGCGCAGCTGGATCCGGCTCGGCATCGTGTACGACGCGTGCGGCGACCGCAGCCGCGCAAGGCGTGCGATTCGCGAGGGGATATCCCGGGATCGTGCCTCTCGTAGTGCAGACCGCACAGACGGTTAGGCAATTCTCCATTTCGGGCATACAATTCTTGCCGAGCAACGACGGCCGCGGTCCCATGGCCGAGATTTCGTCGCCGTGTGCCTGGGCGTACGTTTCTGCGTGTCGCCAGATGCCTCGCGCCCCTCTACGTCGCTAGGCATCGTGTCAGAGATTATGGGAGACACATGAGCAAGTACGACCTGAACACGGCTGCGCCCGCAACACGCACCCTCGATTCGTTGACAGGCATCAGCAAGAAGGGGCTGCCGCAGGGAACCGTCGGTGTGCTCGGAGCGCTCGTGATCGGCCTGTCGACCTGCGCCCCCGCCTACACGCTGACCGCTGCGGTTGGTCCGGCCGCGAGCGAGGTCGGTTACCAGACGCCGGCCATCTTCTTGATGGGCTTCATTCCAATGCTGCTCGTGGCTCTCGGCTACCGCGCCCTCAACACCGCGATGCCCGATTCGGGCACCTCGTTCACCTGGGCGACCCGCGCATTCGGCCCATGGATCGGCTGGATGGCGGGCTGGGGCCTTATCGCCGCCACCGTGCTCGTGCTCTCGAACCTCGCGGGCATCGCGGTCGAGTTTCTGTTTCAATCGATCAGCATCATGGTCGGCGACCCGGCGATTGCCGATATCGCGAGCAACAAGTTCATCAACATTCTCGTCTGCCTCGGCTTCATGGCGCTCGCCACATTCATCTCCTACCGAGGAATGACCTCGACGAAGGTCTTCCAGTACATCACGGTGGTCTTCCAGATGGCGGTCATGATCTGGTTCATCATCGCAATGTTCGTCGGCGCGGGTGACCCCGCGAACCCCGAAGGCAAGATGCCAGAGCTCTCGTGGTTCAACCCGCTCGAGGTGTCGAGCTTCAGCGCTTTCGCAGCCGGTATCGCGGTCTCGATCTTCGTGTACTGGGGCTGGGACACCGTGCTCACGATGGGTGAAGAGACCAAGCCGTCAAAGGGCAAGCTTTCGACCGAGAGCAAGGCCGCAATGATCCTCGTCGGCATTCTCGTCGTGCTCTATGTCGGCACTGCGACCGCGACGGTCGCGTATGCGGGCCTCGGCGACGGCCCCACTGGTCTCGGCAACGAGGAGATCATCGAGAACATCTTCGCGGCCCTCGCGCACCCCGTCATGGGCCCGGCGGCGATCCTGCTCTCCCTTGCAATTCTTGTCAGCGCAATGGCGTCGATCAACTCGACGGCTATCTCGCCCGCGCGCACCCTGCTTGCGATGTCGCACTACGGTGCGCTGCCGCCCGCCATCAAGAAGGTGCACCCGAAGTACAAGTCGCCGCACGTCGCCCTGCTGCTGTCGTCGATCGTGGCCTCGGTGTTCTACGCGGTGATGCGCTTCATCAGCGAAGACGTGCTGTGGGACACGATTACCGCGCTCGGCATGATGGTGTGCTTCTATTACGGCATCACTGCCCTCGCGAGCCCCTGGTACTTCCGCAAGTCTGCCCTCAAGGAGGGGGCCGGGGCTGTCTTCTCGAAGATCGTGCTTCCGGGTCTTGGCGGCGTGCTGCTGCTGATCGTGTTCGTGAAGACCACGATCGACGCGATGGATCCCGCGGCCGGCTCGGGCAGCAACATTGCAGGCATCGGCCTCGTGGGCCTGATCGGCGTCGCCGTGCTCGGCATCGGCGTGGTGCTGATGCTGCTGCAGGCGAAGAAGTCGCCCGAGTTCTTCAAGGGCAAGGTGCTTGCGAAGGCCGACGCTACCGAGGACACATCGATGCTCGAGACGTTCGACGACGGGCTCAGCGGCTAGAGGCGAAGCTTCGTTAGGATTGAGCCATGACTGCCGCACCGATTGCAACCCCGTACGAGGATCTGCTTCGAGAGGTGTTCGAGCACGGCACGCCGAAGAGCGATCGCACCGGCACCGGCACCCGCAGCCTCTTCGGCAAGCAGATTCGCTTCGATCTGGCCGAGTCGTTTCCGCTCATCACGACGAAGCGCGTGCACTTCAAGTCGGTGGCATATGAGCTGCTGTGGTTCTTGCGTGGCGAGGGCAATACGAAGTATCTCACCGACAATGGGGTGACGATCTGGGACGAGTGGGCGAACAGTCAGGGCGACCTCGGCCCCGTCTACGGCGTGCAATGGCGCTCGTGGCCGACCCCCGACGGCGGCCACATCGATCAGATCGCCCAAGTGATCGAGCAGCTCAAGCAGAACCCCGATTCGCGCCGTCATCTGGTGAGCGCGTGGAACGTTGCCGAACTCGACGAGATGGCGCTCATGCCCTGCCACGCCTTCTTCCAGTTCTACGTTGCCGATGGCAAGCTCAGCTGCCAGCTCTATCAGCGCTCGGCAGACATGTTTCTCGGGGTGCCGTTCAACATCGCGAGCTACGCACTGCTCACGCTGATGGTGGCGCAGCAGACCGGCCTCGAGCCGGGCGAGTTCATCTGGACTGGTGGCGACTGCCACATCTACGACAACCACGTTGAGCAGGTCGAGAAGCAGCTCGCGCGCGATCCTTTTCCGTACCCGACGATCAAGATCGCGAAGCGAGACAGCATCTTCGACTACGAATTCGAAGACTTCGAGATCGTCGGCTACGAGCACCATCCAGGCATTAAAGCTCCCGTCGCGGTCTGACGGATGCGGCGTTTTCGCACGACGACCGTCTTTGTTGAGGGGAGGGCACGGCCCGAGCGCCAACGCAGGATCTACGGGGCGCCACGGCTGGTCGCGCTCGCAATAGGACTACCGGTACTCGTTTTCTGGTTCGTGCTCGCGAGCACGGGTCTCGCGGTCATACCGATTCTGCAGGCGCTCGTGGTCTGGTTCGCCCTCTCGCTCTACGCCTGCTACGTGCTGAGCGACGACCTCTTCGGCAGCGTCGATTCTGTCACCGTCGATACGGCCGCCTCCAAGGGCGCTATTCCAGCCATACGCTTTCGCTCGCGGTTGCCACTCGGCCGCACCCTGCTGCTCTGGGCGGCGGTGACGTGCACGGCTTCGGGCGGCCTGCTCGCGATCGTCGCGCTTGCCGATCTCGACCGCACGATGCGGACGCTCGCGTTCGACCGCGCCGAGGCCGATCGGCTCTGGGCTGGCATCGGCATCGTCGGCGGCCTAGTCGGCATCGCGCTGCTCGGGGTGTGGCTCATGCTGCTTCGCGTGAGCCCCGGCGTCGCGCTGTCATCTGCAGGGTTATCGTTTCGCAGGAGCTTCAACGAAGAGCGGCGCGGCTGGGGCGAGATCAGAGGGGTCGCCTGGTCGCCCGGCTTCGGCCGGCGAGGCAGGCTCAGGGTCGATTTTGCCGAGGATCGTCCGTGCACTCGTTCTGCAGTGAGTTTGGGCTCGAACGCCGAACTGGTCGGCAGGCTTCTCGAGTTCTATCGCGCGAATCCCGAACGGCGAGCGGCGCTCGGCGATCTTGACCGGGCACTCGATACATTTGAGATGCATCATTGATTCCGAGGCCGGATTGCGAAAGAAGAGGTGCAGCAGTGTTCGCTGAGGTAGTCGCAGAGCTCGTTGACGCGCTCCCGTCAGGAGTCGTCGTCACGAACCCGGAGTCGCTCGAGGCCTATCGCTGGGATAGGGCCGAGGATCCGCTGGCTGCGCTGCCGATCGCGGTGGTGCGTGCCGAGACCACGGAACAGGTGCAGCTCGCGGTCGGCATCGCCGCCCGCGCCGGTGTTCCGGTCGTGCCGCGAGGCGCCGGAACAGGGCTGTCTGCGGGCGCGAGCTCGGCGCAGCCGGCGCTCGTGATCTCGCTCGAGCGCATGCGCGGCATCGAGATCGATGCACCCACGCGAGTAGCGGTGGTGCAGCCCGGTGCGCTGAACATCGAGGTGAAGCGCGCCGCCGCCGCGCATGGGCTGTGGTATCCGCCAGACCCATCGTCGTATGAGATCTGCAGCATCGGCGGCAACATCGCCACCAACGCTGGCGGTTTGTGCTGTGTGAAGTACGGCGTGACGTCGGACTATGTGCTGGGTCTCACCGTGGTGCTTGCAGACGGCCGCACCGTGACACTCGGTGGGCCGCGGCTCAAAGACGTGTCGGGGCTCGCGCTCACCAAGCTCTTCGTTGGCAGCGAGGGCACGCTCGGCATCGTCACCGAGGCAGTGCTCAGGCTGATTCCGGCCCAGCAGCCGAAGAGCACGCTCGTCGCGATCTTCGGTGAGCTCTCGGCCGCGATGGCCGCAGTGGTCGACATCACGCGCTCGCATCGGCCGGCGATGATGGAGTTTCTCGATCACGCGGCGATCATGGCGATCGAAGATGATCGCCGCATGGGGCTCGATCGCGAGGCCGCGGGCATGCTCATCATGCAGATCGACGAGGGCGGCGCCGAGGCCGCGGCCGCGATCGAGGCGATCTGCGAGGGGCACGGGGCGAGCGAATGCTATTCGACAGACGATCCTGACGAGGGCGAACAGTTCGTGGAGGCGCGGCGCGCGGCCCTGCCTGCTTTTGAGAAGCTCGGCAGCCTGCTGCTTGAAGACATCGGCGTGCCGGTGTCGAGGCTCGGCGAGTTCGTCGCCGGCGTTGAGTCTATTGCCGCGGCGCACGACGTGATCGTCAGTGTCGCCGCGCATGCCGGCGACGGCAACACTCATCCGCTCATCGTGATCGACCGCGACGACCCCGAGCAGCGGCGCCGGGCCCATGCGGCATACGACGACGTGATGGCGCTCGCGATGCGGCTCGGCGGCACGATCTCGGGCGAGCATGGGGTTGGTCGGCTCAAGGCCCCCTGGCTTGAACAGAGCCTTGGAAGCGATGCCTATGAGCTGAATCTGCGCATCAAGGCCGCTCTCGACCCGCAGGGAGTGTTCAACCCTGGCGCGAAGTTCGTCATACCGCCAACGGCGAGCGAAGGGATCTCATAATGCGATTGGGAATGATCTGCGCGCTGGAGCTGAGGCGAAAGGCCATTTCCGGCCTTTCTTGCGACGCCAGCGCCGTGGCCGTCTCGGCCTCGGCCCAGAACCGGAGATCGGGGCGAGCATGCGATTGGGAATGATCTGGGCAGAGGCCCGCGGGGGAGCGATTGGCCGAAACGGTGAGATGCCCTGGCACCTGCCCGAAGACCTCGTCCACTTCAAGCAGTCGACGCTCGGCGACCCGGTGATCATGGGGCGCCGCACCTGGGAATCGCTGCCCGAACGCTTTAGGCCGCTGCCCGGGCGAGAAAACCTCGTCGTGACGAGAGACGCGTCGTACAGCGCTCCGGGAGCGGCCGTGCGATCCTCGTTGTCAGCAGCAATCGAGACCGCCGAACGGACCGGCGCCGAAACCGCTTGGATCATGGGTGGCGGTGAGCTATACCGCGCAGCGATGCCGTTGGCCGACGAGCTGGTGATCACGAGGATCGGGCTCGACGTGGATGACGCCGACACCTTTGCCCCCGAGTTCGGCTCCGAGTGGCTGCTCGCCGATGCGGGCGAATCGCGCGTGTCGAAGACGGGGCTCGAGTACCGATTCGAACGCTGGACGCGCGAGGCACGATACCCTAGATAGGTGACGACACAAGACAATCCTTTCGGCCAGGTGCTGGTCGCGCTCATCACCCCCTTCGACGCCGCAGGCGAGGTCGACTGGGCGGCGACCGAGCAGCACATCGAGAACTGCATTCAGAGTGGTGCCGACGGCATCGTGGTGACCGGTACGACCGGTGAAACCTCGACGCTCACCGACCCCGAGAAGTTGAAGCTCGTCGAGGTCGCGAAATCGGTGTCTTCGGGCCGAGCAAAGGTGATCACGGGCGGCGGCTCGAACGAGACCGCGCACGCGATCGAGCTGTACCAGGCCAGCGAAAAAGCCGGCGCCGACGGCGTCATGATCGTCACCCCGTACTACAACAAGCCCACTCAGGCAGGTCTGCTCACGCACTTCCGCATGGTGGCAGACGCGACCGATCTGCCGGTCATTCTCTACGACATCCCCGGCCGCACGGGCGTGCCGATCAAGTACGAGACGATTCTGCGCCTCGCCAAGCACCCGAACATCATGGCCGTGAAAGACGCGAAGGGCGACTTCAGTGAGGTCAGCCGCGTGCTGAACCAGACCGACCTTATGTATTTCTCGGGAGACGACGCGAACGTGCTGCCGCACCTCGCGATCGGTGCGACCGGCCTCATCGGGGTCACTGCGAACATCACCGCGGCCCCGTACCGCACTATCGTCGATGCGGTGAACCGCGGCGACCTGCATACGGCCCGCGCCGAACACCAGCGCCTTGAGCCGCTCGTGCGAGCGATCATGACCCACGTGCCCGGCACCGTTGCTGCGAAGTACGTGCTGCACGGCCTCGGCCGCATCGGCAGCCCGCGCGTGCGCCTGCCCCTCGTCGGCCCCGAAGAGTGGGAGGCCGCGCTCATCGAAGACGAGATCGCTCTCGTGAACGATGTGCCAGGCGCCGACTTCTCGAACTTCCGCCCAGACCGCAACGCTGCCGCTGGCGGCGCACTGCCGAAGATCGCCGGAACAACCCGCTAATTCTCTTAAGGAGACACCCCTCTTGACCACCCTGCACTACGCGCCGCCGAAGCTTGAAGCCGGCACCCTCCGCATCACCCCGCTCGGCGGGCTCGGCGAGGTTGGCCGCAACATGACCGTCTACGAGATCGACGGCAAGCTGCTGGTGGTCGACTGCGGTGTGCTGTTTCCCGAGGAAACCCAGCCCGGCGTCGATCTGATTCTGCCCGATATCTCGAAGATTGACGATCGCCTCGCAGACATCGTCGGTATCGTGCTCACGCACGGCCACGAGGATCATATCGGCGGTGTGCCCTACCTGCTCAAGCGCCGTGAAGACATTCCCCTGATCGGTTCGAAGCTCACGCTGGCGTTCGTCTCTGCAAAGCTCAAGGAGCACCGCATCAGGCCGGTGCTGCAGGAGGTCGCTGAGGGCGACCGCATCAATCGCGGCCCCTTCGACCTCGAGTTCGTCGCGGTGAACCACTCGATTCCCGACGCGCTTGCGGTCGCGATTCGCACGAAGGCCGGCATGGTCATCGGCACCGGCGACTTCAAGATGGATCAGCTGCCCCTCGACGGCCGCATCACCGACCTGCGCGCGTTCGCGCGCCTCGGTGAAGAGGGCGTCGACCTGTTCATGACCGACTCGACGAATGCCGATGTGCCGGGCTTCACCCCGCTCGAGAAAGACATCGGGCCCGTGCTCGAGCGCGTCATCGCGAGTTCGACGGGCAAGGTGGTCGTCGCGAGCTTCTCGAGCCACGTGCACCGTGTGCAGCAGGTGCTCGACGCCGCACAGGCCAACGGGCGCCGCGTCGTGCTGCTCGGCCGCTCGATGGTGCGCAACATGAAGATCGCCTCCGATCTCGGCTACCTCGAGGTGCCAGAAGGCGTGCTCGTCGACCTGAAGAAGAGTGGCGATATTCCCGATCACCGCATCGTTTACATGTCGACCGGTTCGCAGGGTGAGCCGATGGCCGTGCTGAGCCGCATGGCGAACCGCGAACACCAGGTAGAGATCGGTCACGGCGACACGGTGATCCTCGCATCGAGCCTGATTCCCGGCAACGAGAACTCGGTCTACCGCGTGATCAACGGGCTCATGAAGCTCGGCGCGAACGTGGTGCACAAGGGCAACGCGAAGGTGCACGTCTCAGGTCACGCGGCCGCGGGCGAGCTGCTCTACTGCTACAACATCGTGCGCCCGAAGAACGTGATGCCGATTCACGGCGAGTACCGCCATCTGATCGCGAACGCCGCGCTCGCGATCGAGACTGGCGTGCCGCAGAATCGCACCATCATCGCTGAGAACGGCACCGTCGTCGATCTGGTCGACGGTGTGGCCCGCAAGGTGGGGCAGCTCGACATCGACTTCATCTACGTCGACGGCTCGTCGGTCGGTCGCGTCACTGACGACGATCTGCGCGACCGCCGCGTGCTCGCCGAAGAGGGCTTCATCTCGGTCATCACCGTGGTCGAGACGAGCCTCGGTCAGATCGTCTCGGGCCCCGAGATTCACGCGAAGGGCGTCGCCGAAGACGATCACGTCTTCGACAAGATCAAGCCGCAGATCGCCGATGCGCTCGAGCAAGCGATGAAAGATGGCACGACTGATCACCACCAGCTGCAGCAGATCGTGCGCCGCACGATCGGCCGCTGGGTCGGCACGAAGCTGCGCCGCAAGGCGATGATCGTTCCCGTCGTAGTGGTGGTGTAACCGCGTGGCGGGTGGCTCGGCGATCGCGCGCGCCAGCGCGATCATGGCCTCGGGCACCGTTGTGTCGCGGCTGCTCGGCATCGTCAAGGTCATCGTCTTGGCCTACGCGATCGGCCAGGTCGGCTCGGTCTCGGGCGACGCATACGCCAACGGCAATATGCTGCCGAACCTGCTCTACACGGTGCTGCTCGGCGGCATGTTGACGGCGGTGCTGGTGCCGCAGATCGTAAAGGCCGCAAAGCACGCAGACGGCGGTGCCGGTTACATCAACAAGTTGGTGACTTTCGTCACCGTGGCGCTCGCCGGGCTCACCGTTATCGCCATGTTCGCGACCCCGTGGATCGTCACGCTATTCACCTTCACCTGGGATGCCGAGCAGCGTGGTCTCGCGATCGCGTTTGCCTACTGGTGCATGCCGCAGATTCTCTTCTTCGGCATTTACGCCGTGCTCGGCGAGGTGCTGAACGCGAAAAGCGTGTTCGGCCCCTCGACCTGGGCGCCGGTGCTCAACAACGTGGTCGCCATTGTCGGCTTCAGCGTGTTCATGCTGATGTTCGGTGCAGACCCGACCGGCCAGCGCACCGTGTCTGACTGGGACTCGTTGCAGGTCGCGGTGCTCGCGGGCAGCGCGACGCTCGGCATTGCGAGCCAAGCGCTGATCCTCTTTGCCTTCTGGCGACGCGCGGGCATTCGCTTCAGACCCGACTTCAAATGGAAGGGCATGGGGCTCGCAGAAACCGGGCGCATCGCAGGCTGGACGCTCGGCGCGCTGCTCGTGACGAACCTCGGGGCGATCGTGACGCAGAACGTGCTGAACGGCTCGACGGGTAAGGGCGTGTCTGCGCTTGCGCTCGATACCGCCTGGACGATCTACATCATGCCGCACTCGGTGATCACTATCTCGATCGCGACCGCCTACTTCACGCGGTTGGCCGAGCATCACCACGCGGGGGATCGTGCGGCCTTCACCCGCGATTTCTCTTCGGCAGTGCGCCAGGTCATGCTGATCCTCATGTTGGCAGCCGTCGTTGTATTTGCGGTCGCTCCGTTCGTGAGCCGGGTCGTAAACCTCGGAGCCACTCTCGAACAGGTCGACCAGTTCAGTGTCGCGTTACGTGCGTACCTCTTGAGCCTGCCAGCGTTCAGCTTCTTGTTCGTGGTTCAGCGAGCGTTCTACGCCACCTCAGACACGCGCACGCCATTCTTCTATGCGTGCCTTCGCATCGCGACCACGATCGTGCTGTCATTGGTGGCGCTCGCAACCGTACCCCAAGCCCTGCTTGGCACTGCGGTTGCGCTCGTCATCTCGATCTCAGCGATTATTGAGACAGTCGTGGCAACGCTGCTGCTGCGCCGCAAGCTCGGTTCGATAGACGGGCGCAGGATCGGCGCGAGCCTCGCACGCTATCTCGGTGCGGGCACCGTGGCCCTTGCTGCCGGGCTCGCCGGCACGTGGGGGGCTCGGCTGCTGCAGCCCGATTTCGGCCCGCTCTATTCGGTGCTCGCCTCGATCGTCATCGCGCTCGGTATGGGCATGGTCTATCTGCTGGTGCTCTTGGTGCTGCGCACGCCCGAGCTTCACGCGGTGATCGACCGAGTGCGTCGCCGCTGATCTCGCACGGATTTCAGGGCGCGCCGCCGTCGTAGAGCCAAAATGTCGGTGGTGCTTCGTAGGCTCGACGCATGGCCAGCAAGACTTCTGCCCGCGCGAAAACGGGGGGCACTTCACGACCCTCGCGTGCTGGGGCGACGGCGAAAACCAAGGTGATCGAGCCGGTGCACACCGAGAGCGTCGTGGTGCGTGCGTGGCTCGGGCTCGCGCACGCCACAGGGGGCGCGTTTCGCATGTTCCGCACCGAGCCGATCGCGGCCGAAGATCGCCGCGACGGCGCGCCGTTCGCGCTCGTGCTGCTTGCGATCGTCGGTGCGGTGATCGAGTGGTTCATGATTGGCAATGGCGTCGCATCGACGGTGAGCGCCTACAGCTTTGGCGGCCTGTTCGGCCGTATCGCTTTCGGCCTGCCGATTGTGATGATCGGATTTGCCGGATGGCTGTTTAACCACCCCTCCAACGTGCACGATAATCGGCGCATCGCCATCGGCCTGAGCCTCGCGCTGCTGAGCGCCTCGGGCCTTTCACACGTGTTTGGTGGCGCGCCCAGCCCAGGTGGTGACCTCGCTTCTGCTGGTGGTCTGTTCGGGTGGCTTATCGGCGCCCCGCTGCTGTTCCTGACGGTGTGGGTCGCAGTGCCGATCCTCTCGCTGCTGCTGGCGTTCTCGCTGCTCATCGTGACGAAGACCCCGCCCGGGCGCATTGTGGCCCGCCTCAAAGAGGGCTATCGCTACCTCTTCGGCGAGCAGCTTGAGCGCGCCGCGGCCGAGCCGGCAGCAGACGACGCGGATCTTGTCGAACAGGCGTCTCGCGGCGAGCTGCCATGGTGGCGTCGCAACGCATCTGGCCGAGAAGAAGACCCAGACTACGTGCCCGCCGCCAACGCGGTCACCGAGCTCTTCGACGGCAGCAAGCTCGACGACGATCGCGGCTTCGAGTCAGCGCTGCAGACCGAGCAGGCGACGCAGCAGTTCGATGACGGCCTGTTCGACTTCGACCGTGGCGAGGCCGTCGCGGCAGCCGCGACTCAGGCTCGCGGCTCGGGCCTCGGCGACGACTCGGTAACCGAGGTGTTCGCCGATGGGCTTTTCGATATGCCGGGCGATGAGGTCGTAGCCGACGAGCCGCAGGCTCCCGTCGAACACGCACCCTTCCAGGTCGCGCCCGCGCACAATGAAGACGCTCGCCCCTACACGCTGCCAGACCAGACGGCGCTCTCCGCCGGAGATCCGCCGAAGGCCCGCACGCAGGCGAACGACGAAACCATGGCGGCGATCGATGCGGTCCTGAAGCAGTTCGGCGTCGACGCGAAGGTCACGGGTTTCTCACGTGGCCCGACCGTTACGCAGTACGAGGTCGAGGTCGGCCCTGGCGTGCGTGTCGAGCGCGTCACCGCGCTGCAGAAGAACCTCTCGTACGCGGTCGCCTCGAACGAGGTGCGCATTCTCTCGCCGATCCCCGGCAAGAGCGCGATCGGCATCGAGATTCCGAACAAAGACCGCGAGAACGTCGCGCTCGGCGACGTGCTGCGCTCGGC
>CALCJF010000078.1 GCA_937967375.1 uncultured Leucobacter sp.
CAGTAGCCGCAGGCGCGGTCGCGGCGAAAAGCGATGCTTTTCGCTCTTTACGACCTACGGCAGTAGCCGCAGGCGCGGTCGCGGCGAAAAGCGATGCTTTTCGCTCTTTACGACCGCGCCATTCTCTTCTGCTTGTTGATGTTCACCATCTGCACGATGATCACGAGCGCGAGCGCCCCGAAGAACACGATCGAAGCGAGCACGTTCGCTTGAGCGGGCACACCCTTCAGTGCCGACACGTAAATGAACTTCGGGAAGGTCGTTGCGGTGCCCGAGTTGAAGTTCGTGATGATGAAGTCATCGAACGACAGGGCAAACGACAGCAGCGCCGCACCGATGATGCCCGGGGCGAGCATTGGCAGCGTGATGCGCCAGAACACCTGACCCGGCGAAGCGTACAGATCCCTGCCCGCCTCTTCGATCGCGGGGTTCAACGATGCCACTCGTGCCTTCACCGCCACCACCACGTAAGAGATGCAGAACATGGTGTGGGCGAGAATGATCGTGCCGATGCCCTTCTCGACCCCAGCGAGCAGAAACTGCGCCGCGAGGCCCGCGCCGAGCACGACCTCTGGCGTCGCCATCGGCGTGAACAGCAACAGGCTCACAGTCGAGCGGCCCTTGAACTTGTAACGCACCAGGGCGATCGCGATCATCGTGCCGAGCACCGTCGCGATGACAGTCGCAACAACGCCGACGAGAATCGAGTTGCCGAACGCCGTGCACACCTGGGGCGCGCCACAGGGGTTCTGCCAGTTCTGGAGCGAGAAGCCGTTCCAGATGATGTTGTTGCGGCCACGCTTCTCGTTGAACGAGAACAGCACGACGTGCGCGATGGGCAGCAGCAAGTAAATGAGCGCAATGGTGCCGACGATCGGCACGAACGCCTTACCGAGACTGAAGTTTCTCACAGCAGATCCTCCGCCCCGCTCTTGCGCACATAGGTCGCAACGATGATCAGAATGATCGCCATCAAAATGATCGACAGCGCTGCCGCCATCGGATAGTTCTGGGTCTGCAAGAAGTTCGACTCGATGACGTTACCGATCATCGCCGTACCCGTGCCACCGAGAAACTCTCTCGACGCGTTCACATAGTCACCCGACATCGGGATGAAGCTGAGCAACGTGCCCGAGACGATGCCCGGCATCGAAAGCGGCAGCGTCACCTTGCGAAACACCGTCACCGGCGAGGCGTACAGATCGCTGCCGGCTTCGACGAGCCGCAAATCGAGCGCCTGAAGCGAGGCGAACATCGGCAGCACCATGAACGGGATGAAGTTATAGACAAGACCGAAGATCACCGAGAAGTGGGTTCCGACTAGCTCGTTCGGCAAGATCGACTTCCACGCAAGAGTACGCAGCAGGAAGCTGATGAAGAACGGTGCGATCACGAGGATCAGCAGAATGCCCTGCAGCATCGGCCGGTGGCGCACCTTCACACCGATGAGGTAGGCCAACGGATAGCTGATCAGGAGGCCGATGATCGTCGCCGTCAGCGAGTATGCGAACGAGCGAAGCAGGTGTGGCCAATACTCCTGTAGCGCGACCCAATAGTTCGAGAACTGCGCGGCCGCGACGTATTGCCCGATACCACCGCTCTCTGCGGGAGCCTGCAGCGAGGTCAGCGCAAGCTGAATGAACGGAGCCACGAAGAAGAGCAGCATGTAGGCGATGCCCGGTGCAAGCAGCACGAGAGCGATCCAGCCACGTTTCTTCGGCGCTTGTTCGACAGCCTTCGCGTTCGCCGAAAATGCGGTAAATGCCATGACAGCCCCTACTCGGCGAGCTCGGCCTGGGTCGCGATCGCCTGGGTCGAGAAGTCGGCGGTAATCGCGCCGGTCTCGAGGTGATCGTCGATGAGCCCGAAGGTGTGCTCAGTGAGCCAGCTCAGCCAGACCTCATCGCCAAGCTTCGCTGCGGGACCGGCCTCGACGTTTTGCGAGAAGACCTGCACCGTGCCGGCACCAGGCACCTCAACGGCGTACTGGGTGCTCACACCAATGAACGAGACGTCGGTGATGCGACCTGGGCCAATCACGTTGATCGAGGCGTCCGCCGCGGGTGCCTCAGCGTGCAGCCGCAACTTCTCGGGGCGCACTCCGACCGTGATCGTGCCGCTGTCGCGCTCGCTGCGACGACGAGGTACGCTGATCCTGCCCGAAGGGGAGATTGTGTGGATCACCTGATCGGTGCCGCCGTCGACGTCAACCGTGAAGAGGTTCGACTGGCCGAGGAAGTTCGCGACGAACACCGTCTTTGGAAGCTCGTACAGCTCTTCGGGGGCACCCATCTGTTCGATGCGCCCCTTGTTCATCACGGCGACGGTATCGGCCATGGTCATGGCCTCCTCCTGGTCGTGCGTCACGTGCAAGAAGGTCAGGCCGACCTCCTGCTGAATCTGCTTCAGCTCGAACTGCATCTGGCGACGCAGCTTCAGGTCGAGCGCGCCGAGCGGCTCATCGAGCAACAGCAGCGCCGGACGGTTGACCACTGCACGCGCCAGCGCGACGCGCTGCTGCTGGCCACCAGAGAGCTGCGCCGGTTTGCGATCGGCCACGTGATCGAGTTCGACCAGTTGCAGCGCTTCATGCGCCTTGCCGACCGGATCACCGATGGCGCGTCGACGCAAGCCGAATGCAACGTTCTCGAGCACCGTCATGTGTGGAAACAGAGCATACGACTGGAACACCGTGTTCACGGGTCGCTTGTGCGGCTTGAGCGCGGTGACGTCTCGGCCTCCGAGCAGAATCTTGCCCTCGGTGGGATCCTCGAGTCCAGCTACCAGGCGAAGCGTCGTCGTCTTGCCGCAGCCCGACGGCCCGAGCAGCGCGAAGAACGATCCCGCAGGAATCGTGAGATCAAGGTGCTCAATTGCGGTGAATCCAGGGAAGCGCTTCTGAATGCCGACAAGCTCGAGGTCAGCGCCTGCCTCTGCGAACGATCCGTGTGCAACTTTCGCCATCAGAGACCCAACACCTTCTGGAACTCGTCCGAGTATTTCTTGTCTTCTTCGGGGCTCAGAGTGCGGAAGCTGTGCAGACGCGTCCAGTCCTGCTCTGACGGGAAGATCAGCGGGTTGTCAGCGTTTTCGGGATTCACTTCCTTCATCGCTTCCTGCGTCCCCTTCACCGGGGGCACGAAAGTCACATAGTCAGCGACCTGCGCCATCACCAACGGGTCGTAGTAGTAGTTGATGAGCTCCTCGACAAGGCCCTTCTGCTCTGCCTCAGTGCCGTTCGGCACTGTGAACGAATCGGCAGCGATCATGCCGCCTGACTCGGGAATCTCGAGGGTCCACTGGTTGTCGTTCTCTGCGTTCAGCATGATGACGTCGCCCGTCCACGCCATCGCGGCGAGGGCGTCGCCCGTGATGAGATCTTGCGTGTAGCTGTTGCCCTTCACGTTGCCGATCTGACCACTCTTGAGACCGTCGTCGAGCCACTGCAGCGCCTCGCCCCATTCTTTGTCTCCCCAGGCGCCCTTCGGGTCATAGCCGAGGCCGGCAAGAATCATGCCCATGGTGTCGCGCATCTCGCTCAGCACGACGACCTTGCCCTTGAGATCGGGGTTCATGAAGTCGTCGAGGGTCTTGATGCCGTTCGGCACCGCCTCGGTGTTCCACACCCAACCCGAGGCCGGTAGCTGCCAAGGAATCGTGAACTTGCGGCCGGGGTCGACGTCGAGTGCGTCCCATTGCGCGTCCACGAGGTTCGCCTTCACGTTCGGCAGATTCGCGTAATCGAACTCCTGGATCTGCTTGGCCTGCACCAAGCGGCCGTTCATCCAGTCGGTCATGGTGATGACGTCGTAGCCGGTGTGCTGATCGAGCGCCAGCTGATCCTTGATCTTGCCGTAGAAGGTGTTGTTGTCGTCGATGTCCTCGACGTACTGGACGTCGATTCCAGATTCTTCCATGAAGGCGTCAAGGGAGTCCCAGCTGCCCGTTTCTTCATTGAAATCGAGGTAGTAGGTCCAGTTGCCCCAGACGATACTGCCGTTCTCGCCGCCACCCGATCCACCGCCGCTGCAAGAAGCGAGGCCGAGCGCACCCGCACCTGCACCGGCAACCGCTGCACCGCGCAGCACCTGGCGCCTGTTGAACTGCTGCTGGCGCACCATGTTCACGAGGCTACGAACGACGGGATCTTCTGGCATACGGCTCGCCATGATGAACTCCTATGAATAGTCAGAATGAGATGACAGTCAAAAGACGAGGTGCCCGGGCATCGTCGCCAAAGTCATTAGTTTCGAATATGGCACAGTACCCGCACGCATGCCAACACGAACACCCAAAACTTGGCGCAATCTTAACGAAACAGTTACACGGCAGCGCAACCCCCTACTGATTTCGAAGCACTTTTGCCAGTTTTGCTTCGAAACCCGCAGTTGCGGCGGCGATACTTCAGTGAGATGATCAGTGTTGTGAGCACCAAACGAACCTCGACCTCGCTTGACGCGAAGTCGAAAACGATCATCGAGCTACTGCAGCGCGATGGCCGCCGTTCGTACGCAGAAATCGGCAAAGCGGTCGGCCTCAGCGAGGCTGCCGTTCGCCAGCGGGTACAGAAGCTCACCGATGCCGGGGTCATGCAGATTGTTGCGGTGACCGACCCGATGCGCCTCGGCTTTAGCCGCCAGGCCATGATCGGCATTCATGTTTCAGGCGACACCAGGGCCGTCGCCGACC
>CALCJF010000079.1 GCA_937967375.1 uncultured Leucobacter sp.
GGACCAGACACCACCCGTACACAACCAACCCAATGGTTCTCCGAGAAGCCGATCTTTACCTCATTGGCTCGAGCGCATTACCGAATAATGTTTCTCAAGAGCTTCGAGGCTTCCCCAGCATAATACAAGCGACGAGTGAAAACAACTCGCCGCCTTTGGGGAATTTCTGTGGCATTTTCGCTTTCCGCGTTCCTGCCAACGAGGTATAACTATAGGATGATTTTGGCCCACCCCGCAAACGAGTCCGGAGCCCGGGCGTGTCGCGCGCTCTTCCTGAGTCGAGGCCGACTCAGCGAGCTTCGCTTGAAAGAGCTTGAAAGAGAACGCGACGCGGTCTCGCGCAAAAGCCGGTGACGCCATCGCGTCAGTACGCCGCACGAAGCGATGCTTAGTCCCCAGCGGCTTGGTGCATGTCGCAAAGCTGCGACAACACTGCGACAGGGCTGCCACCCGCTCTGCTGCACTGTTTTCTAGCTTGAGAGGTGTCGGTTTCGACAGAACCGCACCGCACACTCGCAGTTCGTCTGCGAGTATGAATTCAAGGAGAAACACATGCACACCACACGTACCCCCGGCTCCCGAATCACTGCTCTTGCCGTATCTTCGCTCGCTCTCACGTTCGCGCTGAGCGGCTGCGGTCTGCAGTTTGTGCCCGATCAAAGCCAGAGCAAGCCCGCTGCGAGCGAGCAGTCGCCGTCCCCCGAATCCCCCAACACGAAGAAGCCAAGCTCTGAAGGAGCAGACGAGGCAACCGGCACCGGCACCGCCGCCAAATTGCGCGGAGAGTTCGAGGGCACCGCGCAGCGCGTGGTGAGCTGCCCCGACGGATCGCTCGAGATCAGCGATGTCGGCAGTGTGCTGCAGCTCGATTCAGACTGCTCGGAGCTCGTCGTGTCGGGTTCCGGTGCCGTGGTGCTTGCAGAGAACGTCGACGCGCTGCACGTGAGTGGTGTTGGTTTGACTATCTTCGTCAAGGATCTCGGTTCGGCCGAGGTCACTGGCACCGGCAACACCGTGGTCTGGGAGAGCGGCACTGCGGTCATCGATAACAGCGGCACCGGCAACACGCTGCTGCCCGCGAACTGAAGGAAGGAGAGCACCATGACCTACACGCAGCATGCCCACACAGTTCAGCAGCAGCCTGCCGCTCCCCCATTGCCCGCCCCGACCGACGGCATGGCGATCGCCGCTTTCGTCTGCGCGCTCTGCGGGCTGGGCCTCATCCCGATCGTGCTCGGCCACGTCTCACTGCGAAGGATCAGCAGGCAAGGTCTTCGTGGGCAGGGCTTTGCAATCGTCGCGCTGATCCTCGGATACGTGACGGTCGTAGCAAGCGTTATCGGCCTGCTACTCGTCGGCGGCGGGGTGCTCTGGGCAGTGAACAGCTGATGCAGCCGACGCCCGCTCAGACCGCCCGAGTGCTTCTCGTCGACGACGAGGAGGCGATCACCTCGACCCTCGGCCCGTACCTCGAACGAGCCGGCTTCGAGGTGATCGTCGCCCGCGACGGCGAAGAAGCACTCCAGCGCCACTCGGACTCGGCCCCCGACATCGTCGTCTCGGACGTGCTGATGCCGGGGGTCGACGGGCGTGAACTCGTACGGCGGTTACGCACCACCGCGACCTGGACCCCCGTGATTCTTCTCACGCAGGTTGACGAGGCATCTGAGCGGGCAGCCGCGCTCGACGAGGGCGCCGACGATTACCTTGGAAAACCCTTCTTACCCTCAGAGCTACTCTCGAGGATCCGGGCGGTGCTGCGTCGGACCAGCGGTGGCCGCCCGCTATCGGCTTCAAACGCACTCGTGAGCGACGGACTCGAACTCGATCGCACGGCTCGACGCGTGCGCCTCGAGGGCAATCGCGTCGACCTCACACCGAAGGCGCTCGCCCTGCTCGATTACCTCATGGCCCACCCGACGGAGGTGCACTCGCGCGAGCACCTGCTTGCAACCCTCTGGGGATTCGAGTTTGCCGTCACCACGCGAGCGGTCGATCATCGGGTCGCCGAGCTTCGGAGAGTACTCGGTGAGGACGCCGCACACCCCCGCTGGATTGAGACAGTGCAGGGGGCGGGCTACCGCTTTTGCGCAGAGGTGAGGTCGCGTTGAGCTCGAGACTGCGCAGGGTGCTGACGATCCTCGCTCTCTGCATACCCGCCGCCCTCGGGGCGATCGTTGCTGTCGCCATTGCCGCAGCTCACGTCAACGGAGCCTTGATCTTCTCGCTCCCCCTCGCGACCATAGCGATCTCATGCGGGATCGTCGGCTCGGCCGCGCTCTGGTCGGGGCTCGCGATCAGCCGTGCGCTGCGCTCGGCGAACGCTGCGGGCCACAGTGAGGGTGCGCGATCAGAACGCGACTCGCACCGCCGCTTTCTCGCTCGCCTCGATCACGAGCTGAAGAACCCGATCACTGCGATCCGTGCCGCCCTCGAAACCGAAAGCGAACACTCGCCCGCACTCGCCATCGCCTCCGGGCAGGCAGATCGACTGGCGGCGCTGATCGGCGCGCTGCGCTCGCTCGCGGCACTCGAGGCCTCGGAAATCGAGCGGGTGCCCGTCGATCTTGCGGCAGTTGTGCGCGACGAGGTTGAGGCGTTCAGCGCAGATCTCGTGGCCCGAGGCCTCGAACGCACCGTCGACGTGCAGTTGCCGACTGCGCCGTGGCCACTGCCAATGGTGCTGGGCGACGCGGACCTGCTCGCGGTCGCGGTGCGCAACCTGCTCGTGAACGCCGCAAAGTACTCGGATCTGGGAGCCCGCATCGAGGTGCGCGGCGCCGAGGACGCGGGAATCGTAGTCATCGAGGTAGCGGATACGGGTTGGGGCATCGCCGCAGAGGATCTGCCCCAGGTCTGGGATGAGCTCTGGCGCAGCAGCGACGCGCGGAAGGTCGAGGGAAGCGGCCTCGGTCTTTCACTCGTTCGCGTCGTCGCGGAACAGCACGGTGGCGGCGTTTCGATCCGGTCGATCGCCGGTTCCGGAACAAGCGTGCGACTGCAACTGCCCGCGATCTCAGCCGCTCGATGATTGAATAGTTGGATGTCATCGCACCAAACGCCTCAGGGGACGGCCCCTTCGCAAGCAGATTTCGGTTTCGACCTCCCCCATCGACTGGGCGCTGGCGGAGCCGAATCGCCAGACGGGCGACCGCTCGGGCGCGCAGGCGTGATCCATACCCCGCATGGCGACATTCAGACCCCGGCATTCATTCCGGTCGGCACGAAGGCCACGGTCAAGGCTATGCTTCCTGAAACCGTCACTCAGCTCGGCGGGCAGGCAGTGCTCGCGAACGCGTACCACCTCTTTCTGCAGCCGGGAAGCGACATCGTCGACGAGGCGGGTGGCTTCGGCAAGTTCATGAACTGGCACGGCCCGACGTTTACCGATTCGGGCGGGTTTCAGGTGATGTCGCTGGGCGTCGGCTTCAAGAAGGTCATCTCAATGACCGAAACCGCGCACTCCGAGGCCGAGGTGATTGCGAAGAACAAGGAACGCCTCGCCCATGTTGACGAAGATGGCGTCACCTTCAAGTCGTTCATCAACGGCGACAGGCACCGCTTCACGCCCGAGGTCTCGATGGGCATTCAGCACCAACTCGGTGCCGACATCATCTTCGCGTTCGACGAGTGCACGACGCTGCTCAACACACGCGAATACCAGGAGGACTCAGTCGACCGCACGGAGCGCTGGGCAGTGCGTTGCCTCGACGAACACGCGCGTCAGACGGACGCGCGACAGCATCGCCCGTACCAGGCACTGTTTGGGGTGGTTCAGGGTGCGCAGTACGAGGATCTGCGCCGCAAAGCGGCGCGCGGTCTTGCCGAGCTGACGGGCGATGAGGCCAGCGAGCAGACCTTCGACGGTTTCGGAATCGGTGGCGCGCTCGAGAAGAGCATGCTCGGCACTATCGTCGGCTGGGTGAACGAAGAACTGCCCGAGACAAAGCCTCGGCATTTGCTCGGCATCTCGGAACCCGACGACCTCTTCGCCGCAATCGCTGCAGGGGCCGACACCTTCGACTGCGTTGCACCCTCGCGCCAGGCTCGCGGCGGCACGATGTACTCGTCGAACGGGCGAGTGAACGCAAAATCGGCTGGGCAGCGACGCAAGTTCGAGCCGCTCGATGCCGAGTGCGATTGTTACACCTGCGAGAACTACACCGCGGCATACCTGCACCACCTGTTCAAGGCTAACGAGATGCTCGGTTCGACGCTCGCGACGATCCACAACGAGCGTTTCATTGTTCGGCTCGTCGATCAGATTCGTCAGAGCATCATCGACGACACCTTCGTCGAGTTGCGCGAAGAGGTACTTGGGCGCCAGGGAAAACGCGGCTAGGCAAGCGGGCTGAGCTCGCAGCCGCGAGCGGGGCTCAGCTAAGCCACCCCGAGCAGCACGCAACCCGAGAGTGCGATAGCGATGCCGACGACGAGCGGCGCTGAAAGCTTCTCTTTCAGAATCACCCAGGCAAGCAACACCGCGCTCACTGGGTACAGCGCGCTGATCGCGCCGACGACCGCGAGCTGCCCGGCCCAGAGCGCGAACATCAGCACGATGTTGGCACCGCCTTGCAGGGCACCGGCGAGCAGCCCCAGCCCAATGCCGCCGCGAACGCCTTGCGGCTCGGGCACGAAGAGGGCCAGCGATTCGAGCGATCGCTTCAGTGAGGGCACGGCCCGCATGACGAGCACGAGCAGGGTGACGAGCACGAGCCCGCCCGCCATCTCGAGACCGGGCGCGAGCACGCCTGAGCTTTCGGGCGCGAAGTCGAGCGCCACAACAGACAGCCCGAAACCGACACCGCCGATGACAGCGAGCACCACCGCGCGCAGACCAGCGCCGCCCCAACCGCCCTCGGATGCACCTACGATGACTGCTCCCGCGCCAGCCGCGACGATGCCGACCCAGCCGAGCAAGGTGAGCTGCTCGCCCTTCCAGATCACTGCAACAAGCACGGGCACGACGACCTCGCAGGCCGCAACGATCGCAGTCACCACCCCGATCGGGGCGAGCGCGAGCCCAGCGTAGAAGGCGACGAAACCCACGGTTGCACCCAGTGCGGCGACGAGCCCCGCGGATACCGCTTCGCTCGACCAGTCGGTTCCGATCACCGGCACGGCGATGAGCAGCAGCACAGTCGCGCCGAGAAATGTGAGCAAGGAGGCATGTAACGCCCCGACTCGCCTCGAGGCAATGCCCGCAGAAAAGTCGGAGCCGCCCCAAACTGTCGCTGCGACGAGCGAAAGAAGAACGCTCAGCACGAGTTATCGGGTCGCGGGTGCGGTTTCGCGCACCTCTGCCGCGCGCACTCGCTTGATCACCCTGGTAGTGATCGGCAACAGCACGACCTCTGCAAGCACCTTCACCACATAGCCAAGCACGATGTACATCACAAAGTCGATGCCGGTGATCACCCCCGCGAAGGCGATGGTGCAGAAGATCAGAGTGTCGAAGAACTGCCCGACGAGCGTCGACGCGATCAGTCGAGTACGCAGGAAACGGCCCGAGGTACGACGGCGCATGCGGTCGAGCACCCAGGCGTTCATCAGCTGCCCGATGAGAAAGGCGATCAGGCTTGCGGCTACGATCCTCGGCACAAAACCGAGCACTGCCGCGAACGCCTCTTGGTTCTCCCACCCGCTTGCCGGCGGCGAGATCTGAACCACGAAGATCGTCAGCGAGGCGATGAGCGCGAGACCGAATGCGGTGAAAATCGCGCGTCGCGACGCTTTCAACCCGTATACCTCCGCGAGCAGGTCGCCGAGCACGTAGGCGAGCGGGAAGAGAAAGACTCCCCCGTCGAACACCATCGGCAGCGAAAACCCGCCGAGCGTGATCGCACCGAATGCAATCGGCTTCACCGCGACCACGTTCGAGATGAGCAGAATGCCAACGAACGTTGCCGAGATCGTCGCGTAGCGAGCGCCGGTAGCCGCGGCCCGGGCGCCCGGAGTCGCATACCGCGCGACGCCTCCGGTCTCGTCAGAGGTTGCGTGCTCGGTCACCTGTGTCTCCATGTCGAGTGCCGGTTATGCCGAGTGGTCCGCGAGGTATGCCATGAGCTTCTTCAGACGCGCGAGCGTCTCGTCACGCCCGAGCAGTTCGAACGATTCGAACAGCGGCGGCGACACGCGGCGACCCGATGCGGCAACGCGCAGCGGGCCGAAGGCCAAACGCGGCTTCAGTTCAAGGCGCTCGATGAGTGCAGTCTGCAGCGCGCCCTGGATCGTCTCGGTGAACCAGTTCTGCTCGCCGATCTGCTCAAGCGCAGCGATGCTCGCTTCGAGCGTGCGAGCAGCATCTGGTCCGAGCGACTTCAGCGCGTCGTCTTGGTACTCGAGCGCTTCGGTGCTCGTGAACAGGAATCCCATCATGCCGACGACCTCGCTCAGCACGGTGACGCGGCTCTGCACGAGGGGCACGGCCGCCTGCACGGTGGCAAGCTGCTGAGTGCTCGGTTCAATGGGAAGCGCGCCGCCCGCAATAAGGTACGGCAGAATGCGCTGACCGAAATCGGCCTCGCTCAGCAGACGAATGTGGTCGGCGTTGATCGAGTCGGCCTTCTTCTGGTCGAAGCGCGCAGGGTTCGGGTTCACATCGGTGACGTCGAACGCCGCGACCATCTCATCACGGGTGAACACGTCGCGATCGGCCGCGAGCGACCAGCCCAACAGCGAGAGATAGTTCAGCAGGCCCTCGGGAATGAACCCTCGGTCGCGGTGGTGCAGCAGGTTCGACTCGGGGTCGCGCTTCGAAAGCTTCTTGTTGCCCTCGCCCATGACGTACGGCAGGTGGCCAAAGCGCGGGATCGCCTGCTCAATGCCGAGCTCGACGAGGGCGCGGTGCAGCGCAATCTGGCGCGGGGTCGACGAGAGCAGATCTTCGCCGCGCAGCACGTGGGTGACTCCCATGAGCGCATCGTCGACAGGGTTCGTCAACGTGTAGAGCGGTGCTCCGTTCGGGCGCACCACCACGAAGTCGATTGTGCTGCCAGCCGGAAAGTTGATCTCGCCGCGTACGAGGTCGTCGAAGCCAAGGTCGATCTCGGGAATGCGGAATCGCAGCGCGGGCTCGCGCCCCTCGGCGCGGAACGCGGCCTTCTGCTCGTCGGTCAGGTCGCGGTCGTAGTTGTCGTAGCCGAGCTGCTTCGGGCGCCCCACAGCCTCGTTGCGGGCATCGATCTCTTCTGCGGTCGAGTAGCTCTCGTAAAGATAGCCTGCAGCGAG
>CALCJF010000080.1 GCA_937967375.1 uncultured Leucobacter sp.
GTTGTCGCGCCACCGGCATCGGTTTGCGAGGTTACCTGGCCGGCCTGATCGAGCTCTGCCTGCCATTGCCCGCCGAGTGGGTCGGTCACCCGTGTCACCCGGCCGAGCGGATCGACCTCGTGCACGGTCTCGGCCCCCATCGGGTCGATCGTCTTCGTAAGCGCGTCCTCCGCGTTGTACCGGTAGCTGGTCACCCCACCCTCGGGGTCGGTGACGGTCGCCATGCGAAACATGCTGTCCCAGGTGTAGCTCGTCACCCCACCGTCGGGCGCGGTCTCGGTAAGCAGATGCCCGTTTCGGTCGTAGCTGAACCTCGTCGCATTGCCATTGCCGTCGATGCGGGCAGAAAGGTTGTCTGCCGCATCGTATTCATAGCGTGTATTCACGCCCGCGCCGTCACGCTCGAGCACCAACCGGTTCGCGGCATCGTATTCGTAGCTCGTCACGCGACCCGCGGGCGAGATACGCTCGATCAGATTGCCGCGCGAGTCATAGCTGAATCGTTCGACCCCGCCCGAAGGCCAGGTGATCTGCGTGAGATCACCAGCAGCACTGTAGGCGTAGTCGATCACGCTGCCATCAGGCTGAATCGTCTGCGTGCGAAGCCCCACCGCATTCACCTGGTGCGTGGTGGTTCGCCCCTCAGGGTCGGTCTGACTGACCAGCTCGCCCGTCTCGGTCCAGGTGTAACGCCACACCCCGCCGTCGGGCCGTGTTTCTTTCGTCACGTTGCCGTGCGCGTCGTACTCGTAGCGAGTCTCGAGGCCACCGGGCTCTACCGCCTTGGTGACCCGGTGCGCGGCGTCGAACTCGAACTCGGTGCGACCGCCGGCCGCATCGTCGATGCCCGTGATTCTCGCCGCATCATCCCACTCGAAGATAGAGACCTTGCCCTCGTTGTCGGTGTACGTGGTGACCCCGTCGCCGTACTCGAAGGTGCGCAGATGCTGCTCGGCATCCCACTGCTTCACCACGCGACCGGCACCGTCGTACTCATTGCGCAGGTAGGTGACGCCGAGCGCGTCGGTCGCGGTCAGCATGCGATGACCGCTGTCATACGTGAATGCGCGCACCCCACCGTCTGGTGCGGTGATCGACGCGAGATTGCCCGCGGCATCGTAGGCGAGCCGCCACACCCGCCCGTCGGGGTGCACGAGGCCGGTGATCCGACCGAGCGCATCGTTCTGCACCGTGACCTGTTGCCCGGCCGAATCGGTGACCGAGACGAGCGGCACGAACTGCTGCACATCGTTCGGCGCCCCATAGGCAAGCGTGACCGTGCCACCCTGCCGGTCGGTGAACGAGGTGAGTTCGCCGATCCCCTCAATATCCGACGCGTCATAGCGCCAGGTCTCACCCCGATCTGACTGCAACACCAGCGTGCCCGCGCCGGCATCCGTGAGCGTCAGCCCGAGACCCGCCTCGCCGTCGTACCCGCCCGCACCGTTCAGGGTGAAGGCGTAGCTTGCCCCATCGCCGCGCACCACGAGCACCGAACCGTCGTCGAAACGCTGCGCACGACCACCCAGTTCGAACGACCAGCCCGCACCCGCACGCGAGAGCCTGCCATCTTGCGAGTTATAGGTGAGCCCGAAATCAAGCAGCTGCGCGCCCGGCCCGTCAAGCGTGAAGATCGCTTCATCTTCGACCAGGTTGCCGGTCGAAAACGACACCGGATCGGCACCATACGTCTGATAGTTCTGATGCCCCAGCTGCCGCCAGCGCTCGAGCTCGGCCTGCGATGGCGGCGCGGGCAGGCCCCCGCGCACCGGGTCCGTGCAGTTGTAGCCGAGCGATTCGGCATAGCGGGCCACGCCCACCATCACCCCGTTCGCGACGCTCGCGAATCCGTTGTCGATCACCGCGCGGTCGTAGTTGTGGTCGAGATACAGCGTCTCAAGATGCAGCATCGCACCGGGCACTCCCGAAAACGCGGGATCCGGGAAGGTGCCGTTCGCAGCCCGCGTGCCCGCCGGCCTGCCCGTGTAACTGGGCAGCGTGTTCACCATGTACCACTGCAGCGAGTCGCCAGCGCCACCACGCGAGTACGTATAGCTGCCACCATCTGACTGGGTGCCCCACGCCGACCCGGTGAGCGCGTCAAACGCGAGCGTCACCGTCGCGACCGGGTTGTGTGCGGCAGCGATCGCCGCCCTGGTCGCACCCGAGACGAAGCGCACATCGGCCTGCCGGGTCACCACCACCTGCGCAAGACAGGCCTGCGCGAGCTGGGCCGCGACCTGATTCGCGAGCGCCACGTTATAGGTCAACTCCGAGGCCGGCGCGGGCGTATCAGCCCAACCGTAGTCGTCGTCTGGATCGAGCACGATGCGCGGGCCGGGTGGCGGAACGAACTTCACACCGATCACCACGAATTGCGACAGGTGATCCGACTCGCCCACCACTTTGCCCGCCTCGGCGTCGTAGTACGAGGGCAGTTCTTGCCAGGCATCGGCGTCGGTTTCACGCGTGTAGATGCGCAGGCTCGACGTGTCGACACCCGACCGTTTCAGCTCTCTCTTGTCGATGTCGAAGCCGAGCGTGATACCGGGCACGACGTTCACCGCAGATTCGACACCGTGCTCATCGGCGGCGGTCGTCACCTCGGCCGGAAACTCGGTCACCGCATCACCACTCGCAGTCACCGCGTCGATCTCGATGGCCAAACCGAGCACCGTGCCGCCAAGCTGGGAGGCAGCCGACACCTCGGCCGCATCACCCGCCGGGGTCATCGCCACCTGCAGATCGCCGTCGATCTCGTGCCCCGAGAACTCGGCGCTCACCCCGACCTCGGCAGATGCAAGCGTGACCCCTGAGGCCGCACGCAGCGTGGTCTCTGCCAGCGCCTCGGGCGCCTCGGGCGACTCGGCCGCGGTGTCTGTCGCCTGGAGCACCCGTGGCGTCGATGCCTGCCGCCTGGCGTCGGCAACCACCTGCGCCGCCATGCTCTGCGCCGAGGCAAACTCAAGGGCCTGAGCGTTCGGCGGCGCGAGCGTCACCGCGAGCACTACCGCAGCCGTAGCGGCGATCCCTTTCGCCACGAACGCACCGGCCTGTGCCCACAGCCTGCGGCGCACACCACTCCCCGATGCACGCGGGGTCACAACTCACCACCCGAGCCCGAAGAGCCTGCCGCGGGCACGGCTTCGGCGTCGCCGGCCGCGCCGGTCGCCCGACGCCACCACAACCAGCCGCCGATACCCATTGCAGCTGCCGCGACAATCAGCACGCCCCAGAACCAGGGCTGACCGGTCACCGCGAGCGGATCGATGCGCTTCACACACGCCGCGAGCTGTGCCGCATCAGACACCCCATCGCCGTCATAGTCTTCGGCACCAGTCGCACAGGTGCGATCACCGCAGATCACGAACTCCACCCAGTCGCCGATGCCATCGCCGTCAGCGTCTTCGGTGCTGTTCGAGCACGTGTCACTGCCGCACACGAGGCGCTCGGCGAAGTCTGGGATCCCGTCGCCGTCACGATCGTTGGTCGGGCTCGCGCACGTGCGGTCGCCGCACGAGAGCACCTCGGTCCAATCGGGAATCCCGTCGCCGTCACGATCCTCGAGACCCGTCGCACACGTCTTCGTGCCGCACACCGCCACCTCGACTTCGTCGGGAATGCGATCGCCGTCAGCATCGGCCAGATCACCAGCCGCGGCAACCAGCACACGCGAAGAAGCGGCAGAACCGCCCACACTTGTATCAGCCGAGGCCGCCGGTGACACCGCAGCCGCGAGAAACGAGCACAGCGCCAACACAGCGCAAACTACCAGGAAACGGGTGCGCAAAAGCACGCCCGAAGGGCGAATCGACAACGGCAAGACCTTTCAACGGTGGGCAAGGAAGGTGTGACAATTCCCCCCGACAATTAGCCACCGCGCGCGGTCAATCCCCTTGAACCACGAGCTTGAAAGACGTCATCGTCATTGTCGTTCATCAGATTACGCATACAACCGACCAAAACCAAAATCGGTCGGCATGGAGTTACGCAACCGTTACTTGCCCCCACTCGTCTTCGAACCTGCCCAAGAATCGCGCGGTCTCGGCCTTCCACCCCAGCGGGTCGGCGTTCCAGAGCTTCACGTGCTCGCCGCGCGATGGGTGCAACCTCACGAGCGACGAACGCAGCTGCGCCACCCGCAACGAACCCGCCCACGGCACGAAGGTGTCACCCGCGCTCGCGTGAATCAGCGTAGGCACACGAATCAGCGCAGCGAGTTTCCGCGCCGTGAGTGCTGTGATATCGGTGCCCCGCACGCCTCCAACCGCACCGCGCACAAGCCCGAGGCGCAGCAGCAGCACCCCGAGTTCGGCGATCGCGACAGGCAAGTGGGCGAGCTTCGCCTGTTGCCGCAGCAGTGAAGGCCAGTCGAGGGCGGGCGAATCGAGCACGAGCGCCCGCACCACCTCGCGGTTTCGGCCGCGCCCGGCGGCGAGCACCGCGGCAGTGCCGCCCATGGACCAGCCGACCACCACGACATCGCGCGCCCCCTGGGTGCGTGTCCACCCGATCGCCGCGTCGACGTCGTCTTGCTCAGCAAGGCCGAGACCGTATCGGCCACCCATCCCGGCGGGCGCGCCCCTGTCGTTGCGATAGGCGATCACGAGGCTCGTATACCCCGCCTCGGCAAACGGCTCGACTCCTCGAAGCGTCTCGTGAGGCAGCGCTCCCCTGCCGTGCACGTGCACAGCCCAGCGCCCCGGCCTCGCATTCTTCGGGGTGATCACCCAACCCCAGCCGACACCGTTCGGCAGCGGCAGCGAAACCAGTGTTGTCGCATACCCGAGCTGCGCCGGATCGGTGAACCACCAACCCGTGATGCGCCCCCGAGTCCCCGCACGCAGCTCGCCCCGCTCAACACTGAGCACTTCGCGCGCGACCCGAGCACCTCGGCCAGTTCCCTCACGCGCAACAACCGGGCCGAGCCGCGCATGGCCCGCGAGGTGCTGCATCTCGCGCACACCGGCATCGAAGATAAACGAGTAGCTGCCCTCGAGATCCGTGTCGGGGCCAACGAGCCATACGCGCATTCCGCACGGGGCATCCTCCGAACTCTCAAGCGCGACGACCTCGACCTTGCTCTCGGGCCGAGCCGCGGGCGTCACCACCATCCTCGCGAACTTCAACGCCGCAGCAACCGCACCCCCAGCCAGCGCACCGAGGCCGACGCACCACCACAGGCCGGCCCGCTTACGCGCGCGTGATCCTCGTGCCGAACGCATACTGCCTCGCTCTCAACCGAGCCCATTCGCCCGCTGCCCGGCGTGGCAACGCGCGAAGTGTACCCTCAAACTCTAATGTCACCTGTGTGAGACCAGCTGTACAGAGCGATGATGCGCGGTTCGAGAGTGCCGTCAAAAGCTTGCGCGCCGCGGCATTTCGTAGCGAGCTGCAAGTTCGCGAGATTCCCGCTCCCGAGCGCATCGCGCCTCGCTCGATCGCGCTCGCCGCTGGTGTGGTGCAAGGCAGCACGCATCCAGCTGACGACGGCGATTCGCCCTACGGCGCTGGTCGATTGGTCTTGATGCATGATCCCGCTTCGAGCGAGGACTGGGGCGGTGAGTTTCGCATCGTCTGCTTCGCCCAGGCTCCCCTCGAGATGGAGATTGGGATCGATCCCTTTATCGCCGATGTCGCGTGGTCATGGCTCGTCGACGCACTCGAATCTCGCGGCGCAGCATATGACTACGCTTCAGGCACCGCGACGAAGACGCTCTCAACCGGCTTCGGCACCCTCGAAGAGCAGGGCGACGCTGCACAGATCGAGATTCGCGCCTCGTGGACCCCGCTCGATACCGAGTTTGGCGCACACGCCGAGGCCTGGAGCGAGCTGCTCTGTCTGCTCGCGGGGCTGCCTCATCACGAGGGTGTCGCTTCTCTCGGTTCGCACCGTGCGCGCCGAGGCGGGCAGGGTGCATAGCGCGTGGTGAAGCAAGAAGATCTCGAAGCGAGTTGGTCGCTCGTCACCAACACCGAAGAGTTGAAGCGGGCGGCAGACGCGCTCGCGAACGGCAGTGATCAGGTCGGCGTCGATGCCGAACGCGCCTCGGGTTTTCGCTACGGCTCCGAGGCATATTTGGTGCAGATGTATCGACGAGGATCAGGTACCTTCCTCTTCGACCCGACGCTGATCGACGACTTCTCGTTGCTGCGCGATGCGGTGATCGGCGAGGAGTGGATCTTGCACGCGGCGAGTCAGGATCTGCCCTGTCTCGACATGTTGGGGTTGCGACCCGAGACCCTGTTCGACACTGAGCTCGCCTCTCGTCTGCTCGGCTTCGAGCGTGTCGGGCTTGGCAGTGTCGTCGAGCAGTTGCTCGGCATTCAGTTGAGCAAGGCGCACTCCGCCGCCGACTGGTCGACGCGCCCGCTGCCACACGCCTGGCTCGAGTACGCGGCGCTCGACGTCGCGCTGCTGCCTGATCTGCGCGATGCGATCGCCGAGCATCTCGACGCGCAGGGCAAGGTTGATTTTGCCGCGCAGGAGTTCGAGGCAGTGAGAACGCGCGCGCCGAAGCCACCGGCAGACGAACCCTGGCGCAAGCTCGCCGGCGGTAACCGGCTGCGAACGCCGCGCGAGTTGACTCTGGCTCGCGAACTCTGGAATGCACGCGACGCGCTCGCCCGCGAGAAAGACGTCGCCCCGGGTCGGCTCGTGCCAGATGCCTCGCTGATCATCGCAGCGAAGATGAACCCGCGGTCGCGCGGCGAGCTCGCTGGCAACAAAGATTTTCGCGGGCGCGCAAGCCGCAGTGAAATCGACCGCTGGTGGCAGGCGATTCTGAAAGCCAAGACCGCCGAGCCGCCGAGCCCGAAGCCGCGCACGCGCGACAAAGACGTTGTGCCGCATCATCGCAACTGGGCGCAGCGTTTTCCCGAGGCAGCCGAGCGCCTCGCCGCTGCCCGCGACGCCGTCATGGCCGAAGCCGAGCGTCAGAACATGCCAGTTGAGAACCTGCTCACCCCAGATGTAATGCGCCGGCTCGTGTGGGATCCGCCGACAGAACTGACCGCAGAAACGGTCGAGGCAAGGCTGATCGAGCTCGGCGCGCGAAACTGGCAGGCTGTGTTGACTGCACCGATTCTGGCAGAGGTTTTTGTAGAACTCGCATAAAAGGTTCCGCGGTGCAACGACCCCTCTCAGGCGAACTCGCACGTTGCATCTGCGGGAGGCGCACGATCCTTTCTAGGATGGAGCTACTACCACTCACACTCGAAAGGCATGGTGGCCGTAATGAGAGAAGTCGTCTTTGTTGACGGGGTGCGCACCCCGTTCGGACGCGCCGGTGAAAAGGGCATGTATTGGGGCACGCGAGCCGATGATCTCGCGGTGAAGGCCCTGCAGGGGCTGCTCGAGCGCAACCCCAACTTGCCCCTCGATCGCGTCGACGACGTCGGCATCGCAGCGACCACGCAGCAGGGCGACCAGGGCCTCACCCTTGGGCGGTCGGTTGCGATCCTCGCAGGCCTGCCGTTGACTGTTCCCGGTTACGCGCTCGACCGCATGTGCGCGGGCGCGATGACCACAACCGCGATGATGGGCGGCGCTATCGGGGCCGGTCAGTACGACATCGCGATCGCCGGTGGCGTCGAGCACATGGGCCGCCACCCGATCGGCATCGGCGCAGACCCGAACCCTCGTTTTGTCGCCGAGAAGATGGTCAGCCCTGACGCCCTTAATATGGGCCTCACTGCGGAGCGACTGCACGATCGTTTTCCCGAGCTCACGAAAGAGCGCGCCGATCGCTTCGGCATGCTCAGCCAGCAGAAGGTGCAAGCCGCCTACGAGCGAGGCGAGTTTCAGCCGGATCTGATCCCCGTTGCAACCCGCAGCCAAGCAGGTTGGGGCCTTGCGACAGAAGATGAGGGCCGTCGACCCGAGACCACCATGGAGGGCCTCGCGACGCTCAAGACTCCGTTCCGCCCGCACGGTCGCGTGACCGCAGGCACATCGTCGCCGCTCACCGACGGCGCGACGATGTCGCTGCTCGCAGGTGGCGACACCGCACGCGAGCTCGGCCTGAGCGCCAAGATGCGCATGGTCGGCTTCGCCTTCGCTGGTGTCGAGCCCGAGGTCATGGGCCTCGGCCCTGTGCCTTCGACCGAGAAGGCGCTGAAGCGCGCCGGTCTCTCGATCGACGACATCGGCCTGTTCGAGTTGAACGAGGCGTTTGCCGTGCAGGTGCTTTCGTTCCTCGACGCGTTCGGTATCGATGACGAGGATCCTCGAGTCAACCCTTGGGGCGGCGCGATCGCGATCGGCCACCCGCTCGCCGCAACAGGCGTGCGACTCATGATCCAGCTTGCTCGCCAGTTCGAGCAGCGCCCCGATGTTCGCTATGGCCTGACCGCGATGTGCGTGGGCCTTGGCCAGGGCGGCACCATGATCTGGGAGAACCCCCACTTCGACGGCAAGAAGGGCAAGTAAGCGCAATGACCGATTACAGCAAGATTGATTTCTCTCCGCTGCTCGCCGCGGCCGAGGGCGAGGTCGTTACTCACTCCTACGTGCGCGACATCGCGCTGCCTTCCGGTGGCACGATGGCGCTCATCACGCTCGACAACGGCGAAGACTATACGCGACCCAACACGCTTGGGCCGCTCACGCTGCACGAGCTGAACGGCGTGCTCGACGAGCTGACCGCTCGCGCCGCGGCTGGCGAGATCAAGGCTGTCGGCGTGACCGGCAAGCAGTTTATCTTCGCAGCCGGAGCCGACCTGTCGAAGGTATCGACCCTCGCAAACCGCGAGAACGCCAAGCTCATGGTGCAGTACGGCCACTGGGTGCTGGGCAAGCTGAACAAGCTGGGCGTGCCCTCGTTCTCGTTTGTGAACGGACTCGCTCTCGGCGGTGCGATGGAGATCGCCCTCAACAGCGACTACCGCACTCTCGACTCATCGGCAGCAGCTCTGGCGTTCCCCGAGGTATTCCTCGGCATCATACCCGGCTGGGGCGGCGCGACCATCGTGCCGAACCTCATCGGCATCGAGAACGCGATCGAGATCATCGTCTCGAACCCGCTGAAGAACAACCGCATGCTGAAGCCGAAGCAGGCGTTCGAGCTCGGCCTCTTCGACGCGATGTTCGACTCGGTCGCCTTTCTCGAGCACTCTGTTCGTTGGGCCGACAGCGTGCTCACTGGCAAGGTCAAGGTCGAGCGCCCGAATGTGCCTGGCAAGATGGAGCGCCTCACCAAGTGGCCGATCGCCATCAAAATCGCCCGCGACACGCTGAAGGCGAAGATCGGCACCGCTGCGAAGTCACCCTACGCGGCACTCGACCTGCTGAGCGCAGCAAAAGACGGCGACATCGAGCGCGGATTCGAGCGCGAAGACGAGATCATGACCGACCTTATTTCGGGCGATCAGTTTCACGCCTCGATCTACGCGTTTGACCTCGTGCAGAAGCGCGCGAAGCGCCCGGCAGGGGCACCCGACAAGAGCCATGCGCAGAAGGTGCAGAAGGTCGGCATCATCGGCGCAGGCCTCATGGCCAGCCAGTTCGCGCTGCTGTTTGCTCGCAAGCTGAAGGTGCCGGTACTCATCACCGACATCGATCAGGCACGCGTCGACAAGGGCATCGCCTACATCAATGGCGAGATCGACAAGATGCTCGAGAAGGGCCGACTCTCGAGCGACGATGCCAACCAGGTTCGCGCGCTCGTGAGCGGCACTACCGACAAGTCGCTCTACGCGGACTGCGACTGGGTCATCGAGGCTGTGTTCGAAGAGCTCGGCGTGAAGCAGCAGGTTTTCGCCGAGATCGAGCCGATCATCAGCGAGACCGCGATCATCGCGACGAATACTTCGTCGCTGTCGGTCGAGCAGATTGGCGCGAACCTCGCTCACCCCGAGCGCCTCGTCGGGTTCCACTTTTTCAACCCTGTCGCGGTGATGCCTCTGATCGAGGTTGTGAAGGTGCCCACCACGAACGATGCTGCCCTCGCCACGGCGATGGACGTCGCAAAGCGTCTCGGCAAGACTGCGGTCATCACCGCTGATCGCCCTGGATTCGTGGTGAACCGCCTGCTCGCGAAGGTCTTCGGCGAGGCAGCCCGCGCACTCGATTCGGGCACCCCGATCGCCACCATCGAGCGTGCGTACTCTCCCATCGGTCTGCCCATGGGCCCGTTCGAACTGATCGATCTTGTTGGCTGGAAGGTTGCCGCTCACGTGCAAGACACGATGGTGGGCGCGTTCCCTGATCGCTTCTACGCTTCTGAGAACCTGCACAAGGCTGCCGAGCTCGAGAAGGTCGTCGAGAAGAACAAGGCCGGCAAGGTCGAAGATCTCTCGAAGGAGGCCAAGAAGGCCCTCACCCTTGGAAAGACCGCTACCGACGAGGCAGAGATTCTTCGCCGCGTAGAAGAGGGACTCGCCGCTGAGATCAAGATCATGCTCGACGAAGGTGTGGTTGCGGCGGCCGAAGACATCGACCTCTGCATGATCCTCGGTGCCGGCTGGCCGTTCCAGACCGGCGGTGCCACGCCGTACCTCGACCGCGTCGGCGCGAGCGAGCGAGCGTTCGGTGCGAAGTTCCACGACCCGGCGATTGCCGGGCCTCAGAGCTAGACTGTACCAATAGTTCGCAGCCAAAGGGGCGGTTCGGTTTCGAGCCGCCCCTTTGGTGTTCGTGGCACCCGCTATTCTCATGCTGACAGCCACACGCATTGAAAGCACGGTCACCCAGATGTCATTTTCCCCTCACGCAACGCCCCCGGGCTGGTATCCCGACCAGAGCGGTCGGCTTCGCTGGTGGGATGGCCAGGCATGGGGTGATCTCGCAGCGCCGCAACCAACGCCAGAACCTCAGCCCGTTGTCACGGCAGATCCGGCATCTTTCGTTCCAGCTTCGTTTGCTCCCATACAGGCGAGGATCAAGCCTGCGTTCTCAAAGCTCACCGCCGCGGCAATCGCGCTCGTCGTGTTCGCCTGGGTGTTCTGGTTGGTTGATACGCTCACGCCACCTCCCGTTGCCGAGCGGTGTGAGACTCAGGAGTGTTGGAATGCAGTTGCCGACGGCACCCTCGACCTCACACCAGCTCCTACTCCGGCGATGATCTTGGGCTACTTCGTGGCTCCCCTGCTGCTCACTGCCGTCGGCCTCGGGCTCGCAGGGCTCATTCGTGCGGTGAACCGGCCGCTTGGCGCGCTCGGGCTCGCACTGCCGGTCGTCACGATCATCCTCATGTTGCTCCCCAAGCTGCTCATGCTCCTTGGGATCACGGCCTGGGGAATGTTCGCGGTTGTGTCGCAGTCGACGTGAGCTGTTAGGTGCAGAAAACGAAAGAACCCCCGACCAGAAGGTCGGGGGTTCTTTCGTGATCCTCGTACTTAGACGAGCGAACGCAGCACGTACTGCAGAATGCCGCCGTTGCGGTAGTAATCGGCCTCGCCCGGGGTGTCGATGCGCACCACGGCGTCGAACTCGATGACCGAGCCGTCTGCCTTGGTTGCCTTGACCGCGACCGTCTTCGGCGTAACGCCTTCGTTGAGCGCGGTCACGCCCGAGATATCGAAGGTCTCGGTGCCGTCGAGCCCGAGGCTGTCTGCGCTCTCACCGGCGGGGAACTGCAGTGGTAGCACGCCCATGCCGATCAGGTTCGAACGGTGAATACGCTCGAAGCTCTCGGTGATGACAGCCTTTACGCCCAGCAGGCTGGTGCCCTTCGCCGCCCAGTCGCGCGACGAACCCGAGCCGTACTCCTTGCCGCCGAGCACCACGAGGGGCACTCCCGCTGCCTGGTAGTTCTGGGCCGCGTCGTAGACGTAAGCCTGCGGGCCGCCCTCAAGGGTGAAGTCGCGGGTGAAGCCACCCTCGACGTTGTCGAGCAGCTGGTTGCGGATGCGGATGTTCGCGAAGGTGCCACGAATCATGACCTCGTGGTTGCCGCGACGCGAGCCGTAAGTGTTGAAGTCCTTGGGCTCGATGCCGTTCGCGACCAGGTACTGGCCTGCGGGGGTCTCAGCCTTGAAGCTGCCCGCGGGGCTGATGTGGTCGGTGGTGACCGAATCGCCGAGCTTCAGCAGCACGCGTGCGCCTGAGATATCGGTGACTGGCTGCGGCTCGGCGGGCATGCCGTCGAAGTAGGGAGCCTTGCGAACATAGGTCGACTTCTCGTCCCATGCGAAGGTATTGCCGTCGGGGGTCGGCAGCGAAGTCCAGTGCTCGTCGCCGTCGAACACGGTGGCGTACTTTGCCTTGAACATATCGCTATCGATCGACGCGTCGGCGATCTTCTGCACCTCTACCGGGTCGGGCCAGATATCGCGCAGGTAGACATCGTTGCCGTCGCTGTCGGCGCCGAGTGCTTCGTTCTCGAAGTCGAAGTCCATGGTGCCTGCGAGCGAGTACGCGATGACCAGGGGCGGGCTCGCCAGGTAGTTCATCTTGATGTCGGGGTTGATGCGACCCTCGAAGTTGCGGTTGCCCGAGAGCACCGCGGTCACGGCGAGGTCGTGCTCATTCACCGCGTCAGAGATCTCTTGGTTCAGCGGGCCCGAGTTACCGATGCAGGTGACGCAGCCGTAACCGACCGTGTAGAAGCCGAGCGCCTCGAGATCGCGGTTCAGACCCGACTTCTCGTAGTAGTCGGTGACGACCTTCGAGCCCGGCGCGAGCGTGGTCTTGACCCACGGCTTCGCCTTCAGACCCTTGGCTGCTGCGTTGCGGGCAAGCACGCCTGCTGCGAGCATCACCGAGGGGTTCGAGGTGTTGGTGCACGAGGTGATCGAGGCGAGGGTGACCGCGCCGTGATCGAGCTCGAACTCGCGGCCCTCGCCGTCCTTCACCTTTGCGGGGTTCGAAGCCTGCGCGTAGTTCTTGAGGTCGGCCTCGAACTGCGACTTCGAGTGCGACAGCTCGATGCGATCCTGCGGGCGCTTCGGGCCGGCGATCGACGCGACAACGGTCGAGAGGTCGAGCTCGAGGTACTCGCTGAACTCGGGCTCAACGGCCGGGTCATGCCACATTCCCTGAGCCTGGTTGTAGGCCTTGATCAGCGCGATCTGCTCTTCGCTGCGGCCGGTGAGGCGCAGATAGTCGAGCGTGACATCGTCAACCGGGAACATCGCGGCGGTCGAGCCGAACTCGGGGCTCATGTTGCCGATGGTCGCGCGGTTCGCGAGCGGCACCGAGCTGACGCCCTCGCCGTAGAACTCGACGAACTTGCCGACAACGCCGTGCTTACGCAGCATCTGGGTGATGGTGAGCACCACGTCGGTGGCGGTCACGCCAGCGGGAATTGATCCCGAGAGCTTGAAGCCGACGACACGAGGAATGAGCATCG
The DNA here is from genome assembly GCA_937967375.1 of uncultured Leucobacter sp. GTDB lineage: Bacteria > Actinomycetota > Actinomycetes > Actinomycetales > Microbacteriaceae > Leucobacter. Next base: position 13,293 of record CALCJF010000080.1, read on the forward strand.
AGATGGGCTGACCGAGCATCGCGGCCTCTGCCTCGATGCCGCCGACACCCCAGCCGAGCACGCCGAGCCCGTTCTCCATGGTGGTGTGCGAGTCGGTGCCGACGCAGGTATCGGGGTAGGCGAAGGTCTGACCGTCGATCTCGCGGGTAAAGGTGACGCGTGCGAGGTACTCGATGTTGACCTGGTGCACGATGCCGGTTCCCGGGGGCACGACCTTGAACTCGTCGAATGCGCCCTGGCCCCAACGCAAGAACTGGTAACGCTCGCCGTTGCGCTGGTACTCGATCTCGACGTTACGGGCTGCAGCCGAAGCGACGCCGTAGACATCAGAGATGACCGAGTGGTCGATGACCATCTCGGCGGGTGCCAGTGGGTTGATCTTGTCTGGGCTGCCACCCAGGTCGACCACGGCCTCACGCATGGTGGCGAGGTCGACGACACAGGGCACGCCAGTGAAGTCTTGCATGATCACGCGCGCGGGCGTGAACTGAATCTCGGTGTCGGGCTCTGCGTTCGCGTCCCACCCACCGAGCGCCTCGATGTGCTGCTTCGTGACGTTCGCGCCGTCTTCGGTGCGAAGCAAGTTCTCGAGCAGCACCTTCAGGCTGTACGGGAGCCGCCCCCCGCCATCAACCTTGTTGATGTCGAAGATCTGGTACGACTTGCCGCCCACTTCAAGGGCAGTCTGCGCGCCGAAACTATTGAGAGATGCCATGACCACTCCGTTCGAATTTATCTCGATGTCAAGATAATTCTATACTGTTACTTCGCGAAGAGGATCGCAGGGTCACCTTCCGGATCGCTTATCGTCGGCGTGTCATTCATCTGATGAGGTTGACTCTTCGCCCGCATCATTTGCCTCTGCATACTCAGGAGGGCCCACCGTTGCACTGACACGAGAAAGCACGAGCCAGGTGAAGAGCACTGCGAGCGCGAAAAGCGGCACACCCATCACGAGTCGGGCCACACCGAGCGCGCTGGTCTGATCCGCGAAAAACAGCGGCAACTGCACTGCGAGGCGGGCCGCAAACACCACGATCCAAATCACCGTCACGACGATCGCGGCGTGCTTCAGCTTCGAGACACCGCGCCACTCGGTCAGCGATCCTCGAAACACGCCGAAGAGCAACCCCACCAGTGGCCATCCGACGAGCAGCGAAATGGCGTGTGCCAAAATCCACGCGCCATTGATAAAGAATCCGGGAACAAAGTAGCTGCTCCCCTCACCCGAGAACATGACCGCTGCAACGCACACCACGACGCCGATCACCCCTGAGAGCGCGGCGACGAGTGGTTCTTTGCGCAGCAGACGCCATACGATCGCGATTGCAGCGAGAACCAGTGGGGCGATTGCCGAGAGTCGCGCGTCTTTCGTGATCACGTACACGGTCAGATACACGGTCGCCGGAAGCAGGGATTCGAGCACGCCGCGCCAGCCGCCGATCGCGGCCAGCAGGCCTTCCGGGCTTACCGACTCGCCAGACATGCTCGCTTCGACTACTTTGCCAAGGCTGCTACCCAAGACCTTCGAAGCGTCGAGGGGCTCTCGCTCACCCGAAGCATCCTGTTCAGGCGTCTCGTCGGGCGAGGAAGAAGTCACGCCTGAGTCGTTCCCGTGGGGTTCTGTGCGACGCCCGCGGGCACCTGCAGCTGCAGCAGCTCGCTCGGCGGCATCGGCTGATCGCCGCGCACGACGACCATGTCACGGAACAGCTCGATCACCCGGGCGCGCGCCTGGGCGTCTTCGGCGGCGGCGCCCATGATGACGCCGCGCAGCATCCAGCGAGGGCCATCGACCGCGACGAAACGCACGGTACGGGTGCCGCCGCCTTGCTCGGCAGGAACCGGCGAAACCGCGATCAGCTCGGGGCCGAGTTCACCCTCAGCCTCTTCGATTCGTGCGCCCTGCGACGAGAGCTGCGCCGAGATCTCACTGCGCACCTGATGCCAGAGACCCGTCGTCTTCGGCGCAGAGAACGCTTGCACCTGCAGCAGCGAGCCCTCAAAATCGAGGGTGACCGCAACCACGCGCTTTGCGCGCTCGTCGACCTCGAGGCGAAGCTGCAAACCCTCGCGCGGAGCTACCTTGATACCACCGAAATCAACATACGGGCGCATGGTCGGCACCTCGACGATGTCGAAAGGGCCCGCGGTTTCGCGGTCCTCGGGAGCCGATTTCGACGAGTCGACCTCGATAGCGGCTTCTGACTGAGCCAGTTCGAGCTCATCTGAGGCGTTCGCAGTGCCGTCACTCATAATGTGTTGCTTCTTTCAGTTGCGGCCCGAGCGCGCTGAATGCGCGGGCCCGTCGTGTCTGTGTAAATCCTAGGCTTGTTCGCGCACGCCAGTCGAACCGAAACCGCCTTCGCCCCGCTGACTCTCAGGGAGCGCTTGCACCGGCGCGAACACCGCGCGGGTCACCGGCATCACGATCAGTTGGGCGATACGATCGCCGGGCGCGATCTCGAACGACTCTCGAGGATCGAGGTTGATCAGCGGCACTTTGATCTCGCCTCGGTACCCGGCGTCGATCGTGCCGGGAGAGTTCACGATCGAGATGCCGTGTTTCACGGCGAGACCGCTGCGGGGCACAACGAAGGCCGCATAGCCCTCCAGCAGGGCAAACCGCACGCCTGTTGCGACGAGCGCCCGCTCGCCGGGTGCGAGCACCAGAGCTTCGGCGCTGCGCAGGTCTGCACCGGCATCGCCAGGCTGTGCGTAGGCGGGAATCTGCTCGGCCTCGCCGACGATGGGAAGTTCAATGACATCACTCACCCAGACAGGCTAGCGGATTCTGCGGGCGCGCGAATCGAAAACTTCGCACGGCGTGGTGCACTCCTCGAGCGGCTCGCTCTCAGGCCTGCTCAAGGGATAATAGAGGCATGAGCAACGACTCCCCATCAAACTATCGCGAGCGACTCTGGCCCTCACCGGGGCTCATGATCGCACTTCTGCTGATCTTGCCGGCGGTCGCGATGGTGATGACGCCGATCAATGCCACATTCGCGATTCCCACGGCCGTCGCGGTGTACGTGCTGATCGCAGGATCTCTTGTATTGATGTCACCGGTGGTGCAGGTCGCGGACGGCGTGCTGAGCGCCGGGAGCGCAAGGGTACCGGTTTCTGCGCTCGGCGAGGTGCACGTGCTCGACGACGCGAAGCTCCGAAAGACGATTGGCCCGGGTGCTGACGCCAGGGCCTATCTGCTTGTGCGCGGTTTCATTCACCGTGGCCTGCGCATCGAACTCATCGATAGCGAAGACCCGACTCCGTACTGGGTGGTGACGACCCGCAAACCCGGGCGCTTCGCCGCCGCGATCGAGGCGGCGAAGGCCGGGGTCAAGGCCTAGGCGCACATCCGACGCAGGAGCGTCGGCGCGGAATGCGTTATGACGCGATGCGTCCTAGCCTGAGCACTCCCAACGCAGTGGCGTCGGCGCCTCGTGCGCTAAAACGCCAGGCGTTTTAGCCTCAGCACTCCCAACGCAGTGGCGTCGACGCCTCGTGCGCTAAAACGCCAGGCGTTTTAGCCTGAGCACTCGGCGCAAATCGGCCCGAGCTTACTCTCGTGATCGAGCTGTGAGCGGTGACGCACGAGGAAGCAGTTCACACAGGTGAACTCGTCATCCTGCTGCGGTAACACGACGACATCGAGCTCAAGGTCTGAAAGGTCAGCACCGGCAAGCTCGAAGCCTGGGTTATCAGCGTCTTCCGAGTCAATCGAAGACGCACCCTTCGTGGGCACACGCTCTTTGAGGGCCTCGATCGATTCTGACTCGTCGTCAGACTTCCGGGGGGCGTCGTAATCGGTAGCCATGCTCTCCTACGCTTCTTCTCGACAAAATTAAACTCACGAACTGCGGCCATAGTTTGCCGCACGAACCCCTCTCGGCGCAAACCCATAACCCGTGAATATGCTGAGCGCCGACCGCGATCCTCGCCCCGAAAAGCTTTGATCACGCATCATGACTCTCGAATTTTCGCAACTACCCGCCTCAATGTGGCGCTGACCCCCGTGTGCATGGCACGCTGGGGTGGAGTGCGGAAGGAAACGGCAATGGATGAATTGCGGGTAGTGCGACGCGAGGACCAGTCGCTCATCGTGGCGAACGAGGCCGGTGACGAATACCGACTGGTCGTAGACAGCAGCGTGCTCGCTGACCTGCGTCATCTAGCACGACAGGCGTCGGGTGGCGCGCGCATCAACCCTCGCGAGATCCAATCGCTCGTGCGCGCGGGCAAGAGCCGCGCGGAGATCATGGAGCTCACGGGCGCTGAAGACAGTGACATCGAACGCTATGAGGAGCCGGTGCTCGCCGAACGCCGCTTCATTCTTTCAAGCGCGCAGAGCGTTGCCGTGCGCACCAGCCCGTCAGAACCGAGCGAAGAGCACTTCGGGGCTGTCATTGCAGAACGCCTCATCGGGCTTGCAGCGAAGAAGATCGCATGGACCTCGTGGCGCGACGAGGAAGCCGGCTGGATGATCGGCCTCGACTTCGTTTCGCATGAGGTCGCACATCACGCAGTGTGGTCATTCGAACACCGCAAGGGACTGCTCTCGCCTATTACCCCCGATGCGGTATCGCTCTCGAGGCAGGGAGAGGTCGGCGATCGGCTGATTCCAAAGCTTCGCGCAGTCGACGCTTCGGGCGAAAAGGATCGCTTCGACTCGGACGCGTTCGACCGCGACGCGCTTCGCGGCGAGGAGTCAGGGAGCGACGCACCGACGTTGACCGCGGCGTCAGATGACGACCCCGAAGTCAGCGATAACACGCTGCCCGCTCCCCCGCAAATGAGTGCCGGAGCCGAGGCGGCAGTGCGCGCAGGACACCCTTCGACAGCATCGATTCCGGTTGTCGATCCTGAAGACGAATTCGCGCGACGCCGCGAGATCGATCAGCGCGCGATCAAAACGCCGGAACCCGAGGTGCACGATCTGGGCCAAACGGCAGACCTGCTCGACGCGCTGCGTCGCCGCAGGGGCGCTCGCGATGCCTCGCCCGTCGCGTCTGACGAGCAGGATTCGACTGACGAGCACGAAGCGGCGCCTGTGCAGCAGCTGCCCCTTCGCGGCCTCGGCGAAAGAGATAGATCTGAGCCGTCGCGAATCACCCCGGCAGAGAACCGCCCGGTAGCGCCTGCATCGCCCTCAACAAAGCCGGCCGAGGCCGAGGATCAATCCGCACAGGACAAGAAGCAGAGCGACCAGACGAAGAGCGGCAAGCGCCGCACCTCTATTCCGAGCTGGGACGACATTCTCTTCGGCACGAGAAGCGAAGAAGACTAGCGCCTAGTTTCGGCGCACCTCGGCGACCGCGGCAATCGAGCCCGCAAAGCCGGTACCCTCGAGCGCTCCAGCGACAGTGAGCGGCACCCCACGCTCTTCATCGCTCGTACCGCCGTGTTGCCCGACCATTTCGTGCACCACAGAGCCGTCGCTCGAGAGCATGAATGCCGACTGACCGCGCGCGGCGACGAGCACTTCACCGAGGCGCTCTGCTACCCCCTCGCCCATCTCCCCAAACCAGCCAGCGGCGATGGCTTCGTCGCGGGTGCCAACCCAGGCAAGCTTGCCGAGAGCGCTCTGTGCCTCGGCAGCAACCCGCTCGGCATCGGCACCTGATCGTAAGTAGAGCGAACGCATGCGCGGCTCCCCTCCGATGAACTCGACCTTGTCAGTCTCGATGAGTCGGTCGAGCAGCATGCGTTTCTCAGGAGGCACGTCGATGACCCCATGGTCTGCCGTGACGATGACGCCAACGTCACTTGGCAGGGTGCGCAACAGATCGGCGAGCGCGGCGTCGAACTGCTCGAGCCGCAGTCGCCACTTATCGCTCTGCCAGCCTTCGTGATGCGCAACCTTGTCGAGTTCGTCAACATAAAGATAGGCGAGCAAAGGATCGTCGCCGCGCGCGAGGCGCGAGGCGATACTGAAGCGATCGGCTATGGTTTGACCCCCGTGATACTCGGCGCCGGTCAGAATCGCCTCGGTGAGCCCTCCCATCGCATGCGCTGGTCTGCCGATCGCGACGGCTCGCGCCCCGAGACGCGATGCCACGCCGAACAGCGGCTCAGACCGCTGCCAGGCACGGCGATCTTCAATGCCCGCCCAGTCTTTGAGCGTGGTGACAAGGCCTCGCTCGGGGTGCCGAATCTTGTACCCGATCAGCCCATGCGCACCGGGCAGTGTGCCGGTCGTGAGCGTCGTGAGCGCCGCGCCGGTGGTTGAGGGAATCACCGTTTCGATGCGCCGGGTCGGCAGCGAGGCGAGCATTCGAGCATGACCGGCAGCAGCCTTGAGATTTGCATGCCCGAGCCCGTCTACGACGACCAGCACGATCGATCGCACCGAGGGCAGTCGCCCCTCAGCGATCGCCGCATGTTCTGCGGGCGATCCTCGCAGAATCTTTGCGTCGCAAAGCAGCTGAAACGGGTCGGCGCCGACCCAACTCGCCATCGAAGCGATCGCTGTCGGAAGAATCGCGGCCAGCCTCGCGCCGTTGTCGGTGGGCATCGGTAGCATGAAATCCATCGTATCCGCGCGCGCCAATCGGCGTGCACTCAGAAGGGTGTTGCACCAGATCGTGACCGAGCAGAAACCACTCGAACGCATCGAAGACATCGACATCCAGTCAGAGATGGAGGCATCGTTTCTCGAGTACGCCTATTCGGTGATCTACTCGCGCGCGCTTCCCGACGCTCGTGACGGCCTGAAGCCGGTGCAGCGCCGCATTCTCTACATGATGACCGACATGGGTCTGCGCCCCGAGAAGGGGCACGTGAAGAGCGCGCGCGTCGTTGGCGAGGTCATGGGCAAGCTGCACCCGCACGGCGACTCGTCGATCTACGACGCGCTTGTGCGCCTCGCGCAATCGTTTGCGCTGCGCCTGCCGCTCGTCGATGGTCACGGCAACTTTGGCTCGCTCGACGACGGGCCGGCCGCGTCTCGCTACACCGAAGCACGCCTCGCAGGCGCCGCCCTCGCGATGACCGGCTCGCTCGATGAAGACGTCGTCGACTTCGTGCCGAACTACGACAATCAGCTCATGCAGCCAGAAGTGCTGCCGTCGGCGATTCCCAATCTGCTCGTTAACGGAGCCTCTGGTATCGCCGTCGGCATGGCAACCAACCTCGCACCGCACAACCTCATCGAGGTGGTCGAGGGCGCGAAGCACCTGCTGACGCACCCTGACGCGACCGTAGAAGACCTCATGGAGTTCGTTCCGGGGCCCGACCTGCCGGGCGGCGGCATCATCGTCGGTCTCGACGGAGTGAAAGACGCGTATCGCACCGGCCGCGGCGCTTTTCGCACCCGCGCCAAGGTGTCGGTCGAACAGCTCGGGCCCCGCCGTACCGGCTTGGTCGTCACCGAGCTCCCCTACCTGGTCGGCCCGGAGCGCGTCATTGAGAAGATCAAGCAGGGCGTCGAGGCCAAGCGGCTTTCGGGTATCAGCGACGTCGCAGACCTGACCGACCGTAAGAACGGTCTGCGACTCGTGATCACGTTGAAGACCGGGTTCAGCCCAGAGGCCGTGCTCGAGCAGCTCTACCGGGTCACCCCTCTCGAAGACTCGTTCAGCATCAACTCGGTTGCCCTGGTCGACGGGCAGCCGCAAACGCTCGGTCTGCGTGAGTTGCTGCACGTCTTCGTCGAGCACCGTCTCTCGGTGGTGCGCCGGCGCAGCGAGTACCGGCTGCGCAAACGGCGTGAGCGGTTGCACCTTGTCGAGGGCCTTCTCATCGCGATTCTCGACATCGATGAGGTGATTCAGCTCATTCGCACGAGCGATGACGCCGAATCCGCGCGGGGCCGCCTGATGCAGGTGTTCGACCTGAGCGAGGCACAGGCCGAGTACATTCTCGAACTGCGGCTGCGCCGCCTGACGAAGTTCTCGCGCGTTGAACTCGAGGCCGAGCGAGACCAGCTACAGGCCGAGATCGAGGCTCTGCTGCTTATTCTGGGTGACGACGTTCGTCTGCGCGCCGTGGTCTCCGAAGAACTCGACGAGGTGGCCGAGGCATACGGCACCCCGCGACGCACCGTGCTCACGGGCGCCGTAGCTCGCCCGGCACGCGCCGGGGCGGCAGCGGCAGCGTCGCTTGAGGTTGCAGACACGCCGTGCACCGTCTTGCTTTCTGCCACGGGCCGAGCGCTTCGGCTCGATCGAGACCCAGAGTCAGACGGCGCTTCGCCCGCACGAGGAGCCTCGCGCGCAACGAAGCACGGCGCGGTGATCGCTTCGGTCGACGGCTCGGTACGCGGTGAGCTCGGTGCGATTCTGAGTGATGGCACGCTGCACCGGTTCACCCCCGTCGACCTTCCGCTCGTGCCCGCTGCGTCGATTGCGTTTGCCGCGGGAGTGTCTCTGGCCGCATACATCGGCGTCACCGACAAGAAGCTGCGCGTCGTCGGCATCGTCGCGCTCGAAAGCGAGACACCCGTCGGCCTCTTCACCGAGCAGGGCGTGGTGAAGCGCGTCGTGCTCACTGAACTGCCAGCTCGCCCTGAGTTCGAGGTGATCGGCCTGAAGGCAGGCGACCGGGTTGTCGCCGCCTTCCCCGCGCCCGACGGATTCGAGTTCGCCTCCGTCACGAACGACGCGCAACTGCTTCGCTTCGCCACGTCTTCTGTGCGACCCCAGGGTCGCCCCGCTGGCGGCATGGCCGGCATGAAGCTCGGTGCCAACGCGCGAGTGATCTTCGCGACCGCAGTCGCCGCAGATGCCACAGCCCAGGTGGTCACGGTTGCAGATAGCTCACTCACGCTGCCCGGCACCGACGTTGCCACCGCAAAGGTAAGTGACTGGGCCGAGTTCCCGGCAAAGGGCCGGGCGACCGGTGGCGTACGCGCGCAGCGCTTCTTGAAAGGCGAAGACCAACTGTCTTGCGCGTGGGTCGGCACGGGCGAACCGCGGGCTCTGGCGGCAGACGGGTCGGCGCGTAAGCTGCCCACCGAGCTCGGCCGCAGAGACGGGTCCGGTGTTCCGATCGACGGAGCGGCCGCCTACGTCGGCGTGGCCCCGTAGGCGGCCTAGGCGGCCGAGCTCACGCCTCTGATTGGCGCCCCGCGTCTAGCCTGCCGGCGTCTCCAACTCAGGACCCCGTCGCCTCGCCTGCGAGTCTCTAGCCCGAGACCAACCCAGCAACCTCGCCTCGTCTAGTGCCACTCGCGCCCCGACCAAAAGTTTGCGGGTCACAAACTGTCGGCATTGGCACGGTTCAAGACAGTTTGTGACCCCAATCTTGCAAACTAGTGCACTACCGTCAGCTAGTCGTGCAACTCAATACGTCATTTGCTTTGCAACCACCCCTGCTTTACTAGCAGCTCGACAGTGTCGCTGCGCAACTGACCGGGCCTTCGATAGAGCAAATCGGCGGTGACCCGCACCACTTCCCATCCGGCTTTTCTGTAGTCGCGATATTTCTGCAGATCACGATTCCATTGCGCAGTATCTGTACGGTGGTGATCCCCTTCATATTCTTGCGCCAAGCGAAACTCCGGCCACGCAATTTCGCTGCAACCAAGCAATCTGCCAGCCGAGTCGCGCACGTCGTAATCAAGCTGAGGATCTGGGAGGTGCCACTCGGCAAGCGTGAGCCTGAGTTGACTCTCTGGCGCGGACGCACTTTGGGTTGATAACCAGCTAGTCATCTCAGCAAGCAGGTTTCTCCCTCGACGTCTTGGCATCGTGGCGAGAAGCTTCATTTGCTCGAGAGTGGAGTGCGGCTTGCGTATTAGACGCTGGGTGCCAGGAAAACGCGGACGGTGTATTGCCCCATCCCCCAACGCAATACCGTCCTTCCAAGATAGTCGAGGCGCAAGCATGCACCACGTGCTCGCAGCATCAGTAACGGGAAAGCCGTTGTGGTGAGTGACTCGAACGTACTTGGGATCGATGCGCGTGCATCGTACGCCGTCAAGTCGGAGAGCGCGCCCTGGTGAGAACCGAACCACTTCGAGAGTGCCATCAGAGGTGATGGGCGTCGGAATGTCCCAGATAGCAGCTGCCGTTCGACCGCTGAAGAAGGTATCTGAAGGAAGCCTCTGCATAAGAGTCGCCGCAAGTTCGAGCTGACGGTGTCTCCAGAGTTCGTACCTTGAATGCGGCCGTGCCAAGTTGTTTGAGCCCCCATGATCGCGTCGTCGATAAGTGCCGTAGAACGGATGCTCGAGATCTGCACCACGCAATCGCGACCCGCTCACGCCGAGATCGGTGGCGGCTTTCGTGGTGAACCGAGCACCAAGCTCGGGTGGCAACGGAAAGGGGCTTCGTGTCATTCCTCTAGCATCGGTGCTAGAGGAAGCCTGAAAGGACCAGATCGCAACTTCTGTGGAGAACCCCCGACAACTCGCTCCTGTGAGCGACAAACGGCTCCATCTTTACCGCAGGTTCCTGGGTCGTTTGCGGGTCGCAGGATGCAACGATCCTGCCTTTTTCTCACCTTCTGTGACCCTCAAACTTCGGGTGGTCGAGGGGTCGGGTGGTCGGGTGGTCGGGTGGTAGAGGGGTCCAGAGGTCGAGGGATCGAGGGATCGGGTGGTCGAGTGGTCGAGGGATCAGGAAGTTAGAGAGTTAGGAAGGCAGGCGCCAGCCACCAGCCAGTTCTATGCGTCGATGCGCTCGCGATCGAGGTCGTCAGCATTCTCGATGATGAACTCCTTGCGCGGAGCCACGTCGCCACCCATCAGCAGCTCGAACACCTGCGAAGCGTCGTGCGCGTCTTTCAACTGCACGCGGCGAAGCGTGCGGTGCTCACGATCCATGGTCGTCTCTGCCAGCTGGTCGGCGTCCATCTCACCAAGGCCCTTGTAGCGCTGAATCGGCTCGACGTACTTCTTGCCCCGGCGACGCAGGTCTGCGAGCAGAGTCTGCAACTCTTTCTCACTGTAGGTGTAGATCACGTCGTTCGGTTTGCGCCCCGCGTTCTGTACGATCACGCGGTGCAACGGTGGGACTGCGGCGTAGACCCGACCAGCTTCGAGCATGGGGCGCATGTAGCGGAAGAACAGCGTCAACAGCAGCGTGCGAATGTGGGCGCCGTCGACATCGGCGTCGCTCATGAGAATGACTTTGCCGTATCGAGCGGAATCTATGTCGAAGTCGCGCCCCGAGCCAGCGCCAATCACCTTGATGATCGAGCTGCACTCGGTGTTGCTGAGCATTTCTGCGACCGAGGCTTTCTGCACATTCAAGATCTTGCCTCGAATCGGCAGCAGCGCCTGAAACTCACTATCGCGCGCGGGACGCGCGGTTCCGAGTGCGCTGTCGCCCTCCACGATGAAGAGTTCGGTCTCGGCTACGTCACGCGATCGGCAGTCGATGAGCTTCGCCGGGAGCGACGAACTCTCGAGTGAACTCTTGCGCCTGGCCGTGTCACGTTGCGCACGGAGTGCGATGCGCGACTTCATCTCGGCGACCATCTTCTCGAGCAGCGTAGCGGCCTGCGCCTTCTCGTCTCGCTTAGTCGAGGCGTATCGCTCTTCGAGACCCTTCGCCACAGCTTTTGCGACGATCTGACGCACTGCAGCAGTGCCGAGCACCTCTTTCGTCTGCCCCTCGAACTGCGGTTCGGGCACACGCACAGTGACGACCGCGGTGAGGCCGGTGAGAATATCGTCTTTCTCGGGCCTATCGCTGCCAGCCTTCAGCTTGCGCGCGTTCTGCTCGATCTGCTTGCGGAAGAACTTGGTGAGCCCCTGCTCGAAGCCGCTCAGGTGCGTGCCGCCCTTGGGCGTCGCGATAATGTTCACGAAACTCTGAATCTCGGTGTCGTACCCCGAACCCCAGCGCATCGCGATGTCAACCTCGCAACGGCGCTCGACCTCTCGCGATACGAGGCCACCAGATTTTTCGTCCATCACGGGCACGGTTTCAGTGAATGTGCCCTCGTCGGTCACGCGCCAGGTCGAGGTCAGCGCCGCGTCTACGGCGAGGTAATCGACGAACTCACTGATGCCGCCTTCGTATTGAAAGCGATGGATCGGCGCCTCACCCGATTCACCGAGAGACTCGGTGCGCTCGTCACGAATCTCGATCGCGAGGCCGGGCACGAGAAACGCCGTCTGACGGGCTCGCGCGACTAGCGACTCGGGCTCGAAGCGTGCGGTCGAGAGAAAGATCTGCGGATCGGCCCAGTAGCGCACCCGCGTGCCGGTCACACCCTTTTTGACCTTGCCGATCTCGCGCAGCGTCGAGGCGTCTTCGAACGGCGTGAACTTGCTGTCGGGGCTGTCGCCGGAAAACACTCCCGGCTCACCGTGACGAAATGACATCGCCCAGGTCTTGCCGTCGCGATCGACTTCGACGTCAAGACGAGACGAGAGCGCATTGACCACCGATGCGCCGACACCGTGCAGGCCGCCCGAGGATGCATAGCCGCCGCCGCCGAACTTGCCACCGGCGTGCAGCTTCGTGAAGACCAGTTCGACACCGGTCAGCCCGCTCTTTGGCTCGACGTCGACTGGAACACCGCGGCCGCGGTCGCTCACCGTGACGCTGCCGTCCGCGTGCAGCTGAATGCCGATCTCTTCGCCATAGCCGGCAAGCGCCTCGTCGACCGAGTTGTCGATGATCTCCCAGAGGCAGTGCATCAGCCCGCGGGAGTCGGTCGTGCCGATGTACATGCCCGGGCGTTTGCGTACGGCCTCAAGACCTTCAAGCACAGTGAGGTGGCGTGCGGAATAGCTCGACTCTGCCAAGACGGCGGCCCCTTTCTAGCGTGACCTGTTAACCCTAGAACGAACCGCAGACATCGACGTCGAAACGCGCCGCCGAACGTCACACCCGGCTGGCTACGCGGTCAGCGAAACATGGCGGCGCTACGAACAAACTCCAGGTAAACGTGGTTTGATTGAGGCACGAAGTGAAAACGGGCAACTGACTCGGTTTCAGATGAGATGAGGGAGGCAGCCATGACCACGCTGGAACAGGATCGCGCAGAGACCACCGCTGCAGATCGCCCCATCACCGGCCTCGACCGTTGCGACAGCTGTGGCGCCCAGGCCTACGTGCGAGTGGTGCTCGGCGGCAGCGAACTGCTCTTCTGCGGGCACCATGCGAAGAAGCACGAGGCGAAGCTGCGCCCGATGGCAGAGGTGTGGCACGACGAGACCTCGCGCCTCGTGGACGCTCGGTGAGCGAACAGCGCCTGGCAGGCGAACCGCAGAAGGGTCTCGGGCTCGGCAGACGCGTTCGATATCTCGTTGATCGAGTCAAGGCGCTCGACGCCGGTCGCCTCTGGAAGCTCGCTGGTGCCATCAGCAAGGACGCGCGCAAGCCGCGACTGGTGATCCTTGTCGACATGCTCTACAGCTCTGTCGTCTACGAGATCGCATTTCAGGACTACCAGGACTGGGATTTCTTCGACCTGACGCGCGCTGAACGTCGCACGTTCATGAGCCACCCGAAGTCGAACCACCTCGCACTAAAGCTGAACCACCCCGACTTTCGCGGCAAGCTCGCCGACAAGTCGCGGTTCAACGAGGAGTTTGCCGAGTTTCTTGGGCGTGAGTGGCTCGATGTGCGAAAGGCAGACGCGCAGCAGATCGAGGAATTCGTTACCCGCCACGGTGCGGTCATGGCGAAGGTTCCAGACAGCCTCGGCGGTATCGGTATCGCCAAGCGCGAGGCTTCAGAAATCACCGATTACGCCGCGTTTCGTAAAGAATTGCTCGCGGGCAGACAGTTCTTGCTTGAGCAGCTGATTCCGCAGCACGAAGAGATGTCGCGACTGTGCAACACGAGCGTGAACACGCTGCGTGTCATCAGCTACCTCGACGGCGACAAAGTGCACATTCTTGCGAGCGTGCTCAAGATCGGCAACGGCGGCGCGATCGACAATTTCAGCCACGGCGGCATGTACACGATGCTCGATGATCACGGCGTGGCGCACTACGCAGCGTTCGACGGCGAGAACCGCACGTTCACCGTGCACCCGGTGACTGGCGCTTCGATCGTCGGCTTCCAGGTGCCGCTCTTTGACGAGGTGCTCAGCTTCGTAGACAAGATTGCCCGAGTCGTGCCGCAGGTGCCCTACGTCGGCTGGGATATCGCGATCTCGCCGAACGGCCCCGTCGTGATCGAGGGCAACTACAACACCGGCGTGTTTCAGGCAAAGCCGAGCGTCTCGGGCGTGCGCACCGGGCTGCTCCCCCGCTATCGCGAAGCAATCGGCTTCTAACGTTCCAGCGATCTCGCGGCGAGACTCAAAAGGGATCGTGGCCGCGCGCAAGTTCGTTTTGGTCAGAAACAAAGAAGTATCGTCGTAGCGACGCTCCTAAGATCGAAGCATGACCAAAGTGAGCTTTACCGAGATTTCGACCGCGGGTCTTGAAGCCTCTCCAGTGGCGTCGGCCATGGCCGGGCTGCGCGCCAACGAGGCGCGATACTTCGCCAACAAATACAAGTCTGAGTACACCACCACGGTGCCTGCGGACCAGGCAGATATCGTCGCTTGGATCGAGGAGATCCTGCGCAGCGAACGAGATATCACGCTCTCGTCGCCGGTTCTCGAGGTCTTCACGTATGAAGACGATGAGCTGTTCTGGCCCGCGCTCTATTTCACTGACGGGTTGGCGGTCAACGTGCTGTGGAGCAAAGCTGACGGCGGCAAACGTGCAGTCGGCTTCAAACTCAGCGAAGGGATGACTCCGCCCGCCGAGCTCTCGGCCTTCAAGTGGGCACGCCAGCGGTCGAAGCTCGCAGGCGAAATTCGTGGCAGCTACTTCGTGATCAAGGGGCAGCATTCGTTACCGGCATCGGTCACCGCTGCTGAGTAGGTTTTGTGGAGAAGCGAGTGAGCCCACCAAGAAAAACACCCCGAGGTGTAAGCCCCGGGGTGTTTTTTTCGTAACTTGCGGGCGCCGCTACTCGGCGAGCACTGCCTCGACTGCCTGATCAATGATGTCAAGGCCTCGCAGCAGTGTCTCATCTGATTGATCGCCGGCGTCACCGACCAGCGCCGGCATCAGCTTCAGCACCTCGTCGTGTGCGCCGCTCACCTCGACGATGAGACCGAGCTCGAACGCCTTGCGCGAGATGCGCCCCGCCAGTTCGTTGTCACTGGTGCCAACGAGGCCCTGCAACAGGCCGCGACCGCGGGTGGTGAAGAGACCTGGGTGACGAGCGGCAATGGCGTCGAGTCGGCTGCGCACGAGCTCTGATCGACGGCCAATACCCTCAACGAACGCGGGATCTCGCCAGAACGTGTTGAGCGCCTCAGTCGCAGACACGAGTGCGACAGTATTGCCACGGAAGGTGCCGGTGTGCATCGCGGGCTTCCACACGTCGAGCTCAGGGTTGATCAGCAGGATCGACATCGGGAACCCGTAGCCAGAGATGGACTTCGAGAGCGTAACCATGTCTGGAACAATGCCCGAGGCCTCGAAGCCGAAGAAGTCGCCCGACCGGCCAATGCCAATCTGAATCTCGTCGGCGATAAAGACGATGCCATGCTTTGTGCACAGTTCGCGCAGGGCACGAAGCCACTCGACCGAAGCGACGTTGACCCCGCCCTCGCCCTGCACAGTCTCGACGATCACGGCAGCCGGCAGGTCGAGCCCACTCGACGGATCCTCGATGAGTTTCTCAAGCATTGCCACGGTGTCGATCTCGCTGCCGTAGTAGCCGTCATAGGGGTGAAAGACCACGTCGCCCAGGTGTGCGCCCGCCGCGTCTCTGAACCACGAGTTCGCGGTCGCTGCAAGCGCACCCATCGAAAGGCCGTGGTAGCCGTGGGTGAACGCGATCACGCCGGCGCGACCGGTCGCGAGGCGAGCGAGCTTGAACGCCGCCTCGACCACGTTCGCGCCGGTGGGGCCGGTGAACTGCACCTTGTAGTCGAGCCCGCGCGGTTCGAGGATCACCTCGCGGAACGTCTCGAGAAACCCGCGCTTCGCGCTCGTTGCCATGTCGAGCGCGTGCTGAATACCGTCAGAGGCGAGATAGTCGATCACGACCTTCTTGAGCGCAGGGTGGTTGTGCCCGTAGTTGACCGCACCCGCACCGCAGAAGAAGTCGATGTACTCGCGACCGCTTTCGTCGGTGATGACCGAGCCGCGTGCGGTCTCGAACACCGTCGGGAACGAGCGGACGTAACTGCGCACCTCGGATTCCATTGCCGAGAAGACTGAGAGATCCATGCCGCTTATGCTCCTTCTGAGACCTGTCGAATGATGCCCATGGGAGTGCTCTGCGTGCCCTGGCCGAGCGGGTTGTCGCCGAGAATACGCGCAACCGTCAGCTCGTGCTCTTTCGTGGAGTTCGAGCCGAGAATGTTGCCGCCGATGTCATTGATATCTGCGATCATCACGACGACGTCGAGGCCGAGCGCGCGCTGCACTTCGCGGGCAACCCCGTGCGGGTCGGTGGGTCCGAGCACCACGCGGTTGTCGTAGGGAGGAATCGTGCCGTTCGTCGGCCCATCGATGCTGCGTGCTTTGTCGCCGACGATGCGGTAGAAGTCGCCACGTCGGCCGAATGCCTTCGTCACGGCGGCAACCGCCGAGGCCAGCAGCACGCGGGGTGTGCCAACCTCGCGCAGCGCCATCTCCATGGTTTCGGGCATTCCGAGACCAATGCCGTAGGCGGTCTTCGTCACGTAGCGCGACAAGAAGGTGGCGAGCTTTCGAGGGTGAATCTCGTCGAGCGCGTAAGACCGCCCCTGCGTGATGGCCACAATCTTTTCGGTGATGAAGAAGATGTCGCCGTCGCGTAGCTCAGACGCGGCGTACTGCTGCACGACATCCATCAGCTTGTCGTCAGGCATCACGACGTGCGTCTTCAGCGGGATGCGCTCATACTGCACGCCATCGACCGAAATCGACAGCTCTTTTCCTTCGTTGGCCTGAGCCATGTTGCTCTCGCTTTCGTCTTCTGCTGTTGCACGAGTTCAGTGCGCTCAGAGGATCGCGGCCGCAGGCGACTCGCGATCCTCGTCAATCGACTTACTCGAGGTAGTCGCGAAGCTGCTGGCTACGGCTCGGGTGACGCAGCTTGGCCATCGTCTTTGACTCGATCTGTCGGATTCGCTCACGCGTGACACCGAAGGTGTCACCGATCTGGTCGAGTGTCTTCGGCTGGCCGTCGCCGAGGCCGAAGCGCATGCGGATCACACCCGCCTCACGTTCGCTCAGCGAGTCAAGCAGCTGTTCGAGCTGCTGCTGCAGCATCGTGAATCCGACCGCGTCTGCGGGAACGACTGCTTCGGTGTCTTCAATCAGATCGCCGAACTCGCTGTCGCCGTCTTCGCCAAGAGGTGTGTGCAACGAAATCGGCTCACGGCCGTACTTCTGCACCTCGACGACCTTCTCGGGCGTCATATCGAGTTCACGGCTCAGCTCTTCGGGCGTGGGTTCGCGGCCGAGGTCTTGCAGCATCTGGCGCTGCACGCGGGCGAGCTTATTGATGACCTCGACCATGTGCACGGGAATACGAATGGTTCGCGCTTGGTCGGCCATGGCGCGCGTGATCGCCTGGCGAATCCACCAGGTGGCGTACGTCGAAAACTTGAAGCCCTTGGTGTAGTCGAACTTCTCGACCGCACGAATCAGACCGAGGTTGCCCTCTTGAATGAGGTCGAGAAACTGCATGCCGCGGCCGGTGTAGCGCTTTGCGAGCGACACGACGAGACGCAGGTTTGCGCCGAGCAGGTGGCTCTTTGCGCGCTGACCGTCGCGGGCGACCCACTTCAGCTCGCGCTGCAGCTTCTTCGGCAGACTCTTCTCGGTGGCAAGCTTCTCTTCGGCGAAGAGGCCAGCCTCGATGCGCATGGCGAGCTCGACCTCTTCGGCCGCGTTCAGCAGTGCAACCTTGCCGATCTGCTTCAGGTAGTCCTTGACGGGATCCGCCGTCGCGCCGGGAATCGCGGTGGCGATGGTCGGCACGTCTTCTTCATCGCCTGCCTTCCACACGATCGCGCCAGTTGGCAGCGGCTCGGTGTGCACGGGCGACGCGGTCGCAGTGTCTTCTGCGTCGTCGTCGGCCACGACCTCTTCGGGCTGGTCGACCGCATCGTAGTCGATGTCGTCTGCCTTGGCGCGCTTTTTCGGCGCAGCCTTCTTAGCGGCAGCCGGCTTCTTCGCGGCAGCTGCCTTCGCAGCTGGGGTCTTCGCCGCAGGCTTTTTCTCGGCGGTCGCCTTCGCTGCGGGCTTCTTCACAGCGGTTGCCTCTTCGGTCTCGCTTACGTCCTTTGCAGTCTTCGCCGCAGAAGCACGAGTCTTTGACGTGGTTGCAGTCGCCACGCGGCCGCCTCTCTCATTCGAGTCTCAATCGTGACCGATACTCCCGCCCGAAACGACGCGTATACCGGCAAAACCCGTGTCAAGCCCTACTGTTTTCTACACCGAGAAAACGTGTGAGCCCGAACGGGTTAACAAACACCCATTATTGCACGATTCTGCCGATTTTTCTCGCAATCACGACGCCGCCGTCTCGCGCTCGGCGAACAAGTTGGCCTGCTACTCGCCGCCGGATCCCTCTTCGCGGTACTGCGCAAGAAACTTCTCGAGCTCGCTTGCCAGCTGCTCCGCGGTCGGAATCGAGCCGTCGTCAGCGACAAGCGGCGACTTCGTGTTCTGGTCATCCATGTATGCGTCGTACCGGGCTTCGAGCCCGCGCAGCATCTCGCCCGACTCTTCATTCTCTGAAACCTGTCGGTCTACCTGAGCGCGAAACTCGCGAGTCTGCTCGCGCAGTTCGTCGGTCGTGAAGATGAGACCGGTCGCAGCCATCACGCTTTCGAGCGCGAAGAGCAGCGCGTCCGGGTACTCGTTGCCGGCAAGATAGTGCGGCACGAGAATCGCAAAGCCCACGACCTCTTCTCCGAGGCTGTGCAGTCGATACTCGAGCAGGTGCGTCACCGACGCCGGCAGCTTCGTCGTCGGCTTCCAAACCGAGCGCTCCTCGATGAGGTCGTCTCGCGTACCACTCACCGTCGCTCGCAGCGGCCGGGTGTGCGGCACCGGCATCGGCACAGCGTGCGACCAGACCGTCGTAGAGACCTCGAACTCTGCGACAAGGCCGAGCACGGTGTCGATGAACTGTTCCCAGCGAAAGTCTGGCTCGAACCCACTCAGCAGCAGAAACGGACGCCCAAGCTGATCGTGGCAGAGTGAGAGCGAGAGCTCTTCGGGCGAATAGTCGACGAAGTGATCCTCGTCGAACGTAATCAGCGGCCTGCGCGCGCGGTAATCGAGCAAGAGATCAGTGTTGAACCGCAGAATTTCTTCGGGCTCGCTGCGATCCCAGAGAAACGTGTCGAGCTGACTAACGACTCCCCCGGGGTCACTGATGCCGCTGAGCGTCACAATGAGCGGAAGGCCCTTCGGTACCTGCGCACGGCGCTCCGCGTATTCCGCAGAGAAAATCGAATCATTCACACTTCCATCCTACGAATCCCGGTGCAGCTTTCGGGGCTGTTGCGTCACGCCCTCAGCGAACCCTCATGACGCAGCGTTTTCATCACCCGAAGCGCCCGCCCCTGGTAGTAGGCTTGACTTTGTACGCCCGCCCAATCTCTGCGGGTGAAAGACGCGACTCCGAGGGAGATCCCACTTGGCTGACCAGCAGTTTGACATCGTTGTACTTGGCGGCGGCAGCGCCGGATACGCGACGGCGCTTCGAGCGAAGCAGCTCGGCTACAGCGTCGCGCTCATCGAGAAAGAGAAGCTGGGCGGCACCTGCTTGCACCGCGGCTGCGTTCCGACGAAGGCGCTGCTGCACTCGGCAGAGATCGCAGACGTCGCGCGCGAGGGCGCAAAGTACGGCGTGACCTCGAGTGTTGAGGGCATCGACATCGCCGGCGTGCTCGGCTTCAAAGACAACCTCGTTGCGGGCAAGTTCAAGGGCCTACAGGGTCTCATCAAGGCCAACGGCATCTCGGTCATCGAGGGCGAAGGCCGCCTCGTCGCGCCGAACACCGTCCGCGTGGGTGCCAACGACATCATCGGCACCAACATCGTGCTGGCAACCGGTCGTACTCGCGTTCACTGCCCGGCCTCGAAATCGGCGGCCGTGTCATTGCCAGCGAGCACGCGCTCGAGTTGCAAGAAGTGCCGAAGCGCGTCGCCATTCTCGGCGGTGGCGTGATCGGCGTCGAATTCGCAAGCGTGTGGCGCTCGTTCGGCGCAGAGGTCACCATCATTGAGGGCCTGCCCCACCTCGTACCGAACGAGGAAGAGTCGATCTCAAAGCAGTTGGAGCGCGCATTCAAGAAGCGCGGCATCGGCTTCAAGCTCGGCGTGCGCTTCCAGTCGGTTACTCAGAACGACAGCAGCGTGACAGTTACCCTCGAGAACGGCGAGACCGTCGAAGCGGATTACCTGCTTGTTGCGGTCGGTCGCGGCCCGGCGACTCAGGGCCTCGGCTTTGAAGAGGTTGGCGTCAATATGGATCGCGGCTTCGTGCTGACCGACGAGCGCCTCGCCACGAACGTTCCCGGCGTCTACGCAGTTGGCGACATCGTTCCGGGGCTGCAACTCGCACACCGCGGATACCAGCAGGGTATCTACGTTGCCGAGCAGATCGCTGGCCTGAACCCCGCGCTCATCGAAGACGTAAACATTCCGAAGGTCACCTACTGCGACCCCGAGATCGCCTCGGTGGGCCTCACCGAGGCCAAGGCTGCCGAAAAGTACGGTGCAGAGAACGTCGTCTCGTACGAGTACAACCTCGCCGGCAATGCGAAGAGCTCGATCCTCGGCACCTCGGGTTCGGTCAAGGCCGTCCGCGTGAAGGAAGGTCCCGTGGTCGGTGTGCACATGATCGGCGCCCGCGTCGGCGAACTCGTCGGCGAAGCACAGCTCATCGTGAACTGGGAGGCCTACCCCGAAGACGTGGCTCCGCTGGTGCACGGCCACCCCACTCAGAACGAGACCATTGGCGAGACCATGCTGAAGCTCGCCGGCAAGCCGCTGCACGCGATCTGATCGCGCGACACGAAGATTATTAAGAACGATCGGAGAAAAGCACAATGAGTGAATCGGTAGTGCTCCCCGCACTGGGTGAGAGCGTAACCGAGGGTACGGTTACCCGCTGGCTAAAGAATGTCGGCGATCGAGTAGAGGTCGACGAGCCGCTGCTCGAGGTCTCGACCGACAAGGTCGACACTGAGGTGCCCTCGCCG
>CALCJF010000081.1 GCA_937967375.1 uncultured Leucobacter sp.
GACTGGTCGAAGCGCGCGAAGCGCTCGCCCTACGGCGGGGGAGCCCTCGCCGGCAGCTCGCTCGGGCTCGACCCCCGACTGGTCGCCGCCGAGCTCGGCCTGGGCGATCCTCTCGAGAACTCGATCGACGGCACCGCCGCGCGCGACGTGGTCGCCGAGTTTGCCTACATCACCGCCCAGATCGGCATCGACCTTTCGCGCTTCAGCGAAGAGATCATCATCTGGAACACCAAAGAGTTCGGCTTCGTGCGTCTGCACGACGGCTACTCGACGGGCTCGAGTATCATGCCGCAGAAGAAGAACCCCGATATCGCCGAGCTCGCTCGGGGCAAGTCGGGGCGCCTCATCGGCAACCTGACCGGCCTGCTCGCGACCCTCAAGGGCCTGCCGCTCGCATACAACCGCGACCTGCAAGAAGACAAGGAGCCCGTCTTCGACTCGGTGCAGCAACTCGAGGTGCTGCTGCCTGCGTTCACCGGCATGGTCGCGACGATGCGCTTCGATACCGAACGCATGGCAGAGCTCGCGCCACAGGGCTTCTCGCTCGCCACCGACGTCGCCGAGTGGCTCGTGAAGCAGGGCGTGATCTTCCGTGACGCGCACGAGATTTCGGGCGAACTCGTAAAATATTGCGAGGATCGCGGCATCGAGCTGCACGAGCCGAGCGACGAGGAGTTGCTGACCGTGTCTGAGTACCTCACGCCGGGAGTGCGTGAGGTACTCACGATCGAGGGCTCGGTGAACTCGCGCGTCGGCGTGGGTGGCACCGCCCGAGTGCGCGTCGACGAGCAGCTCGCCCGCCTTGCCGAGCGCATCGGGGAACTGCGCTAAGCAGAGGCCACTCTCTGGAGCAGTGGTTTCGTGACGCGCAGTGCCAGCAACACGAGCGCGAAGCCGATCGCCACAGATGACAGCACGACCCCGAGCGAGAGCGGTGCAAACAGCAGCGCGCCTCCGACAATGGGGAAGAGGAAGAATGCGGCAAGGGCCGCCGAGCCCAGCGACGCAAGCAGGAGCGGTTTGACCGCGGCCTGACGGCGCGCGGCATCCTGCAACTCAAGCGGTGCACCCATGACGCCGAGCGACCGTGAGATGTCAGCGCGATCGAGAATCTGTGCTGCCTGGTTGACGCCGACGGTGCAAGCGACCATCGCGAAGGTGCCGAGCACGACGATGATCACGCCTGTGCGGATGTCAGAGACAAGGTATTGCTCCGGGCCGATCTGCTCGCCGCTCGACTCCATCATGCCAAGCAACGAGACCCCGGCGCCCGCGAACACGGCGACAAAGCTCGCGACCGCGACCCCAGACACCTGTCGCCATGCTGCTCGAGGTGATTCGAGGATCGCCCTCGCCCCGAGCAGCTGCGCCGGTTTTTGAGCTTTGCTGGCCTGGCGGCGAGCCAGCAGGCCAAGCACCCACGCGCCAATCACGTCGATCGCGAAGAGGGTGATCGTGAGCGCAATCCCGATGGCGGCAACGATCGCCGCGACGCCGCCGAAGGCCGAGAGATTCCCGGTGATCAAGCTCGCGACAATCAGACCAATGATGGCAAGAAGCGCGGGCAGCCAGGGAATCTTGGGAGCCTCTTGCTTGAGCGCCACACCGAGCGGCGAGATATTCACGCGTCTCAGGCTGAGGGCAGCACTTGCCGTTGCGATAAGGGTGACTGCGAGCACGACGCCGATGAAACCCCAAGCAGGCAGCATCACTGCGGTAGCACCGAGCGTTGCACCCCTGAACTGAATAAGGCCGATGAGCGGGGTCATCGCGAGAGCGAGCAGGGCGCCAGCAATCGACCCGAGCAATGCGATGACCGCAGCCTCGATCACTGCGAGCGCGGAAGTGTCGGTTGCAGTTGCGCCGAGCAACCGGAGCGTTGCGAGCCGATGATCGCGTCTGCGTGCAGAGAGCTTAGCCGCGGCGGCTCCGAGCGAGATGAGCGGAACCCCCATCAGTACGAGCGCGATCACGGTGAACGCCTGGTACAAACCGGCGAGTTCATCGCGGTACGACCAAAAACTCTGTGCGCCGCCGAGCACGATGGCAAGCAGCGCGGTGACGCACATGAATGCGACGGCAGGCAGCAGGATCGATCCCACTCCCTGCCTGCTTGGCCTTGAGAGCAATAGGAAGACTCGTAGGATCACTGAGCCACCCCATTCTGCACGCGGGCTGTGAGGGATGTCTGCTGCGGCTGCGGGGCGTGCGTCAAACTGTCGGCGACGATTCTTCCGTCACGCACCGAGATCACTCGCTGGCAGCGTGCTGCGACGGTCGCATCGTGCGTCACCATGACGAGCGTGCGCCCCTGCGCGACGGTCGACGCGAGCAGCGCGTCCATGACCTCCGATGAGGTGGTCGAATCGAGTGCACCGGTCGGCTCGTCGGCGAAGACCACGCGCGCTCCGGTCACCTGGGCGCGCGCGATCGCGACCCGCTGCGCCTGCCCGCCTGAGAGCTCACCGATGCGGCGATCCTCGAGCCCAGCCAATCCGAGTGTCGCAAGCGCGTGTGCCGCCGGGGCTACCGACTCGTTCTTCGAGCGGCCCTGCAACATCAGTGCGAGCGCGACGTTTTCGATTGCGGTGAGCTCGGGCATCAGCAGACCCTGCTGAAACACGAAGCCGAACTGATCGCGGCGCAGGCGGCTGCGTTCGCGGTCGCCCACCGAGCTGATCGACGTGCCCTCGAACGCGACGGTGCCAGAGTCTGGCAGCAGAATGCCGGCCAGCACGTGCAGCAGCGTCGTCTTGCCCGAGCCAGATGCACCCATGATGGCGGTCGAGGTGCCGGGGGCGATCTCGAGCGAGACGCCGTCGAGGGCGCGGGTAGATCCGTAGTGTTTCGTGAGCAGGCTCGCCTGCAGGGCTGGTGCGTTCATACCTTCGAGTCTGCGCTGCCGATTGAGCAGTGTCATCGGCCGTGGGTACCGCTCGTGTCGTACCATCGGCTGATTCGCTCGTCAGGTTCGTTTTGAAGTCGAGGATCGGCCACTGTCTTTGCTGTCAGAGGTCGCAGCTAGGGTGAAGCCATGAGCATCGACTGGAGAGGCGACTCGCGACCGATTCGCGCGGTCGGGGTGTTTCAAGATGCCGTGATCGATGAGAATGCGTGGCCGGCAACGATTCCCGCGGTGCGGGAGTTTCTTCGGGTCGCCCGCTTAGACCCGCCCTTCGGTGGGTGGGAGTTCTCGCCGGGTGTGACGTTTCTTGTTGGCGAGAACGGTTCGGGCAAATCAACCCTCATTGAAGGGATCGCCGAGGCCGCGGGGCTGCCGCCCGAAGGGGGCACGTCGAACGGCGGCGCGACAACCAGACGTACTGAGTCCGGGCTTGGGCAGTGGTTGAAAGTGCAGCGCGGGCTCGGCGCCGCGAAGGGCGAGTTCTTTCTGCGCGCCGAAACGATGCACGGCTATTACAGTTGGCTCGAAGACCTCCCGCAGCAAGCTGGTCCAAGCTTGCATCACCTCAGCCACGGCGAATCGTTTAATGAGCTCTTGGATGCGAAGCTTGATCACGAGCGGTACCTAACCGGCCTGGCGATCCTCGACGAACCAGAAGCGGCGCTGTCATTCAACTCGACACTGCGATGGCTCGTGGGCCTCGACCGAATGCGTTCGCGGGGCACACAGGTGATCTGCGCCACACACTCGCCGGTGCTCGCCTCGTTGCCTGGTGCCACTATCCTCGAACTCGGAGAATGGGGCATTCGCGAGACGAGCTGGGAAGACCTCGAGCTGGTGCATCACCATCGCTCGTACCTGCAATCGCCAGAGCGTTACTTACGTCACCTCTTCGGCACGGACTAGTGCCGCGAAAGTATTGTGTAGCTCCCTAGCGCCGCCCAGGCGAAGCCATTAGCTTTAGTGCATGGGAACTATTCGTAGAACAATTGCCGGGGCGCTACTTCTCGGAGTGGCGATTGCGCTGAGCGGTTGCGCCTCTGAGAACCCGAAAGACGACAGCCAGGTCACCGCACCCGAGAGCGGCGAATCGTCCACAGGGATGGAGGCAGCGTGGCTTGACAGCGGTCGAATGATCGGGGTCATCACGCAGGGGTCATCGAGCTGTGTGCCATTCGCAGAAGATGTCACGGCGAAGGGCCAAGAAATTACCGTCACCCTTAGCGACACGGTCGAGGGGCAAGAGGATCGACCGTGCACCGCTGACTACACGGCGCGAGCCTCGGCCGTTGGCGTGCCCGAGGGTGTAGACCCTCGTGAAGATGTCACGATCCACGTGAACTACGGAGATCAAAAGGCATCGCTCGAACTCGACGGTGAGAGCGGCTTGACGGGCGCACCAGGTACCCCGACCGACTATCTGCCGAGTGCGGCATGGGTGCAAGACGACTTGGGGATCGTGCTCTTGACCTGGGGATCGTCGACCTGTCTACCAGTCATCGGGCAGGTAGACGAGACCGATACCGCGATCACCGTGAACTTCAACACGATTGATGGCGCCTGCACCATGGATATGGTGCCGCGCCTGACGATGATCGGCCTGGCCGATAAGAACGATGACCGCACGTTGGAGCTCGTCGGCGGGGGGCTCGACGGGACAGCGACCGTGATCTGAACTGATCTTGCTCCCGGAGCTGCCTTTGAGGCGTTTGGTGTCTTCGACAGGAGATACGATTGAAAGCGTGTCTGTAACTGATGAACGAGCCGAGATCATGTCGGCCCAACGCAATGACGACAGCTTCGCGACCCTCTGGGACGAGCTCGAGTGGCGCGGGCTGGTGCACGTATCGACCGACCCCGAGGCGCTCAGCGAGCTGCTCGAGGGTGCTCCGTTCACCTATTACTGCGGTTTCGACCCGACCGCGCCAAGCCTGCATCTCGGCAACCTGGTGCAGCTGCTGCTGCTGCGTCGACTCCAGCTGAAGGGGCACAAGCCCCTCGGCCTCGTCGGCGGCTCGACCGGCCTGATCGGTGATCCGCGCCCGACCGCCGAGCGCACACTGAACAGCCGCGAGACCGTTGAAGAATGGGTGACTCGCTTGCAGGCGCAGGTATCGCGCTTCCTCTCGAACGAGGGCGAGAACGCGGTGCGCCTCGTCAACAACCTCGACTGGACTTCCCCGCTGAGCGCGATCGACTTCTTGCGCGAGATCGGCAAGCACTTCCGCGTCGGCACGATGCTCAAGAAAGACGCGGTTGCGGCGCGACTGAACTCCGATGAGGGCATCAGCTACACCGAGTTCAGCTACCAGATCCTGCAGGGCTACGACTTCCTCGAGCTCTACCGCCAGTACGACTGCCTCCTGCAGTCGGGCGGCAGCGACCAGTGGGGCAACCTCACGAGCGGCACCGACCTCATCCGCAAGGTAGAGGGGCAGTCGGCGCACGCCATCGGCACCCCGCTCATCACCAACTCTGATGGCACGAAGTTCGGCAAGAGCGAGGGCAACGCGATCTGGCTCGACGCCGAGATGTGCTCGCCATACCGCTTCTACCAGTTCTGGCTCAACCAGGCCGACGCCGATGTGATCGACCGGCTCAAAGTGTTTACCTTCTTGACCCGTGCTGAGATCGAGGAGTACGAGCGCCTGGTGGCAGAAGAGCCGTTCCGTCGCGCTGCGCAGAAGCGCCTCGCTCTCGAGGTGACGACGCTCGTGCACGGCTCGGCCGCAGTCGATGCGGCGATCCTCGCCTCTGAGGCGCTGTTCGGCCAGGGTGACCTGAATGCGCTCGACGCGGCGACCCTTGAGGCTGCACTCGACGAGCTGCCCGGTGCAAGCGGCGCTGCCGGCGCATCGATTGCGCAGCTGCTGGTCGATGCCGGGCTCGTGCAGAGTCTCGGTGAGGCTCGGCGCGCGATCAAGCAGGGCGGCGTCTACGTGAACAACGCGCAGATCGAGGCCGAAGATGCGGTGCTCGAAGCCGATCAGCTGCTGCACGGGAGCTTTGCCGTGCTGCGCCGCGGCAAGAAGACGCTGGCCGGGGTGCGCGCGTAACGTCACGAAGCGTTCGCCGAGAGTCACGTCTCGAGGAGTAGCGTGGGGGCATGAGCGAGGATCTTGCCGATACCCACCGAGTCATCGAGCCGAGCGTGCTCTACCTGGGCACCCCCGCCTATCTGGTTGCTACTCGCAATCCCGATGGCACGCCGAACCTTGCGCCCGCATCGAGCCAGTTTGCCCTCGGACGAACGATCGTGCTCGGCCTCGAGGAGGGCGGGCAGTCGCTCGATAACGTGCGCAGGCATCCCGAACTGACGGTCAACTTTCCGTCTGCCTCGCAGTGGCAGCACGTCGAGCGTCTAGCCGGGGTGACCGGGCGCCACCCGGTGCCCGCCGAGAAGTTCGAGGCATACGAGTTCGAGCCCCAAAAGTTCGAGCGTGCAGGGCTCACGCCGGTGGCATCTCAGCTGGTCGGCGTGCCGCGCGTGGCCGAGGCACCGATACAGCTCGAGGCGCGCGTGCGGCGGGTCACCGATGCCGTCACCGGCGAGTTCGGCATCGTCGAGGCCGAAGTCGTCAGGGTGCACGCCGCGCGTGAGATCACGGTGGAAGGCACTGACCACTTCGATCCCGA
Organism: uncultured Leucobacter sp.; assembly: GCA_937967375.1. Lineage (GTDB taxonomy): Bacteria > Actinomycetota > Actinomycetes > Actinomycetales > Microbacteriaceae > Leucobacter. The sequence goes on from CALCJF010000081.1 coordinate 6,542, forward strand.
GGCCTGGCACCCGCTCATCTACGTCTATCGACATTTCTACGATCGCGGTGCCGAGGTGGGATGGACGCGCAAGTCGCCGTTCGCGGTGATGCCCGGTGCGGTCGAACGCTGGGAGCTCTCGGGTGGTACGTGGCGACTGGTTTCTTTCTCGGAGGATCGCGCCACCGTCGAGTTGCTTCGCTGCGATGGCGGCGAGATCGCTGACGTGCTGACACTGCGCGAGCCTCGCGAGCTTCGTTGGGCGGCCGTGCAAGCAGTTGTTGGGCGGGCTGAACGCACATCAGGCCAAAGGGCAGCCGGGCCGAAGGCCAGCCGGGTCGAATCATCCTGGTAGCGAATAATCTCGGTTGAATTCACCCTGGACTTTGCGTCAGCCGCGGGTGTTTCATGGTTGCAGCGGTGAGAGCCGTATTTTATTGACGACAGAGGAGTGACACGTGACCGAGCACACGCCCCAGGGGCCCGTCGATGCGAGCAAGACTCCGCGATACGCGGGCATCGCCACCTTCGCGAAGCTTCCTCGCATTGAAGACGTTCCGTCGGCAGACATCGCGATCGTCGGCGCTCCGTTCGACAGCGGTGTCAGTTTTCGCCCGGGCGCTCGATTCGGCCCGAGCCATGTGCGCGAGGCTTCGCGACTGCTGCGCCCATACAATCCGGCACAGGACGCGTCGCCGTTCGAACTCAAGCAGGTTGTTGACGCAGGCGACATCTCGATCAACCCCTTCGATCTGACTGAGGCCGTGAACGCGGTCGAGGCCGCTGCGACCGAGCTTGGCGAGCGGGTAGATAAGATCGTCACGATCGGCGGCGACCACACGATCGCGCTGCCGCTGCTGCGCGCGATCAATAAGAAGCACGGCCCCGTGGCGGTGCTGCACTTCGACGCGCATCTTGACACCTGGGACACCTACTTCGGCGCCCCCACTACGCACGGCACCCCGTTCCGCCGCGCCTCAGAAGAGGGGCTGATCGACATGACCGCGTCGATGCACGGTGGCATCCGCGGCCCGCTCTACGGCAAGCAAGATCTCGAAGATGACGCGATGCTGGGCTTTCAGATCGTGACCACGGAGTATGTCGAAGAAAACGGCGTGCCCGCGGCGCTCGAGCGCATTCGCAACCGCGTCGGTGACAAGCCGCTCTACATCTCGATTGACATCGACGTGCTCGATCCTTCGCATGCTCCGGGCACAGGTACCCCCGAAGCAGGTGGCCTGACGAGCCGAGAGTTGCTGCGGATTCTGCGGGGCCTCGCAGACCTCAACATCGTTGGCGCAGACGTGGTAGAAGTTGCACCCGCGTACGACCACGCTCAGATCACCGCGGTCGCTGCGAGCCACGTCGTGTACGAACTCGTTACCGCGATGGCCGCCCGCGGCTGAGAGCTCAGCTCTCTGGGTCTGTCGCTGTAAACGCGAGCAGCAGGCGGGCGCGCTCGACCGGGTCATCGAGATCACGGCCGAGCCGCTCGCCTGCTGACGCAACTAGGCGGCGCACCGTGTTGCGATGCAGGTCCAGGTCGCGCGCGGTGCGATCCCAAGAGCCGTGACGCTGCAGCCACGCCGAGAGCGCCGCGCGTTCCGCCTGGTATTCATCGCCGTCGAGCGGCGCTAACCAGAGACTCGCTGCGGCCCCGCCGAGCATCGGATCTGTGATCGCGGCAAGCGGCCAGACCTTGCTCAACTCCTCGAGGTCGTGCCCGCCGACGTGTTTTCCGAGCCGCCTCGCGGTCCGGCTCAGCTCCTCGGCTTCATACATCGCGTGCGGCAGTTCGGCGAGCGCTCGTTCTCTGCTGATGGCAAGCACCCAGCCCTCGGCGGTTGCCTGCTCGAGTTCGGTGCGTTCCGGAGGTTTCGCGGTGAACGCCCGCAATCGACGACCTCGCTGCTCAACGAGCGGCGTGCGAAGCAGTCGTCGCAGCCAGGCCACATCCGTGAAGCCCGCCGCCGGGCCCTGCTCGCTGCGTCGTTCAGCGATCACCGCGTAGGCCGACTCTGCGCCTCGCCCGAGCGCTCTCTCAAGCAGCCCTGACATGTGTGCACGCTCTCGTCCGGTCACCGCGCTGCTCGTCGCGTCGATGAGAAAGTGCATGAGCAGTTGATCGACGGCGAGGGTTTGTTCCGCGGGAAGCCGCGAAAGCATCGATACGAGGCTCGTGGCGAGCAGCAACGCGGTGCGGTCAGAGGTGTCGAGGTGTGGAGCCTTTCCGAAAGCAAGCAGTGAGAGCGCGGCCGAACGCTGCGGGTTGCGCGCAAGATGCGCGGTGACCTCGAATGCGGGCGATCGGTCATCGTCGGCGAGAACCGTCGTGAAGGCGGTCGGGGTGCCCTTCTGCTTTAGCTGTGGCTCAAGTCGGCGCGTGAGATCGTCGAGCAGGTTGTCGAGCTCGAGGTGCGTCGGGAGGGTGCCGGCAGTAAACAGGTCTTCGCCGACGCGAAGCACCGCCCAGCCCTCGCGTTCACGTGCGAGCACCGCGAGCAACTGCTGCAGTGAGTCATGCTGCATTGCGGCCTCAGTCAGGTGCTGTGCGGTGGTGACCATTGCAGAGAGTGCGCGCAGACGCTGATTCTCGAGCGCACGCGTGACGAAAGAGATCACCGATGCGAAATAGACAGCCGGCGGCAGGCACACGAGGGGTAGTCCGTGAGCGAGGCAAGCGGTGATCAGCCCCGACGGCACCTCAGAGTAAACGGGTTCGAGCCCCATGACGATGCAGGCCGTGCCGGCAGCCTTCGCACCCGCAACGTACTGTTCCAACTGCTCGTCCTCGGTCGGAAGTCCGAGTCCAGTGATGAGCAGCAGATCGCCTGGGGTGAGGTAGGGGGCTACCTCGACCAGTTCGATGACGATGGGGGAAGAGAATCCCCTCGCGCGAGCGGCCCGCACTGCCTCGACGTCTTCTGGAGCGGGCGAGAGCAGTCGTGCTCCGAAGCTCGGTTCATCGAGCAACATTGAGAGCGGGATCTCCTGGCGCCTTGCGGGAGGTTCGTGATGCGTCATTAACGGTGTCTCGCTCTCCTGGTGCATTCACCCGCGCGGCCCGCGAGGTCAATTTATCCCAGGGTAGGCGAAACCAGGGCAATTCTTCTAGAGACAGTTTGGCCGGGCCGCGGGTACCTTTCGAGTCAAGACCTCGTGTAACTGTTTGCTTCACGCACACGGCACCGGGGCGCCCATCACAAATTCTTCATCTCACCCTTGGAAAGGGGACATCGTGGTCCTTGACTATTTCGTGATGGCGGCCTACCTCGTCGGCATTCTTGGTGTCGGGTATTGGGGCATGCGCCGTTCAAAATCTAAGAGCGACTATTTGGTTGCCGGCCGTCGTCTCGGCGGTTTCATGTATTCGGGCGCCATGTCTGCGATCGTGCTCGGTGGAGCCTCTACAGTCGGTGGTATTGGACTCGGCTGGGAGTACGGCATCTCAGGTGCGTGGCTCGTGACCGCGATCGGTCTCGGCATTCTGTTGCTCAGCGCATTCCTCGCGAAGCGCATCGTGAAACTGAAGGTGTACACCGTCACCGAGATGCTCGATCTGCGCTACGGCGGGGACAACGGGCTCATCTCGGGCATCGTCATGTTCTTGTACACGATGATGCTCACCGTCACTTCGACGCTTGCGTACGCAACCATCTTCCACGTGCTGTTCGGCATCTCGAATGTGTGGGGCGTGGTCATCGGCGGCACGATCGTTGCGATCTACTCGATCATGGGTGGTATGTGGTCGATCACCATGACCGATGTTGTGCAGTTCGTCATCAAGACCGTCGGCATGTTTCTGCTGCTGCTTCCGATCGCACTGTCGCAGGCGCTCGGAGACACCGGCGGCTGGGACGGGATGCGCGAGCGTCTCGGCGACGCCTTCTTCTCGCCGTGGTCGATCGGTGGTCTGACGATCGTCACCTACATCATCGTGTATACGCTCGGCCTGCTCATCGGGCAAGACATCTGGCAGCGCGTGGTCACCGCTAAGAACGCTCGCGTCGCGAAGTGGGGCGGACTGACCTCGGGCGTGTACTGCCTGCTGTACGCACTCGCGGGCGCGCTGATCGGCATGGCGGCTCGAGTGCTCTTCCCAGAGATGGAAAACCGCAACGACGCGTTCGCGTTCATGGCGCAAGAGATGCTGCCGCCCGGCATTCGGGGTATCGTGCTTGCCGCTGCGCTCTCGGCCATGATGTCTACTGCAAGCGGTGCGCTCATTGCCTCTGCAACCGTATTCAGCACCGACATCATGCCTTGGGTGAAGCGCCTCTTCGGAGTGAAGCCGAAGGCAGTCGAGATGCACGACGGTCACGTCGCAGGCGACAACCTCTGGCCGTACCGCATCACGGTGTTCGCGCTTTCGGCCGTCACGATGTTCATTGCAACGCTCGTCACCGACGTCGTCGCGGCGCTCACCATCGCCTACAACATTCTCGTGGGCGGCCTGCTTGTCGCGATCGTCGGCGGCCTGTTCTGGAAGCGCGGCACCCGCGCCGGGGCTCTCGCGAGCATGGCGGTCGGTACGGTGGTCGTGGTCGTCTCCATGTTCGTGATGGGCATGTTCGCGAACGAGCCGATCTACTTCAGCCTTGCTGCGAGCCTCGTGACCTATGTTGTCGTGAGTCTCGTGACGAAGCCGACCGAACCCGTCATCCTCGACGAGTGGAACAAGCGACTGAGTCTCGACGATCGCACCGACGTCAACGAGGTCGTCTACGAAGAAGTGAAGCACTAACGCAGCGCCGGTTGGGGCGAGGATCGCCGTTCGCCCCGACCGGTCATACCCTCGGCGCAGGGCCGGTCCTCGCTCTTGCAAAACGGACGAAGATCAGGCGAACGCGAAACCAGAGCGGAGTGCACGCCCGCAAAATGAGTGCCGATTCGAAGAAGAAGGAGAGCTCATGAAGCACCAAGCTACAGATCAGGGTCGACGTATTGGCGGAGACGTCGTGCTCGAATCGCTGATCGCACTCGGCGCCGAGGCCGTCGTCGGTCTGCCCGGCCAACACGCGCTCGGTCTCTTCGACGCGCTGCGCCGCTCTGAAATCGCCTACCTCAGCGCCCGCGTCGAGAACAACGCCGGCTTCATGGCCGACGGTCTTGCGCGTGTCACGGGTAAGGTCGCGCCTCTGCTGCTGTCTACCGGGCCGGGGGCGCTCACCTCGCTTGCGGCACTGCAGGAGGCGGCGGCCTCATCTATTCCGGTGCTCGCGATCAGTGCGCAGGTTCCGGTCGCCGGCCTAGGTGGCGGCCGTCACGGCTACCTGCACGAGCTGCCCCAGCAGTCGGACTCGTTTCGCGGGGTCGTGAAGCACGTCTACACGGTGCGCACCATGGCGCAGATTCCGACGGCGCTCGCAGAGGCATGGCGCATCGCTGAAACTGCCCCACGCGGGCCGGTGCTTGTCGAAGTGCCGCAAGACATCTTGCTCGCCCCTGCCGATGCCTCGGTGCCGAACCTTGGGACGGCCGCACTCGGCGTGCCAGCGCTTCCGCTCACCCCCCTCGCAGAAACCGTCGCGCTCGCTGCGACCCTGCTGGCCGAGGCTGAACGGCCGGTCATCTTCGCGGGCGGCGGGGTGGTCAGGGCCGGGGCGCAGGATGAGCTCGCCGCGCTCGCTGAACGGCTCGATGCTCCGGTCGTCACCACGTTCGGTGGGAAGAGCGCGATTGGCTGGAGTCATCCGCTCTCGGCTCGATCCTGGATCGAAGACATCGTGACCACGGAGTTTCTCGAGGAGGCAGACGTACTGCTCATTGTGGGCTCGGGCGTTGGCGAGCTTTCGAGCAATTACCATACTTTCCGCCCAGCGGGGCGGGTGATTCACATCGAAGCCGACCTTGGCAAGCTGAACTCGAATCACGCTGGTATCGGCTTGCACTCAGATGCGAAGCTCGCGCTCGGCGCCATCGATGCAGCGCTCGCCGCAGCCGGACATACTTCAAACACTGCTCGTCGTGCAGACGCCATCGAACGAGTCTCGGCGCTGCTCGAGACCGTGCTCGGGCGAGTCGAGAACCAGGGTCTCGACGATGAGTTGGATCTCGTGCGTGGCCTGCGCGAGGCTGTCGGAGACGAGCGCCGGGTCTACTGGGACATGACGATTCTCGCGTACTGGGCATGGTCTGCGTGGGATCCGCGTGGCGTCGATTTCGCATCGGCGCAGGGGGCCGGCGGCCTCGGCTACGGGTTTCCCGCCGCGCTCGGCGCGGCATTCGGTAGGCGGGTGCGGGGCGAAAGCGGTTCAGTGCTTGCAGTGTCGGGCGACGGCGGTGCGCTCTACGGCATCGCAGAGCTGGCGGTCGCGAAACAGCACGACCTGCCTGTCGTGTGGCTCATTGTCGATGACGGCGGCTATGGCGTGTTGCGCGAGTACATGGAGGGTGCGTTCGGCGCGGCGACCGCGACCGAGCTAGCGCGGCCTGACTACGTGGCTCTCGCGGAGTCATTCGGCGTACCCGCCGAGCTCACCACGCTGCAGGAGGCTCCCGTGGCGGTTGCTCGTGCCCTTCACGCAGGCGGCCCCAGAGTCGTCGTGTTGCCCGCGGTGCTTGAGCTTTTCGCGCCGACGCATCTCGATCGTCTTGCCGCGGGTGCCGAATGAGCCGCCCGCTGATACTTTTCACGGACGAGACCGACCTCGACCCGACACCGGGTCGCGCACTGCTTGAGCAGGCAGGCTGCGACACCCTGCTCGCCGCGCTGCCGAGCAATGCCGGGCGCACGCAAGAACTTCCAGAGGGCGCAGAGCGCGCCGTCGCATTGATCGTCGGGTACGCCAGGATCGATGCGTCGCTGCTCGACCGTTTGCCTCACGTCGAGTGCATTGCGACGATGAGCGCGGGCACGGACATGATCGACCTCGAGACGTGCAGAAGCCGTGGTATCTGGGTGGTGAATCTCGTAGACGCGGCTACCGAGGAGGTCGCAGCGCACGCGCTGCTGCTGATGCTCGCGCTCGAGCGCAGCCTGCCGGAGTGTCTCTCGGTAACTGCGCGGGGCGGCTGGACCGATGAGGTGGTCTCGGTGCCGAGGCGCCTCAGCGAGCTCACGCTCGGGCTGTTCGGTTTTGGGCGCATCGCGCGCCGCTTTGCCGAGATCGCGGCACCCGTGGTGGGGCGAGTAGTCGCCTATGACCCCTACGCGGCTGCTGCGGTGGGAAGTGCGGAGCTTGTCGGTCTCGATCAGCTGCTTGCCGAATCCGATGTGCTGTCGTTGCACTCGCCGCTCACTCCCGAAACAGAGGGCGTGATCGATGAAGCAGTCTTCGTCGCTATGCGTCAAGGTGCCTCGTTGATCAACGTTGCCAGGGGCGAGCTTGTGAATTACCCGGCCCTCAGGGCCGCTCTCGATAGCGGCAAGCTGCGCGGGGCGGCGCTCGACGTGCTGCAGGGGGAGCCGCCCAGCGTTGATGATCCGTTGCGGCACGAGGCGCGCGTGCTCGTCACGCCGCATGTGGCGTTCCTTTCGGAGGGGTCGCTCGAGCGGTACACCCTCGATCCCGCGCGCAATGTGCTGAACTGGCTGCGCTCGGGGCGCCTTGATCACGCGGTAGTGCGTGGCGAGGCTCGTGTGCCTCTGCGCTGAACTGTGGTTTCGACACGCCCAAGTGGTGTGGCCCGCGAGTCTTTTTAGCAGAGACGACGTGTTTCATGTTTTACAGATTCATGTGGCGGGGGAGTAGCTGGGAGTGAATTCCGCGTAAATTCAACATGTATGTTTGACGCCACGCCCGGGTGTTGTGTGTGTTTGCGTTCGTGGGGTGGATGCGCGTAATGT
>CALCJF010000082.1 GCA_937967375.1 uncultured Leucobacter sp.
GGCCCTCTGCGGTTCCGGTGACGCTCACGAGTGCCCCGGCGAGAGCAAGCACGCGATCGGTGATCTGGCTTTGCGCCGCGCGCTCGGCCGATCCTTTTGCAACCACCTGCTCGGCGATGCGCAGGTAGGCATCGCGAATGAGCTGCTCGCGCCCGTCGGGAAAATACGTGTAGATAGTGCCCCGTGACACTCCGGCTCGCTGCGCCACCTCATCGACAGTGATGCTCTCGAACGACTGCTCGCCGAGCAACACCGACATAGCGACGAGAATTTCGTCGCGGGTGCGAATGCGATTTCGTTCGCGAAGCCCGAGAGGTTTGTTCGGCAAGAGGCGGCTTTCAGGATGGAGTGCGCAGAGTGTTCGCACCAGTCAACCACATGGCCGCACTTTCGGTGGCCCGCGATCTCACTTAACCCTCGGCACCGAACGCCCCGCGCACCTCATTGTGGGGCAGTGCGAAGCTCTCGTGGCCCTTGCGGCCGGTCATGTCGCGAGCCGCGACGAGCGCGTTGATCACGGCCTCCTCGACCGCTTCGACGGTGGCCGCGAAAAAGGGATCGATGCTGCCCCATGCGAGCGTCTCCAGATGCTCGGTCGTCCCGGTCTCGGTTCCCATGCGAGAGGTGAGCGCGCCCTCGTTCGCCGTGGAGAAAGCGAGAAAGATATCGCCTGAGAAGTGGCTCGCGGTCGTGCCCGTGCGGGCGAGGCCGAGCGGCACCCGGCGGGCCAGGGCTCGGCACTGGTCGGGCAGGAGTGGCGCGTCGGTCGCGACGATCACGATTACGCTGCCGGCACCAGGCACTGCGCGGCCGACGCCAGCCTCCTCTGCAAACCAGTCGCCCGACTCCAGGGGGTTCGGCGCGGCCGATTCGCGGCCAATCGGGCGGCCAGCAATCTTGAGTTCGTGGCGCGAACCGAAGTTCGCCTGCAGCAGCACGCCGACGGTGTAGTCGCGATCCTTTACGCGCACAATGCGCGACGCGGTGCCGGTGCCTCCCTTGAAGCCGTAGCAGTTCATGCCAGTGCCGCCGCCGACGTTGCCCTCGGTGACCGGGCCGGTGCTCGCCGCATCGAGCGCGGCCATCGCGTGCTCCGGCCGCACAGTATCCGAGTTGATCGAGTTGAGGTAGCCGTCCCAGGTTTCGCCGACTACGGGGAGCATCCAGGCGGCAGCGACCTTGGGGTGGTGCGCGGCCATCCAGCGGTCGACGCCGCGGTGCACCGCGCCGACGGCGTGCGAATTCGTGATTGCAATAGGGGCCTGCAGCTGGCCCGACTCCTCGATCCAGCTTCTGCCGGTGAGCTCGCCGTTACCGTTGAGCACGGCGACGCCGGCCGCGCAGGGGAGACCCGCCTTGCCGCGGCCCCGAGGCAGAATCGCGGTGACGCCGGTTCGTGAGGCCACCGGATCGTCGGCGATGAGTGTGGTGAAACCAACTTCGAGCCCGGCCACATCGGTGATGGCGTTGCGAGGCCCGGGGGTTCCGTCAAAAGGCACCCCGAGGTCGCGGGCTCGTACCGGGGTGGCTGGGTGCGGGGTGGTCATGTGATCCTCGAACTCTTCTCTGTGAACGCTGCGGCGCAAGCTGCGCGCGACGTGCGCGTCAAACAATTTCAACATTGAACGTTGTTTAATGAAATAACGTGTGCTTAGACTATTGCAAGTAGTAAAAATTGTGAAGCTTCTAAACGTTGTTCTATGTACGCAGAGTTTCACCAAGACGAAGGAGTCTTTCACATGAGTGCCACCCACTCTGCGGCCACCGGCCCGGCCCAGGGCGCCACGCTCGCGAAAAATCGCCTCGGCACCTGGGACATCGTGTTCTTCGTGATCTCGGCTGCTGCGCCGCTTACCGTTGTGGTGAGTGGCGCGGTGACGTCGTTTCGAATGGGCGGGATTGGCGCGCCCGGGGCGATTCTCTTCGCCGACGCGGTGCTGATCTGCTTTGCGCTCGGCTTCACGGCGATGTCGAAGAGCGTGCGCAACGCCGGCGCCTTCTACGCCTACGTCTCGAAAGGGCTAGGCAAACCGGTCGGCCTCGCGGTCTCTTCGGTGACGGTGTTCGCCTACCTCGCGCTGGTGATCTGCTTCTATGGGTTCATCGGCTTCTTCGCCCAGTTCACCTTTCTCGAGCTGTTCGGCATCGACCTGCCTTGGGGTGCGTACTCGAGCGCTGCGGTAGTGATCGTTGCGATTCTCGGATACAACAAGATCGACGTCGGCGCGAAAGTGCTGGCGGTGCTGCTCACGCTCGAAATCGGCATTTTGCTCGTGCTCGCATTCGCCGCGCTCGCCGATGGCGGCCCCGAGCCCTGGAGCCTCGCCTCGTTCGATCCGCAGCACGTGTTCTTCGCCACCGGAGCGGGCGCGCTCTTCGTGATGGGTTTCGGCGCTTACCTCGGCTTTGAGAGCACCGCAATCTATGCCGAAGAGGCAAAGCGGCCCGAGCGCACCGTTCCGCGCGCGACGATCATTGCCGTCGCGTTTCTCGCGCTGTTCTATGCATTCACCTTCTGGATCTTGACGGTCGCGTTCGGCGCCGACGGCGTGGTCGAGCTCGCGCGCAGCGACGCCTTCGAGACGATGGTCATCGCAGGCACCGAAGATCTGGCGGGAGCCTGGGCAGCCTTCGTCATGAAGATTCTCATCGTGACGAGCTTCTTCGCCTGCGTGCTCTCGTTTCACAATGCCTGCACCCGCTACTTCTTCTCGCTCGGCCGCGAGGGCCTGCTGCCGCGGGCGCTCGGGCGCACGAGCCAGCGCACCGGCTCGCCCGCGGTGTCGAGCCTCACGCTCTCGGCCATCTCGTTCGTCGCAGTGATCGTCGCGATCGTGCTGAACGCCGATCCCTTCCTCGGCCTCGCGCTTTGGACGTATGCGACCGGTGTGCAGGGCCTCGTGTTCGCGCAGGCCTGCGCCGCCGTGGCCGTGTTCTGGTATTTCATCAAGGATAGGCGGGGGCACAGTGTGTGGCGCGTCACGGTCGCGCCCGCGATCGGGGCAGCCGGGTTGATCATCGGCTACATCCTGATCGTGACGAACTTCGAGGTGGTGACTGGGCTCAGCGGTCCGATCAACCAGGTGCTGTTGTTGCCGACCCCGATTCTCTTCGTCGGCGGCATCATCGTGGGCCTCGTGCTGAAGCGCCGCAAGCCCGCCTACTACGCCGGGTTAACCGAGTCGGTGACGGTGCAGGGCGCTGGCGGGGGCGATGATGACGCCGAGACCAGTGCACCAGAACCCGACGCGCTCGTCTCAGACCGGCCGTGAGACCCAATAGGCTGGTGGCGTGAACGCCGCAGCGCAACGACGCCTGGAACGCCGGGATGAGATCATCCGGGCGTTCTGGCGCGTTGCGCGTTCTCGGCCGAGACGCTCGATCAACGTGCGCGCGGTTGCGGCCGAGGCTGACATGAGCCCCGCGAACGTGCTGCACTACTTCTCGACGCTCGACGAGCTGCAAATGACCGCTGTCAGCGGGGCCATGGAACAGTTTGCCGAACAGCGCCAGGCCATTCTCGACAGGCCGCAAAGCGCGACCGCGCGCATCTTCGCCATGATCGACGCCGGTGTGCCCGACCGCATCAGCGACGAACTGCGGCAGGTCTACGAGAGTGTCGCACTGCTCAGCGAATACCCCGAGTATCGCCCGGTGCACCGGGCGCTGACCGAGCGGCAGATCATGCTCTATCGCGCGCTCATCGAAATCGGTGCTGGTACCGGCGAGTTCGCGCTCGCCTCGCCGCCAGGCATGATCGCGCGCAATCTCGTTGCGCTCGAAGATGCCTACGACCTCTACCCACTCGCAGGCGACCCGACGCCGCGCGAGGAATGCCGTGCCTCGGTGCGAAGCTACGCCGAGCTCGCACTCGGGCTCGAGGCCGGGGCTGGTGCGGCGGCGATTGAAGCTCATAACGCGGACGGTTCGAGCGACGCCCGAGAGTCGAAGGCGAGATGATCGCCGCAGTGCTGCCCGGGCTCGTCATGGTAGCCTCAGGCGCCGCGTGCCTCGGTGGTGCCGTCGTGGCAAAGAACCGCATCGGAGTCGCCGCGGCGGCCGTCATGCTGCTCGCGATGCTCGACCTCGTCACCGCTCAATTGGTGCCGAGCGTGGTATGGGCGCTCTTGCTTGTGACTGCGGCCATTGCGCTCGGGGCCCGGCTGCGCCTGGGCGCGCTGGCCGCGACCAGCAAGGCGAGGGTGAGCGCTGGCACCGGGCTGCGCCGCGCCGTGACGGTTGTCTCGGCGGTGAGCTATGTGGCGATGGCCTGGCTCGTCATGAACCACTCGCACGCAGCGAGCGGTGCGGCTTTGATTTCGGCCGAGGATCGCCTGGCCCACTCAGGCCACACCGGTGGGGTAGCAGAGATGCTGGGCGTCGCGGCCGCACTGGTCGTCGGGGTGCTCATCGCCGTGCACCTGGTGCTCTTCGTCGCCTCGCTGCGCCGCGGTCGGCGCCTGCTTGCGCTTGAGGCCGGGGCCATGGCGGCGATGCTGCTCGCCATGCTCGTGCCCAGTCTGTTCGCTTAGCCCGTTCGCTTAGTCGTTCGCCTAGCCTCAGGACACGACGAAGGGCCGGGGCGCATCCGTGCCCCGGCCCCGATCCTCGTAATGAGACTTAGAGGGTGTTGCCGAGCTTGAAGCCCTTCTCGCCATCTTCGTCGCGAGTGTATGAGAACCCGTCGGCGCCGATGGTCACGGCCATCTCGCTGTCATCGGTGCGCGCGATGACGGGCTGCGGGTTGCCGTCGAGGTCGAGCACGAGCGAACCGTCGGTGTACCACGAAGGCACGACCGGGTTGCCCCACCAGTCGCGACGCTGGTTGTCGTGCACATCCCATGTGACGACCGGGTTGTCGGGGTCGCCCGTGTAGTAGTCCTGGGTGTAGATCTCGACGCGGTGGCCATCGGGATCGCGCAGGTAGAGGTAGAACGCGTTCGAGACGCCGTGACGACCCGGGCCGCGCTCGATGCTGTCAGACTTGCGCAGCGAGCCGAGCTTGTCGCAGATCGCGAGAATGTTGTGCTTCTCGTGCGTCGCGAAGCACACATGGTGCATGCGGGGGCCGTCGCCGCCGGTCATCGCGGTGTCGTGCACTGTCGGCTTGCGGCGCATCCAGGCGGCGTAGACGGTGCCCTCGTTGTCCTGAATATCCTCGGTCACGCGGAAGCCCAGGTTCTGCATGAAGCCCACGGCGCGCGGCACGTCTGGGGTGATCTGGTTGAAGTGATCGAGACGCACGAGCTCGCCAGGAATGTGCAGGTCGTAGCGCCACGACATGCGCTCGGTGTGTTCGGTCTGGTAGAAGAACTCGTAGGGGAATCCGAGCGGATCGACCACGCGCACTGAGTCGCCGATGCCCTTCACGAAGCCGTCGGGGTTGCGGCGCACCTCGCAACCGAGCTCTTCGTAGAACGCGACCGCGAGGTCGAGATCTTCCGGAGTGCGCACGCGGTACGAGAACGCGGCGACCGCGGCGACCGGGCCCTTGCGCAGCACGAGGTTGTGGTGAATGAACTCCTCAGTCGAGCGCAGGTAGATCGCCTCGTCGTCCTCGGTGGTCACGTACAGGCCGAGCACGTCGACGTAGAACTCGCGCGAGGCGGCGAGGTCGGTGACGATGAGCTCCATGTACGCGCAGCGCAGAATGTCGGGCGCCGGCGCGGTTGCCGTGGGGATCGGGTTGTCCGAGTGGATCGGGGCCTCTTTGGTGACCCAGAAGCCGGCGGACTGCTTGTCTTCTTCGTTGAGTTTTGCCATGGTGTTGCTTCCTTGCAGTTGTGGGTGACTACTTGCCGGTCGCGCCAAAGCGGGGCGAGTGCGCCTCGTTGAGCGTGATCTGGATCGACTGGGCGGTGGTGTAGAAGTCGACTGAACGGTAGCCGCCCTCCCGGCCGAGGCCCGAAGCCTTCACGCCGCCGAACGGGGTGCGCAGGTCGCGTACGTTGTTCGAGTTCAGCCACACCATGCCCGACTCAATGCCGTGGGCGAAGTTGTGGGCGCGCTTCAGGTTCGAGGTCCACACGTAGGCGGCGAGGCCGTACTTTGTGTCGTTCGCGAGCTTCAGAGCCTCTTCGTCGGTGTCGAACGGGGTGATCGCGACGACCGGGCCGAAGATCTCCTCCTGGAAGATGCGAGCATCCGGTGCCACGTCGGCGAACACGGTCGGGGCGACGTAGTTGCCCTCGGGGAAGCCCTCAGGGCGGCCACCGCCGGCGACGAGGCGACCTTCGGTCTTGCCGATCTCGACGTAGCTCATGACCTTCTCGAAGTGGCTCGGGTGCACGAGCGCTCCGACTTCGGTCTTCGGGTCATCGGGCAGGCCGATCACGATGTTCTTCGCGCGCTCGGCGTAGCGTGCCACGAAGTCGTCGTAGATCGAGCGCTCGACGAGCACGCGGCTGCCAGCGGTGCAGCGCTCGCCATTCAGGCTGAACACGCTGAACACAGTTGCGTCGAGCGCCTCTTCGAGGTCGGCGTCTGCGAAGACGACCGAGGGGCTCTTGCCGCCGAGTTCGAGCGAGAGGCCTTTCAAGAAAGGAGCAGCGTTCGTCGAGATCATCGCGCCAGTCGAGCTGTCGCCCGTGAACGAGATGAGCGGCACGTCGGGGTGCTTCACGAGCGCGTCGCCTGCGACGCCGCCCGAGCCGAGAATCAGGTTGAACACGCCGTCGGGCACGCCAGCCTCACGGAAGATCTCGGGCCACAGCGCTGCCGAGAGCGGGGTGTAGCTGGCGGGCTTCAGTACGACAGTGTTACCGGTCGCGAGGGCCGGAGCCAGCTTCCACGACTCCTGCATGAAGGGCACGTTCCACGGCGTGATGAGGCCGGCGACTCCCTTGGGCTTGCGGTTCACGTAGTTGATCTGGCGGCCGGGAACCTTCGTCACGTTATCGTGTTCGGCGACGATGAGGTCGGCGAAGAAGCGGAAGTTCTCGGCGGCACGGCGTGCCTGGCCCTTCGCCTGGGTGATGGGCAGGCCCGAATCCCAGCTCTCGAGCAGCGCGAGCTGATCGTCGCGCGACTCGACGATGTCTGCCACCTTGTGCAGAATGCGCGAGCGGTCGCGGGGCAGCATCTTGGGCCAGGGGCCCTCGTCGAAGGCGCGCTTGGCGGCGGCGACGGCTCGGTCGACGTCGGCCGCGCTGGCGGAGGCGGCTTTGATGTAGACCTCGTTCGAGACGGGCTCGATGACGTCGAACTGCGCGCCGCCCTCGGCATCGACGAACTCGCCGTCGATGAAGAGCTGAATCTTCTCGGGCAGGCCTTCTGGCTTCTGGTAGGTCATTGTGTGCTCCAGTCGTGGTGAGTGGTTGGTTGGTGAAGTTGTGGGCTAAGGGGTGGCTGGTTCGAATTCGCTCGCATGACGGTGCTCGTCGGCGTGCGCGAGCACCGCGTCGAGGGTCGTGGTGCGGTGCGCGCGGGCAACTGCCTCGATCTCGGCGGCGGGCACCTGATCCTCGATCATGCGAAGAATCAACTCGTGCTCTTCGACCGACTGCTGGGCCCGGCCGGGCACGAAACTGAACGACGAGTTGCGCAGCACCTTCATGCGGTTCCAGCCGCGATGCACCAGGTCGAGAATGTGCGGGTTCGGGCAGCTTTCGAAGAGCACGCTGTGAAACTCGAGGTTGAGCTCGGTGAATCGCTGCGGGTCGAAGGCGGTCAGGCTCTCGCTCATCGTCGCGTTGATCGCGCGCGCCCGAGCGATCTGCTCGGCCGTGATGTGCGGTGCCGCGAGCGCCGTGGCCGCGCCCTCGACGAGCGCGAGCGTCTGCATGGTGTGCAGGTACTCGGTTTCTTTGATGAGCGATACCTGCGCACCGACGTTGCGTTCGAAAGTCACGAGCTGCTCGGCTTCAAGGCGGCGGATCGCCTCGCGCACCGGCACAACCGACATGTCGAGCTCTGCCGCGATCGGCGCGAGCACCAGCCGGTAGCCGGGTACGTACTGGCCGCTGTCGATCCGGCTTCGGATCAGGCGGTACGCGCGCTCGGACTTCGACTCGGACGACACGGTGCTACTTGCTCTCGCCTGCCGAACGCTGCGCGTCGTACTTTGCCCGCCACTCGGCGTTCATCGGGAAGAGGCCGTCGACCGGCGCGCCGTTCGCCACCTGCTCGGCGACCCAGGCGTCTGCCTGCTCCTGCTCGGCGGCCTCGCGGGCGACCTCTTCGAGCAGGAACGGCGGGATCACGATCACACCGTCGCGGTCGCCCATGATGATGTCGCCCGGCTGCACCGCGGCACCGCCGCACGCGACCGTCACGTCGACCTCCCACGGCACGTGGCGTCGGCCGAGCACGCTCGGGTGTGCGCCCTGCGAGAAGACGGGAATATCGAACTGCTGCACCGCAGCGAAGTCACGCACGCCGCCGTCGGTGACGATGCCTGCCGCACCACGCACCTGGGCGCGCAGCGCGAGCACGTCGCCCACAGTGCCGGTCGACGAGATGCCGCGGGCCTCAACGACGAGCACCTCACCCTCGTTCACCGTGTCGAACGCGCGCTTCTGCGCATTGAAGCCGCCGCCGTACTCCTTGAACAGGTCGGGGCGGAAGGGAATGAAGCGCAGGGTCTTCGCCGTGCCGAGAATCGTGTCGCCCTCGTGGTTCGGGTGCACGCCGTCGATGAAGATGTCGACGTAGCCGCGCTTGCGGAGCGCCGCAGAGACGGTCGCTACTGCTACACCGTCGAGCAGCTCGCGAATCTCGGGCGTCAGGGGCCCCGAGGCCGGCTGATCCTTTTCGGAACCCTCGCCAGCGCCCTCAAGTGGGCTTGCCTTGCCCGCGGCAACGGCGGCAGCGTGCGATGCTTCGTCGCCCCAGGCCTCGACGCGCTGCAGGTCGTCGATCTTCGGGGTGTTGCCGAAATCGCCGAACTCGTGCGTGCCCTGCGTGACGGTTGTCACGAGGCGGCCGGTGCTGGGGGAGCCCGGCGCGTTCGGCGCGTCGACCTCGACCTCGACGACGTCGCCGGGGACGAGCACCGACGAGCCGGCCGGGGTGCCCGTGAGAATCACGTCGCCGGTCTCGAGGGTCATGTGCTGTGAGAGGTCTGCGACGAGCTGGCCGAACGAGAACTTGAGGGTGTCGCTGGTGTCTTCTTGCACGAGCGTGCCGTTGACCCAGGTGCGCACGCGCCACTCGTCTTGGCCGATGCCCTCGGTCGAGATCGCGACCGGGCCGATGGGGGTGTAGCCGTCGCCGCCCTTGTTGCGCACGTTCGAGCCCTTGTCGGCGGCGCGCAGGTCGTAGAGGCCGAGGTCGTTGGCCGCGGTCACCTGTGCGACGTGCTTCCAGCCGTCTGCGGGGGAGACCCAGCGTGCTGGTTCGCCGATGACAAGCGCGACCTCGCCCTCGAAGGCGAGCAGCTCGGTGCCGGCGGGGCGCTCGACGGTGCCGCCCGTCGGTGCGAGCGACGAGGCTGGCTTGAAGAAATAGCTCGGAAACTGAGGCTCGCGGCCACGCTGCGCAATGCGCGAGGGGTAGTTTAGGTGCACCGCGATGATCTTGCCTGGCGTGTCGATTCCGTAGCTCATGTATGCCTCACTCCGTTGTTGTATTTCAAATAATATACGATCCTGCGGTGTTTGGAAAGACACAGGTTTTGCGTACGTACGCTGAACGTCACGGAAACGTGCGAGCGTCACGCTTAGTTGCGGTGTTTTTGGGTGACGCTCGCACGTTGCTATGACGCTCGGCGGATGTGCTGCGATGCGGATGCGGACGCGGATGCGGGTGGTGAGGGTACAGGAGCGGCGAGGCCGGCAGGGCGCGCCTGCGCGCTCCTAGTGCCCGCCGCCCGCGTATGGCCCGAGCCTGGCGAGGCGCTTCATGTGCTCGGCGAGCGCGAAGCGGGGGTCGACACTGTTCTCTTCGCCGAGCACGAGCTGCGCCGCCCACTCACCCAGCTGGGGAACGAACTTGAAGCCGTGCCCAGAGAGACCAGCGATCGTGACCACGCGACCCGTCGCGTCGACCACCGGCAGGCGGTCGGGCGTGTAGGCGCAGTGATGCACGCTTTCGCGCACGGGCTCGGGGTTGATGCCCGCGAACAGTTCGGATGCGCGCTGGCCGATTCTAATGAGTTCTTCGCGCGTGTGGTGCGTCGGCACCTCGGAGACGTCTCGAAACACCGGCCACTCGGGGTTGGTGCAGGCCTTGAACGAGTAGCCGTCGAAGCTGGGCGCGCCGAAGAAGTGCACCGAGCCAACGTCGCGAAGAAACGCCGGAAACTTCTCGGGCGCAAACGAATCGGGCTCGCGGGGCATGAACCACGTAAGGCCGAGCACCTGCAGGCGCAGTAGCTCATTGAGCTGGGGTCGCAGGCGCGTCGACCACGAGCCCGAGGCGATCACCACGGTGTCGGCGAGCCACGTGCCCTGCGTGGTGCGCACCACGACCCCCTGCTCTCGCTCTTCGATGTCGATCACCGAGGTGTTGAAGAAGAGCTTCGCACCGTTTTGCTCGGCGACATCGAGGGCGCTCATCACCGCGACCTCGGGCCGTAGGCCGCCACCGTGCTCATCGAAAAGTGCGACATCGCCGTCGTTCACGAGGTGCTGCGGGTATTCGGCTCGTAGCTCTTCGGTCGTGAGCACGCGGTGGGGCAGGTCGAACTCGCGAACGGTGCCCAGCGCCACCTCGAGATCGGCGAAGCCCTCGGGCGCGATCGAGAGGCAGCCGACCTCCGCATAGATGTCGCGGCCCGAATCGCGTTCGAGTTCTCGCCAGAGATCCCGCGAACGCTGAATCATGCGCACGTACGTGCCGCCCTCATGCACCGCGGTGCGAAACACTCGCGATTCGCCGGCGTACGATCCGTGCGAGTGCACACGACCGTACTGCTCGATGCCGACCACATCGAGGCCCTCGCGCTTTGACAGCTGCCAGAGCGCCATCGACCCAACGGCGCCCGCGCCGACCACCAATACGTCTGTCTTCTGCATGTTCTTCTCCTTCGTGTTCGTCTCGAAGATGCGCCTTCGCTGAAGCGAGCTACGCCAGCTCGGGCGTCTCCCACAGGTTCAGCCTTGTTCCGATGCCCCGCTCGACGGCGTTGCGATAGACCTTTGTCGCCCATGCGACGTCTTCAACGGGCATGCCGCCGACCGAGTAGATGAAGACCTCGTCTTCGTGCTGTCGGCCGGGGGTCAACCCGTCGATGATCTCGCCGATGTCTTCGAATTGCTCGGGCGTCATGCGACCGTCGCGCACGCGATCGACCAGGCTGATGCCCCAGATGCCGACGATCTCGTGCGCGGGGGCAGGTAGCTCAGCGGCCCATGCCTGGTAGATCTTGCGCGCGTCGGCGACGTGGCGAGAGCGCTGCACGAGGCCTTCTTCGAGCTGCAGGTGGGCTGAGCAGCAGATGAACGCGCCGGGCTTCACCCACTCGTCGGCGACGTAGGGGTAGTTCTCGCTGCCCGAGGTGCTCGGCACCGCGATGCTCACGATATCGCTATCGCGCACCGCGGCCTCGGCATCGGCGACCTGCTCGAAGTGCGTGATCTGCGGAAACTTCGCGCGCGCCCAGGCGATGAACGCGTCGACGCCGGCTTGGCTGCGGCCCGCCACCTTGACGGTGTCGATGCCGGGGCGAACCGCGACGAACGATTCGAGCGATGTGCGGTTCATCGGCCCGGGGCCCACGATGCCGACGACCCTCGCGTCTTCACGCGCCAGGTATCGCGCGCCGACTCCCGGGATCGCTCCGGTGCGGTAGGCACTCAGCAGGTTGGCAGACATGATCGCGAGCGGCGCCCCGGTGTCTTTGTCGTTGAGCGTGAACATGAGAATGGAGCGTGGCAGGCCGCGCTTCTTGTTCTCGACGTTCGAGCCGTACCACTTGCAACCCGCCACCTGGTAGTCGCCGCCGAGGTAGGCAGGCATCGCCATGAAGCGCCGATCGGGTGCGTCGAGCGGCATACCCTCGAACTCCGACTGCTGCGGAAAGTAGATCTGCGCGCCGTGCGAGTTGTTCTCGGTGCCGGCCATGCGGTAGTCGCCGCGAGCGAAGAGCGCGAGCATGTCGGTCATGGTGTCGACGCACTCGGCCATGTCGGTGACGCCGGCGGCGATCATGTCTGGTTCGCTCAGGTAGAGAAAATCAATCTGTTGCGACATCTCGGTCGCTCCTTTCAATGGGGTGAGAGGCGCGACTGAGCACTGCGGTGGCTCCTAGCGCCGGGAAACCGCCTCGATCAGACCGCGCACGTAGCCGAGCGCCTCGTGCACGTCGCCAGGGGCGACGAGCTGTTTGAAGACAATGCCGTCGAGCATGAACCAGATCGCGTCGGCCATTGCCTGGTCGGTGACTCCGAGCTGACCGAGCTGCCGGGCAATCGCCTGCCGATACTGCTGGTAGTAGCGCTCGACGTGAGAGGCAAGGTCTGGGCGACGCCGTGACTCGAGCAGCAGCTCGTACTGAAACGCGTGAATGTCGCCCTGCGTGGTCGCCAGCGTTTCGACGCCCTCGGCAAACTCGCTCGCGCTCAACACCCTCGCATGCATGTTCGATGCGCTGAGGCTCTGGTCGATCGAATAGTCGAGTGCCTCCGAGATCAGCTGATCCCGCGTGCCGAAGTGGTAGCGCACCAGCCCGTGCGACACGCCAGCCTCTGCCGCGACCGCGCGGTAGGTCAGCGAGCGCAGCCCGCCCAGCGCGACGACGGTGATCGTTGCGCTGAGCAGGGCGGCGCGGCCGGTGTTTTCGTTCACGCTGTCGAGCGTAGCGGCATTCGCCTGCCATGCGCGCTACTGCGAGTCGACGACGTCGAGCATTTCGGTGCCGTATGCTCCGGGCTCGGTGCCGTGACCGATCTGGCGGTAGATGCCGGGCTTCGTCTTGCGCAGCACGAGCGCCCACACGATGCCTGCCGCCAGGGCCGCGATGATCAGCCCCGGCAGAATGAAGGTGGTCGCGTCGGGCTCTGCCTGGCCGAGCATGAGCTGGAAGTTGCCGAGAATCATCACGAACATCGCGACGAGCAGCACGCCCGAGATCGCGGGGGCGACAACCCGAACCCAGACGTTCAGCCCGTGCGAGTTGCGCCTGAAGTAGCCGATCACGGCGAACGCGGTGAGCCCCATCAGCAGCACGAGGCCCGCGGCGCCGGTGTTGGTGAGCCAGGTGAACATGGTGAGCACGGGGAACAGGAACGCCATGTCGCCGAACATCGCCTCTGCGCCGCCGAGTGCGTCGCCCGCGATCGCGAAGCCGGCGACCACGATCACCGCGAGCACTGACTGCGCCACCGAACCGACCCAGGGTGCACCGCTGGCGCTCGTGCGCGCGAAGTTCGCGGGCATCACGCCTTCGCGGCCCAGCGAGTACAGGTAACGGGCGACGGCGTTGTGAAATGCCTGCAGCGCTGCGAAGAGGCTGGTGATGAAGAGCACGGTCATGATGTCGGCGATGATCACGCTTGTGTGCTCGGTCATGAACACGAACATGAGATCGGGGCCGAACTCGCTCGACTGCGCGACAATCTGCGACGGGCCGATGCCCACCGAGAACGCCCACGCGCTGAACGCGTAGAACGCGCCGATGATGGCGACAGCCGCGTAGGTCGCGCGGGGCACGGTGCGCTTCGGGTCTTTCGCCTCTTCGCCGTAGATCGCGCCCGACTCGAAGCCCATGAATGCGGCGACTCCGAACACGAGGATCAGGCCGAGCGCCGGCCCGAAGAGCGCGCTCGGCGCGAGAGCTGCCGTCGACACGCCCTCGGGGGCAACCGTGAGCGAAACGATGTCGAAGACAATGACGGCAACGAACTCGAGCGCAACGAGCACGCCGAGCACCTTGGCCGAGAGGTCGACGCGGTTGACGCCGAGCACCCCGACGACCACGGCGCACAGCAGCACCCATACCCACCAGGGCGACGAGAATCCGAGCTTCGCCTCGAGAAAGATCGAGAGCTGAAAGCCGAAGAGCCCGTAGATGCCGATCTGCATCGCGTTGTATGAGACGAGTGCGACGAGCGAGCCGCCGACGCCCGCGACGCGGCCGAGGCCCTGCGAGACGTAGGCGTAGAACGCGCCGGCGTTCGTCACGTAGCGGCCCATGGCGGTGTAGCCGACGGCGAAGAGCGTGAGAATCACCGCGATGAGCACGAAGCCGAGGGGCACACCGAGCGAGCCGGTGACGGCGAACGAGGTGGTGACGCCGCCTGCGACCACGGTGAGCGGCGCCGAGGCCGCGATGATCATGAGCGTGATCGAGGGAACCCCGAGCACGCGTCGGCTGAGGCCGGGGTCGTGCGGCGCGGCATTCGCGGTCGCCGGGATGGTCGTGTCTTGGCTCATCGTTGATCTCATTTCTCGGGGCGGCAACGCTGCCTGGTGCGCCGGGTGGCGTGAAACCCCTGCTCTGGAAAGTGTAAACGATGACTATCCATTTGGAAAGTCGAGGGGCACGAATGGCCAGCGTGCCATGAGAAACCTCAGGATTCTGGGGCTAGTGGGTGGGTTCTTGCTGCGTACTGGGTGCCAGGAGGCGGTGTAATGTGCTTGTCACCTTTTCGCCCCGCAAAACGCAATAGCGCACGAAATGCGCTCCGAATGGTTCGGAGGGCGCAATTCGTGCGCTATTGAAGGTGTGGGGTGGGTGCGCTGCGACTAGTACGAGGATCGCGGGGCGGCCTGTGCAGCATCGCCCGCACCGGCCCCGGTGAGCGCGGCGAAGCTCTCGACCAGTGCTTCGGTCTGCCTGGCGAGAATCGACACATCGGCGCCCACTGCGACGAAGGCCGCGCCGGCAGCGATGTAGCGCTCGGCATCCGCTTGCACGAACGCGTTCACTCCGACGGGCTTGCCCGCTGCCTTACCCGCCTCGATCGCGCGCAGCACGCCGGCAACGACCTCGGGGTGATTCTGCTGACCGAGATGCCCCATCGACGCGGCAAGGTCGGCCGGGCCGACGAAGAGGCCGTCGACTCCGTCGACCTCGGCGATCGCGTCGACGTTCTCGACGGCGGTCGCCGATTCGATCTGCACAGTCAGACTGATCGTCTGGTCTGCGCGACCGAGGTAGCCCTCGACGCGATTCCATCGCGACGACCTGGCGAGCGAAGATCCGACGCCGCGCACGCCGCCACCGCCTTGCCCGCTCGGGTACCGCACGGCGCGCACGATTTCGCTCGCTTGCTCGGCCGTGTCGACCATCGGAATCAGCAGATTCTGCGCGCCGAGGTCGAGCACCTGCTTGATGATCACGGTGTCGCCAAACGGCGGCCGCACCACGGGCGCGACGGGGTAGGCGGCGACCGCGTGCAGCTGCGCGAGCAGCGACTCGAGGCCGTTGGGGGAGTGCTCGGCGTCAATCAGCACCCAGTCGCAGCCGCTGCCGGCGACGATCTCGGCGGTGATTGCGCTGCCCGCACAGGCCCAGAGTCCGATGAGCGGGCGATCCTCGCCCGAAATGCGATCGGAAAGTGTGGGTGGAAGTTCTAGATGAATCGGCACGTGACTGACCCCAATCCGCTGTATTCGGCGTGCACGGTGTCGCCGCGCTCGACCCACATGGGCTTCGTGAATGAACCGGCCAGAATGATCTCGCCCGCCTCGAGCGACTGGCCGTGCTGGGCGAGCTTGTTCGCGAGCCACGCCACGCCCATCGCGGGGTGACCGAGAATGGCGCCGGCGACTCCCGAGTCTTCGATGGTCTCGTTGCGGTACAGAAGCGACGAGACCCAGCGCAGATCGAAATCGTCGACCTTGACGGGGCGGCCGCCCACCACCATCGCGCCCATCGCCGCGTTATCGCTGATTGTGTCGACGATCGTGCGCCCCTCGAGCTCGAGGTGCGAATTCAGCACCTCGAGCGCGGGCACCACGTAGGCGGTTGCGTCGAGCACGTCGAAGATCGTCGTGTTCGGGCCCGAGAGCGGCTTCGCGAGCACGAACGCGAGCTCGACCTCGATGCGCACGTTCGAGAAACGGTCGAACTCGAGCACCGAACCCGACTCGAACACCATGTCATCGTGAATCACGCCGTAGTCGGGTTCGGTGATTCCCGTGGCAACCTGCATCACCTTCGAGGTGAGGCCGATCTTGTGGCCGACGAGGCGCGCGCCCTGGGCGATGCGCTGATCGCTCCAGATTTTCTGAATCGCGTATGAGTCTTCGATCGCCATCTCGGGGTATCTCGCGGTGAGGCGCGGCAAGATGGTGCGGTCGCGATCAGCCTGCACGAGTTCTGCTGCAATGGCCTCACGGGTTGTCTGGTCGAGCACTTGGCCTCCGTTGCGTCGAGTGAAGTGGCCCGATCGCGAGGATCGCGGCCCGATTCAGATCGTATACGATCCCGAAGCGCTGCGCCAGAGGTGCGTGCGCGCTCTGTCTCGAAAAGTATCACCATCGCCGCCGCCAGTGCATCGTTCGCACGTCCCGCGGGTCATAGTCTCGAAAACGATGCGCCGCACCGAAATTCTGCGAGCCACAGCCACCGAGCCCACGCTCACTGATTACAGGAGACCCCGATGACCGAGAGCCCTTACGAGCATTTGTTTGTGCGAGACCTTGTCGACTGTCGTGACGACATGATCAACGAAGCAGAGCAGGTGGGCAGGCCGCTGCCGAAGAACCTCAGCCGGCCGTGGGCGCTCATGCGATCCGACGACGTACCCGAGGCGAAGGCGTACCTCACCATGAGCTGGGTGCACCCCACTGATGAAGAGACCTTCTGGGTGCAGGAGCACGAGCACGACTACGACGAGATGCTCGTGTTCACGGGGTCGAACCCAGAAGACCCGAGAGATCTCGGCGCCGAGGTGTACATGGAGATCGAGGGCGAGCGCCACATCATCACTACCTCGAGCTCGGTCTACATTCCCGCGGGCACGAAGCACTGCCCGCTCGGCTTCAACCGAGTGGATCGCCCGTTCCGTTTTCTTGCCATCGCCCTGAGCGGTGACGGCCGCTACCTGCCGGCGTCAGCGCGCTGAAATTGTCATTCCCCGCACGGCACTTGTTTCGTGCGGAACATTGCCCGCACAGGCCTTGAGGCTGCTCTGCTTCACATGGAGCATGAGAACTGCACGCCTCTCGGCGTCGCGCGGGACGCCAGAGTATGTGTCAAGGAGGACACCCATCATGAAACACCGAATCAACACTCGCAGGGGAGCGAAGTTCGCCGCGATGACGGCGATCGCCCTCTCGCTCGTGCTCACCAGCTGCTCCCCACCGGCGAACAACGGCTCGACAGGCGGGGGCGAAGGCGGCCAGCTGACCATCGGCATGGTCGGCAGCACTGGCGACACCACGAACCCGTACCAGTTTCAGGGTTCGACCTCTTCGACGGCGCTGTTCCGTCAGGTCTACGAGGGCCTCGTTGCGCGTGACGGCGACGGCGCGGTTAAGTACGTGCTCGCAGAGTCGATCGAGCCGAACGAGACCAACGATGTGTGGACGGTGAAGCTGCGCGAGGGCGTCAAACTGCAGAACGGCAAGGACTTTATCGCCGAAGACGCCGCTGAGAGCCTGCGCTGGATGGTCGACCCGGCAAACGCGTTCACCTATGCCACCCAGGTCGACTGGATCAAGAGTCCAGACGACATCGAGGTGGTCGATGACCACACGCTGAAGCTCAACCTGCAAGAGCCCTTCGGTCTCGTGCCCGAGATGCTCGCCATGGAGCGCATCAACATGCGCAGCATCCGCGACGGCGGTACCGTTGAGAAGCCGTGGGGCACCGGCCCGTTTGTGCTCGACTCGTTCACCCCGGGCCAGGAGGCGAAGTTCACTCGCTTCGAGGACTACTGGGGCGAGAAGCCGAAGATCGAGCACCTCACGATCGCGTACTTCACCGAGCAGAACGCCGTCACCAACGCGATTCGCGGCGGCCAGATCGACGTGGCGCAGGGCATCCCGTTCCCCGAAATGCCGGCCCTCGAGAGCGACCCGAACCTCGAGCTGCTGCTCAGCGACACCGCCGCCTACCCGATCATCGCGATGAACACGCAGGAGGCTCCGTTCGACAACGACAAGGTGCGCGAGGCGCTGCGCCTCTCGGTCGACCGTCAGCGCATCGTAGACAACGCGTTCGGCGGCTACGCCACGGTTGCGAACGACTTCATCGGCAAGAATACGGCGTGCACCCCACCCAATGTGCCGCAGCGCGAGCAAGACACCGAGGGCGCGAAGAAGCTGCTGGCCGAGGCCGGTGCAGAGGGCGCTTCGATCGAGCTCGTCACTGACGGCGCCTTCCCGGGCATGATGGAGATGGCCCAGCTCATCGCTGACGACGCGAACAAAGCTGGCTTCAACATGACCGTGCGCAAGCTCGATGTGGGCACGTTCCTCGATCGCTGGCTCGAGTGGCCGTTCTTCATCAGCTTCACCTCGAGCCCGTACGAGACGACCGCGAAGGCACACTTCATGCCCGGCGGCTCCGAGAACGGCACCTGGTTCGATGACGCCGAGTACAACGAGCTCGCGACCGAGCTCTACAAGACCTCAGACCCGGATGCGCAGTGCAAGATCATCGAGCAGCTGCAGACGATCGAGTACGAGCGCGGCGGCTACCTGATTCCTGTCTTCGGGCAGAACATCACGGTCTACAACTCGAAAGTGAAGGGTCTCGAGCCCGACCTCTACGGCCGTTCGGCCTACGTCGTCACCAACGTGACGGTCGAGTAGCCTGCGGGTTCGCGAGGATCAAAGAAGGGCGGGAGAAATCTCCCGCCCTTCTTGCTGCCCGATGTGAAAAGAATTAGCCCTCGTCTTGCGCCCGGTACTTTGGAGCGAGCGAGAGCGCACTGAAACGGAACGGCCGATCGATGCGGTTGAACCCGAGCGGGCAGTGTACGGTGCCGGCCGGAATGTAGACGCACCCAGAGGTGGAGATCGTGTGGCGCTCGCCGTCGATCTCCATGTAGATCTCGGCGCCGAGATCCTTGGGGTTGTCAGGGTCGCCGCCCGTCCAGATGAGCACCTCGTCGTAGTCGTGCACGTGCGGGTTCACCCACAACTGCGGCTCGTCAGACGGGTGAATCCAGATGTGCGTCATATTGACCTGGGCGCCGGGCACCAGGTCGCTGTTGACGAGCCAGAGGCCCTCGCCGAGGTTCGGCAGCGCGTACTCGAGCTGCTCGTCTTCGGCATCCTTCACCATCTCGTCCATGCAGTTCGGCATCTCTTGCACGAACAGGTGACCGTACTTCGTTGGCATGATTTCTCCTAGCGTGATTGTGATTGAGGCTATTGGTATCGAAAAGGATCACGGCTTCGGCGCGCGTAGCGTTCGCAGCCCGACGAGCAGCACGAGGGTGCTCGCGATTGCCATCGTGTAGCCGAGGGTCGCTGAAGTGACGCCGCCGATCGATGCCAGGGGTGCGACGATGGGGCCGAGCACGAGGGACGCGGTACCAAGCAGGGCAGCCGCGGACCCGGCGCGCTCTCCGTGTTGGTCGAGCGCGAGCGCGTTCTGGTTCGGCAGCGAGAAGCCCGTCGAAACGAGGTAGAGTGCGAGCCCCGTGAGAAACGGAAGAAAGCCAAGGTCGAACAGCGCGCTCAGGGCAGCGAGGCAGGCACCCAAGAACGCGATCACGAGCCCGAGGCGGTAGAGCTCGAGTGGGGTGAAGCGCCCGACCAGCACCCGGTTCGTCTGTGACCCGATGACGTTGCACACCGACCCTGCGGCGAACAACACGCCGAAGAGCTGCGGCGAGACGCCGAAGCCGTTCTGCAACACGAAGCTCGACATCGACAGGTACGCGAAGAACGCGATGCCCGAGACGGCCGAGATGAGCAGAATGTATCGAAAATGGCCGGGCCCGAGCAGCACCCGCGCGTCGCTGAGCAGCCGCCCGCCGCCACGCGTGCGGCGTTCGACCGGGTGCGACTCCGGCAGCCACCAGAGGGCGGCGCACAGCAGCACGGCACCGACCCCGCAGAGTACGAAGAAGATGCCCCGCCAACTCATGAAGCCCGCTAGCCAGCCGCCGATCAGCGGCGCGATGATGGGCGTCATCGCGCCGACGAGCGCCAGCCACGACAGCATGCGCGAGAGCTCTACGCCCGAGTACAGGTCGCGCGCGATCGCGAGGGTGATCACCATGCCTGCGGCACCGCCCACGCCCTGCAGCGCTCGAAAGACGAGCAGCCACTCGATGCTCGGCGCGAGCGCGCATGCGGCCGAGAGCACGGTGAACGCGACGACGCCGATGAGCAGCGGGCCGCGCCTGCCGTGGCGGTCGCTCAGGGGGCCTGCGACGAGCTGCCCGAGGCCGAGGCCGAGCATGCACACCGACATCGAGACCTGCGCGAGCGCGTCTGTGGTGTCGAGCGAATCGGCCAGCTCCGGCAGCGAAGGCATATAGAGATCCATCGACAGCGGGCCGAAGGCCTCGAGCAGGCCGAGCAGCAGAATGAGCCCCGGCCCGCGGGCCGCACGATTACGCATCGTCGCGGTGCACGGCTCGTCCTCTGAACCAGGTTTCGATCACCCGAGTGTCGACCAGCTGCATTGGATCGTGCTCGAAGGGGTTGCGATCGAGCACGATGAGATCGGCAGAGAAGCCCGGCGCGATGCGGCCCGTGACCTCGCCGAGCCCCATCGCTTCGGCGCCGTTCGTGGTGCAGATGCGAAGCGCTTCGGTGAGAGTGAGGGCCTGCTCGGGCCACAGGGTTCCGGGCGTGTTGCGAAACGGATCTGCGCGTGTCACGAGTCCGTGAATACCGACCCATGGGTTCGGGGTGGGGCTTACCGGCCAATCGGAGCCCATGGCGAGCAGCGCCCCGTCGTCTGTGAGGTCGCGGGTGGGCTGGATCCTCGCTGCAACATGCGAGGGCAGCACCTGTTGCAGCGCGGTCGGAATGATGCCCGGAAACCAGACGAACGGAGACATGTCTGCCGTCACCCCGAGCTGCGCGAGCCTCGGCACGTCGGATTCGGCGAGAATCTGGCCGTGGGCGATATGCACGCGGGTCGAGATATCGCCCGATTCGCGCAACCGCTCGGTGGCGTCGAGCACTGCGCGGGCTGAAGCGTCGCCCGCGCAGTGCACCTTGATGCCGAAACCCTGCGCCGCGAGATCTTGCAGCAGGTCGCTGAACTCGTCGTGGGGGATCATGAGCGAGCCCGTGAAATCGTGACCGTGCTCGTCATCTGGAAGGTACGGCTCGAGAAAGGCCGCGGTGCGTGCCGGGGGCACCCCATCGAGAAAGATCTTCACGAAATCGGGTCGGTGGTGCGTGCTGCGGTAGGGGGCGGCGAGATCGATGAGTGTCTGGCCGATGGGGGAGAAGCCGAAAATATCATCGTTGATGGTGAGCGATGTCACGACCCACGAGTGCAGCTCGCCGGCATCGTCGAGCGACTTCAGCGCCTGCAGCATGGGCAGCGAGGTGGCCGCGTCCTGAAACGCGGTGATGCCGTAGCTGTTCAGAATCTCAATGCCGTGCTGCGAAGCCGCGCGATGCTGCTCGTCGCTGACGCCGCCGTCGCTCGCCAGTGCGCGCTCGATCAAGAGTCCGGCACCCTCGAGCAGCACCCCCGTGGGGTCGCCGGTCTCGCGGTCGCGCAGCACGCCCTCGTCGAGCGCGTGCTCACCGCCGAGAATTCCGGCGCGGCGCATTGCCTCGCTCGATGCCCATCGGTTGTGTCGGCTGTCTTCGATGAGCATGACGGGGCGCCCGCCCGCGGCTGCGTCGAGGCGTGCGAGGGTGGCAGCGTCGTTCAGCTGGGCAAGCAGGTTCGTGCCCCAGGGGCCTCCGGTGATCCACTCGCCTTCGCCAAGCCCGACAGCGTGCAACGCGACCGCGGTCAGGATCTCGTCGACCGACGCACCGAGCGGCAGGCCGAGTTCGAAGAGTTCTGCGCGCCCCGCGACGGCGTGGTGATTGTGCACGTCGACGAGACCTGGCATCACGAACGCGCCCGCAAGATCGCGGCGCACTGTCTCTGGCCCCGCGAGGTGTTCGAGCGAATCCGCACTCATCGCGAGCACGGTGCCGTCTGCGATCGCGATCGATACG
>CALCJF010000083.1 GCA_937967375.1 uncultured Leucobacter sp.
GATTGGCACCAGCACGTGCTGTCGATCTACCTTGTCGGCGGCCTCTTCGACGGCTTCTTCGCCGAACTTGCGCGCGGCATCGACGATGGCTTTCGCAACGAGGCGACCGAGATCCTCGTCGATAACACCGGTCGCGAAGACCTCAACAAACTGCTCGCCGCAGAAATTGCGGTGGATCCCCAGCTCGCAAACCGACTCGCCCTCTGGGGTCGGCGCCTGGTCGGCGACACGCTGCTCGTCTCCCGCGAAGTGCTTGCCCTGAGCGAGGGGCGCACCTTCGTCGCAAGCCATGTCGAGCCGATCTTCACCGAGCTCATCGCCGAGCACTCGCGTCGCATGGACGACCTCGGCCTTACCGCCTAGGCGGGCTGCGATGATCGTTCGATTGCCACCCACTGTCCGGGGCGATGGCAGAGACATTGGCAATGGTGCCGGCGACAGTTTTGGCGAGGATCGTGATGGCCGACTTCGGTGCCATTACTTCGAGGCATCGCGCTGCAGATCGTGCACCCTCATCGAAACTCCTTACGCTCGGCAGCTGCTCGATAAGGAGCAGCGCTGCCGGGAACTGCTTCCCTCCGTGCCGGCATCGGCATGGCTGCCGTCGTTTAGCGGGGGAGACCGTGGCTTTCGCAATCGGGTGAAGCTCGTGGTCGGCGGCGTACCAGGCCACGTGACGCTCGGTATTCTCGGGCCAGACGGGAGGGGCGTCGACCTGCGTGAGTGCGCCATCCAAGCGCCCGCGATCGCCGCAGTGATTCCGGCGATCGCTTCGTTTCTCGATTCGACCGGGCTCGCGCCTTACGACGTACCCGCCAGGCGTGGCGAGCTGAAGTTCGTGCACGTGACCGCGGCGCCGCCGTCGCACGGTTCGGGCGCGGCAGAGGTGAGCGAGCTCATGCTGCGCTTCGTTGGGCGCACCCAGCTCACACTCGACATCATTCGAGCGCGGCTCGATGCGCTGCGCGCTGCGGTGCCGAACGCGGTCGTGATCTCGGTGAACCTGCTGCCCGAGCACAAAGCGGCGCTCGAAGGTGAGCGCGAAGAGATGCTGCTCGGCTCGTCACTACCGATGCGACTCGGCTTCGATGAGCGCCCGCTCACGCTGCACCTCATGCCGCAGAGCTTCTTTCAGACCAACACGGCCGTGGCGCGCAAACTGTATGCGCAGGTCGCCGAGTGGGTGCTTCGCGTGCGACCTGCCTCGCTCTGGGATCTCTACTGCGGCGTCGGAGGTTTCGCGTTGCACTGCGCCGCCGCGCTCGCCGCCGGGTCTGGGGGCGCTGCGCATGCCGCTGCTCACGCCGAGGGGGCAGGCACCCCTGATTGCCACGTGTTGGGTGTTGAGCTCAGTGAGGCCGCGATTGATTCGGCCAGGCGATCCTCGCGCGAAGCAAACCTCGCGGCCGAATTTCTTGCCGCCGACGCAACCCGGTTCGCGGTGACCGCGGCCCCCGAGAACCTGCCCGAGCTGTTGATCGTCAACCCTCCGCGACGCGGCATCGGTGCCGAGCTATCGAGTTGGATCGAGGGCAGCGGCATCGCGCACCTCGTGTACTCGAGCTGCAACCCCGAGAGTCTCGCCCGCGATCTTGCCGCGATGCCCTCGTATGAGGTGCGTCAGGGGCGGGTGTTCGATATGTTTCCTCACACTTCTCATTTGGAAGTGGCTGTGCTGCTTGAGCGGGTTCGGTAACCGAGTCTGGGACGATCGCGGCGAGCGTCGCTCTGTGGCGAGCGTCGCTCTGCAGCGAACGTCGCTCTGCAGCGAACGTCGCCCTGTGGCGAGCGTCGCCCCGTGGCGAGCGTCACCCCGTGGCCAGCGTCACAGAAACATGCGAATGTACCCCTTAAATGCTGCACCTTTTGGTGCCTTTCGCCGATTTCTGTGACGCTCGGCGAAAGGGGTGCGTGGGGTCAGTTGTCGCAGGCTGGTCTGTCGCGGGGTTCGCATGCGCAATTCTGAGATTGCGCGTACACTTGAGGTATGAGCACCGCAGTACCACTCCAGGCAAGCCCCGCATTCGGCGACGGCTTTCGTATGCTGCTCGCCGCGGCAGGCAACGGCGCCCTGCTCGCCGAGCTAATCGGGGTTCGGCCGTCGCAGGTCACCCGTTGGAAGCAGGGGGTGCAGGAACCATCTGCTGAGTCGGCCAGGGCCATCATGGACTTCGCCTACATCGTGGCAAGAGCCGAGTCTGTGATGCACGAGAAAGTCGTGCCCATCTGGCTCGACTCGCCGAACCAATTTTTGCGCGGGTCGACGCCGAGAGAGTGCATCAGGCTTGGCCGTATCGCCGAGGTCATCGGTGCGCTCGACGCCGAGGCTGAGGGCGCATACGCCTAACCGGCAACCACGTTATGACGCGACTGTATCGCTGCTACCCGCGCATCCCTGGTGCTCGAAAGGGGAGGCCAGGGCATTGGAGCTATGTGCCTTCGCCGCAATTGCACGGCCGATGGGACAACGCAGATCTTTACGAATCGTGGTATTTCTCGCGAAGCGCCGTCGGAGCCATAGCCGAGAGCTTCTACAACAAACAGCGTTGGGTTCCGGAGGTGTTTCTCACCCCGGCAGGCGATGCCAGGGCGCTCGCGGTCTTCGAGTTCGACGGCGACCTGCCGTTGCTCGACCTTGACGACTGGGCCGTGCTCTCTGACCTTGAGGTGCGCCCGAGTCAGGTTGTGGTGCAAGATCTCTCGACGACCCAAGAACTTGCCCGGCGCATCTTCGCAGGCTCAGGCAGCGACCACGCCGGAATCTCGTGGTGGTCTTCGCAACTGCCCTCAGAGAACTCGGTGCTGCTCTGGGGAACTGACGGCCAGCCGCCTCGGGGCCTGCGCCTCGTCGGAATCGAGCCGCTCAGCGTCGAACACCCGGCGGTGATCGACGCTGCCGCCAGACTCTTTCGGGTGCTTGGCTAACTGACGTAGTTAGCTGACAAAACCGACCTTGCGGCCGGCCTCGGCGCCGAGCTCGACATACGAGATTGAGTCAAGATTCACGAGGTACTGACGACCCTTGGTGTCGCTGAGCGAGAGCAGCGCGGCGTTGTCGGCAACTGCCTGCTCGATCTGACCGCGCACGGCGTCGGCGGTGGCGTCGGTCTCGAACGAGAGCTCTCGGGGCGAGTGCTTGATGCCGATGCGAACTTCCACGTTTCCTCCTGGTGATGCGGCGCCCCGCGGGGCGACGAAAGGTCTCTCTGCGAGTCTAGGCGGGTGGCTGAGGCCACACGCCTGAACTTTGCCCCATTTCGCCCACAGCGCAGCACAGGCGGCTACCCGGCTGCAGGCGTAAGCGTCAGCGTGTCTTGTGCCGCTGCTGCAACCGCGTCTGGTGTGAACGCCCAGGGACGCTGTACACCTGTGGCCCAGTCTTTGGTCTGGTCGGTGTAGTGGGCGTTGAACGCGTGACCGCTTGCTCCGGTCAGATGGATCCAGGTCGAGGCGTCCCAGTCGCTCGGGTCGATCACCATGCGCATCGAGGGCACATTGGTGGTGGCGTAGCCCTCATCGAGCGCCCAGCCCGTCGCGTTCACCACCCCGGAGCCGCCGCCGACTTCGTAGGGGCCGCGGTTGAAGAGCCACTCGAGCGGGGCGATGCCACTTGACCCGAACGTGCCGTGGGTCAACGTGATCGCATGCAGCTTGCCCCAGTTCCACTTCGACTGGTCGGCGCCCTGCGCCTCGGCCAGCTCGTCGTAGGCCTGCTGCGCTGCCACTTCGAGCAGCTGTTGTTGCGAGGCGATGCCGGCCTCGTCGTTCTGCCACCACGACGAATCTGGCTGGGCGAGCTGCTGCTCGAAGACGGTCGCGAGCCGGCTCTGGTCGTCGCGCGGAATGTCAGTGGCTTTGCCGCCGAGCATGAGCGCTGTCACCTGGTTCCAGAGCACATTGGCGTACGCTGCCTCGGCCGACTCTGCGGCGTTCTGGCCATCCCATGCAGAAAGACCCTCGAGTGCCTGCTGCGTGGCCGGGTTCTTTACCTTGATCGATGCAAAGGCGCTCTGAAGAGTCTTCGCCGCAGGCATTTGGTTGTCCATCTGAATATCGGCCATCGTCTGTGAGGTAATGGGGCCCGTAGCGATTGCGCTGTCGAGCAGCTCGACGATGCGCGCAGCGCGGTAGCCATAATCCCAGTCGCGGCTGAGGAAATAGGGGTAGTCGTCGCTGACGATCGCGTTGTTCGCAGTCACGATATAGCCCGATTCGGGGTTGTACAGCATCGGTTGGTCCTCGAACGGCACGTAGCCCTGCCAGTCGTACGCGCTGTTCCAGCCTGGTTGCGGGAGCCAGCCGTCGCCAGCGCCGCGAATGGGGAGGCGGCCGGGTGCCTGATATCCAATATTGCCCTCTGGATCGGCGTAGATGAGGTTCTGCGCGGGCACGTCGAAGAGCGCCGCGGCAGCTCGGAAGTCATCGAAGTTCTTGCCGAGGTTGAGCGCGAAGATTGCTTCGCCCGTGCTGCCGGGGTCGAGCGCAGTCCAACGCAGGCTCACCGCGTACTCACCGGAGAGCGACTCTGCGGTGGTATCGGGAGCAGCCGGGGACTCTTTCGTCCCAACGCCTTCACCGACGATTGGTTGAGCCGCGATCGAAGTGAAATCGGGAGTAAGCCCCGAGATGATTGGGCCGTGCTTCGTCGAGCGCACCTCGAGCGGCACGTCTTCGGCGCCTGCGACCTTGATCACTTCGTCGCGCACGGTGAGGTCATGCTGCTCGCCATCTTGCCAGTAGCTGTCGCCGTCGACCCGTTCGATGTAGAGGTCTGCAACATCTGTGGTGAGGTTCGTGAAACCCCACGCGATGTGCTCGTTGTGACCAATCACAATGCCTGGAAGCCCCGAGAAGCTGAAACCGGCCACATCGAATGGGCATGCTTCGCCCACGGTGCTGCACCGCAGCTGCATCTGGGTCCAGACTGAGGGCAACGAGGCGCCCAGGTGGGGATCGTTTGCGAGCAGCGGACTGCCGGTATCAGTATGTTCACCACTCACTACCCACGAGTTCGAGCCGACCCCCTCGCTCTGCGAGGTGATCATTTTGTCTACCGATTGCACTGATTCGAGCACACCGCCTGAGAGGGCACCGTCGAGGGCACCGGAAACTTGGGAGGCGACTTCGCCCAGCTTATTTCGCAACGTGGCCGCAGGCAGCTCAAGCGCCCAATTCTTATCGACGATCACGGGGTGCTCGTCGAAGGGATATCCGGGGTAGAGGTCTGCGAGCTGATCTGCATCGAGTTGCTGGCCGGCGAGTGCGCGTGCGGTTTCGTCTTCGATGTTCGTGCGCAGATCCCACGCCATCGCCTTGAGCCACGCGATCGAGTCAACCGGTGTCCATGGTTCGGGGGAGTAATCGGGGTTCTGCAGCCCGAGGGCCGCGTACTCCAAAGAGAGTGCTGATCCTTTTCGCTCTGCCATGTAGGCGTTTACGCCAGCCGCGTACGCCTCGTAATATGCGCGGGTCTCTGGACTCAGCGCGTCGACCTCTTGCTTCGCGACATCGTGCCACCCGAGTGAGCGCAGAAACTTGTCGGTGCCGAGCTGCGATTCACCGAAGAGCTCGCTCAACCGACCAGCCGTGAGGTGACGGCGAAAATCCATCTCCCAGAAGCGGTCTTGCGCATGCACGTACCCCTGCGCGAAGAACAGATCATTGCTGGAATCGGCCGTGATGGAGGGGATGCCACTGCCGTCGCGCTGCACCGTGACGGCGCTCTCAAGCCCG
>CALCJF010000084.1 GCA_937967375.1 uncultured Leucobacter sp.
GCACGGCATCGTGTCTGGCATCGAGGCCATTCGTGGCGGAGCAGACCGTCGAACTTCCGGTGCACTGATCGCGCTCGCCGGCATCGCACTCGGGGTGCTGTCGTTTTCGTGGCCAGTGCTCACGCTCGTGATCTTTCGCCTTGCGATCGCCGCGTGGCTGCTCTTTCTCGGCGTGCACGCACTGTTTGCGCTTTGGCGTGGCCGCGGCGCAAAGGCCAAGAATACCGCCGAGACCCACGACCCCCGCCCCGCTTCCAAGATCGCCAACTGGTCTCGCACGATAGCCTCTGCGCTGGCGCTAGTGCTCGCCGTTGGCGCCGCATACGGCAGTGCGCAGCTACTTGGCGGCACCCCGCTGCCAGCACCCGATGCGTTCTACACTGCACCAAACGAGGTGCCCTCGCAGCGCGGCCAGCTGATTCGCACCGAGCCGCTCACGGTTGGTGTGCCCGCCGGAGCTCAAGCGTGGAAGATGCTCTACACGACGACTCGCCCCGACGGCAGCCCCGCCATCTCGAGCGGCACGATCCTCGCCCCCGCCAAACGAGGCGGCGACCCCTTGCCGTTGCTCACTGTCTCGCACGGCACCACCGGCATCGTCAACGGCTGTGCACCTTCGCTCAGCGCTGCCCCGTTCGCCGACGGTGCGGGCACGGCGATGCAAGAGATGGTGACCAAACACGGCTGGGTCGCCGTCACGTCTGACTACACCGGCATGGGAACCGAGGGCACAGCGGAATATCTCGTTGGCGAAGCCGAAGCGCGCAATGTGCTCGACGCATCGCTCGCGGCGAGGCAGTTCGCCGAGCTATCACTCACCACCGATACCGTGGTGTGGGGGCACTCACAGGGCGGGCAAGGTGCGCTCTGGACTGCACAGCTCGCAGAAGAGTACGCACCCGAACTCTCAGTGTTGGGGGTCGCGGCCTTCGCACCCGCCGCCAACCTTTTCGGGCTCGCCGAGGCGAACAAGTCGAACGCAGGCGGCAAAACCGTGTCTGCCTACATCGCGAAGACCTGGAACGAGGCCTTTCCCGAGCTCGAACTCGAACAGCACCTCACCCCGGGGTCGAAGAAACCGGTAGACCGCATCTCGCAGCTCTGCTTCAACGGCAACGACGCGATCTCGGCCATTCTGCGCGGCACGCAGGTGCCAAACCAGATCTTCCCAGACAGCATGCTGCAGGGCGAGTTCGGTGACCTGCTCAAGCAGCAGTCACCGACCGGACCGTTCGCCGGGCCCGTGCTTGTGGCCCAAGGCCTGGCTGATCCTCTTGTGCTGCCGAAACTGCAGCAGCAGTGGGTCGATGATCGTTGCGATGCGGGGATCGCGATTGACTATCGAACATTCGAGGGCCTCAGCCACGTGAGCCTGGTCGCCGCTGACTCGCCGCTCACCCCGCAGATCGTGCAGTGGACGCTCGATCGCTGGAGCGGCAAGGCCGCGCCGACTGAATGCACCACGAAGACCTACCCGCAGAAACAGAGCTAGCGTGCCGAGCGATTTGCTGATCGCTACGGCGCGGCGTTCCACTCGCGCACGAACTCCTTTGCCGACGGGTGCTCGTCGTACCCGATGTCGTCGAGACTGAGCGTCGGCTTCGCGGTCGCGCACAGCGCTGACCCAGACACGGTGCTGACACAGGTCCACTGCCCGGTAGCGGCGACCGACTTGAGCGGGGCCGCATACTTCTGCAGGCTGTTCTCGCCCACCGAATCAGAGATAGAGAGCTCAACGCGGTCGCGTGCGATACTCACATACTGAGCACCGGGCTCGCCGAGCAGTCGCCGCGCGTTCGCAATCTGATCCGAGAGCGCTCTCGGCTCCGCGTAGACGCTGAGCATCTCATCGCCGACGTTGTTCGCGGGCTCTCCTGGAAACGCTCCCGTCGGATGAACGAAGATTGCGAGAGTGTCGAATGTTCTGCCCTGCGGAAGGCGCGAGAGCTCGTCAGCAAGCAACTGCGCGTCTTCGGGCGAAGCGACCGCGATCTGCAGCACCTCGTCGTTGGTCCAACTCGTCTGCACCAGCCCGATCGCTTCGTCGCTGAGCGCCGCGAGCATGGTTCGGGCGGCATCTCCGTTAGAACCGTCGGCGACGCCGAGCATGTCGCTACTCACGGTGAGCTGCAGCTGCGATCCGGTGAGCGCGTAGCGCGCGAAGCTGCGCGCGTCTTCTACGTCTTGCTCACGCTGCACGCGAAGCTCGAAGCTTTCGGGAGTGGCCTGCAACGCAGTCGCCCCATACTGTGCTGCCCCCGTCCAAACGCGCTCGGCGTACATGAGCCACCCGCCGGGCGCACCGTCGAGCGAAATCGCGCCATCGCTTGAACTCAGTTCGAGGTCGGTGATCTGGGCAGGAAGGGGGGCGAGCATCTCGGGAAGGGCGGCGGCAAGTTCGAACACTGCCGTTGGATCCTCTGCGGTCATCAGTAGCGACCTGCCCGCGTCGAACTCGACGGACCCAACCCTCGGGTCATCTCTCAGGCTCAGCCCGAACGCAAGGTAGGCCTCGCGAGCGCTCTGTTTCTCGGACACCGGAAACTGCACACCGTCACTGATCACGCCGACCGAAACGCTACCGCCGCGGTGGCTCGAGCTGAACTTCGCGAGTCGTTCGATAAGCGCACGAAGATCGGCTTCGTCGAGCCCCTCTTTGGCAATAATGTCTCCGCTTACTCCACCCACCCAGGGCAGATCGTTCGCAACCCGCAGATCCATCGACTCGATCGCGGGGTCTTCGGCAAACGCACGCTCGAGATCTTGCCTACTGGCACTGCCCGCGTTCACGCTGCCGCAGGCGCTGAGCAGCAGCGCTGCAACGATAACTCCGCTCGCGGCGGCAACTCGAGCCGCAAACGGTTGACGAGCATTGCGAGTAGCACGGGCGCTCCACCACGCCTTGAAGATTCGGGGGGTCATACGACCACGCTACCCCGGGCCACCGACGTATCGGAATCGCCCTGAGATAGCGCTAGGCAAACTCGCGGCGAACCACCTCGTGAAGCGCGCCCGCGAACACCTCTGCCGTCTGCGCGCCAGATACCCGGTATTTCCCGTTGATCAGCGCAAACGGCACGCCGCTGGCTCCGAGCATTTGGCCGCGGGCGTGGTCGGCAGATACCGCCTCGTCCCAGCGGCTCTCGAATCCCGCCTCCGCGGCTGCGAGCGCCTCTTCTGGGTCGAGCCCAACCTCGGCAGCAAGACGTGCCAGCGTCGACGGCTCAGAAAGATCGAGGCACTCGGTGAAGTACGCGGTGAAGAGTCGCTCGAGCATCTGCTCGCCGATCCCTCTCTGCTGCCCCAGCTGAAAGACCCGGTGCGCACGCCGCGTATTCACGAGCTGCAGCCGATCGAACTTCAGTTGTACGCCCTCGCTTGCCGCCAGCTTCTGAAGCTCGGGCAGCATGCGCGCGGAATGTTCGAGCGGCGCGCCCTCGTAGCGCTGCAGATATTCGGCCTCAGACCCGTTGAAGCGGTCGGCGATGCTCGGCGCAAGCTCGAAGCTGTGGTGTGTGACGGTTACGGGAATGTCGGGCTGATCCCCCGCAAACATCTCGACCGCGCGCTCAAGTCGGCGCTTGCCGAGAAAACACCACGGGCATCGCACATCAAACCAGACGTCCACAAGGATCGCCCGAACCGGTGCAGCACCATCGCTCATGTGAGTTGCAACGCACGGGGCGACCCGAGTATTCCTTGCAAGCGCGCTGCGCCGGTCAGTGCCGGTGTCAGGCGGTGACAGCTCTCGCGATGCTCAGAAATTGACCGATGTCGAGCTGTTCGGCTCGAAGCGTGGGATCGACGCCAGCCTGTGCGATGGCGAGACTTGCCGCCTCAGCGCTCGTTGGGATGCCAAGCACACCCTGCAACGACTGGCGCAGCATCTTGCGGCGACCGGCGAACGCAGCGTTCACAAGTTCAAACGTGGCGCGACGCTCGGCTTCTGTGCCCATGCGCTCCTCGGCGCGCGTGAATGCGACAAGGTTCGAATCGACGCCCGGAACCGGCCAGAAGATGCGCCGGCTCACCGTGCCGGCGATGTGCCAGGCCCCGTACCAGGCGGCCTTCGCGCTCGGCGCGCCGTACTCCTTCGAACCGGGAGGCGCGGCGATGCGATTGCCCACCTCTGCCTGCACCATCACCAACGCTGAGCGCAGTTCGGGCAGCAGCTCAAGCAGGTGCATCAGAATCGGCACCGAGACGTTGTAGGGCAGGTTGGCAACGAGTCGCTGCGGCGCAAGCCAGGTGTCGGGGTCGGTGAGCTGGCCGAGCGTCACGTCGAGCGCGTCTGAGCGCACGACGCGCAGACGCCCCTCAGCCGCGACCTCGGGCTGCATCGCTGCAACGGTGCTCGGCAGCTCAGCCGCGAGCCGGTGGTCGATCTCGATCGCGGTGACGCTCGCGCCGACTTCGGTGAGCCCGAGGGTCAGTGAGCCGAGTCCAGGCCCGACCTCGACGACCCTGTCTCCGGCCTCTACGCCGGCGAGGCGCACGATCTTGCGCACTGTGTTCGGGTCGATCACGAAGTTCTGCCCGAGCTTCTTCGTCGGGGTGACATCGAGTCGCTCTGCGAGCTCACGCACTTCGAGCGGACCAAGCAGCCGGGGCCCCGAATCCTGCTCACTCATCAGCGGTCGTTTCCCAACTGCCGTAGACCTTCTCGGTGTTCGCTGCGAGGCGAGCGCACAACTCGTCGAGCGGCTCTCCGAGCGCCTCGGCCATGCGGCGAACGGTGTGAGGCATGAGGTACGGCGAGTTCGGGCGACCCCGGAATGGCTCGGGCGTCAGAAACGGAGCGTCGGTCTCGATGAGCACGAGCTCGGGTTTGGCGACCGCGAGCGCGTCGCGCAGACCCTGCGCGTTCTTGAACGTCGAGGTGCCAGAGAACGACATGTACCAGCCGTGATCGTTGCAGATCTTCGCGAGCTCGGCATCACCAGAGAAGCAGTGAAACACGGTGCGCTCGGGGGCGCCGATGCGGGTGAGTGTCGACACGACGGCATCGTGCGCGTCACGGTCGTGGATCTGCAGCGCGAGCCCGTTACCCTTTGCAATGTCGATGTGCGCCTCGAACGATTCGATCTGGGCGTCGCGCCCGTCTTCTCCGGTGCGAAAGAAGTCGAGGCCGGTCTCGCCGACGGCGCGCACGCGCGGTTGCGAGGCGAGGCGCGAGATCTCTGAGAGGTGCGCGCTCAGCAGCCCCTGCGCGAAGAGTTTCGGAGCTTCGTTCGGGTGCAGTGCGACAGCTGCGAGCACGCGGGGGTCGCTCGCCGCCATCTCGGCGCTCCAGCGGCTCGTCTCGAGGTCGGTGCCCACCTGCACCACGCCCGCAACGCCAACCCGCTCGGCCCGCTCGAGCGAGTCGCGCGGGTCGAGCACCTCGAGCCCGTCTTCGAACTCGAGGTGGGTGTGGTTGTCGTAGATGGGCACGGGCAACGGCTCCGGCAGCGGAGGGCGCGTCAGGTCGCGCTCACCCGCAGCCCGTTTTCGAATGCCGCCGGGGGGAACTGTTTCGGCAGACATCTACTTGCTCTCGTTTTCACTCTCAACGCGCGGGAAAAGCACGGCGAGAGGCTGCTGCGGGGTGCCCGCGGGCAGACGCCCCCACTGACCGGCCGACCGCAGCGGCTGCGCCGCGAGCGCACCGATCGCGTCTTCAGCACCGAGTGCCGCCCACAGCTTCGCCGTGGCGAGCGGGATCACGGGGTGCAGCAGCTCTGCGAGGGCACGCAGGCCCTCGGTTGCGGTGGCGAGCACAGTCGCCAGGCGATCCTGCTGCGCCTCGTCCTTCGCAAGCGCCCAGGGCTGCTGCTCCTGCACGTAGCCGTTCAGCGCGTCGACGAGCTGCCAGATCGCGGCGATGGCCTCGTGCACCGCGAAGCGCTCGATGTGCTCGTCTGCGGCTGCGGTGACCGCGGCTGCGAGTTCGCGGATCGCGCGATCCTCGTCAGAGATTTCGCTTTCGACTGCACCGGGCATGACGCTGCCGAAGTACTTCGCGTTCATGGCGACCACGCGACTCGCTAGGTTGCCGAAGCCGTTCGCGAGCTCGGCGTGATAGCGCGCGTGCAGATCTTCCCAGCTGAACGAGCCGTCGTGACCGAACGAGATGGCGCGCATGAAGTAGTAGCGAAACGCATCGCTGCCAAAGGTGTCGGTGATCTCGTTCGGCGCAATGCCGGTGAGCTTCGACTTCGACATCTTCTCGCCGCCGACGAGCAGCCACCCATGGGCGAACACGTGCTCGGGCACCTCGACGCCCGCAGCCATCAGCATTGCGGGCCAGATCACCGCGTGAAAACGCAGAATGTCCTTGCCGACGATGTGGGTGGCCGGCCAGCGGCGAGCGAACTGCTCGTCGTCAGAGCCGTAGCCGATCGCGGTCGCGTAGTTGAGCAGGGCGTCAAACCAGACGTAGGTGACGTGCGAGCTGTCCCACGGAATCGGAATGCCC
This sequence comes from uncultured Leucobacter sp., assembly GCA_937967375.1. Lineage (GTDB taxonomy): Bacteria > Actinomycetota > Actinomycetes > Actinomycetales > Microbacteriaceae > Leucobacter. Next base: position 6,458 of record CALCJF010000084.1, read on the forward strand.
CAGTCGAACGAGGTGCGCGAGATCGACAGGTCTTCGAGACCCTGCTGCACGAAGGCGATGACCTCGTTGCGCGCGCTCGCGGGCTGCACGAAATCGGGGCGCTCTTCGTAGAGCGCGAGCAGGCGGTCTTGAAACGCGCTCATCTTGAAGAAGTAGTTCTTCTCTTGCAGCAGCTCGAGCGGCTTCGAGTGGATCGCGCAGACCTTCTCGCCCTCGAAGGCGCCCGTGCCGTCGACGATCTCGCTCTTCGGCTTGAACTCCTCGCAGCCCACGCAGTAGAGCGCTTCGAATTCGCCCGCGTAAATGTGGCCCTCGTCGTAGAGCTTCTGCAGAAACTTCGCGACGCCCTCTTCGTGGCGAGCATCGGTCGTGCGAATGAAGTCGTCGTTCGAGATGTTGATCGTGTCGATCAGGGGGCGCCAGGCGCTCTCGACGAGCCGATCTGCCCACTCCTTCGGGGTGACGCCGTTCGCGGTCGCGGTGCGCAGAATCTTCTGGCCGTGCTCGTCGGTACCCGTCAGAGACCAGGTGTCGTCGCCCGACTGGCGGTGCCAGCGCGCAAGCACGTCTGTCGCGACCTCAGTGTAGGCGTGCCCGATGTGCGGGGCATCGTTCACGTAGAAGATCGGGGTCGTGATGAAGAACGACTTGTTCGGTACGTTCGCAGCGTTCTCGTCGCGCGTCAGGCTCTCGGGCATGATCTCTATTCTATGGCCGCTTCACAGAACCCTCACCCGTATTACACGAAGCCAACGGCGACGCCGGGCATCAAAGCAAGTTGGCACTAGATGCTGCCTGAACAGCGCCGAGACAACGTCTAGTGTCCATCTGCTTACGAGTCAGCGACGAGGATCGTCGGCTCGTGCTTCACCGAAAAGTTCACCGAGTTCGCGATGAAACACGCAGCGTAGGCTTCGGCGTGCGCTGCCCGGGCCGCCTCGACCATGGACTCTTCGGTGACCGTCACGACCGGGTGCAGCACGACCTCGGTGAACCGCCCGCCGACACCCTCCTGCACCATCGTGCCCGTCGCGGTGTCGGTGTAGGCGGTGACGACCACGCCCGCGCGCACCGCCATGTGCAAATACGACAGCATGTGGCACTGCGAGAGGGCGGTGACCAGCAGGTCTTCGGGGTTCCAGCGCTCGGCGTCGCCGTGAAAGGTGCGGTCAGCAGACGCCTCGATCTCGTGTGCCTTACCCTCGGCTCGCACGACGAGCTGCCTCCCGTACTCGCGGTACCCGCTCGTGCCGGTGCCGCGGTTGCCCAGCCACTCGATTTCGACCCTGTACTGATGTTCCCCTGACGCTGCGCTCATACCGAAACCCTATAGTGCCATGCACGACCGCAATACGATTGGGGCATGAGCACCGAATCGCAGCCGCTTCTGACTGTCAAAGACGCCGCGGCCTGGCGCGCCTGGCTCGATGCCAACGAGCACACCTCAGACGGGGTCTGGCTCGTGCTGGCCAAGAAGGGCACCACAGAGCCGACGTCGCTCAGTTATGCCGACGCGCTCGACGAGGCGCTTTGCAGCGGATGGATCGACGGCCAGAAGGGCAGCCTCGACGCCGCGGTGTTTCGACAGCGCTTCACGCCCAGACGCAAGCGTTCGATGTGGTCGTTGCGCAATACTGGCATTGTCGAAGAGCTCATTGCCCAGGGGCGCATGCGCGAGCGAGGCATGAGCGAGATCGAGCTCGCCAAGGCCGACGGGCGATGGGAGCGTGCATACGCTGGATCGGCCACAATCGAGGTGCCGGCAGACCTGGCGGCGGCGCTTGAGTCCTCTCCCGCGGCTGGCGCCGCCTTCTCAGCTCTGAACAGCGCGGGCCGGTACTCGATCCTTCATCCGCTCGTATCGGCACCAAACGAGAGCGTGAGGGCAAACCGCTTGGCGAAGATCGTCTCGAAGCTCGAGGGCGCCTAGGCCGCAGCGACAGGCACCCGTGGCAGGGTCACTGCGCGTGAATGTTCGACATGTGCGAGCGCCAGTGCCTCTGCCCGAGCCACCTGGCCGCGCACGATCGCATCGCAGAGCGCACGGTGTTCGTGGTGCATGTCGGTGTCTTCGTCATCGCTCGCGATATGAAAGAGGCGCAGCACTCGCCCCTGCACGGGCCTCATGAGGCTCTGCAGCAGAGTGTTGCCTGCGATATCGAGAATCACCTCGTGAAAGTCGGTGGTCGCCGTTGCGATTTGCCAACCGCTGCCCGAATCGACCGCCCGTTCGGCGGCCTCGAGCGCCGCGATCAGAGGCTCGCCACTCACTCCATCGGCGCAACGCTGGGCGGCAAGCCCGGCCGCCAGCACCTCGAGGGAGGCTCGCACGTTGAATAGCTCGATCACGTCTTCTCGAGCCATGGGCGCCACGAGCGCGCCACGGCGCGGCAGCGTACGCAGAAATCCCTCGGCCTCAAGCCGCGGAAACGCCTCGCGAATGGGAATGCGCGAGACCCCGAGCTCTTCGGCCACCTCGCGCTCGCGCACACGGCTGCCGGGCTTCAGGGTGCCGTCGATGACCCGCTTGCGCACCCACTCGTACACCCGCTCTCCCTGCGAGAGGCCCGACGGGTCGTCGCTTGGCTCGGGCGAGTCTTCTTGTTTCGTCGGCATCTTCCGGTCTCCGTTTCGAGTGAGCTGGGCGCCGATTGCGGCGAGACTGTGCACCTCGGCTCGGCGCGAGATGCACACCGATTCATGGTTTGGTATTCAAAATAGCGCACGATCATCGCTCGGCCGATATAGATACCGCTATTTTTCAATAAATCTTTTCGCCCATCTTCATTTTTGGTATACAATTTTGCGAGTCGCCTCGCTATAGAGGTCATCACTCAGAGCAAAGGAGTCTGCGCATGACCGCGACCACCCAACAGACCGCGGCAGAGACGCCCCGGCCGCGCACCCTCAAGCGCGAACTCGGCCTGCCCGCCCTCATCGCCTATGGGCTCACCTCGATGGGCGTGCTCTCGGTCGTCTCGGTCTACGGACCGGCCACCGAGATCAGCGACGGCCACCTGCCTGCGGCCTACGTTGCCGCGATCGTCATCATGCTGTTCACCGCCCACAGCTACGGGCGCATGGCCGCGCACGTGCCCATCACCGGCGGCGCCTACGCCTACGTCACCCGGGGGTTTGGTTCGGTGACCGGCTTTCTGACCGGGTGGGTCATGCTGCTCGACTACCTCTTCTTGCCGATGGTCAACTTCTTGCTCTTCGGCCTGTACTTCAACAGCCTCTTCACTTCGGTGCCGTCGTGGCTCGGCACACTCATCTGCCTCGTCATCGTCGCAGCCCTCAGCATCATCGGCGTGAACTGGATCAAGCGAATGAACTCTGTGGTCATCGTCGCTTCAGTGCTGGTGATCCTCGTGTTCCTGGTGCTCGCCGTGCTGAACGCACCCGATCTGAGCCTCGAAGCGCTGGCCACCCCGCTCTCGATCGGAGATGCGGGCATCGCCCCGATCCTCTCGGCAGCAGCAATCGTCGCGTTCGCGTTTCTCGGGTTTGACGGCGTCTCAACCCTCGCCGAAGAGACGAAGGATCCCCGACGCAAGGTGCCGAAGGGCATCGTGCTCGCCACGCTCTTCGCCGGCCTCGGCTACCTCGCGTTCTCGATCGCGGGCAGCCTCATCATGCCCGATTGGACGAAGATCGAGAACCTCGACGCGGCCGGCACCGAGCTCATGCAGCAGGCCGGCGGCGACACGCTCATGGTGATCTTCGTGATCGTCAACGTGCTCGGCATCGTGCTCTGCGGTGCCGCAGCCCAGATGAGCGTCAGCCGCGTCATCTTCGCCATGGGTCGCGATGGCATCCTGCCGCCGGTGCTCGCACGCCTGCACCGCCGCTTCCGAACCCCCTACGTCGCCGCAATCGTAGTCTCGGTGATCGCACTCGTCGCGCTGTTCATCACGCTCGACCAGGCCGTATACATGATCAACTTCGGCGCGCTCGCGGCGTTCGCGATGGTCAACCTCGCCACCATTAAGGTGCTCTTCTTCGACCTGAAACTGCGTTCGGGCTGGGGCCTGCTTCGCCACCTCATCATGCCCGTCATCGGTTTCGTCTCGATCGCTTGGCTGTGGACCTCGCTCGCACCGTTCACCTACGTGCTCGGTTTCACCTGGCTCGTCGTGGGCGTGGTCATCTATCTGGTGCGACGAGGGCGCCATGGCGGCCCTCTCGCGCTGCAGATCGACGGCGCCGAGACCGAAACGATGCCAACCCTTCAGTACGAAGACGAGAAATAGGCCCGGCATGACCAATGCACCGGTATCGCACACGCTCAGAACCCCTGCCCTCGTCGACGGCCACATTCACCCCGATAAGACAGCGTGGGGCGTGCCCTGGGTGTCGCGTCGACCCGCACGCACTCTGCCCGAGTTGATCGCGAACGACCGCGCGTTGCAGGCTTCGTACGAGACTTCGGTCGAGGATCGCGCCTACGCACTGCTCTCGAACGCGCTTCGGCATGGCACACTCGCAATGCGTGCTCATGTCGATGTCTCAACACATCTCGGCACAGCAAATGTCGAGGGCGTTCGTGCTGCTGCAGAACGGCTGCCCGAACTCACCGTGCAGATCGTCGCGTTTCCGCAGTTCGGCCTGCTCACCAACCCGGGCACGCTCGAAGCAATGGAAGCGTCGCTCAGGAGCGGAGCAGACCTCGTGGGCGGCATCGACCCGGGTGGCATAGAGGGCGACCTGCACAGGCACCTCGACACGATCTTCGGCCTCGCGGATCGAGCGTCGCGAGACCTCGACATTCACCTGCACGACGGCGGCGAAGACGGCCTCGCTCAAATCAGGGAAATCGCCAGGCGAACCATCGCTTCGGGCAGGCAGGGGCGCGTAACGATCGGCCACGCGTTCGCTCTCTGCGACGACACGCTGCCGAGCCTCGGCAGCACACTCGATTTGCTTGCCGAGGCAGGCATCTGGATCGCCACCTGCGCGCTCGGCGCAGATCCGGTTCCCGACCCAGATCTCTTCGAACGCCACGGCGTGCGCCTCGTCGCGGGGTCGGATGGCGTGCGCGACGCCTGGAGCCCGTTCGGCAACGGCAACATGATCGACCGCGCGCACCTGCTCGCCTATCGCACGGGCGCGATCACCGATACCGAGCTCGAACGAGCGTTTCGTTTCGCCTCGACCGCGGGCGGCGAAATGCTCGGGCTGCCCGAACTCGCCACTTGGAGTGAGCAGAGCAGCACCGGTCTGGAATTCGCGGCCCACAACATCGCCGAGCTCGTGGTCGAACGCCCGGCCCCCCTCAGGGTGATTCGCGACGGGCGAGAGATCAGCCTCGACAGATGAGCGCCGTGGCCCGTGTCGGCGGGGCGGGGGTGCGCTCAGCCGCGCACTCCCGCCAGGCCGTCGCAGCAGGCGTGCTGATTGTCGCAGTCGGCCTGAGCGTTCGGTTTCCGATCACGAGCGTCTCACCGCTGCTCGAAGACATTGCCGTGGCGTATCGGCTCACGCCGGGCGGCATCTCTGCGCTCAGCGCCATCCCCGTGCTGCTGTTCGGTTTCGCGTCACCCCTCGCTCCCCTCCTCGTGAGGTGGTTCGGTCTTGCACGCACCATTTCGGCGCTGCTCGCGGCACTCGCATTGGCAACCCTGCTGCGCCCACTAGGCCCCGGCCCGCTCTTTGCCGGCACCGTGGTCGTGGGCGGGGCGATCGCGCTGCTCGGCATTCTGGCGCCGCAGATCATTCGCCAGAATCTCGCGGTGCGAGCGGGCTTTTGGACGGGCATGTACACCACCTCGTTCGGTGTCAGCGCGGCCGTCGGTGCCGCACTGACGGTGCCCCTGTTTCACGCCCTCGATGAGCGCACAGCGCTTGCGCTCGGCGCCTGGGCGGTACCATTGCTCGTCGCTGTCGGCCTGGCGCTCAGCCTGGGCGGTCGTCTCAAGGATCGGTCGACAGCAACGTCCCGCTCCACGACAAGCGCACCCAAGAGGCCCTCCTCCGCGCAACCGCTCTTTCACTCACGCGGGCTGTGGCCCGTGACTGGGTTCTTCGCGTGCCAGGCCCTTATCTATTTCTCGCTCACCGCGTGGTTGCCTACAATCGCGATCAGCCGCGGTATCGAACCTGCTTCGGCGGGGCTGCTCCTTGCGTTAATGAGCGTCGCCGGCCTGCCTGCCTCTCTGCTCGCCCCGAGTCTCGCCGCGCGTGAGCGATTGCGGGTACCGCTACTCGTCACTACCGCGCTGCTCGCGTTCGCAGGCGTACTCGCGCTCGCATTCGCCCCGGTCGCGCTCTTGCCCCTCGCCGTAGCGATCACCGGCATTGCGTCGAGCGCCGCGTTCGGGCTGTCGATCGCGCTCATCGTGTTCACGACGCCGAGCATCGAGCAAACCGCAGCATACTCCGCGGTGAGCCAGGGCATCGGCTACGCGATCGCGGCGAGCGGCCCGCTGCTCGCCGGCGTGCTCGTCGAACACGGCGCGGCCTGGGCTCACGTGCTCGTAGCGCTCTCGTGCGTCGCGCTTGCCGAGCTGGGTTTCGGCGTCGCGAGTGCGCGCGCCGCGCGCTCGGAGCTTATCTCAGCCACGTCAGGCACGCGGTAGGGCCGGGCAGGCCGTAGGCTTGGCACATGAGCACCGATAGCCGTACAGAGACGTCAACCATCACCGCAGCCGAGATCAGCCAGCAGCCGCTGCTGCGCACCGAGATTCCGGGGCCCCGCAGCCGCGAGCTGCACGCGAGGCGTCAGGCCGTCATTCCGCCGGGCGTGCACAGCGTGGTTCCCGTCTACATCGAGCGCGCACACGGCTCGATCCTCGTCGATGTCGACGGAAACCAGATCGTCGACGTGTGCGGTGGCATCGGCGTGACCACGATCGGGCACACCGATGAGGCCGTCGTCGCAGCCGCCCGCGCACAGCTCGAGAAGGTCACGCACACGCTGTTCACGATGACCCCCTACGAGCCCTACGTCGAGGTCGCCGAGCACCTCGCGAAGCACTTTCCCGGCGAGGGCCCTGCGAAGACCCTGCTCATGAACTCGGGCGCCGAGGCCGTCGAGAACGGTGTGAAGATTGCGCGCAAGCATACCGGCCGCCCTGGCGTCGCCGTGCTCGAGCACGCCTACCACGGCCGCACGATGCTCACGAGCAGCATGAACTTCAAGGGCGCGCCCTACGCAGCCGGTTACGGCCCGCGCGCCGGCGACATCTACAAGGCGCCGAACTCGTACCCGCTGCGCGACGGGCTCACCGGCGCAGAGGCCGCGGCCCGCACCATCGCCTACCTCGAGAAGACCGCGGGCGCAGAAGATCTCGCCTGCCTCGTCGTCGAGCCGGTGCAGGGCGAGGGCGGCTTCATCGTGCCGGCCGAGGGATACCTGCCCGCGCTCGCCGAGTGGTGCCGAGCCAACGGCATCGTCTTCATCTCTGACGAGGTGCAGGCGGGCATCGCGCGCACCGGCACCATGTTCGCAATCGAGCAGTTCGGAGTGAAGCCCGACATCGTGCTGACCGCGAAGGGCATCGCCGGCGGTCTGCCGCTCGCGGGCATCACCGGCCGCGCCGAGATCATGGACAAATCGCAGCCCGGCGGCCTTGGGGGCACCTTCGGCGGCAACCCCGTCTCGTGCGCCGCAGCGGTGGCGGTGTTCGAGCAGATCGAGCGCGACGGGCTGCTCGCGCGCACGAAGCACATCGAGAGCGTCTTTTTGCCTGCGCTGCAGGGGCTCGCAGCCAAGCACCCGAGCATCGCAGACGTGCGCGGCATGGGAGCAATGCTCGCGATCGAGTTCACCAAGCCGGGCACACTCGAGCACGACGCCGCGCTCACGCAGCGCATCATCGATCGCGCCGCACAGCAGGGCGTGCTGCTGCTCAGCACGGGCATCTATGGCAACGCGATCCGCTTCTTGCCGTCGCTGCAGTTCACCGACGAGCTCATCGAGCTGGTCGTGCGGGTGCTCGACGAGGCGCTGAGCGCCGAGGCGTAGCAAGAATCGGCGGTGGGCCAGCAGCATAGTTGGGCCAGCAGCGCCGAACGAGCCGGTGCTCACACAGCGGTGCCCGATCCTCTTCGAATAGAAAAAGGATCGGGCACCGCTGTTTTGTCACGCGAGAAGCTATGAGCTACTTCTCGTTCGGGTTGTCTTTCACCGGGTCTTCAATCGGCGCGATCGAGCTGACCACGTCCATCGACTGAGTCATGGCTGCGGCATTGATGCGCTTTCGCACTCCGAACCAACCGATGAGCAGGAACACGCCGATGATCGCGGTCAGCACGAGGGTGAGCTGGCCGATCTTGCCGTCGAAGCCGATCAACACGACCACGAGCAGCAAGAAGCCAAGGGTGAACGCGTTCAGGAACGGCGCGAACGGCAACCTGAACGCGGGCCTTGTCACCTCTCCCCTGCGCGACTTACGCACAAAGGCCCAGTGGCTCAGCATGATAGACGCCCATGCGGCGACGGTTCCGATGCCAGAGATGTTCAGCATGAGTGCAAACGCGTCTTCGGGCATGACCATGTTCAGAATGACACCCGGGATTCCAACGATCGAGGTAATCAGGATGCCGCCGTACGGAATGCCCGATTTGTTCATGCGCTTCGCAAAGCGAGGCGCGGTACCCGCCATGGCGAGGGAACGCAGAGTGCGGCCGGTGGCATAGAGGCCCGCGTTGAGACTTGAGAGCGCGGCGGTCATCACCACGATGTTCATCACGTCTGCACCACCCGGAATACCTAGGTTATTGAGCACCGTCACGAACGGGCTCTCTTTGCCCGAGTACGAGGTCCACGGCATGAGCACCGTGAGCAGCACCACCGAACCTACGTAGAAGAGCAGAATACGCCAGACGACCGAGTTCACGGCTTTCGGAATAGCCTGATGCGGATTTGCAGACTCACCGGCGGTGATACCCACCATCTCGATGCCTGCAAACGCGAAGACAACGCCGAGGGTGATGGCGAAGAGGCTGCCGATACCGTTCGGAATCAGGCCGCCGTTCTCGGCGATCAGACTGAAGCCCGGCACGTTGCCGTCGATCGGATGCTGCGTCACCACTGCCCAGATGCCGATGACGCCGAAGAGGATGATCGCGCCGACCTTGATGAACGCGAACCAGAACTCCATCTCGCCGAACAGCTTGACCGAGATGAGGTTCATGGTGAGCACGACCGCAAGAGCAATCAGCGCGATGAGCCACTGCGGCACGGGAAGGAAGAACGACCAGAAGTGGGTATACACCGCGACGGCGGTGATGTCGGCGACGAGCGTCGCTGCCCAGTCGAGAAAGTACAACCAGCCAACCGTGTAGGCGCCCTTCTCACCGAAGAACTCGCGAGCGTAGCTCACGAACGCACCCGACGACGGTCGGTAGAGCGCAAGCTCGCCGAGCGCGCGCACCACGATGAACGCGAAGATGCCGCAGATCGCATAGACGATAGCGAGGCCGGGGCCCGCAATTTCGAAGCGGTTGCCGCTGCCGAGAAACAGTCCCGTACCGATGGCGCCGCCGATCGCGATCATCTGGATGTGGCGGTTTTGCAGGCCCTTCTGGTAGCCGCCGTCACCGGCGTCCTGCATGTGCGAGGTGCTCGTCTTGACCGCGGCGTCAGATGGTTGTTTCGACATCGTTGTCCTTTCTGGAGAGCCCTTGTGGGGCGAATGTTCGTAGTAGTTGAAATGAATGAAGAGTGTCGGTCGCTATTCGGCGACGACGCGGAACTGCGTGAGCTTCGAGTCGACCGCACCGCGCACGTATCCGTGCGAGCTTTGCGTCACTGCCTGCAAGAACGAGACGGCTTCAGCGGTGATCTCCTCGCCGGGCAGCATGTTCGGAATGCCGGGCGGGTAGGCCGCGAGACTGTCGGCGCTGATACGTCCGATGGCGTCCTCGGCTGAAACCAACTCGGTGTTTCCGAGAAACGCCTCTCGGGGCAGCATGCGCAGCGCGCCGGTGCTTGGCAGGCGCAGTGCGGCATCAACCGGAGTGGCCGAAGCTGCGCCCGCGTCGGCGATCGCATCGAGTGCCTCGAGCAACGGTTCGAGTGGCGGGCACTTGCCGAGTCCGACCATCGGCACAATGGTAGTCTGCGTCGCCATCTCGACCCAAATGTTGTGCTCTCGCATGAGCTTCAGGCGTACGGTGTGACCGTCGAGTCCGGTCGCGCTGATATCGATAGGCAGGCGAAGAGGATCAGCACCAACGATGCTCGGAAACTCGCCGAAGGTGTCGAACAGCAGCGAGAAACGACCGTGCTCGCGCACCCGCTCAGAGAACGCGCGAAGCGCGTCGAGCGAACGCTGGATCGCGTCCTTGCTGTGCTGCAGGTCACGGCGGTTGATGTCAATCGAACCGAGCAGCAGCGAGCTCTCGCTGGTCGATGAGGTCATGCGGAAGGCGCGCTCAATAGCAGGCTCGAGGGTGTTTGCGAGCTCGGTGTCGCCGAGGTGCAGCAGGGCGCTCTGGGTCAGCGAGCCGGTGAGCTTGTGGGTGCTCATGATGCAGAGGTCTGCGCCCTGGCGCAGCGGCGACTCCGGCAGCTCAGGGTGAAAGCCGAAGTGGGGGCCCCACGCGCAGTCGACGATCAGCGCGGCACCGGCAGCGTGCACGACCTCTGCGATAGCTGGCACGTCGGCCACGGCGCCGAAGTAGCTCGGGCTCACCACGTAGACGGCCTTCACGACGCCGTCATGCGCATTGAGCGCGTCGCGCACGGCCTCGGGGGTCACGTTGTGCGCGGCCCCGTTGCGGTAGTCGACCTCCGGGTGAATGAAGCCGGGTCGCATACCCGACAGCACGAGACCATCGACGATGCTCGAGTGCACGCTGCGCTGCAGCAGAATGTCGCCCCCGAGCTGGCCGATCGCGAGCACCGCGGTGCGGTTGCCCTGTGTTGATCCGTTCGTCAAGAACCAGGTGCGTCTCGCGCCCCAGGCATCGGCGGCGAGCTTCTCGGCCCGCTCGCGGTTCGAGTTCGCGCCGAGGTCGATGCCGTCGAGCAGCGGGGTCACGTCAAGCTGCAGCGGGCGCTCTCCGACAAAGGCAGCGAGGCCTGCCGAAATGCCTTCGGCGTTCGCGCCGTGCCCGGGCACAAGCAGGGAAATGGGATTGCTGTCGGCGTGACGCTCGAGTGCTTCAGCGTACGGTGCGCGGCGCGAGGGATCAGCGGTGACTTCAGTTTCGACCATCCGTTCAGGGTATGCGCAGTCCTAAATGAGAGGAATACCCAATATCTTGATATCTCTCATACTCTGTATGAGACTAGTTGCATGCCCCCCGCGCCCCACGAACCCTCTGCAAAGACAAACTCAGACCCACTCGATTTGCGCAGCCTGGCCGCGCTGCGCCAGTGTCACGCGTCTGGCTCCGTGTCGTCTGCAGCTCGTGCGCTCGGATGGAGTCACCCGACCGTCGACCACCACCTCGCAAAGCTCGAGCGGCAGCTCGGCGCGAGGCTTCTCGAGCGAACCCCGAGAGGCAGCAAGACGACTGAGCTCGGAGCCATCGTCGCCGAACGCGCAGAAGAGATTCTCGGCCTCTGTGACCGTCTCGTCGCCGAGGTGCAAGATTCGCAGCTCGCGACCACTCCCGTCGTGCGCTTCGCCGCCCTGCCCACCCTCGGCGCGCTGATCTTGCCACCCGTGCAACGCGCGCTACGCGAGCTGGCAGACGCCCCGCAACTCGACGTGACGATTGACGAGCTCATGCCGATCGTCGCCGGTCTCGAACAGGGCAGGATCGACGTCGCGATTCTCGTCGCGACCGGCAGGGTACCGCCGATTTCGAGCTCGAGAGTGCACCTCGAGCGGCTCCGCTCAGAACCCCTGCACCTCTGTGTAGCGAGGGATCATCCGCTGGCGCTCTCGTCGCCTGCCGAACTGCCTCGCTTCGAGCAGCTGCGCGACGAGCAGTGGGCCTTCGGCGTCGACGAGCACGACCCCAGCGACGCCGGCCTCAAGGAGTTGTTCGCTGCGGCCGGCCTGAAGCCGCGCGTCGGCATGCGCCTCGACGACTACCGCACCATCCAGCGGCTCGTCGGCGCGGGCCTCACGATTGCACTCGTGCCCGCGTCTGCGCTCGATGCTGATGCACCGGTGCACTCATGGGCGTTTCCCGAGACGATGCTGCGCCGAGACGTGCTGCTCGCCGTGCGCACCCCGATTGCGCCGCGAGGCAAGGTGGGCACCGTCGCCGAGTCGCGCAAGCAGCGTGCGCTCGCCCAGGTCGTCGCAGAGATTCGTGCGGCCGCGCGCTAGGCGGGCGTCACACCCATCGAGCTTGTCGAGATGCGCGATCTCCGATTGCGGGGCGAGTGCGGGGTTTCGGATCGCGCGCATGGTCGGGTCTGGCGGGAGCGAGCGCAGCTCGCGGATGGATCTGCGCGCGATCCGAAACCCCGTGCTCGGTTCGTGACCTGCTCATCTCGACAAGCTCGATGAGCGGTGAGCTAGCTAACCCGCGGTCTACTCGTCAACAGCCAGCGTCGGCACCTCGAGCGTCTCATGCGAGTCACCCACCGAGTGCACGTCGATCACGAGCACCGTCACGTTGTCGCGACCGAGGTTGCCAAGCGCCGCGGCAACGAGATTCTCAGCTGCCTCACGCGCGGTCTTCGCCTCGCCGAGGTAGTGCTTGATCCCGGTATCGGTGAGCTCTTTGGTCAGGCCATCAGAGCAGATCAGCAGGCGCTGGCCCGGAATCAACGCGAGACGACTGTAGTCGGCCACCGGGTCTTCGCCCAGACCCACGGCCCGCGTGATCACGTTGGCGTGCGGATGAACCTCCGCTTCCTCCTCAGTGATCTGGCCGGTGTCGACAAGGTGCTGCACGACCGAGTGATCTACGGTCAGCTGGCTCAGTGCGCCCTTGAACAGTTGGTACACGCGAGAGTCGCCGATGTTGAAGACCGTCCAGCTGGGTTGTTCGATATCGCTACCCAGGATCAACCCGGTCACAGTCGTGCCGGTTCCGAGTTCGGTCTCACCGACGTTGAGCTCGATGTCTTCAATGGCGTCGTCAAGTGCCGCCTCGAAGTCTGAATGACTCACTGTCGTGCGCCCTTCGAGCTCGGCAAGCCTGCGCACGACGGCCTCTGAGGCGATCTCGCCGGCTGCGTGCCCGCCCATACCGTCGGCCACGGCGAAGATCGGCGGAGTCGCGACATAGCTGTCTTGGTTCACTTCGCGCCGGAGCCCGACATCGGTTACGCCGTGCCACGACAGCTCAACCTCGAGGCCCGCGGCCTCGCAGCTTCGGATGCGTCGCCGCACGGCATTCTCACCACGTACGGTCACGACAGCCTCCCCGAATACACCTGTCTAGCCTAGCGTGTTGGGTGAGTGTCGCGCGCAAGCCCGTCGTCATTCAGGCGGCAGTTACCGTGCTTTGGGCGTCCCTGCGACGAGGTCGGTGACGAGCGTGAGCTCGCCCTCCCCCGGCCCGACGAACAGCTCGAGGCCCGCGCTCTCGGCCCATCGCAAGAACCCTGCGCGACTGTCGACCCTTGGGCGACTGAGCGCGAGCTTGCGCACGAGATCGCCCTTCGCGGCCTTGTTGAAGTGGTTGAGCGCGCGCACCTCGCCGCTCGGACCGCGCTGCACGACGTTGAGCCACGATCCCGCGCCCTCGGGCAACGGTGCAAGCGCTTCGTAGTCTTTTGAACGCAGGTCGAGGATCCAGCCGAGCCCCGACCAATCGATGCCTTTGTGCGCAGACGCCCAGACCCGTTTCAGCGGGGCCTCAAGCGCCGGTAGGCGAGACGACCCAGAGAGTCGGTATGCGGGAATATGGTCACCCGCGCCGAGCAGGCCGAGAAGCGCCGACTGTATCGACACATGAGCCGCGAGCCAGGATCTTGAGCGCCCGTCGAGCGATGCCGCGTCGAGTGCGTCGTAGAGCACGCCGGTGTATCGATCGATAGCGGGCATCGCGCCACTTGTGTCGAGCGCAAGATTGTGTAATCGCTCGTCCTGGTTCTTTACCCCGAGCTTCAGCACCTTCGCCGATACCTCGGCGTCGCCGCTCAGTTCGACGAGCGCATCGCGTACGCGGATCCTCGTCTGCTGCAGAGACTCGTCGTGCGCGAGCGAATCGAGCTGAAATGCAGTACCGCCCCCGGAGCGCTTGGTCTCTGAGGGCGGTAACAGAATATGCATGATGCGAGTAGTGCCGAGGCGCTCGCGAACGAGCGCCTCGGGCTACGACAGGCGACTAGGCCTGAACCAGAGCAGCCTTACCCGCGACAACGGTGACGGTGTCGTGATCGACCGAGAGGAACCCGTCCTCAGCGTCGACCGTGACCTTCTCGCCGCCGGCGGTGGTCACGCGCACCTCGCCGCTGGCAAGCAGCGCCAGCAGCGGCTCGTGACCGCCGAGAATACCGATCTCGCCCTCGGTCGTCTTCGCGATGACCTGGGTGGCTTCGCCGCTCCAGATCTCGGAATGCGCCGAGACGACGCTGACATTGAGCGCCATGGCTTAGGCCAGATCCTTCTGCATCTTTGCCCAATTCTCCTCGACATCGCTGATCGCGCCGACGTTGAAGAACGCCTGCTCTGCGACGTGATCGAACTCGCCCTTGCAGATCGCGTCGAACGACTCGATGGTGTCCTTGAGCGGAACGGTCGAACCCTCAACACCGGTGAACTTCTTCGCCATGTAGGTGTTCTGCGACAGGAACTGCTGGATGCGACGTGCGCGTGCCACGGTGATCTTGTCTTCTTCAGAGAGCTCGTCGACACCGAGGATCGCGATGATCTCCTGGAGTTCCTTGTTCTTCTGCAGAATCTGCTTCACGGTGGTCGCCACGCGGTAGTGGTCAGCGCCCAAGTAACGCGGATCCATGATTCGCGACGACGAGGTCAGCGGATCGATCGCGGGGTACAGACCCTTCGAAGCGATCTCACGCGAGAGCTCGGTGGTCGCATCGAGGTGCGCGAAGGTGGTCGCGGGAGCCGGATCGGTGTAGTCGTCGGCGGGCACGTAGATTGCCTGCAG
>CALCJF010000085.1 GCA_937967375.1 uncultured Leucobacter sp.
CGACGAAGCCCCACTCAACAGCGACTTCATGAATCTCGGTTTGGACTCGGTGAGCGCCCAGCTCGCCGCGATCCGGGCACAGCTCGCCGCGATCCCAAAGAGCGCGCGCGGCTCAGTCAACGCGGCCTCTATCGCGAACGGTCAAGGCGCGAGCTTCAACATCGTGTTCCCACCGTACTTGTTCAGTGCGCCCCCGCATGTTGACCCGGTATCGGAGAGTAGCCGGTTCACGGTCTCGGCGCACTCGATCACGAAAGACGGGTGCGTGATCCGTGCCGATAACTGGTCGCCCACCGCTGGCGGCGGCGTGATCAGATGGGAGGCGCGCGGCGTATGAAGCTGCAAAGCCCAATCCCGGGTGCCCCGTTCTCGTCAGATCGGTACGGGCCACGCCGCCCAATCGACACTGACGGCGACGGCACGCCCGACACTGACGGGTTCCACGACGGGCAAGACTTCGACGTACCCGAAGGCACCCCGATACGTGCTGCCGGTGCGGGGCAAGTATTCGTAGCAGGGCGGCAGCGCGGCTACGGGTACGCCGTGTTCCTCGACCACGGCGACGGCCTCACGACCCGCTACGCCCACATGCTCGCCCCGCCCCCTGTCGGCTCTGGCTGGTACGTCGAAGCGGGTGACGTGATCGGCTACGTCGGCTCGACCGGCCAGAGCACCGGCGCGCACCTGCACTTCGAAGTCAGGCAGGACGGGCAGAGCGTAGACCCAATCCCATATCTCACAGAACAGGACGAAGACATGTAC
Organism: uncultured Leucobacter sp.; assembly: GCA_937967375.1. GTDB lineage: Bacteria > Actinomycetota > Actinomycetes > Actinomycetales > Microbacteriaceae > Leucobacter. Next base: position 763 of record CALCJF010000085.1, read on the forward strand.
ACCGACGCTGACCGCAAGCGCGACGAGCAGACCGCGAAACAAGTGGGCGAGATCCACTGGATGCTCGACAAGCGGGTACGCCCGCAACTCGACCGGCTTGAAGGCGTCGGCGCGCAAACCGGGCGCGACGGCAAGACCCGCACCCAAGAGCTCGACGAGATCCACTGGATGCTCGAACAGCGCGTACGCCCCGCGCTCGACCGCCTCACGCCGCCCGTGGACGACGACCAAGCAACCCACCCCGGCACGCCGTGATCGAGGCAGCCCTCGGCCTTGTCGGCGTGCTCATCGTCGCATGGTTCGCCGTGCGCGTGCACAAGCTCGAACAGCGCGTAGACGAGCTAGAGGCCGAGCAGCAATACCAGTGGAAGCGCGAGCGCCAGCTCATCGACTTCATCTACCGCCACAGACTCACCCCACCCGATCCACCCGAAAGGAACCCCACATGAAAACCGCCGAATACGTTCGCATGATCGGCTACCTCGCCGGTATCGCTCTCGGCCTGTTCTTTGCCGTCTACGGTGCACTCAAGAACGACGGCACACTCATCGCGTCCGGCCTGTCGCTCGTGACCGTAGGCGGCACCGCAGGCGGCGCGCTCGCCCGACAGACCGGCAGACATGGCCGCTAATCGCAAACGCGGTTTAGCGTCAATCTCAAGTTGACACGCAAAGCGCCTACGCTCGAATCGTGAGCGTAGGCGCTTTGCGCTGCGATCAGGGGCAGAGAGTCGCACCTGCGGCGATGCCGATCGCGGCATACCAGTCGCGCGCGCCTTGCTGTTCCATGAGCGAACCCACGCGCTCGGCGTACTCAGTAGTGGACTCGCCCGCTTCGGCGGCACCCTCACAGACGCCGTACCCGGTTTCGAGCTGAGTCTCGGCGTCCATGACCTCAACAGGGTATCCCGCCGCGTCCATCAAACTCAGGAATCCGGTTTCATCTGGCTCGGCAGACGAGCACCCGGCGAGTGTGAGGGCGAGAGCGGCAACAATGGCGATCCGTTTCATGTGCATGATCTTAGCTCGCCGCAGCAGCGATGCCGCGCCGCATCTGATCATCGCGAGCTGGCGTGTAAATCTGAGTAGTCGCCACGCTCGCATGCCCCAGCAGTTCCTGAGTCGCGCGTAGATCCCAGTCGGTGCCCCGGTAGTAGTGCCCGGCCGCACGGTGCCTGAGCATGTGCCCGGTCACCCCTGGGGGTAGCTCCCAGCTCAGGAGCTTTGACACGTAGGCCGCCGATAGGTGCCCGTCGATCCTGCCTTCGAACACGTAGCCTCGTGGCCGGTCTTGCAGCTCGTGTGCGAGCGCGTCAGTGAGTGGCACGATACGAACCTTGCCGCCCTTGCCGTGCACGCGCAGCGACCACCCCACGAAGTCTCTGAACACGTCGTCCGTGTGCACGCGGGATATCTCGACCGCGCGCATGCCGAGAATCGAAGCGAGCTTACCCATGAGCGCTACGCGGCGATCTGACGACTTCTGAATACGGCGCACGCTCATCTCATCGGCTGGCCGGTGTTTGCCGATCTCCACGCGCCCTGAGCGCAGCCCGAGCGCCGGGTTATCGAGTCGCCGCCCGGTAAGTTGCAGCCACCCGAAGAATGAGCGCACCGCCGACTTGGCCGAGCGCCTGGTCTGGGCGCTCCATTCGCGACCGCCGAGCCAAGTCGAGAGCGGTTCGAGACCGATCGTCAGCGGGTCATGGTCAGCAACTGCAACGGCGCAGCGCCTGAGCTGGTGACTGCGCAGCTTGACCGTTTCGGCGCTCGCGTCGCACGACCGGAGATAGTCAAGCCAAGGGTCGATGTATGCCGCCCAGTGCACCGGGGCGAAGAGCTTCTGCTGTGGCCCGCTCATGGGAGTACCTCGCGCCCGTAGCGCTGCTGTGCAGCTTGGCGCGAGGTTCCCAGACCCTCAGCGATATCCGCCCAGGAATCGCCCGAGGCGCGCAGCCCCGTGACCCCTGACGCGATAGCCGCCTCGATCTCGGTGCGCAGCTCGACTAGCTCGGCAAGGTCGCTGTGATCGCCCGCTGCGACCCGTCGCCCTGCCCCGCGTAGCATGCGCGACAACATTTTCATGTACTCGTGTGTATCTTTATTGCTCACGAGTCGCCAACTTTGCCACGCTCGATTGAGCGTCAAGCTGAGATTGACGCTCTGCTAGGCACTCTGAGCTGCAATAGTGGCGAGGCTGCGCGGGGTCTGTTAGATCAGCCACCCACCCTCGCCCCAGCGCGCCAAGACGAGCGCCCATCTCGGTTGCGTACCACGGCGTTACCTTGCCGCAGCGGTCGCAGTAGACCACGAATGCAACGCTCATCGTGCCACCGCCCACATGCGCAGCGCCTCGTCGGCGCGTTCCCAGGGTCGGCAGGTCAGTTCGTGCGCGTGGCGTGCGCTCGTCGTGGCGAAGCCCTCACCGCAGAACTTGCAGTAGTGGTTGCCCCAGTGTTCGGTCAGGTCGGCCAGGTTGTCGAATGCGGGTAGGCTTGACGCTAGATCGCCATTGACGAGTTCGGTAAGGTCGAGCCCTAACCCATAATCAGCGGGTCCACGGTTCGAGCCCGTGAGGGCGCACGGTAAGGTCCGAGATCGTGATGATCTCGGACCTTTTTCGTTTCTCGACATCATTCCTTTGTTTCTCGACACCATTCGTTTACCTCAGTCGCGCAAACTAAAGAACACTCAACAGTAATTTGAAAGGCCTGCGATGCCCTCCGAGATTCCCGCGCACTCCCCCGACCTCGCGTTCGCACTCGAGCTCGCCGAACTCGCCGACTCGATCTCGTTCCCGCGGTTCCGTTCGGCCGATCTGCGCATCGACACGAAACCAGACCGCACCTTTGTCACCGACGCCGACATTGCGGTTGAACGCGCCTTGCGCGAGCGCATCGAGGCAGAGCGCACGGGCGATGGCTTCTTCGGCGAAGAGTCTGGCAAAGCCGAGGGAGGCGAGCGCCGCTGGATTCTCGACCCAATCGACGGCACCTCGAACTTTCTTCGCGGTGTGCCCAACTGGGGCACTCTCATCGCGCTCGAGGTGAGCGGCGAACTCACGATCGGCGTCGTCAGCGCGCCCGCATTCGGCACGCGCTGGTACGCCGAGGTCGGGCAGGGTGCATGGCGCGAGGATCATGACCAGACCCCACGGCGGCTGCACGTCTCTGGCGTGCGCGAGCTGACTGACGCCTCTCTGAGCTTTCAGAGCATCGAGCAGTGGCGCGAAGCCGGCTATCTCGATTCGCTGCTCGCGCTTGAGCGCGGCGTCTGGCGTGACCGAGCATACGGAGACATGTGGTCATATATGCTGCTCGCCGAGGGTCTCGTCGATATCGTCGCCGAGTTCGATGTGAAGCCATACGACCTGGCGGCCCTCGCGCCGATCGTGCGCGAGGCCGGTGGCACCTTCACCGACATCGACGGCAACGAGAGCGCTTGGAACGGCAGCGCGCTCGCGACGAACGGCCTGCTACACGACGCTACGATCGCGACGATTCAGCGGGCTCGTTCGTAGCGTCTGGCCGCGATCCTTTCGAGGATCAGTCGCAGCTGCCATTCGGTGCAGCCACCCTGCCGGGGTCGACTCGCTGCAGAATGAGTTCGAGCGACCGAGCCATCACCGCGACTTGTTCGGCATCAAGCGAGTCGAACACCTGAGCGCGCACCTCTTCGACGTGGCCGGGGGCACTCGCGGCGAGATGCGCGAACCCCTCGTCGGTGAGCACGGCATTGGTTGCCCGCCGGTCGTCAGAGCAGCTCTCGCGCCGCACCCAACCCTGCTTTTCGAGGCGCGTGACCACGTGCGAAAGACGCGACAGCGACGAATTCGACCATCGCGCCAGGTCGCTCATCGACCTCGTGCGGCCTTCTGCCTCAGAGAGCATGGCGAGCACGTGGTATTCAAAGAACGAGAGCCCAGCGTCGCGCTTCAGCTGCGTTTCGAGCACGCCGGGCAGCAAGAACGTCACGCCGACGAGGCGCATCCACATCTCTCGCTCGCCCTGGTTCAGCCATCGCGGCTCACTACTCTCGCTCATCTCGTACCCCATTGCATTCGCGCAAATTTACTTTAGCCTTCAACCATATCTGAGACGCGTGTGTTTCGCGAGCCCTGGGGTGACACATCGACACGTGAGGATTGACACCCGCGAGCCTCGATCGTCGGCAATAGACCACAATGGAGTGGTGACCCAGCATCCCGACTCCCCTGCCCGCACCGCCGGCTCGCAGACGCTCGACCGCGGCCTGCGCGCCCTCGAACTGCTCGCCGAGGCATCGGGCCCCCTCTCGATCGCGCAACTCGCCGAAGGTCTCGGGGTGCACCGCTCGAACGCTTACCGGGTGCTGCGCACGCTCGAAGACCACCGCTTTGTGCTGCGCGACGAGGCCGGAATGATACGGCTCGGCCCACGGCTCGCCGCCCTCGGCAGAGGTGCTGCCGCATCGCTGCAGCAGGCCGCGCTGCCCGAGCTCAGCGAGCTCGCCAATGTGTTCGGTTTCACTACGTTCATCGCCATGCTCGAAGTCGACGAAGCAATCACGCTGTTGAGCATCGAACCCATGCGCGGCCACGCCAGCGTCGCGCAGCGCCCGGGAGTCAAACACCCGATTTCGCGCGGCGCACCCGGATACGCCATCGAGGCGTCACTCGATCCTCGCGAGCATAAGGCGCTGCTCGGCGGGGCGCCCCTGAGCGACGCGGCCGCGGCTGTGCGCGGGCGTGGCTACGCAATCAGCCACGATGAGGTGATCCCGGGCCTCACCTCGGTCGCGGTGCCGCTTCGAGTGGCTGGCGAACCTCCCGCTGCGCTTGCAGTCGTATGCATCGGCGTGCCCGAAGACCTGGAGGCACTCGCCCACAGCATGCGCGAGGCCGCGGTGCGCATCGAACGCAGCGCGCACTGACCGGCGAGTCACAGACATCGCCCTTGCGAACGCACGGTGATAGGATTCTGGCGTCCAGCGCGGCACACTTCATCGCCGCTCAAGGCGCTCGAAAAAGGGGCGCTGCTGCCGACCCTCGGCGAGACATATACGGTTCCAGACACGTATAACTCTTTGCAAGGATCAGCATGACCACGCTCACCGAGGCGCTCGCAGCCGCCCTCACCCGCTACGCAGACCACGCTTTCGGCCTGATGGGCAACGGCAATGCCCATCTCATCGACGCGCTCACGAAGCGCGGCATGCCCTTCAGCGAGGTGCGCCACGAGGTCGCGACCGTCGCTTCGGCAGACGCCTTCACCCGCGTCTCGGGCAAGCTCGCGATCGCCACCTCGACCTACGGAGCAGGGTTCACGAACACGCTCACCGCGCTCGCTGAGGCCGCGCAGGCGCGCACTCCCCTGCTGCTCGTCGTCGGCGACGCGCCCTCGACCGGGCCTCGCCCTTGGGACATCGACCAGGAGCTCGCAGCCGCCGCACTCGGCGTGCGCACATATGTCGTCGGGGTCGACGACGTCGACTACGTGGTCGACCGCGCGGTGAAGGCAGCACTTCGCCGCCGCAGCCCCGTCGTCATTGCGATCCCCTACGATCAGGTCACCGCAGCGGTGCCCGAGCCCGTGGATCAGGGTATCGATCTGAACGACCCCTCGACCATGCGCGACCTCGCCGCGGCGACGCTGCCGAGTGCCGGTGCAAGGTCGCACCGCGCCGCCGCCCCAGCCTCATATCGCCCAGCGACCGAGGCCACCTCAACCGAGCTGACCACCGCGGTGCAGACACTCGTCTCAGCAGAACGCCCCGTGGTGCTCGCGGGCCGCGGCGCCTGGATCTCGGGAGCCGCGCCTCAACTTGCAACTATCGCCGATCAACTCGGCGCACTCACCGCCTCAACCGCGCTTGGTCGCGGCATCTTCGCGAAGCAAGAGTTCGACCTCGGCATCACGGGCGGCTTCGGCCAGGAGGCGGCGATGCAGGTGTTTGCGGGCGCCGACGCCGTGCTCGTGGTGGGAGCGAGCCTCAACCAGTTCACGATGCGCTTCGGCGAACTCTTCGGCGAGGGCACGAAGGTCGTTCGTGTCGACATCGATCAGGTCGCACCGCCGAAGACCGTTCACCACATCGACTACCAGGTGCTGCGCGGCGACGCAGTCGACGTGCTCACCTCGCTCAGCGATGGGATCGCCGCGGCGCAGGACGCGCCCGGAACCTGGCGCGAGCAGGTCGCTGGTCTCGAGCCAGGAGGCTCGCTACGTGCGCTCGACGAGGGATCACGCGCCGAGAGCGGCCTGTGCGCTGACGGCAGGCTCGATCCTCGCGCCGTCGCCGCACGACTCGCCGAGATGCTACCTGAGGATCGCCACGTCACGAGCGACGGCGGTCACTTCATTGGTTGGGCAAACATGTTCTGGCCGGTCGCTTCACCGGATCGCATGATCATGGTCGGCACCGCGTTTCAGAGCATCGGGCTCGGCTTCTCGACCGTCGCGGGTGTTGCCGCCGCGGCCCCCGAGAGCACCGTCGTGCTTTCGACTGGCGACGGCGGCGGCCTCATGGCCATCGCCGACCTCGAGACCACTATTCGTACGACAAAGAGCTGCGTCGTTGTTGTCTGGAACGATGGATCGTACGGCGCTGAGGTGCACCTCTACGGGGTCATGGGGCTCGATGAGGCACCCATGCGCATCCCCGACGTGAACTTCGCCGGTGTAGCTGCAGCGCTCGGTGCCACCGGCGTCAGCGTGCGCAGCCTGGCCGATCTCGACGCACTCGACGCTTGGCGCGAGGCCGGGGCGCAGGGCACGATTCTGCTCGACTGCCGCATCTCAAACTCGGTGGTCGCGCCCTACCAGCGAGAGATTCAGAAGGTCAACGGACTCGACGTCGACTGAGCGAGCTTCGGGTGTCTGGGTTACCTCAGGCACCTGAACCCGACGCCTCGAGCAGGCGTTCGAAGCCGG
>CALCJF010000086.1 GCA_937967375.1 uncultured Leucobacter sp.
CGTGCTCACGAGCGAGCAACGAGCCACTCCCATCATCAACGCGGGATCTCTCTACTAGGCAGCCGTTCACTCACGAACAGTCATGACCACCGAACAGCCAGACGAACAGCCCACACCCGAGGCCAGCCTGACCTCGGGTGTGGGCGCGACGAGCCGCAGTGGCAACGCGAGAAAGCAGCTGCTGTTGCGACTTGATCCCGCAGTGCACGCGGCGCTCGCGAAGTGGGCGGCAGACGATCTGCGCTCGGTGAACGCGCAGATCGAAGTGCTGCTCCGGCGCGCCCTGATCGAGGCCGGACGAGACCCGCGCCCGCAGCCAATGCGAGGGCGCGGCAGGCCACCCCGCGAAGAGTGACAAGCCGCCGCTACAGCGCGAGGTGAGAAACCGCGATGCCCTCTGGCAGCTCAGTATGCGTAATCAGCACGATCGCGCGATCGGCGGGCAGCGCGTCAAGCATCTCGATGAGCAGCCGGTCAGCGAGCTGGCGGTCGACTCCCGCCGTCGGCTCGTCAAGAATCACCACGGGAAAATCTGCGAGCAGCGCCCTTGCGAGCGCGATGCGCTGCGCCTGACCGCCTGACACGAGCGCGCCACGCTCGCCGACGCGGGCGTCAAGGCCGCCCCGCTCCCGCACCCAATCACCAAGGCCAACACGCTCGAGCACGGCGAGCAGCTTGTCGTCACTCGCAGTGTCGCGGGCAAACTTGAGGTTCTGCCTGATGTCGGCATCGAAGAGGTGAGGTTGCTGCTCGATGAGCCCGACGAAGCCGCGCAGCTGATGCGCAGACAACTCGCGGGACTCGACACCACCCACGCAGTACGAGCCCTCATAGTCGAGCAACCGCACGAGGGCGAGCGCGAGCGTCGATTTGCCCGCGCCGCTCTCACCGGTGATGACCAGGGTCTCGCCTGCCCGCACATCGAAGCTGACGTCAACAACGGCCGGCACCTCGGCGCCCGGGTGGCGCACCGAGAGCGCGCGCGCCGAGAGCAGCGATGCCGCGGGCACGGGCCAGAGCTCCACAGGCTGGGCGGCGGGCACGCTATCGTCGGGAATCTCTCGCGGCAGCGGCGAATCGGTGAGCTCGGCGACCCGCTCTGCGCTCGCGAGCACCGTGCGGCGGGCGACGAGCGCGGCGGGCACCTGGGCGAACACCTCGAACACCGCTGCCGGCACGATCACCGCGGCCGCGAACAGTGGGGCGCTGAGGCCGGCAGCGCCAGCTTCAAGCGCGGGCGCAAGCGCGAGCAACACGAGCACCGAGGCGATGCCCGATGCGCACGAGAGCAGCGCCGCGGTGAGGCCAGCCGACCGCACCCGCGTCGCCCCGACGTCAGCGAGTCGCTGTTCTGCGTCGGCGATGCGCCGGCGCTGGATCGCCGTGGCGTCGAAGGCCGCAAGTACCTCGGCTGCGGAGAATCGTTCGAGCAGCGCGTCGTTCAGATCTGCGCGGGCCTGCGACAGGGCGCGGTCGCTTGCAGCAGAGACTCGCGCTGAAAGCCAAGCCGACAGCGAGCCAGAGACGAGAAGCAGTAATGCCAGGATCAGCGCTGCGAGCGGCGAGATGAGCGCGAGCACCGCGACGCTGAGCAGCACGACGATCGAGCTTACGATGAGCGGCTGCCGCACTCTCAAGGGCTCGTCTTGGAGCTGGTCGACGTCGTCGACGAAAGCGCTGAGCACGTCGCCGCGACGCTGAGACTCGATCGCGCCCGGCACACGCGGCACGAGCACCTCGAAGGTGCTCGCTCGCAACACCGCGAGCTGAGTAAGGGCGGCATCATGGCTCGCGAGACGTTCGGCATAGCGAAATGCCGCGCGACCGATCGCAAATGCACGCACCCCGACGATAGCGAAGCTCAGGTGCAGAATCGGCGGCTGCTCCCCCGCGCGCACGATCAGCCACATGCTGAGCCCGAGCAGCCCGACAACACAGAGGTCGGCGAGCACGCCGAGCGTCAGACCAAAGGTCGATCGGCGCGAAGGCGGCACCGCCCGTCGAATGACCGCGCGCAGTTGCGGCGGTGACACGCTCATGCTGCCTCCCCGAGTCGCACGACGCGATCAGCGCTCTCGATGAGCGCTGGCCGGTGACTGATCAGCAGCACCGCGCGACCGCCGCGAGCCTCTTCTCGCAGCACCCAAGCGACACGAGCCTCGCTCTGCGCGTCGAGCGCCGAGCTCGGCTCATCGAGCACGAGCGCGGCGGCGTCGGTGCGCCATGCCCGGTACAGCGCCCTCGCGATGGCAACCCGCTGCGCCTGGCCGCCCGAGAGGCCCGCGCCCTGCGCGCCGAGTTCGCGCTCACCGGCGATATGTTCGAGGCCGACCGCGTCGAGCGCTCGCCGCACCATAAGGGTGTCTGCCGCGTCGTCGCCGAGCGCGACGTTCTCGGCGACGCTGCCCTGCAGCAAGCCAGGGCGCTGCCCCACCCAGGCGAGCGTGTCAGGGCGGCTGAGCGATCCTCGCGTCAAAGAAACAAAACCGAGCAGAGCTGAAACCAGCGAGCTCTTGCCCGCCCCCGACGGCCCAACAAGTGCGACGATCTCGCCCGGCCGCACTTCGAAAGAAATCGGCCCGATGGTGTGTGCCCCTCGAGCGACCTCGGCCGTCTCGAACGCGATCTCGGGAGTGGTGGGGCTTTCGACCGAAGTCCGCGAAGAGGCGACGGGCGCATCCTCAGACGGGAGCTCGATGATCCCGAAGACCTGCTCGGCCGCCGCGAGCCCCTCGGTCGATGCGTGAAACGCCGTGCCTACCGCGCGAATGGGAATGAACGCCTCTGGCAGCAACAGTAGCACGAAGAGCCCGAGCGCGAGCGAGAACTCGCCGCCCACCAGGCGGGTGCCGACAGTCACCGCAACCAGAGCGATCGAAAAGGTACCCGCGAGGTCGAGCACGAAACCCGAGAGAAAGGTCACGCGAAGCACCTGCATCGTGCGGCTGCGATACTCACCGGTCTCGCGAGTGATGCGCTGCACCTGCCTGGCCTCGCGGCGAAAGATCTTGAGCGTGGTGAGGCCCTCGACCACGTCGAGAAACGAATGCGACAGGTGCTGCAGCTGCTGCCACTGCTTCTGCTGCACGCCGCGCGTCGCGAGCCCGATGAGCACCATGAACACCGGGATCACGGGGAACACGATCACCACGACAAGGCCGCTCAGCGGGTCGGCGAGCAGCACCGCGAGCACCAACAGCGGAGTGGCGCAGAACGTCATGATGAGTTGCGGCAGATAGCCGGAGAAATAGCCGTCGAGCGCGTCCAGGCCGCGGCCGAGCACCGTCGCCGCGTTGACGTCTGAGCCTGAGGCGAGCGCATCCGGGGAGCGCGAATCGAGGGCGTCGAGCGCCGCCGCACGCAGTTGCGCCTTCACGCGCACCGCGCCCCGCGCGGCGAGCACATCCATCGCCCAACCCGAGGTTGAGCGCACGAGCAGAGCGACGAGAGCCGCGGCAACGAGCCACGGCAGCGAAGCCACTGAATACGCGGCTTCGGCGAGGCGACCGTCTTCGCCCCCCGCTGCGCGAATGGTCTCGCCGAGTGCGGGCAGCACCAGCACGGTGATCGCCTGTGCGATGCACCAGCACCAGGTGATGACCGCAAGAGTGCGCAAGATGCCGAAGAGCCCCCCGAGCCCGAGAACGGTGCGTGCACCGCGCGCGTAGCGCAAGAGTCTCGGGTCGAGGGGCTTCATCAGATCTATTGTAGGTGGGACTCAGTTACGAGGCAGACGCGCTACGCGGTGACAGCCGCGTGCTCATCTTCGTGGTCGTGGGCCAAGATCTGCTCGCGAGAGAGCCGCTTTCTGAAGATCCAGTACGTCCACGCCTGATACGCCAGCACGAGCGGCAACGTGAAGCCCGCCACCCAGGTCATGAGTTCGAGGGTCTTCTGCGAGCTCGCCGCACCCTGAATGCTCATCGAGTACGCCGCATCGATGCTCGAGATCATCAGGTACGGAAAGAGCGCCATGAAGATTGCGAGCAGCGCGAACGCGATCGTCGCCGCGTTGAAGGTGAACGCCCAGCCCTCGCGGCCCGCAAGGTTGCTCACGAAACCGATCACGAGCGCGAGTGCGGCGAGCACAGAAAGCGTCAGCACCGCGACAAAGTTCGGCTCGTCCGCGCGCAGCAGCACCGTCCACAGCAAGAAGCCTGCGGCGACGAGGATCGTCACGGCCCCGATCTTCGTGGCGAGCGAGCGGGCCCGCGCCCGCATTTCTCCCGTGGTCTTCAGCGCAATGAACACGAGCCCGTGCACGAAGCAGAGCAGCGTCACCGCGAGCCCGCCGAGCAGGCCGTAGGGATTCAGCAGCGTCAACAGGGAGCCGGTGTAGACCCAGCCGCCCGTCTCGAGCGGCACGATCGGCAACCCCTGCACGAGGTTCGCGAACGCGGTGCCCCAAAGAAAAGGCGGCAATAGCGAGCCCCAGAAGATGAAGCGATCGAACCACCCCGTCCACCGCGGCCCCTTTCCCTGATGCCGAAACTCGAACGAGACTCCGCGCAGAATGAGCGCAACGAGAATCAGCAGCAACGCGAGGTAAAGCCCCGAGAACATTGTCGCGTACCACTCGGGAAATGCTGCGAAGAGGCAGGCGCCGGCGACGATGAGCCAGGTCTCATTGAGGTCCCAGACCGGGCCGATCGTATTGATGATGAGTCGGCGATCAACGTTGTCTTTGCCAAGAAACGGTAGCGCCATGCCGACACCGAAGTCGAACCCGTCGAGTACGAAGTAGCCGATTAGCAGCACGCCGACGAGCAAGAACCAGATAAGTGTGAGATCCATTTTGGGGCCTTCCTAGTAGACCGTCGCCAGTTTTGAGCTATCGACGTCGCCGTCGTCAGCGGCGTCGCCACCGGCGGCAGACTCGATCTCGGGCGGCCCCACCTGCACCGCCTTCACGATGAGCCTGAACTCGACCACTGCGAGCGCACCGTAGACGAGCGTGAACGTGATGAGCGACACGAGCACGGCCCAGGCGGGCACACCGGGAGAGACCCCCGATTCGGTGGTCATCACCCCGAACACGAGCCAGGGCTGGCGGCCCATCTCGGTGAACACCCAGCCGACGAGCGAGGCGAGCATCGGGATGGGTGCGGTCCAGATCGCGACCTTCCATGCCCACGCGGGCACGTCCCGGTTCTTGCGGGTGAGCCAGAGCCCCACGACTGAGACGAGGGTGGCGAGCGCGCCGAGCCCGATCATCCATCGAAATGCCCAGTAGGTGACCCAAATAATCGGCATGAACATGTCGCCGCTCGGGCAGGTCAGCACCGATGACTCAGCACCGCAGTAGAGCGCCGCATAGTCGGCCTGCAGGTTGTTGATGCCCTCTACCTCGCTCGTGAAGTCGCCATTCGACAGAAACGAGAGCAGATACGGAATACGAATCGAGAAGATCTCGTGAAAGCCGTCTGGGGTGCCAAGGCTGAAGATCGAAAACGATGCGTCGGCGCCAGATGCGTTGGCGTAGAGCGCCTCAGCAGCGGCCATCTTCATCGGCTGGGTCTCGGTCATCACCATGCCGAGCGAGTGACCGGTGAGACCAACGCCCATGAACGCGAGAATGTTCGCCCAGAGCCCGAAGCGCAGGCTCGCACGCATCTCGTCGACGTACTGGTTGCGTTTGAGGTGCCACGCGGCGACGGCCACCATGACCGTCGCGCCAAACATCACCGACGCAAAGATGGTGTGCGGAAATTGCCAGAGCGCAACGGGGTTGGTGAGCACCGCGACAATATCGGTGAGCTCGGCGCGCTGCGTCTCGGGGTTCAGCTCGTACCCCACCGGGTTCTGCATGAACGCGTTCGCGGCGAGGATAAAGTACGCGGAGAGCATGGTCGCGATCGAGGTCGCCCAAATCGTCGCCAGGTGAATTTTCTTCGGCAACTTATCCCAGCCGAAGATCCAAAGGCCGATGAAGGTCGCCTCGAGGAAGAACGCGATGAGTCCCTCCATCGCGAGCGGCGCACCGAAGATATCGCCCACGAAGCGCGAGTAGTTCGACCAGTTCATGCCGAACTGAAACTCCTGCACAATGCCAGTCACCACGCCCATGGCGAAGTTGATGAGGAAGACCTTGCCATAGAGCTTCGTCAGGCGAAGGTACTTCACTTTGCCCGTGCGCACCCATGCGGTCTGCAGGATCGCAACTAGAAGGCTGAGCCCAATCGTCAACGGGACGAAGAGAAAGTGGTACAGCGTCGTCAGCCCGAACTGCCAGCGGGCAAGCGTCAACGCATCCAAGAATTCGTTCACGAGTTCTCCGAACATGCCGAGCACGCCCACATGGGACGCACTCCCATAGTGAGCTCCGGCGAGGGCTGGTAATACCCTTCGGATCTACCGGTTTTTACCGGTCATCAGCAATTTTATATTCATTTGCGAAGCCTGGCGAATCAGTCTTGACGTGAAGTGAAACCTTATTTGCCACGAAGTGAAACCTCATTCGTGGCGAAGCAAGTTCTGGGGCGAGGATCGACGGGCCCGCTCCCAGGCTCCCCTAGACTGGTCAGGTGACGGAAGCCAGACAACCCGACAGTCGCCCGAAGTTTGCGGCGCGACTCGATGATTGGGTGCATCGCTTTCGTGAGCGCCGCGTCGTGAAGCGAGGCCGCACCCCTGGCGTGATCCCGTATATCGGGTACGGCTCGACCGAGTGGGTGCGCGTGCTTGGCAGGGTGCTGTATTTACCGGATGCAGAACCCCTTGATGCCACGGCACCAGACGAGTCGCTTCGCCCGGTCGTGGCCCAGGTCGCCCGGGTGCGCGGTTGGCGTAGTTTTACCAGCGTGCACGTGCCCTATTCGCCCGTGCGCGTGTTGATCGACGGCGAGCCCATCACCGAGGTCGCCTCCGACCGCGGCGGGGTAATCGATCACGTAGTGCCCGTAAAGCTTTCGCCGGGCTGGCACACCATCACCCTGGAGGCGGGCGGGGCGGGCTCGGCGCGCGCCGAGGCAGCGCACGCCCCCGTGTATGTCGCCGATCCCGCCGCCCACTTCGGGCTGCTCAGCGATGTCGACGACACCATCTTGAACACGGCACTGCCGAAACCACTGGTTGCGGCCTGGAACAGCTTCGTGCTCGATGAGCACGCGCGCACCTCGACGCCCGGTATGCCGGTGCTCTACGACCACCTGCTCGCAAAGCATCCCGGCTCCCCCGTGATCTACCTCTCGACTGGCGCATGGAACGTTGCGCCCGCACTGAGTCGTTTTCTCGAGCGAAACCTGTACCCGATGGGTTCTCTGCTGCTCACCGACTGGGGGCCGACCACCGATCGATGGTTCCGCAGCGGCAAGGAGCACAAGACGCGCGAGCTCTCCCGCCTCGCTCGCGAGTTTCCCGATGTGAAGTGGGTGCTCGTCGGCGACGACGGGCAGCACGACGAAGAGCTCTATCAGCGCTTCGCCACCGCGCACCCCGAGAACGTCGCCGCAGTGCTGATTCGGCAACTGTCTGTCGGCCAGGCGGTGCTCGCCGGCGGGCGCTCGAAGGCGAGGCTGCAGCGCAGCGTCAGCGGCGTTCCCTGGATCTACGGGCCGGATGGAGCCACGCTGCACCAGGAACTACGCAACCTCGGCATCCTGTAGAAGCGTTGCTCTATCTTGTGGTTTGCGGGTCACAAACCACATCTAAACCCGGCTTTAGCCACAGTATGTGACCCGCGAACCAAGACGACCCCAGCAGCGCAGAAGAAACAGCGTGCGCAAATACTAGAGTACGCAGACGCAGAAAAGGGGCGGTGTTTCCACCGCCCCTTTTTCGCGCCTGCCCGCGCGAAAGATCTCTGGCTACGAAGCGTTGAGAGCCGCCTGCACGTCAAGCGTGATGGTGACGTCGCTACCGAGCAGCAGGCCGCCGGTCTCGAGCGGAGCGTTCCACTGGATGCCGAAGTCCTCGCGCTTCACCACAGTCTTCGCGGTGAAACCTGCCTTGTAGTTGCCGTACGCGTCGGCGCCGAAGCCACCGAACTCGAAGTCAAAGGTGACGGGCTTGGTCACGCCGCGCAGGGTGAGCTCACCGTCGACAGCGAAATCGCTGCCAACCTGGCGCACGCCGGTGCTCTTGAAGGTGAACTCAGGGAACTCGTCGGCGGCGAAGAAGTCGCCGGTGCGCAGGTGGCCATCGCGGTCAGCCTGGTTGGTGTTGATCGATGCGACCTCGACAGTTGCGTCGACGGTCGAGTCGAGCGGGTTCTCAGCAGTGACGAAAGTACCCGCGAAGCGTTCGAATTTGCCCTTGACCTTGCTGATTGCGAGGTGGCGAACCGAGAAGCCGACCTCGGTGTGGGTGGGGTCGATGGTCCAGGTACCGGTGCGGTAGCCGGGGATCTGCTCAGCGGTGATGGTCATGTCTGCCTCCGTTAGATGCGGGATTTGATTGATGTTTCAACTAAATTCAATGTATCAGAGAATTACTTGAAGCCGCAAGTAAATTTTCAATGACTTCTGCGCGGGCGCGTCACACGCCGACATATGAGCCGCCGAAACGCATGCGGAAGCTCAGTGCTGGCAGCCCGCGCACCAGTACAGCTTGCGATTGCCCATCTCCTCCAGGGTGATGTTTGTGCCGCAGCGCTTGCACGGCGTGCCCTCGAGCTTGTAGACCCAGTGACGCTCGTCGCGCTCGCGAAGCGCACGGTCGTAATCAGCGCCTTCGAGCCCGTCGATCGTGATCATCTGCCCAACAGTGATGCCGATGTCGAGTAGTTTGGCCCAGTCATCCCAGAGCGCTTCAAGCACCGAACGATCAATCGTATTTGCCGGGGTATGCGGGTCGATTCCCGCCCGAAACAACAACTCAGCACGATACACATTGCCGATGCCCGCGAGCACGGATTGATCCATGAGCACTAGGCCGATCGCAGTACGCTTCACGGATGCCCGCCGGACGAAGCGATCGCGCTCGGCGGGGGTGTTCGCATTCGCGGGGTCGGGCCCAAGCCGTTGCAGCACCTTGTCGACTTCACCCGGCGTAAGCACCTCGCAGGCGGTCGGCCCGCGCAGATCGGCGCACACGGTCTCAGTCAGCAGGCGCACGCGCACCTGGCCCACCGGCTCAGGCGGAAACGCACGCTGATCCTCGCGCTCGCTATCGTGCTCGGCCATTCTTACGCGCGCACGGCGAGGCGCCCCGATCGAGGTGACCGAATCCTCACCATCGCGATCCACCGCGCTGATGTCTTTTGCCACCGCACCATCTGGCCGCGAGTACTCCCCCGTTTGCCCAAGCTTCGAGTGTCCAGGCGTGTAGCCGTGAATTTGAATCGTGGGATCGACCCGCACGTCGCCTGCGAAATCCCAAGCACCGTAGATGCCCAGATGCACGCGCAGCCAGTCACCGTGGTCGAACTCGAGAAACATCTGCTTGCCGACAGCCCTGGCGTCGGTCATCTCACGTCCGTCGATCATCGCCGCGCCCTCGGCAAACCTGCCTTGCGGGCTCGAAACCGCGGGTCGCTGGCCCACAAAGTTGACCCTGAACTGCCTCGCGATGCGATGTACGGAGTGGCCCTCAGGCATCTGCGCCCTCCCTAGAGACTGTCGACCTGCTTGCCTGCGATCTTGCCGGTGCGCTCGTACTCGCCGAGTTGACTGATGCGGCGCACGTGGCGCTCGTCACCAGGGAACGGCGTGGCGATAAAGAGGTCGATGAAGCGTATCGCCTCTTCAACCGTGTGCTGCCGCGCGCCGATCGAGATCACATTCGCACTGTTGTGCTCACGAGCGAGCTCGGCTGTCGAGTCGTTCCAGACGAGCGCTGCACGAATGCCCTCGACCTTGTTCGCGGCCATCTGCTCTCCGTTGCCTGAGCCGCCGAAGACGACACCGAGTGCTTCGACCCCGTCGCGCTCGTCGCGCGCGACGCCCAGTGCCGCGTTGATACAAAACGACGGGTAGTCGTCGAGCGCGTCGTACTCCTCGGGCCCGTGGTCGATCACCTCGTGCCCCTGATTGCGCAGGTGCTGCTGCAGCTGCTGACTGAACTCGAGGCCGGCGTGATCGGTGGCAACGTGAATGCGCATGGGCACAATTCTAGTGATGACCGCGGGGCTCACCATAAAACGATGCCGAGCCCTCGCCGGCTGCTCAGAACTGCGGGCCCACCGTGCGGCCGCGCTTCAGCTCGTAGAAACCCGGAACGCTCGCTGCGGCGCGAATGCCATCCCAGAGCTGCAGTGCAAGGTCGCCAGTCGGCGCAGGCGTAACTACCGGGCCGAAGAACGCGACGCCGTCGATCGAAATGATCGGCACCCCCACGTCTGGCCCCGCAATCTTCAACGCGTGATCGGTGTTCTCGCGCAGCACGCCGTCGAACCGGGTGTCGTCTGCCACAGCCGCAAGCTCAGCGGGAAGCCCGACCTCACTGAGAGCCTCGGCGATGATCGCGTCGGTGTCGTCGCGGCCTCCGGGGTGAATGCGCGTTCCGAACGCGGTGTACAGTCTGCCGACGACCTCTGCACCATGAGCCTGCCCGGCGGCGACGGCGACCCGCCCCATGCGCTGCCCCTGACGCATCCCCTCGGCGTGATCGCCTGCATCGCGGCCCTCGTTGATGATCGCCAGGCTGACCGGGTGCCAGGCAACGTCGAAACCACGCACTTCGGCGACTTCCGACACCCAGCGGCTGGTCATCCAGCACCACGGGCAGATCGGATCGAACCAGAACTCAACTTGGGGCTGCAATGCACTCATGCGGCTCAGCCTAGCGCCCATTCGGAGCGCGATGTCAGCCGTCGGGCATAAGGTTGACTCATTCACGTTTCAGCGCGGTCGATGCGATCGGTCGTGCCCACCTTCAACCATGGAGCAGTAGTGCCAGGAACCAACCTCACGCGTGCCGAAGCCCAGCAGCGTGCCGCAGATGTCAGCACCCACCGCTACGAGGTCAACCTCGACCTCACCACCGGCGCCGAATGCTTCCGCGCAGTCACGACCGTGCACTTTTCTGGCACGGCCGGCGCGGATACCTTCATCGACCTCATCGCATCGAAGGTGCACAGCGTCACGCTCAACGGTCGCGAGCTCGATCCTGCCGAGGTCTACGCAGATTCTCGAATCGCGCTGCCAGAAATCGCAGCGTCGAACACGCTCACTGTAGTCAGCGACCAGTGCTACACCAACACTGGCGAGGGCTTGCACCGCTTCGTCGACCCCGCAGACGATGAGGTCTACCTCTATTCACAGTTCGAGGTGCCCGACTCGCGTCGCATGTTCGCCGTGTTCGAGCAGCCCGATCTGAAGGCGACCTTTCAGTTCACCGTCACCGCGCCGTCGCGTTGGCATGTGGTGAGCAATCAGCCGACCCCCGAGCCGGTTCTGGGCGGCGAGATCGAGAACGCGCTCGGCACCGGCACCACAGAGCAGGTCGCTACCTGGACGTTCGAGCCCACCTCGGTCATGTCGAGCTACATCACCGCGCTCATCACCGGCCCGTACCGCGTGGTGCGCAGCGAACTTACCAACGCCGCGGGCCGCACGATTCCGCTCGGAGTCTTCTGCCGTGAGTCGCTCGGTGAGTACCTCGACGCCGACTACATCTTTGAGAAGACCCGCGAGGGTTTCGAGTTCTTCGAGCGCGAGTTCGGCTACCCCTACCCGTTCGAGAAGTACGACCAGCTCTTTGTGCCCGAGTACAACATGGGCGCGATGGAGAACATTGGAGCGGTGACATTCACCGAGTCGTATGTCTTCCGCAGCCAGGTGACCGACGCCATGCGCGAGCGCCGCGTCATCACGATTCTGCACGAGCTTGCGCACATGTGGTTCGGCGACCTCGTCACCATGCGTTGGTGGAACGACCTCTGGCTCAACGAGTCGTTCGCCGAGTACATGTCGACCCTCGGCGTTGCAGAAGCAACCGAGTGGAGCGACTGCTGGACCACCTTCGTGGCGAGCGAGAAGTCTTGGGCCTACCGCCAGGATCAACTGCCCTCAACGCACCCGATCGTCGCCGAGATTCGCGATCTCGAAGACGTCATGGTCAACTTCGACGGCATCACCTACGCCAAGGGCGCGTCGGTGCTGAAGCAGCTTGTTGCCTGGGTCGGCCGTAAGCCGTTCATGCAGGGCGTGCACCAGTACTTCATGAAGCACGAGTACAGCAACACCGAGCTCACCGACCTGCTGAGCGAACTCGAGGCACAGAGTGGTCGCGATCTCGGCGACTGGTCGAAGAAGTGGCTCGAGACCGCTGGCGTGAACACCCTGCGCCCGGTCTTCGAACTCGATGCCGAGGGCAAGTACGCGAGCTTTGCGATCGCTCAGACAGCGGTAGCCGAGTACCCGACTCTGCGCCCGCACCGCATCGCGGTCGGGCTCTACGAGGTGCAAGGCGACGCGCTTGTGCGCACCCAGCGTCTCGAACTCGATGTCGATGGCGCTACTACTTCGGTGCCCGAACTCGTCGGCACCGCGCAGCCCGCGCTGCTGTTGCTCAACGACGACGATCTCAGCTACGCCAAGATTCGCCTCGACGAGCGCTCGCTCGACACGGCGGCGGCGCACCTCGGCGGCTTTGAGAGCTCACTCGCTCGCTCGCTCGTCTGGGGCACGCTCTGGGATCAGACCCGCGACGGTGAGCTGCCCGCGAGCCGCTTCGTCGACATCGTGCTCGGGCACATCTCGGCCGAGACCAACTCGACCGTGCTGCGCACATTGATTCAGCAGTTGCTGCTCGCCGCATCGAGCTACGTCGCACCAGAGCGTCGCACCGCGACCCTCGAGCGCGTGGCAGACGTGTTCTGGCAGCTCGCGCTCGACGCCACCGCCGGCGGCGACCTGCAGTTCCAGTTCGTGAAGGCCTTCGCCCAGATCGCATCGACTGATGCGCAGCTCGACACCGTGCTTGAGATTCTCGAAGAGCGCGCCGCGCTCGACGGTCTCGACATCGACACCGATCTGGGCTGGGAGCTGCTCATATCGCTCGCCGCGGGCGGCCGTGCGAACCTCGAAGAGATCGACGCCGCGCTCGCAGATGACCGCACGGCAAGCGGCAACCAGTCGGCGGCGCACGCTCGCGCCGCTCTGCCGACTCTCGAAGATAAAGAACGCGCCTGGGCCTCAATTTTTGACGACACCGGCAAACCGAACGCTATCGTTCGTGCGAGTGGCCTCGGCTTCTTGCGCAGCCACGACCTCACCGTGTTCGAGCCGTTCATCGCACGCTTCTTCGACTCGCTAGCAGATGTCTGGAAGACGCGCAGCCACGCGATCGTCGAAGAGATCGTCGACGGCTTCTACCCATCCCCCCTCGCAAACGAGGCCTTGCGTGCGGCAACCGCCGAATGGCTCGAGACGAACACTGAGGCCGCGCCCGCGCTGCGTCGCATGATCGTCGAACACCTCGCCGGCGTCGAGCGCGCGCTCGTGGCGCAGGCAGCCGACGCTAAGGCCTAAGCATGGCCGAGTTCTGGGGCGCAGTCGTCGCCTTCTTTGTGCAATACGAGGTGCTCTGGCGTGTCGTCGTCGTCATCGTCGCCTGCCTCGTGGTCAACTGGCTGCTGCGGCTCATGCTCGGCCGTGCGGTGCGCGGCGTGGTGCGCGGCGTGAAGAAAGCGCAAGACGTCGACTCGACCCAAGAACTCGCGGCCGGCCCACTCATGAACGCGCGCGCTGTGCAACGTACACGCACGCTCGGCACCTTCGGCCGCAACATCATCAACTGGTCGACCGTGATCATCGGCTTCTTTCTCGTGCTTGTACAGTTCGGAGTAAACGTTGGCACGGTCATCGCCTCCGCTGGCTTCATCGCCGCCGGCCTTGCCTTTGGTGCGCAGAACGTCGTCAAAGACATTCTCAACGGCCTGTTCATGGTGTTCGAAGACCAGATGGGGGTCGGCGATCTCGTAACCGTCGGCACCATCACCGGAACGGTCGAAGACGTGGGCATCCGCGTCAGCCGCGTCCGTGCGAGCGACGGAACCCTCTGGTTCATTCGCAACGGCGAAATTCTGACACTCGGCAACACCTCGCAGGGATGGGGCCGCGCGATCATCGACATCACCGTCTCGTCAAGCGAGGACCTCGACCTCGTCGCGCGCACCGCGCTCGAGAGCGCGAGCGAGCTGCTGCACTCCGCGCAGTTCGCGAGGCGCGTTACCGGCGAGCCCGAGGTGCTCGGGCTCGAGAGCGTGACGGGCGATCAGGCTACGATTCGCCTCGCGGTTCGCACCCGCCCAGAGGCGCAGTTCTCGGTGCAACGCGAGCTGCGTGCGCTCATTAAGAAGCACTTCGAAGAGCAGGGCATTCGCCTCGATGAGGTGCCCCGAAACCCAGGAGGGTCGCTGTGAACGAGCCCAATATGCCCGCAGATGCTGGCGGCACGGCGCGACGGCCCAAACCAAGCCTCACCTTGCGCAGCGGTGAACACGGCCCGGCGGTCAGCGACACGCTCTGGGAGCAGGTCGGCGGCACACCCACCTTCGAACGCATCGTGCACGACTTCTACGAGGGGGTGCGAAGCGACCCGCTGCTCGCCCCGATGTACCCGCAGGACGACTGGGAGGGCTCAGAGTGGCGCCTGCGCGCCTTTCTCGAGCAGTACTGGGGCGGGCCCACGACGTATTCGGAGCAGCGGGGGCACCCGAGGCTGCGTATGCGACACGTACCCTTCGCGGTGACTCCGCGGGCCAAAGAGCACTGGCTCATGCACATGCACGCCGCGCTCGACAATGCGGCGCTCCCGCCGATGCACGATGCAGCGTTTCGCGACTACATCGAGCGCGCCGCGTTAGCCATGGTCAACCGCTTCGAGTAGACGGTAACGAAGCGGTTACAGGGTTTGCCGCTCGCCGCCAAGGCGTGTAGCGTCGGAAGCGGACTGGGGTTCGTTCAATGGCGAGCGTTCCGCAGATCCGCCCCCGGTACGCAGCCGAGATCCTTTTCGAGACCTGAGGCGTGGCGTGCGGGCATCCGCTTTCAACTAGCGCATCTTGCGCCGGTACACGGCCACGGAGGCGACGTATGATGCGACAAGGATGCCGACGCACCACGCCATTGCCACCCAGATCTCCTCACCAACCGACTGCCCCTCGAAGAGCGCTCTGATGCTGTTCACGATCGAGGTGACCGGCTGATGCTCGGCGAACGCGCGCAGCGGCCCTGGCATGGTGTCAGTCGGAACAAACGCCGAGCTCAAGAAGGGCAGGAAGATCAGCGGATATGCGAAGGCTCCGGCACCATCGGGCGACTTCGCGAGCAGCCCCGGAATCATCGCAACCCATGTGAGCGCCAGCGTGAATAGCGTGATGATGCCCGCGACGGCAAGCCACCCGAGCACGCTCGCGCCGCTGCGAAACCCGAGCAGCATGGCGACGAGGATCACCACGGCCACCGAAACGAGGTTCGCGATCAGCGAGGTCAGCACGTGTGCCCAGAGCACCGCCGGCCTCGCGATCGGCATCGACTGGAACCGCTCGAAGATGCCGCTCTGCAGATCGTTGAAAAGGCGCAGCGCGGTGTAGCTGATGCCAGACGCCACCGTTATCAGCAGGATGCCTGGCAGCAGATAGTTCACGTATGGCCCCTCGAAGTCGCCGGAGCGGAGCGCCCCACCGAACACGAAGACAAACATGAGCATGATCGCGATCGGCATGACCGCGGTCGTGATGATGGTGTCTGGGCTGCGCAGGATGTGGCGAAGCGACCTTCCGGTCAGGGTCGCGGTATCGCTGATGACGTGCGCGCTCATGGCCGCTCCCCCTTCTTCTCCATATGTGCGATGCGCTCAGCCGGTGCCGTGGCACCCGTCACCGCGAGAAAGATCTCTTCGAGCGACGGCTGCCGCTCGATGTACTCGACTTTCGCCGGCGGCAGCAGCCGCTTCAGCTCGTCGAGTTCTCCGTTCGCGATGATGCGCCCCTCATGCAGAATCGCGATGCGGTCAGCCAACTGCTCGGCCTCTTCGAGGTACTGCGTGGTGAGCAGCACGGTCGCGCCGCCCGAGGCGAGCTCTCGCACCGCCTGCCAAACCTCGAGTCGCGCCTGAGGGTCAAGCCCCGTGGTCGGCTCGTCGAGAAACACGACGGGCGGGTCGCCGATGAGGCTCATCGCGATATCTAGGCGCCGGCGCATGCCGCCCGAGTAGGTGGCGACTCGGCGGTCGGCGGCCTCGCTCAACGAGAAGCGCTCGAGCAGCGCGCTCGCGATCTCTCCCGGGCCGGCCAGGTGCCGCAGCTTCGCCACGAGCACGAGGTTTTCGCGGCCGCTCAGCATTTCGTCGACCGCCGCGAACTGACCGGTAAGGCTGATCACCTCGCGCACGCTCGTCGGGTCTGCTGTGACGTCGTGCCCGTGCACGATCGCCTCACCGGTATCGGCGCGCAGCAGCGTCGAGAGAATGCGTATGAGCGTGGTTTTGCCCGCACCGTTCGAGCCGAGCAGCGCGAAGATGCTGCCGCGCGTCACATCAAAGTCGACACCGCGCAACACCCGCAGCCCGCCGTAAGCTTTCTCGATCCCGCGAACACGAATCGCGCTGTCGCTCATGATGTTGCTCGTCGCGTCGCTCTGAGGGTCATTCGGTGAGGTCATTTCCCGTCACCTTCTTCGCTGCGTCTATCTCAGCGATCAGCTTCGCCCGCTCCTTGTCGATCCAGCGCTTGCCGCCATAGGCCTGCGCGAAAGTCTCGGCAAACTCCACCGGATCCTCCCCCGTGATGTCTTCGACGGGCGTGCCGTCGAGAGCCGCGCGCTCCCACAGGTCGACCAGGTCGACAAACATCTGTACCGTGGTGTCACCGTCGGTTACTCCGCCGTAGTACATGAGGTAGCGGTGCACCGCGCTTGCAGCCGATCGGTAGGGGGCCGGGAGCGCATCCAGACGCGCCTTTGCCTCTTTGTACTGCTTCTTCTGCTCGAGCGGCCCGATGAGCAATTCGATCCATTTTGCGGCCATGATTACTTCTCGCTTTCGTGTGTTGCGTCGCTCTGTGCGGCGCGAAGCTTGTCAATGTGTTGTGAGAGAAACCCCCAGGTGCTCCAGAACTCGGCGAGATAGTCGGCCCCGCCCGCGTTCAACGAATACACCTTGCGTGGCGGCCCCTTCTCCGAAGGCACTTTCTCGACGTCGACAAGGCCGCGCTGTTCGATGCGCACGAGCAGCGCATAGACGGTGCCCTCGGCGATGTCTTCGAATCCCTCATCGCGCAGTCTTGCGGTGATCTCGTAGCCGTACGCCGGTTGTTTCTCGAGGATCGCCAGCACGATCCCCTCGAGCGTGCCTTTGAGCATCTCGGTCAGTTGCTTGCTCTTACCAGCCATCGCCACCTCCCTCCTTCGAGAGCAGCTGATCTCCAAGAAAGGGAGCTACTCAACATTACTGATTACTAGTACATAGTAACGCTGAGTATTGGTATTTAGCAACACCAAGTAGCGACGTGAAGCCACGCCACTGGAAACGCGGGATCAACCGGCCGGCGACAACACCCGCGAGTGCATCCAACCCTCACCGTCACGGCGATACTCGATGCGGGTATGGTTTCGGTCGAGCTTGGCTTGCATGAACTCGAACTCGTCGGGTCGCAGGGCGTATCGCTGCCAGTCAGGGTTGGGCTCGCCCGCGTAGCTCGGCCGGCCCACCCAATCAAGCTGCGAGGCTGCTTCGCTCAGCGAGATCGCGTCGCCTGTGACGCGCACCTGGCGCCCCGACTCGCGCCAGAAGAACACGAACGAAATTCTAGGGTTCGCCGCGATCTCAACGCCCTTTCGCGAGCTGCGATGCGTGGAAAAGTGATACCCCGCCTCGTCAACATCTTTCAGAATGAGCATGCGCCCGATCGGCGTGCCGTCGGGCCGCGAGGTGAGCATCGTCATCGCATGCGGTTGCCTGGCGCCACTCTCGATCGCATCGTTCAGCCAATCGAGAAATAGCTCGTCCGGCGAGTCAGGCAGGCCCGCCTCGAGCAGCACCGGCAGGGGCTCAGGAAAAGCGGGAAGCTGGCGCAGAAGTGATTCGAGCTCGCTCATGCCCTTCAGCCTACGCCGCTTCAGTCAAGCTGCCTCTCGGCGACCGGCGGTGCAGTGGCGGGAAGCACGGTCGCGAGAATCTCGCGCAGCAGCTCCTTCGGCAGCGGCGCTTCGTTGACCGATGCGTGCATAGTTGCCCCATCCATAATGAGCACCACGCCACGGGCCACCACGGGACCAAGCGTAGGCGTAAGCATATTGACGATCCCATCGGCCCAATGGTTCGCCAGTGGCCGCAACACGGGGTCCGCGTTCGCCGCGACCATCAGCTCGATCGAGATGCGCACGAGCTCGTGCTGGTCGAGAAACTCGGCGATGTCTTCGGTCAGACTCTCGGCAGTGACACCCTCGGCCTCGAGCCTGGCACGAGTCGAGGCGAGATCCTCTTCGAGCAATTCAGACATCTCGGTAAGACCAGCCTTGCGCAATTCGTCGAGGTTCGCGAAGTATCTGGTGGTCGAACCAAGCGACACCCCGGCGCGCTGAGCAACGAGGCGGTGAGTGAGCTTCGCGAGGCCCACTTCGGGGATCAGTTCGGCGGCAGCGCGCACGAGCTGACGCCGACGCCCCTCGGGGTCATGGCGCCCAGAGGGCACCACCTCGCCCGGGGCGCCCTGCTCGAAATGTCGCTCAGTGTTCATCGCACCACCATCTTACATATGGTACAAATGTACTGTACTTATGGTACGTCTGTACCGTATTGAATTTCGATTACACACTCAGCTCAGGAAGATCATGAACGCGAACCCCGCCGGCCGCACCGCAACACTCACGAAGGGCCGCCGGTGGGCCGCCCTGGCGGTGTTGACCGCAAGCCTGCTGGTGATCACGATGGACATGACCATCCTGAACATTGCGCTCCCCGAACTCGCGGGCGAATTGCAGCCGACCGCCGAGCAGCAACTGTGGATCATCGATATCTACTCGCTCGTTCTGGCGGGCCTGCTCGTTTCGTGGTCAGCGATCGCCGATCGCTGGGGCCGCAAACGCATGCTCATGCTCGGCTATTCGATCTTCGCCCTCGCCTCGCTGCTCGTGCTCTTCGCAGACACCGCCGAGGCCGTGATCACGATTCGCGGCCTGCTGGGCGTCGGCGGTGCCATGATCATGCCGAACACGCTCTCGCTCATCCGCGTCATCTTCACCGACGGCAAGGAACGCGCGACCGCGCTCGGCATCTGGGCTGCGGTATCGGGGCTTGGTGCCGCCGTCGGACCGCTCGTTGGTGGGCTGCTGCTCGAGTATTTCTCGTGGCACGCCGCGTTTCTCGTGAACGTACCGCTCATGGTCGGCGCGATCATCGCCGGCATCGTCTTTTTGCCAGAATCTCGAGTCGCGAGCCCCGGCAAGTGGGACGCGCTCGCGGCGCTGCTTTCGTTCATCGGAATGATTCTGCTGGTCTGGGCGATCAAGCAATTCGGCAAGACGGCAAGCTTCGTAGTTCCCGAAGCGTGGATCGCGGTCGCGATCGCCACAGTTGCGCTGACATGGTTCGTAATTCGTTGCGTGCGAAGTGACGCTCCTCTGCTCGACCTGCGCCTCTTTCACAGCAGGCCGTTCTCGGCCGGAATCATCGCCGCATTTGGGACAACATTCTCGATGGTTGCCGCGCTACTGCTGGTCGCACAGTGGCTGCAGCTTGTCGACGGCGCCACCCCGATCGAAGCCGGGATTCGCATGATGCCGCTGGCCATCACCGGCGCTATCGCCTCGATGCTGGCGCCCGCGGTCTCGCGATCCATCGGCGCGCGGGCTGTGCTCGCCGGCGGGCTTGGCCTCGCGGCCATCGGCATGCTCTACCTCGGCGTCGCAGGCTCTGAGCTGAACCTCGCCGGAGTCATCATTGCGACGAGCCTGATCGGCGCTGGCACTGGATCGCTCGCAATCGCCTCCGCGATGATCATGGCAGGCTCGCCCGTTGAAAAAGCGGGTAACGCGGGCGCGCTCGAAGAGACCTCGTACGAGTTCGGTGCGACGCTCGGCGTCGCGATCCTCGGATCAATTTCTGCCCTGATCTATCGTTTTCAGCTCGCTATCGATCCCACGACGCAGGGATTCGATAACGAACTGCTTGCTGGCGCGAAGGAATCGCTCGGTGCCGCTGTCGTGCTCGGCGAGCAAGCCGGTGCCCCGGAGCTTATCGAGAGCGCGAGCTCTGCCTTCGTGAGCTCGCTTCAGGCTGCGGGGTATGCGGGAGGCCTGTTCATGCTCGCCGTTGCGGTGCTCGTATTCGTGCTCGTGCCGAAGGGCACCGACGTGGAGGGCGTGGAGCACTAGGCGCTCGGCGCCGGACCCTAGTGCTCGGCCGCAGCGCGCAAACTGGCCGCGCGGCACTGCTACGCTGGGTCCTGCGCCTCCGTAGCTCAGGGGATAGAGCAGCGGCCTTCTAATCCGCTGGTCGTAGGTTCGAATCCTACCGGGGGCACTGAACTGGCAGGTTCGAACTTCGCGCGTTCAGGTCGGGGGCACGGCTTGAGCTCCGACTACATCTGCGGCCCTGCTCTCCCCCGGGCCAAGGCTCAGCGGAGCATGAGATCGCGGTCACGAGCCCCCGCGATCGGTTAGGACCGCCCCGGTGAAGGCTTCAATCCCGTCCACCACTGCTTCAAACCGCGCCGACGAGAACACGTCGAATGAGTGCTGACCTCCGGGGAGCTCGACATACACCACGGTGTTGCGCCCCTCGCCGCCTACCAAACTCGTGAAATCTCTGGCGGCCTCCACCGTCCCCCAGCCATCCTTGGTTCCGTGCGCGATGAACAGGGGCGGCGTGCGACCGGTGAAGTGCGCCTGCGGCTGCAGCAATGAGGGCGGTTGGGGCGGCGCCTCCCCGAAGTAGTGTCCGTAGTAGCCGTATAGCAGCACCGCACCGGTGATTTCGGTGTCGGCGCGTTCGAAGCCGGGCTGAAATTTCGGGTCGTTCGGCGTAAACGCGCAGAGGCCTGCCAGATTCGCCCCGGCCGAACTGCCAGCGACGAATAACCGCGTCGGATCCATGCCGTATGCGCGGCCGTGTTCGCGCGCCCACGCGATCACCTTCTTCGCGTCGA
Source organism: uncultured Leucobacter sp. (assembly GCA_937967375.1). Classification (GTDB taxonomy): domain Bacteria; phylum Actinomycetota; class Actinomycetes; order Actinomycetales; family Microbacteriaceae; genus Leucobacter. The sequence continues at coordinate 21,032 of CALCJF010000086.1, forward strand.
TCTGATGCCCCGGGTACTTGGTTTCTGGGCGCAGTCGATAATTCGCGCTAATGCAGACCCAGCCGCGACTCGCGAGCCGCGTCAGCAGGGGTCGCGCCTCTCGGCTTTTTCGCCCCGTGGTGAAGCCGCCTCCATGAAAGTAGACCATCACCGGCGCGCCATTGGGAGTATCGCGGCGCCGGTAGATGTCGAGCAGATTACTGCGCCCAGCATCGCCATATGAGATGTTCTTGATACGCTCCACTCCCCGTCTCGACCGCAGAAACGGAAAGACGAGTATGCGAAGCCACTGGCGATGCCGCGGCAGTTGCGCCGTCACACGGCTTCGCCAGCCACTTGCCAGCCCTTGGTCCAGTGCTCGTGCGACGACCCGGTCGCTGCGCACCCCGCGCCAGGCGACGATGGCGAGGCCGAGCACAACCATGCCGCAGTAGATGAGTGCGAACCTGCCTACTGCGTTGTCCAGATCACCTTCCCAGGCCGCGAGAACCGTAGCCGCAACCAAGAAATACGTTGCGAGGAATGGCACTTCATTGATGATCATTCCGAAGAGCCAGCTCGACTTCGCCAACAGATTTGGGCGCCGGGGTGCAACGCAGGCGAAGAAGGTGCACCATGCCGCAATCGTTATCGTGATGATGTATCCGAGTGGCATCGTCATGTTCGCTTCATCGCTTGTGGCTGCGCGCCCCCGCCTGTTGGCCCGGGCATCTCAAAGGGTGCGGACGCTCAGAGTGATTGCGAACGCGCCGTGGCTGGACTCTAACATGTTGAAATGACCTGGCACTCGGGAAGAACCTTGGCGCGACGGCTCGGTCACCGCAGCAACAGATGATGGGCTTGAACGAGACCGGTGAGATGAGCCGATCAGACTGAACCCAAACTATCGGGCAGCGGCCTCGCCCGGCCGTCAGGATTGAACTCGAAGGGAGGCATCGTGATTATTGCACTCAACAGGCTGATCGACTTTGTCGAAGCGCACCTGTCGGAGGATCTCGAGATCGCGGCTTTGGCAGGCACGCTCGGCACTACCGAGTACCACCTGCGGCGAATGTTTTCGTCGCTCACGGGAATGCCACTGTCTGAGTATGTGCGACGACGGCGAATGACCGTCGCCGCGGCAGACGTGGTCGCGGGTGCTCCGCTGCTCGATATTGCCGTGCGATTCGGTTATGGATCCACGGAGGCCTTTGGGCGAGCCTTTCGATCCGTGCACGGGGCAAGCCCCGCTGACGTGCGAAGCAAAGGCGGCCCCCTTCGATCGCAACCGCAACTGAGGCTCCGCCTCACCGTAGAAGGAAACACTTCAATGGATACCCGAATTACCGACCGTCCGGCGTTTCAGCTCGTGGGTCACGCCGCCCGCGTGCAGCTTGTTCATGAGGGGTCAAATCCCCAGATCGAAGCGCACATCGCTTCGCTGCCTATGAGCGAACACGCTCGACTGAAAGCACTCGCAAACACTGACCCGGCGGGCCTGCTTCAGGTCAGCGCCGACGTCGACCCTGACTACACCGAGGGGAGCGAGCTCACCTATCTGCACGGCGTCGCTCTCGACGCGAACACGACGGCACCCGAGGATCTCCATGTGATCGAGGTTCCCAGTGGCACGTGGGCAGTGTTCCGTACCAGCGGGCCTTACCCGGCCGCACTGCAAGACACCTACGCGGCAACGGCATCCGAATGGTTCCCGTCGAATCCCTGGCGCCTGCGACCAGGCCCGTCGATCGTCGCAATCCTTGACCGTGCTGAAGACTTCAGCACCGCAACAACCGAGCTCTGGTTGCCGGTCGAGCGCGCGTAAATAGGGGGCGGCGAACCGGCAGATAGCCGAGCCACCCTAGACTCGATGGGTGACGACACCCGCGAATCCCGCAAAGACACCGAAACCCGCGAAGGCTCCCCTGCCATTCGAGGTGTGGGCGCTCGTCGCGGGCGGGTTCGCTGTCGCGCTCGGCTACGGCGTCGTCGCCCCCGCAATTCCTCAGTTCGCACTCGAGTTCGGGGTGTCGAGCTTCGCTGCATCGGCGATCGTCAGCGCTTTCGCGCTCATGCGACTCGTCTCTGCGCCCCTCGCGGGCTGGGCAGTCGCCCGCATGGGCGAGCGCCGCACATACACCATCGGCATTCTGATCGTCGCCGTCTCGACCGGTGCCGCGGCGCTCGCCGCAAACTACCCGCAGTTCGTTTTGCTGCGGGGCGCCGGAGGCGTCGGCTCAACGCTGTTCACGGTTGCGGCAACCGCGCTGCTCGCGAAGGTCAGCCCGGTCGAGTCTCGCGGCCGAGTGGCGAGCCTGAACGCCGCCGGATTTCTGCTCGGCGGGCTCTTCGGCCCGGTGCTCGGCGGTGTCGTCGCGGTGTTCGGCCTTCGCGCGCCGTTTGTCTTCTATTTCTTTACGCTGCTTGTGGCGGCTGCGATCGTGGCGATTGCGCTTCGAGGGTCGCAGGCCGCCGGCGCGCCCGGCGCCTCAGGGGCAAAAGGCTCTCAGCGCGGCTCGGGCACCAGCGCAGACACGGATACTGATCTGAACTTGAAGCGAGCGATGCTCGTGCCGCAGTTTCGCACCCTGCTGTTCTCGGTGTTCAGCTTCGGCTGGGCGTCATACGGGGTGCGCGTCTCGCTGATTCCGCTGCTGGTTGCGGTCACCTTCGGCGGTGATGCGACGATGGCCGCGTGGATCCTCGCCGCCTATGCTGCAGGAAACGCGATCTTCATCTTTCCCGCCGGCCGCTGGACCGACACGATCGGCCGCAAGCCCATGCTGGTCGTGGGGCTCTCAATACTTGCCGTGGCGTATGCCGCGGTGGGAATCGCACCGTCGCTGTGGGTGCTCGGCGCGATCATGCTCATTGCCGGAGCCGGGTCGGCGCTCGCGAACCCCGGCCAGCAGGCGGTGCTGGCAGACGTGCTCGCGAAGCGCCGCGGTGGCGGCCCTGTCGCGGCCTACTCGATGGCGAGCGATCTCGGCGGCGTGCTCGGCCCGGCGCTCGCAGGCCTCGTCGTCGACCTCGCGGGCTTCAGCTGGGCGTTCGTGCTCACCGCGGTGTTGCTCGCCGCGGCGGCCGGCGTCTGGTCGCTGAGCCGCGACTCACGATCGCTGGCTTAGGCGCGGCGAAGCCAGCGAAGAATAGCCTTCAAACGGCTACCCCTCGAGATCGTCGACTCCCGGCATCCAGCTCAAGCCGGGCTTACCCCAGCCATTCTTGCGCTCGGCCTTCTGCGCCCCGCGGCTCTCGGGGTGCACGAGGCGATCGACGTAGAGCAGACCGAGCAAGTGATCGAACTCGTGCTGCATAATGCGCGCGAACCAGCCGCTCGCTTCGATCTCAAACGCCTCACCGTTGATGTCTTGCGCCCGCAGCAGCGCGCGCTCAGAGCGACGCAGCGCGAAACGCTCGCCGGGAAACGACAGGCAGCCCTCGATCTCATCTTCGCCTGGCAACCCGGGCTCGGGCGGCGACAGCCAGAGTTCGGGGTTGATGGCGACGCCGCGCGAGGGAGCCTCGTCTTGATCCTCATACATCCAGACGAAGAGGCGCTTGCCCACGCCAACCTGTGGTGCGGCGAGCCCCACCCCCGGGGCAGCCTCACAGGTCTCGAACATGTCGTCGACAAGGGTGCGCAGGGCCTCATCGAACTCGGTGACAGGCTCGGCGGGACGGTGCAGCACGGGTTCGCCGCAGATCACGATAGGAAGAATTGCCATGCGAGCTAGTGTATTAGGGCTCGCCCGAGGTGTTCACCGAACGGCCCTCGCGTCACGCCCGCGTCGATCCAGCCGAGCAGGCCGCTCACGAGCGTCGCGGTCGTTGCCGCCGCGAGGGCCTGCAATTCGATCGCCGCAAGCTCCTCGGTCTCTTGCAGGTAGCGCACGAACGCGCGGTTCAGTTCGAGCACGCGCCCGGCGCCACTCGCGGCGAGATCTTCTGCCGCCTCGAGCAGGCGGTAGTTCTGCAGCGCCCACGGGATATGGCTGCTCTCGAACGTCGCCGCAAAACCGAGCAGCGCCTCGCGCAGTGAGGGCCGCACTTCTGCCGCTAGCTGCGCTTCGAGATGGGCACGCAGCGAGGCGATCAGCGCGTCAACTTCGAGCCAGAAGAGCTCGGCTTTCGAAGCAAAGCAGTTGAAGAACGTCGCTCGACTGAA
>CALCJF010000087.1 GCA_937967375.1 uncultured Leucobacter sp.
TGTCGTCGCGCGAGTTGAATGCGCTGAAAGGTGCGGGCACACCGCCAACATGCAATCCCCACCAGCCGAGGTCTGCGCGGCGGGCTCCCCTGCCCTCGTGAATCAGGGGATTGAGATTGCGCGCCCTGCTGCCGGTAATTCGCGCGTGGCCGTGCTGATCCCTCGCCCAGGCAAGCATCAGCGCGTCATCGCGCGACTCGTCCACAGTCATGGTGGCGGCGCTCACCGAAACGAAGCGAACGCTCGAACCACTGGCGCGGCGCGAGGCGCCCCCCTCGAAGCCGTCTACTCAGTAGTGTGCGCACATGCTTTCAGCGTAGCCGTGGTTTCATAAGCCGCCATTACGCCTCGCCTCACCGATCTGCGGTTGTCTCTGGGGCCGCGATCCGCTTCGCTTGAAAGGTACCCAATTTCAGCCTCTGACGGCCCGAGCGAAAGCGAGCACACCATGAAGACCATCGGCATGATTGGTGGAATGAGCTGGGAGTCGACGGCGATCTACTACCGCGAAGCGAATGAGCTCGTGCGCGACCGCCTTGGTGGTTTGCACAGCGCAAAAATTGCGCTCGCATCACTCGATTTTCAGCAGATCAGCGAGTTGCAGAGCGCCGACCGCTGGAACGATGCAGCCGAGATTCTCGCCCACACCGCACAGGGCCTCGAACACGCCGGAGCCGACATGGTGCTCATTTGCACCAATACGATGCACCTGCTCGTCGACGAGGTGCAGGCGGCTGTGCAGGTGCCTGTGCTGCACATCGGCGATGTCGCGGGCGAAGCCGTGACCGCCCGGGGCTTGAAGAAGGTTGGCCTGCTGGGCACCGCCTTCACCATGGAGAAAGCGTTTTATCGCGATCGCATCGCGTCGCACGGTGTCGAGGTGATCGTGCCGGGCGAAGAGGATCGCCGGGCCGTACACCACGCGATCTTCGCTGAACTCGCGGTCGGAGTATCGAGCGAAAGCACTCGGGCGCGCTTTCGCAGTATCATCGACTCGCTCGTCGCCGAAGGTGCGGAAGGCATTATTCTCGGGTGCACCGAGATCGAGTTGCTCGTGACGCAGGCTGACAGCCCAGTGCCGGTGTTTCCAACCGCGAAGCTGCACATCGAGGCTGCGGTAGACCTTGCTTTGAGCTGAGCTCTATCGGGGCCTGGCCCGAGCTACCCCAGGCGCCGCAGTGTCAGCGACTGCTGAATCGTGCCTACTGGCCCGTGCTCGTCGTGCATCACACTGCTCGTGACGCCGATGCCTTCGGAGCCGAACGCGACGCGCGTATCGAGGCCGACCTTGCGCCCGCTCGGGCGCGCGAAGAAATGCAGGGTGAGATCGACGTTCGGAAACATCCAGGCTTTCGGCTCTTGACGCACGCCGATACCGTTCGCCGTGTCGAGCAACTTCGCGTACTCGGCAAGCGGCTGCGACGGCCCCCCCGCAACGAGATCGTGCTCGCTCGAGAGCCAAGCCCGGGCGCGGCCTGCGCGCCTGCCAGGCGCCTGCAGTGCGGAGAGGCTGCGAATGAAGCCGCCCGGCCAATCGAGCAGGGATGAGGCATCACTGCATTCGTTGGGAGCCGGCATTGGCGCGAACTCGTGGGCGGCAACGTCTGCGGTGTCAGAGCGCTGCAACAACCAAGCCCTGGCACGAATCGTCACCCGGTCGCCGATGGTAGCCGTTGCCTCGACGAGCTCGATCGTGCGGCCCGCGCGCACCACTTCCGTGCTGAGCGAGATCTCTTGCTTGCCAATCTGTCCGAGCACCTCGAATGTAAACCGACTGTAGATCAGCGAGGCGTCGACGTTGGCCTCGCGCCAGCGCTCGAGGTGATGAATCACGAGACCTGCGACCGGTGCCAAGTGAAGCTCATCATCGCGCCAGGCCCCACCCGCGTGATCGGTCGGCAGGTAGCGATCCTCGCCAAGAGCAACGAAGTAGGCGTTCGGTGTCGACTCAGTCATGCCCTGAGCCTACCGTTTCGTTTGAGCGAGGCGGTTGAGCGCCCTACTCCCAGACTGCGCCCGCCTCTTCACGAAAACGCGCGTGGCAGGCGGCGCACACCGACTCGTACTCGACCGTGCCGTCATCGATAGCAACCTGGTTGCCCGCGAACACGGGAACGCCGTTGATCCTGCGCAGATTCATCGTCGCCTTCGAACCGCAGCGACAAAGCGTGCGAATCTCTTCGATCTCGTGCGCGATGCACAGCAGGCGGGCCGCGCCCGGAAAACTGTCGCCGCGAAAATCAGTGCGCAACCCGTAGGCGATCACGGTGACGCCGACCCGCACGGCGACGTCGAGCAGCATGTTTGCCTGGTGCGGCGAAAGAAACTGCGCTTCGTCGACGAGGATCACGTCGAGGTCTGCGCCCTCGACGGGCAACGGCTCGCCGTCGGCCCACAGAAAGTCGACCGGGCTCTCGACACCGAGGCGCGACACGATGCGATCGCCACCCTTCAGGTCGACCGCGGGCTTCACGAGCATCATGCGCTTGTCGAGCGTCTCGTAGTTGTGCGCGACCTGCAGCAGCGCGGTGCTCTTGCCAGCGTTCATCGCGGCGTAGCGAAAATGCAGTTTTGCCATGAGATAGAGGGTAACGTGCCGCCCACGATCGGCGGTGCCAATAGACTGACAATCACACCTCGATAAGGAGTCAGAATGGTCATTCAGGTCGGCGAAGTCGCCCCAGATTTCACACTTTCGAACCAGCACGGCGAAGAGCTCACGCTCTCAGAGCTCGTGGCCGAGGGCCCCGTTGCGCTCGTCTTCTTCCCGCTCGCGTTCTCGGGCATCTGCACGGGCGAACTGTGCGAGCTGCGCGACAACCTCGCCGTGTTCAATGACGCCAAGGTGCGCCTCGTTGGCGTGTCGGTCGACTCGGTGTTCTCGCTGAAAGTGTGGGCCGAGCAAGAGGGCTATGAATTCTCGATCCTGTCTGACTTCTGGCCGCACGGCGCCGTCGCGCGCGAGTACGGTGCGTTCGTCGAAGAGCGCGGCATCGCGACACGCGCAACCGTGATTATTGGCGAGGATCGCAAGGTCTTGGCTTCGTTCGAGACTTCACCGGGCGAAGCCCGTGATTTTGCGGCGTATCGCGAGGCTGTCGCAGCGCTGTAGGCACTTCAGCAACCGGGGTTCGGTCGCGGTAGTGACACTCGTGTCAAACCGCGACCGAAATACCCACTAAGCTTGTACGAGTCTGATCTGCAGGTGCCGAGTGAATCGGTAGCGGCAGGTTGGCGAGAGGGCCTTTAGCTCAGCTGGTAGAGCGCCACGTTTACACCGTGGATGTCGTCGGTTCGATCCCGGCAGGGCCCACTCCATCATCATTTCCAAATAGGTAGTCAACCGACACACCGAAGTGTCGAGCTACCGTGAGCACTTCGTCAGTGCTCCATCCGCGCCTGCCGCGAAGCTTCATTGACAAGGCTGCCTGCCCGATGCCGAGGCGCGGCGCGAAGCTAGTCTGCGACTCATGGTTGCGCCACATTAGCTGGTGCACGCGTTCGCCTACCACAGCGTCTGTGCCCCGTGGTGTTCCAATTGGGTTTGTCATGCTCATGCCGGAATCGTAACACGAATCGCAATAAACGACATAGCGCTACCTTAATGTGATGACTATGTCGTTTCGTGATGTATGCTCTCTGGTATGCCAGAACGTAATACTTCTCACGAAAGCGAATGGGTGCGCCCCGCAGACGCCGCTCGCATGAGCGGTCTCACCCCAGCAGGTCTCGCCGCAATGGCGCGGCGCGGCGCACTTACAGCCTCAAAACCTGGTGGCACTCACCGCCGCTATCTGCGCTCAGAAATCGAAGCGCTCGCGAAGCCGGTTCGCCGATGAACCGCCACGCTGCACGGCAGCAACCCCCTTAGACCCTCACGGGGTCAACTGAACAGCGACGCTACCCAGGCAACACATGGGGGAAACGCGGTGGGCTACCGCGCCAGTCAACACCTGGTCACCAAGAAGCCACCCCGACGACACGGTCGGGCGCGGTCAAGGCATACCCGGGCGCGCTCAACCCACCACCCAACCGCCCGTGTCGATATCCCGGTCATGTCGCGCTAACCCCGCGAGCGTGCAAGCCGAAGCCCCCAGGCTCCGTCGAAGCAACGCCCTGATATGCGAAGCACTAAAAGCTCGCATACCAGGACATGACGACCTCAACCCCTCCCACCATCGAAGCAACACGCAAAAGGGGGTCAAGACATGACCGCAGAAACCACCTACAGACGACCACCAGCAGGCCGCAAATACATCGACGCAGCCGAACGAGCCGACCAAGCCGCCCGCGAAGCCGCCCGAGCCCGAGCAGCCGAATACACCGACGTAATCCGAGCTTGCCAAGCGATCCGCTGCCCCGCCCAAAACTCACGCTTCAACCACTACCTCAACAACGACCTGACCTGCTGCCGATGCGACCAGACCGCCGCAACAATCCTCGAAAGGCAACCAGCATGAACGACAAGCGCGAAAAGAAGATCGCACTCATAAATCAGCTACTCGCGAAAGCCGAGAGCACCACACCCGCGAAAGCCGAGAGCACCACACCCGAGGAAGCCGAAGCGCTCACCGCAGCAGCCGAAGCGCTCATGATTCAATACCAGATCGAAACCGCGGAGCTGCAAGCCGCTAGCGGTCAGACTGCAGAGGTTATCGAGTTGCTGCACGTGCTCGACGGCGCACAGTACGCCGACGCCCGCCGCTGGTCACTCTGCATCGCGCTAGATGGTCTGGGCCAGGTAACGAGCTACTACCGGCAGAACCGCCGCACCGGCTACGTCGCGCTCGTTATTGTCGGCGTCAAGGACGACGCAGAACAAGCCCTACGCCTGGCCGAATCGCTCGACCGTCAGCAGATGCACGCCATGCGCGCATGGTGGAAGCGCGAGCGCCGCTGGTGGGAATGGGCCACCGAATCGGAAAAGCTCGGAGAGCGCCGTGGCTTCATCATCGGTTTCGGTAACGGTGTGCGCGAGCGCCTGGAGGCCGCTAGGGAGGCCGCTACGGCGACCGTTTCGGACTCGACCGCGCTCGTGCTAGTCGGGAACCGTGCCCGCGTTGACGAGCACCTTGAATCGCTCACTCTTGGCAAGGCCCGCGCTCGTGAACTGCCAGGTAGCGGAACCTCGTTCGGCGATGGTCGCATCGTTGGCCTCGAAGCCAACACCGCGACAGATCACGAGGTTACCCAGCCGCGCAAGGCGGTCGCAGCATGAACACACACCAACCCCGCGAGCCCCACCTGTTCATCCAAGGCATGATCGTCGTGCTGCTCGCACTCGCCGGGGCAATCATCAGCGCCGCAGCACTAGGTGGCATGCAATGAAACGCAACCCGGCCGAGCTACGAGCACACGTCTACCGTGATCGAGCCGAGCGGAAATGGTGGATCGATATCGACGACCCGACACTCAACCAGACTGAGGAAGAGGCACTAGGCGGCACCTGGACAGGCTTTGCCAGATCGTGGGCAGAGGCAATGCAGCTCGCCTACAAGATGCTGCGCGACATCGACCGCCTGCTCATGGATCAGGTGCACGCGAGCCGCGCCAGCCGACGAGCGCAACGCTGCACAGAGTGCCACGAGGTAGTACCCGAGGGCAAAGGCTGCACAGAGTGCGACGAGGTAGTGCCCGAGGTTGAGACGAAGCGTGAGATGACGAGCCCAATGTACGTATTCCGAGGCGGGGTGTACCTGCTCGATGAGCACGCTGGCGTCTTGATCGATTCAGTAGGGAACTTCTCAGCAAAAACTAAAGGCAACCCGCGCTCACTCGCCGTGCTGCTAAAAGCGATCGCAGAGGCCATCGAGGACGACGTGGAGGCGGTTCCAGTAGAGGGAGAGAAGCCATGAACATCTGGCAGCTACTCACCGAAACCGGGCTCGGCTCGTGCCTCGTGCTCGTGCTCGGCATCGCCGCAATCATCGCAGCACTACGAAAGGCAGACCGATGAACCAACCAACCGAGGAACATGGTATCGGGACATACCCGGTAGGGCTGCTTAGCGACATTAAACGGCGCAGGGTGCGGTATGGGGTACAGGGCTACTTGTTGCCACAGATTAAGCGACGTAACTGGCGTGCGGTGCGCAATTACTTCAATGGGTATCTGGCCGAGTGGCACTTCCCACCTGAGGGGCTTGGACATGGCCGTTGCGGTACTGGATGGACTCGAAAGGCGGCGCTTCGGAGGTTGGGGCGGCGAATCATTGAGCAGAACATGAGCGAACAGGAACGGGCGCGATGACTACCGCACTGCAAGCGGCAGCTATCGAGTTCAATACCCTGCACGACTTCGAGGCCCCCGTTGCCGAGCTGCAAGGCATGGCTAAGTTCGACACGAGCGACGACCTCTACTGCACGCCAGTGTCGGGCGACATGCTCGCGAAGATCAACAAGCTCGGCACCAGATGGGCGGGCGTGCTCGCGAAGCAGTGGGAGTTCTGGAAATGACCACACCACGCAAAGCCCCCGCCCCACTACTCACGACCGAAGAGGCAGCGGTGCTGCTCGGCATCACGAAGCGCTCGCTTGAGAAGCTACGTGGTGCCGGGCGAGGCCCGCAATGGACATACGTCGGCAGATACCCCAGATACTCTCGGGCGTCGATCAACGCCTACCTATCGGCTCGGGCAAGGGGCGCTCGTGTCTCGTAACCACAAGGGCGGGCACGAGAGCACCAAGCTCACGCGTGCAGTGATCGACTACTACGGGCCGGTGTGCTGGCTCCAGCTCCCCGGCTGCACAAAGCGTGCGACCACCAAAGACCACATCATCCCGAAAGAGCTGGGCGGCGACGACAGCATGGAAAACCTGCGCCCCGCCTGTAACCCGTGCAACGGCAAGCGGCAGCACCTCGCAGTGTCGGGCGTCGATCCGTCCGGCATCACGGTCGTGGTGATCGTCGGCCCACCGGCAGCGGGCAAGTCGAGCTATGTGCGCGAGCACGCCAAGCTCGGTGACGTGGTGATCGACCTCGACCGGATCGCGGCGGCGCTCACGCTCGGTGACGTGACCGACGCGCACGGATACCCGCAGCACATCAGGAACATCGCTATCGGTGCACGCAAGGCGGCAGTAGCTCGGGCGCTGCGCATGCGCTACCCCTGCACGGTGTGGATGATCCACGCGGTGCCAGCTCGTGACCAGCTCCAGCAGTACGCGCGCCTGCGCTACCGGATCGTGACGCTCGACCCAGGCCGAGCCGAGGTCGAAGCACGAGTGCGCAAGGTGCGCCCGCACGACAGCATGCGAGGCGTGGCCCGATGGTACAACGCATACCCAGATGGTGCAGCATCAGTCGAACGCACGACCGCGCACCGACCAGTCGCGTCGGTCAGCCGGGTCGAAGCGAGCGAGCAACAAGCAGAACCGTCGCGCGCATGGTGACGGTCGTTTTTCCGTGCTCGATGCCCCGACACCCATGCACTCCCCCCTCTCATCTCTCCCCGAACCGCTAGAAAAAAATTCCGAACGGAGGCCACGAAAATGACCGCAAACACGGCGCTGAAACTCGACATATTCGAGGGTGAAACCTCCGCAAAATTCGGTGATTCGCTGCAAGTCGAAGCAGTTAGGGAGCTGATCGCAGACATTCGCGAGAAAGGGCAAATGACACCCGCGAAGAGCGTGCTCTGCGCAACCGCGCTGCGCCTGGCCGCGATAGTCGAACTCCCCAAGTCCGCCGTTGCCTCAGTGCAAGCAGCTGCCCAGCTCACCGTACTAGTCGAGAAGCTGACCGCCGATGTCGGAGACTCTGCTGGTATGACCGAAGAAACGAAGGCCCTGATCCGTGCTCTCACCATTGACCCAGCGCTATATGCCGGAACCCCGGCAAGCGACACCCCTGAACCCCACGCGTCGGAACCTGCTCCCGCATAGGGCCGCTATCGCGTCGGCGATGAAATGGCCGCTCATACCCGCGCAAGAATACGTGCTTGCCGGGGCCTCAGAGATAGACCCCGACACGGGCACCCTGTTCTACGACACCGTAGTGGTGACCGTGCAACGCCAGTTTGGGAAGACCACGCTCGACGCTATCGACTCGATCGGCAACTGCATGATGGGGCCGAACCGTCGCGCCTGGTACACCGCGCAGGACGGCACCCACGCCCGTGAGAAGTTCCGCGAGATGGAAGACGTGCTGGAGAACTCGCCCATCGGCGCGGTCGGCTCCGGTATCGCGTCGAAGTACCTGCGCGGCAACGGCTCCGAAATGATCCGCTTCGTGAACGATAGCGAGTGGCGACCGCACGCGCCGGGCCCCGATAACCTGCACTCGAAGCAGTCGGACAAGAACACCATTGACGAGGCGTGGGCGTTCACCGAGCGGCAAGGCCGCGACCTGATCCAAGCTATCGCCCCGACCACGACGACCAGGCGCATGATCACGAGGCATCAGCCGCAGCTCTGGATCATGTCCACCGAGGGCACCGTCGAGAGCACCTGGTACAACCCGATTCTTGACGAGCTGCGCGCCTCGCCGAGCCCGCGCACATTCTTCGTGGACTTCGGGATACCCGACGACCTCGACCCCGACGACCTCGCCGGGGTCGCGAAGTGGCACCCAGGGTTTAACCACCTGTTCGACATGCGCGGCCTCGAATCATTCCGAGGCAAGTTCGGCACCGATACCAACGGGTTCGCCCGCGCCTACGGCAACCGCCGCACCGGCAGCAGCGAGCGAGTCATACCCGCGAACACCTGGAACGCTGGCCGCACCCTCGAAATGATCCCCGAAGACTCACCTATCTGCGCCGCCGCAGCGGTCGGCGTTGACGGCGTAGACGCCGCGATCACCATCTCAGGCATCCACCCCGAGCTCGGCAAGATCACCGAGATTATCCGCGACGGGCACCGCGACGGCTCAGCCTGGGCGCTGCTGCGCCTCAAAGAGCTGCAAGCCAACGCAGGTCGCCCCGTGTGGACGGCAATCGACGAGCGCGGCCCCTCCGCCTCGCTGCGCGACCAAGCGAACCGCGCCGGTATCCCGCTGCTCGATATCAACACGAACTTTGTCGCCGCAGCCTGCCAGTCGGTCATTACGGGCCTCGAAACCGGGGCCTGGCATTTCCGCACGCACGACGCCCTGGAGACTGCCGCAGACCTCGCCGCGCGCCGCTGGATACAGGACGGTGCGTGGGTGTGGGGTCGCCGCGCCTCAGTCGGGTCTATTGCCGCGCTCGAAGCGGGCACGCTCTCGTCGCACGGCCTCGACCACCTGCCACAAGACCCAGGTATCCAGGTCTGGGTGTAGGGGCGCTGAGGGGCGCTGAGGGGCGCTGAGGGGCGCTCGCGCTAGGTGCCCGCCCTGTCGGCGCGCGAGCATTCCGGTCATGGGAATCATGACACGAGCTGCCGCGCTACTCGGCTTCGCGATCCGCTCGG
>CALCJF010000088.1 GCA_937967375.1 uncultured Leucobacter sp.
CGAGAAAGCCCGTCGAGAACGCATCGGCGAAACTGAGCAGCAGCAATGAATCCTGCTCCGAGAGACCGGTCTGCTGAAAGAAGCTGACGGTCTGCTCGAGGTGAGGGAGCACCGGCCCCGATTCGTAGGGCGCAAGGGCGAGCAGCTCGAAGGCCCGCGGGCGTCGGAAGGCGAGTTCTCGGTAGGCGTGCATGAGGTTCTGAAACCCCACCCGCCAGTCATCGCCAGACCGGGCGACGACACTCGGCACGTCGAGTTCTGCGATCAGGCGCTCGACCACGGCCTCGAGCAGGTCGTCGCGATCGTGCACGTATCGATACAGCGTCATCGTGCCGCAGCCGATATGCGCGGCAAGCGAGCGCATGGTCAGCTCTTCGATCCCCCGCGTTTCGATCAGATCGAGCGCGGCACCTGCGACCGTGGCGCGGTCGAGGGACCCTCGGGGCCGGCGCGATGCTGGGCGAATCGTCTCTTCCATGGCTCTAGCGTACCCAACATTGACTCTTGTGGTACACCGTACGGTACGTTGTACGATAATTGCGAAGAGCAGCAGGGTCGTTGCTCTCGTAGCGAAAGGATCATCGTGGATCTCGAGTACATGACAGCAACCGAGGCGACGGGCCTGCTGAGCCGTCGAGAGCTCTCACCCGTAGAGCTACTCGACGCAGTCGTCGCGCGCACCGAGCGCACCGAACCGCTGATCGGCGCGGTCACCGAGCAGATGCTCGACGACGCGTATGCCGCAGCCCGCGAATCGGAGCAGCGATTCAAAGACGGCACCGCGCGCCCCCTCGAGGGCATCCCGCTCATGTTGAAAGAGGAGCAGCCGATCGCCGGTCGGCTTTCGGAAGAGGGATCGTTGCTCGAGCGCGGCAACGTCGCAGCTGTCACCCACCCGATCGTCGACCGCATCTTCAATTCGGGTGCCGTAGTGCACGGCCGCACCACCACCCCCGAATTCTGCTGCGCTCCCGTCACGCATACCGAACTCTGGGGCATCACACGCAACCCATTCAACACCGAGATGACCCCGGGCGGCTCCTCGGGAGGCGCCGGCGCCGTGCTCGCAGCCGGATCGACCGTGCTCGCCACCGGCTCAGACATCGGCGGCTCCATTCGCATTCCGTCGTCGTACTGCGGCGTGGTCGGATTCAAGCCCCCGTTCGGGCGTGTGCCCGGCCTCGCGCCCTTCAACAGCGACACGTACTGCGCCGACGGCCCCATGGCCAGAAGCGTCGCGGACACCGCCCTGCTGCAGAATGTGATCTCGGGCCCCTGGGCCGGCGACCAGGCCTCACTCAGGCCCGGCTTGCTACTCACCGCGGAGGCGCAGAGCCTCGTTGGCACGAAGATCGCGCTGTGCATCTCGCTCGGAGGCTACACACCCGACCCCGAGGTCGTCGCGAACACCCTGCGCTTCGCCGACGCGCTGCGCTCGGCGGGTGCGATCGTTGACGAGGTCGAGCTGCCGTGGACCCCAGATCGCGTGCTCGAGATCGCGTGGGCACACTTCGGCGCGGTCATGGGGCCGTTTATCGAGAGCGTCGGCGAAGAAGACCCGGCGAAGGTCGCGCAGCTGATGCCCTACACGCGAGCTTTCATAGAGGCGGCCGGCACCGCGGGCAGCTACATCGAGGGCGTCGAGGCTGAGACCGCCTTCTACCGCCCGCTCGGCGACCTGCTCGAGCAGTACGATGCGCTGATCTGCCCGACCATTGCAAACACCGGCATGGCCGCCAACGAGGCCTGTACCGACTCGGCCGCAATCTTCTCGCAGCTGATGACGCTGCCCTTCAACGTTGTCGGGCGCGTGCCCGTACTCGCCGTGCCGTCTGGCCGCGCCGCGAACGGCGTGCCGACCGGCGTGCAGATTGTGGGCCGCACCTATGACGACCAGACGGTGTTTCGCATCGGCGCCGCCGTCGAGGCCGAGCTCGCACTGTGGACCTCGCGCGATTGGTGGCCCTCGCTGTGAGCGCCAGTGTCACGCCCGCGGCCAACGCGCAGGCGTCACAGCCGCAGGCCGGATCGTTGAAGAGCGGCTCACTCGGCGTCGTTGACATTGTCTTCTTCGTCGTCGCCGCAGCTGCGCCGCTGGCCGTCGTCGCCGGCGCCGCTCCCCTGGCATTCATGCTCGGCGGCATCGGCGCGCCCGGTGCGTACGTGTTTTCTGGCGTCGTCTACATTCTCTGCGCTGCGGGGCTCACGGCTTTGGCACGACACATTCGAAGCGCGGGCGCCTTCTACGCATTCATCGGCAACGGCCTCGGCCGCCCCGCGGGCGCGGGGGCCGCGCTCGTCGCGCTCTCGTCGTATGCCCTGATCTGCTTCGGCTTCTTCGGGTTCTTCGGCTTCTACGCCCAGTCTGCCGTGCGCGATCTCACCGGTCTCGACGTGCACTGGTCGGTGTATGCGCTGATCGCTGCGGTGGTGGTCGCGGTGCTCGGCTATCGGCGCATCACGATCGGCGCCCGGCTGCTCGGCATTCTCATGGGCGCCGAGGTGCTCATTCTGGTGGTGCTCACGGTCGCCGTGCTCGTGACCGAGGGAACATCGAACTTCAGCGCCGAGCCCTTCGCGCCGAAGAACGTGTTCAACCCGACGAGCGGCAGCATGTTCGTACTGGCGCTCGGCGCGTTTCTCGGCTTCGAGAGCACGGCGATCTACTCAGAAGAGGCGAAGCAGCCGGCCCGCACGGTGCCACGCGCGACCTACTTCGCGGTCGCGTTTCTGGCGCTGTTCTACGGCTTCGTCACCTGGATCGCGTCGGCCGCCTACGGCGTCGACGGGCTCCTAAAGGTGACGACGTCTGATTCGTTTCAGTCGCTCTACTTCACGATGATCGATTCGTACGTAGGCCACTGGGCGAAAACGGCGATGGACGTGCTCATGGTGACGAGCATCTTCGCGGCGACGCTCGCGTTTCACAATGCGACCTCACGCTATCTCTTCGCCCTGGGCCGTGACGGCGTGATGCCCGCGCGCTTCGCGCGCACAAACCCCAGGTTCGACTCGCCGTCGAATGCGAGCGTGGCGGTGAGCATCGGCTCGGTGATCGCGATCGCGGTGACCGTGCTACTCGGAGGCGATCCGTACATGCACTTGCTGCTCTGGACGAACGGCGTTGGCATCGTCGGCGTGGTGCTGCTGCAGCTCGTCTGCATGATCGCGGTGCTGCGGTACTTCGCAAAGGATCGCCGCGGCCACGGAGTCTTCCGCGTGTATATTGCGCCGGCGCTCGGGGCGGTCGGCCTGGCGGCGGGCCTCTGGCTGATGTTGAGCAACTTCGAGTTGCTCACGGGTCTCACCGGATGGGTGAACGCACTGCTGCTCGCACCCATGGTCGTGCTGGCCGCAGCCGGTATCGTCTGGGCGGTACGCCTCAGGCGGCGCGACCCGGCGAAGTACACGAGAATCGGCCAGGGCACCGAGGCCATCGAGGTCGTTGGCGAGTTCGGCGACGACTAAGTGCTGCGGGGTTGGGCGGACGGTTCGCCCTCACCCAACCCCGCAGCGCCACGGCGAGCTACTGCGCTGGCCGCTCGTCTGTCTCGCCCTTGCGCGGCCAGTGCGATATGGCCCGCTCTGCCATCGCGGTGATCGTCAGCGACGGGTTGACGCCCGGGTTCGCGGGCACGGCGGCGCCGTCTACGACGTGCAGCCCGGGGTACCCCCAGACGCGATGATACGCGTCGACCACGCCCGACTCCGGAGATGCCGAGACCACCGCACCACCGAGAAAGTGCGCCGTGAGGGGAATGCCGAACACTTCGGGCCAGGATCCTCGCGCCTCTGCCCGCACCCCGGACGCCTGCTGTAGCCGCCCCGCAATCGCCTTCGAAGCCGCGTGCGCGCCGGGCAGATAGCTCGGGTTCGGTTCACCCTCGCCCTGCGCGCTCGTGAGCGCTGGCGGCAGCAAGCCGCCGAGCCGGCGCTTCAGCGAGAGGGTGAGCGAGTTGTCGGCAGTCTGCATCACGAGCGCGATGATGCCTCGTTCGCTCCAGCGGCGCAGCGATGCGAGCCTGAGCGAGGTGATCGGCGCCCGAAGTGCCTGCCGCATCAGTGAGCCAAGCCTTGCGGCGACGCCGCGATCGCCCGGCACGAGCATCGTGGCAAGCGCCCCCATCAGGTTCGACCCCGGGCCGTACCTCACGTTTTCAACGTGGGTGCGCTCGTCGATATGAAACGACGTGGTGATGGCGACGCCCTTCGCGAGCCCGAGCTGCTCGGGCACCCGCACCGCAACCGCACCATCGAGTGCCTCGGAGTTCGTGCGGGTCAGCTTGCCGAGCTCGTCAGACAGCCCCGGCAACGCGCCAGCGTGCTTCATGCGGTGCAACAGCTGCTGCGTGCCCCATGTGCCGCCCGCGAACACCACCTGCTCAGCGCTCACTCGTCTGCGATCGCGCCGCACCCAGGCACCGCTGCGCTCGGTCGTGACGGTGAACCCGCCGCCGCGCCTCGGCACCACC
>CALCJF010000089.1 GCA_937967375.1 uncultured Leucobacter sp.
CTGATCCAGTGGTCACGTCTTGGCCAGCAACGATGCCGAAACCCCCGAGTCGGCCCGATTCAGAGGCGACGATGTCTTCGCTGCGGCCGTTTTCGAGCTTGACGGTGAAGAGGGCCTGCCCGGCAGCGACGACACCGCCGTCGCCAACGTGCACTGCGGTCACTGAACCTGTAGAGGTTGCGCGAAGCGTGACATCGGCGTCTCGTGCCACTTTGCCCTGCAGTGACAGATCGTTCACGATGGTGGCAGTCTCGACCAGCACGACTGGGTCGGAGACCGCGCCGCCAGGGGAGACCGTGGGCTGCTGTTCTGAGGAGAAGAACGCCATCTTGGCGAGCGATGCGGCGATCACGCCGAACACGAGCACCATCAGAATTGGAAAGACCCAGCGTCTCCAAATCACCATTGATCGCCTCACTTTTCTTTGGGCGCGAGTGTTACTGCTCTTCAACCTATCGGGAGATCGCGCACACCAGGCTGAGAATCTCTGGCGAGACGGAGAGCCCAGTCAACGCTATTTCCTTTAACTGACATAATATGGATTATCGGTAAACCACGAGAGCCGTTGCTTTGGCTCGAAAACATGACCGCACGAGGGTCAGCAGCCTGGCCATCCGGCTTTTGGTTTGCGCGATTCATGCCGGTCGAGAGTCGCGACCCAGGAGCTCACGGGATTACCGTCGCGTCCGAGGATCGTCCCGTCGGCGACTCCGGCGTAGCTGAAACCAACCTTCCGCGCTGTTCTCAGTGACGCGACATTGCCGCGCCTGCATTCCCAGTGCAGTCGTTCGAGCTCGCTCCTCTCGAATATGGCATCGATGACCGCGCGGGTCGCTTCTGACATAAACCCGGTCTGGCGATAAGGAGCACCAAGCCAGTACCCGATCATTCCGTTCGCATTACGAACGCCGATCATGCCCATGAGCGGGCTATCGGCCCGAGAACGAATGGCCCAATTCCACTCAGTTCCATCGGCCCAGCCTGTGGGCACTGCCTGCTCGACGAACCATTCGGCATGCTGGCGCTCGTATGGCCATGGCGTCACCATAAATTGCTCGAACAGCGGATCAGCGCAAAATCGCGCAATGTTTTCGATATCGCCCGCGTTCGGCTGGTTGAGAACAAGCCTCGCCGTGGTCAGCTCGAAAGGATGCATCGCTTCAGCGTATCGCGCGCGGCGCGCCGTTGAGAGAATCTGAGCCTGAGTAAGCGGACCAGGTCGCAATGCTACGGGCAGAGCTTCGCGAGCGTGCGCACGGTGAGCGCGCTCGCTCCGAAGAGGGCGATCTCCCCCGAGTTCAGCATGAGTGCATCACTATGCGACGAGGCCGCGACGGCCGCAAGAACCAGAGCGCCGAGCACCAACAGCACGCCACCGATTGTCAACACGATCGATACGATGCGGTTCGTCGTGGTTGCGGTGACACCAGGGCGCCGCTGGGCACGCCTCGACTTTCGCGGGCCTATCCAGGCAGCGACCGCAAAGGCAAGCAGCGCCAAAGCCAACGCGCCAAGCAGGTCGCTGGGTCGGTGCCACCCGTATTCAAGTAGTTGCCAGGACACCACGCACAGCAGCACTGTCGAGAGCAGCATCGCGAGCCAGCGCACGCTCACGGGCAGCGCCCACACGAGGGCGCCAACTAATACCGCATAGACCGTCATGTGGCCGCTGGGAAACGTATTCGCGGCATCATACTCCAGCAGTTGCGGCCGATCCAGCCAACGTTCTTTCAGCACCTGCGACGCGAGGATCGCGAGCGAGCTGACGGCAAGAATCGAAAGTGTTCTCAGAATGCCGTGCACCCAGAGCGCGATGACTCCGATAACAGCGAGTGCGATGAGCACGTTGGGGGTTGAGACGAGCCTCAGCGGACCGGCGGGATCAGCTTCGAATGCCGAGGCCTCGAGCACGCTTGCCTCCGCCCTTTGGCCGAGAAAGCTGCCGACCCCGAGCAGATACGCGAGCACCCCAACGAGCAGCGCAAAGAGCGCATACAAGAAGGCGCGAAGACGAAAGGGCATGCGGCGAGCCTAGCGATCCAAGCTATCTATCGGCTGAGCGAGGCTCGGGGCGAGTCTCCCCCGTGAGCCGCACCGTCGGCCGTGCGTACAGCCCAAAGCGCGAGCGCTGCGGCCGTTGATACATTCAGGGAATCGACCTCGTGTTCCATGGGAATAGTGACGCAGCGAGTTGCGGCGGCGAGGGCTCGGCGACTGAGCCCCTCCCCCTCGGTGCCAAACATCAGCGCGAGTTTTTCTGGCGCGCTGTGCACAAAATCTGCGAGATCCTCGGCATCTTCGCGCAGCGCGAGCGCGGCGAGCTCGAAACCCGAGTCGCGAATCAGCGGCCCGGCTTCGCGCCAATGCGGCAGCCTGGCCCACGGCACCTGCAGCACCGCGCCCATGCTGACGCGCACTGCGCGCCGGTAGAGCGGATCTGCGCAGCCCGGCGATAGCAGCACGCCGTCGGCGCCGAGCGCGGCGACCGAACGGAAAATGGCCCCCACGTTCGTGTGATCGGCGAGGTCTTCGAGCACGACGATACGACGCGACTCGCGGAGCAGTTCGGAGGGATCGAGCGGTTCCGGCCTGTGCATCGAAGCGAGCGCGCCTCGATGCAGGTGAAAGCCGGTGAGCGCCTCGAGCTGCTCTGACTCCCCCATGAACACCGCGACCTCAGGATGCGCCTCGAGCATCGGCTCAATGCGCGGCAGCCACTGCTCCAGCAGCAGCACCGACCTCGGCGTATGGCCGGCCTGCAGTGCACGCTCGATGACCTTCGGAGACTCGGCAAGATAGAGTCCTCCCTCGGGCTCGAGTTTGCGGCGAAGCGCGACGTCGGTGAGGCTCGTGAAGTCCTCGAGCCCCGGCATGTCGAGGCTCTCGATGCGTTGCACCCTCACGCTGCGCGCTCCCCTTCGTGCTGGCTGTCAGCGCGCAGAAACGCGATCAGCCCCTCTGCCGCATAGTCGACCGCTTCGTAGTGCACCAGGTGCCCTACATTCGGCACCACGCGCAACTCGGCGTCCTCGAGCCGGTGCGCGAGTGCCAACTGCTCGCTCAGCGGCGTGATGTCGTCGCGATCCCCCGCTATCAGCAGTGTGCGGCCGCTGAATGAGCCAGCGTACTCGGTGACGGTGTGCGACACCGATGCCCGAAACGCTTCGAGCAGCGTGCGGCTATCGGCGAATTGGCTGAAGTACCGATCGTGCTGGTCGTGAATCCACGCCCTCAGTTCGCGGTTGCGGGTCTTCGCCATGAACTCGCTCATGACGCGCACAATGAGTGGGCTTGCGAGTAGCGTGCGCGACGGCGCCTCCGGAAGCATTGCGGCCGCCCGGTAATAGGCGATTGCGAGCTGCGTCATCGCTGCTTGCGGCCCTTCGAGTGCGGGTGCGGAGATCGGGTTGATCAGAGTCGTCGAGCTCGGCGAGAGACCCTGGGACCGCGCGTTCGCGACGACAAGAGATCCGAATGAGTGGCCGAGGATCGCGAATGTCGAGCCCTCACTCACCTCTGCGGCGAACTGGCAGAGCCACTCGCCATACAGCTCGAGGTTGTGCTCGCGGCTCGGAACCGCCGGCGATGCACCGAAGCCGGGCAGATCGGGTATGACAATGCGAAGCTCGGGCGCGAGCCCGCTCGCGGCTACCGCGAGACCTTCGAGACCGTGGTGGTCGCCGCGAAAGCCGTGCACGAGAATAAGCGGCGCGCCGTGGCTCGCCCCATATACCCACGCGCGCGTGCGCATGCCAAGGGTGTCGATCTCAATTCGCTGCGCCGTCGTGCCGCCTGTGCTGCTCTGGCTCAACTGTTTCACCCCACGAGTCTATTGGGTGTGCCTGCAGGAATCCGATGTCGGCGACGGCGGATAGGGTTGAGCACGAACGAAAGGAACACCGTGACGAACGCACTCCCCCTCTGGGCCGAGAAGTTGGCCGTGTTCGATACCGAGACCACTGGCATCGACACCGGGCAGGCCCGGGTTGTCAGCAGCACGATCGCGCTGCTCGGCGGCAGTGGCGAGGTGCTCGAGCGCTACGACTGGCTGATCGATCCGGGCATTGATATTCCTCAGGCGGCGGCGAACGTGCACGGCATCACGACCGAGGTCGCGCGTGCGAGCGGAGTCAACGCAGCTGTGGGAGTTTCGCAGATCGTCACACAGTTGCTGCAAATGCTCGACCGCGGGGTGCCGATCGTGGCCTACAACGCTCCGTTCGACCTGAGCCTGCTGCGGGCCGAGGCCCATCGTTACGGTGTCACCTGGCCAAGCACGATCGCCCCGGTCATCGACCCGCTGATCCTCGATAAGCAGTTCGACAGGTTTCGCAAAGGAAAGCGCACGCTCGAGGTGGTCGCCGCGCACTACGGCGTGCCGCTCGGGCTCGCTCACGATGCGGGCGAAGACGCAATCGCCGCGGGCAAGGTTGCACAGGCCATCGCTCAGAAGTATGCGGGCGTGCTGCCCAGTGAGGTAATGGACCTACACCAGCAGCAGATCGGCTGGGCAGCCGCGCAGGCCGCGAACTTTCAGGAGTACATGCGCCGAGTTAAAGACCCCGGCTTCGTCGCGAGTGGCGATTGGCCGCTGAGGTAGCGGCGGCAGCGGGCAAACAAAAAGAGCGGCGGGAAATTTCCCGCCGCTCTTTTTCCAGTCGTTAGGCGCCGAAGCCCTTGAAGCGCTGGTTGAACTTCTCGACGCGGCCGGCCGAGTCAAGGATGCGCTGCTTACCGGTGTAGAACGGGTGCGAAGCGCTCGAGATCTCAACGTCGATCACCGGGTAGGTGGCACCGTCGAGCTCGATGGTCTTGTCGCTGCTCAGCGTGCTGCGGGTGAGGAAGGTCTCGCCCGAGGCCAGGTCGCGAAAGACGATGGCGTTGTACTCGGGGTGGATGTCGCTCTTCATGGGGTTTCCTTCGGATGTTGCCTTGCGTAGGGCGTGTAACAGCACACCCTGAGGTCTTGGGAATGATGCGGACGGGCCAGCACCAACGATCTAGTTTAGCAGAAACTCTTGGCAGAGCCTACGAAGCCTTATGCGCGTGCCACCGCTGCGTACCGTCCGCCTGACTGGCTGAGTTCGAAGGGCAGACCGAACGCCGCTTCGAGGTTCGCTTCGGTGAGGGTCTCTGCGATTGGGCCTGCCGCCTGCACGCGACCTTCGCCGAGCAGCAGCACGTGAGTGAACCCCGGAGGGATCTCTTCGACGTGGTGCGTCACCATGATCATTGCCGGCGAACTCGGCGACTGCGCGAACCCCGAAAGCATCTGCAGCAGGCGCTCGCGGGCGCCAAGGTCGAGGCTCGCGCTCGGCTCGTCGAGCAGCAGCATCTCGGGGTCGGCCATGACCGCGCGTGCGATCATGGCGCGCTTGCGCTCCCCGTCGCTCAGCGTGCCGAAGGGGTGGTCGGCGAGGTCGGTGAGCTGCCACTCGGCGAGAATTCGGTTGGCCTGGCGCACGTCCATATCGTCGTAGGCCTCGTTCCACCGCCCCTCGATGCCGTACGCGGCGGTCAGCACGAGGTTGCGCACGGTCTCGTTCGCCGGAATGCGGCGCGCCGTCGCGGTCGATGCGAAGCCGAGGCGGTTGCGAAACTCCCAAATGTCAAAGGTGCCGAGACGCTGCCCGAGCACGTCGACGTGCCCGGTCGTCGGGTAGTCGTTCGCGGTTGCGAGGCGCATCATGGTGGTTTTGCCCGCACCGTTCGGGCCGAGGATCACCCAGCGCTCAGACTCGTCCACCTCCCAAGTGACGCCGTCGAGAATCGGGCGGCCGTTCCGCACGTAGCTGACATCGCTGAACCGCAACACATTCGTCATGCAAGTAAGCCTATCCTTGTCATCATGACTTCTTTCGGCGCCACACGCCCCCTCGTCGTGCTCGATTGCGACTCAACGACCATTCAAGACGAGGTGATCGAACTGCTGGCTGAGTCGGCAGGCACCCGCGAGCTGGTAGCTGAGATCACCGAGCGCGCCATGCGGGGCGAGCTCGACTTCTCAGCCAGCCTCGCCGAGCGCGTCGCCACCCTCGCGGGCACCCCCGAGTCGGTCTTTGCTGAGGCATATCAGAAGGTGCGCCTCTCGCCGGGAATTCGCGAGCTCATCGCCGCGGTGCACGTGCGGGGTGGCAAGGTTGGCGTAGTTTCGGGCGGTTTTCTCGAGGTGGTCGACCTGCTCGCAGAAGATCTCGGGCTCGACTTCTGGCTGGCGAACCGGCTAGAGGTGAATGCCGGGGCCCTGACGGGTCGCACCATTGGTCCGGTGATCGATGCCGAGGCGAAAGCGAGCACACTCAGGTCATGGGCTGAGCAGACCGGCACTCCCCTGGCGCAGACCGTCGCGATCGGTGACGGCGCGAACGACCTCAAGATGATGGAAATTGCAGGTCTCTCAGTCGCCTACAACGCGAAACCGATCGTGCGCGAACGCGCTGACGTGTCGATCGAACACGACCTCGCCCAGGTAATCCCGCTACTCGAGCGCCTGTAGTTCGGGGCTAGAAGTTATTCAGCTTCTCGGTCGAATCTGGAATGGTGCCGTCGTCAAGCAGGGACTCTCCGAGGCGCTTCAGCGCGGTCAGAGCGACGTTCTGAGGCATCGGGCCGTATGAGATGCGAGCCACACCAAGCGCCTCATACTCTGCCGCGCTCAGCGCCCCCGGCAAACCGATCACGCTGACGCGACGCTCACCAATGCCATCGACGAGTGTCTGTGTTTCGTCTGCGTTCAGCACGCCGGGCACGAACACGCACTGCGCCCCCGCCTCGAGATAGGCGCGCCCACGCAGTATCGCCTCGTCGATCGCCTCTGCGCGCGAGAGCCCTTCGCTCCTGATGAGGGCGTCCGTGCGAGCGTTCAGCACAAAGTTCACCCCCTCCTTGAGTCCGGCGCTCATCGCGTTGCGCATCACGAGCGCTGACTCGTCGAGCGGGCGCATCTGATCCTCGATATTCGCACCGCAGATGCCGACCCCGATCGCACGGCGCACGGCCTCGGCCGCGTCACCGAACCCGCCGTCGAGATCAGCAGTTACCGGAAGATCTGTGACCGCCACGATGCGTTCGAGCGAGGCGAGCATGAGTTCGAACGGGATACGTTCACCGTCGGGGTACCCGTGGCTCGCGGCGATGCCATGGCCTGCGGTGGCAATCGCGGTCGTGCCGGGCAGTTCGGCGACCACCTTCGCGCTCGCGGCGTCCCAAACATTGACGACGCGCAAGATCTGCGGTGCCTCGTAGAGTGCGGCGAGGGCGCGGGCATCTTCCGCGACGCGCGAAATGGGGCGTGAGGTCTCGTTCGTGCTCATGGACTCACACTATCCAGTCACAGTCATATTCTGTAGGCCTTGACTTCGTGAGGCTTCTTCCGAAAGCTCAAAAGAGCGTAAGGAATCCGTGCACGGCAACCGTAAGCGCGCCGAGCACTGCAAAACTCAGCATCGCAGCGCGCGCCGTCGACGCCGAGACGCGGCGCGAGAGCCGATTGCCGAGCGATGTGCCGGCGACCAAGGCGGCGAGTAGGCTCAGCCAGAACCAGATGGGCAGATCGGGCCACCTGCCGGGCTCGAGCGAGAGCTTTGCAAGCACGCTCGTGATGCCAAGGGTGAGGAAGAAAGGCTGCATGGTGGCCGCGAAAGCCTGTTGCGGCCATCGAGAGAGCACTGCGTAGAGACTCATCGGCGGCCCGCTGATGCCGGCCGCGGCGCTCGAGAACCCCGTAACAACCCTCGGAGCCGGACCGGAGGACCTGGCCGAGATTCTTCTTGCCGTGATTGAAAGAAGCAACGCAACCACCAAAAACGACCCGATCGCGAGCTCGAGCAGCGAGGCGTTCAGCCGAGTCGCCAGCAACGCACCCGGAAGAATACCGACGAGCGCGGGCACTACGAGCCAGAAATAGGTTCGCCACTCAATGTGTGCGAATACTCGCGGCAGCACGAGCGCTGCGGTTGCCGCGCTTGCGACATTTGCCAAAATCACACCCTCATGCGGCCCAAGCAACAGCACGAGAAACGGGGCGGCGATGAGCGCGAACCCCATGCCCGAGATGCGTTGCGCCAGCGCGCCGAACGCGACCACCGACGCGATGGCGACGGCGCTGCCTATGCTCACGCGGGCGTTAGTGCCCCATACCGAGGCCGCCGTCGACCGGAATCACGGCACCCGAGATGTATCCGGAGCTGTCGCTCGCGAGCCAGACCGCTGCGTTCGCGATCTCGTCGACCTGACCGAAGCGGCCGGCGGGAATCGAATCGAGGTACTTCTTCTGCTGCTCTTCGGGAAGGGCAGCAGTCATGTCGGTTTCAATGAAGCCCGGGGCGATCACGTTGGCGGTGATACCTCGGCTGCCGAGTTCGCGGGTCAGTGAGCGTGCAAAACCAACGAGTGCGGCCTTCGACGACGAGTAGTTGATCTGGCCTGGCGAACCGTAGAGCCCGACAACGCTCGAGATCAGAATCACGCGACCAAAGCGCCCCTTCAGCAGGCCTTTTGCGGCGCGTTTGACCACGCGGAAGGTACCGGTGAGGTTTGTGTCGATGACCTCGGTGAAATCTTCTTCACTCATACGTAGCAGCAGCGTGTCACGGGTGATACCCGCGTTCGCGACCACGACCTCGACGGCACCGAGCTGTGCCTCTACCTCAGTGAAAGCAGCGTCGATCGAGGCTGAATCATTCATCTCGGCGCGCACCGTGAGCGATCCCTCAGGCCCATCACCCGAGCGGGAGGTCACCGCGACACGATGCCCCTCGGCGATCATGCGTTGGGCGATGGCGTAGCCGATGCCACGGTTACCTCCGGTAACGAGTACGGTGCGGGCGGTGCTCATGTTGATCCTCTCGTCCGGCGACGCCACACTATGGGCGTCACCTGGCAGCTGCATTCGATGACGCCCAGCCTAGTAGTAGCGAGGCGGAGTAGGCTTGTTCGACGTGGCACGACAGTACAAGGTGACTTCGGTTGGGGTGAACCCCGCGAAAGATCGTGCCTATCGAATGCGCATGTACTTCGCCACGATGACGTTGCGCGTGCTGTGCATCATCTCGTTGTTCTGGGTGCGTGGGCCGTGGATCATTCTGGTCGCGATCGGCGCGATCGTGCTGCCCTACGTCGCGGTACTCATCGCGAACGCGGTGTCGCACGTCGGTGGCGAAGCCCACGAAACGCCCACTCCCCTTGAGCTGTCCTCGAGCGAGGCGAGCGAGGGTACGGTACCAGGTGACGTTCAAACAGGTGAGACCGCATCGAACGACGTGCCGGCAGCCTCGACACTCATTGTGGTCGACGCGCCGGCCGAACGCCGAGCAGCGCGTGGCGAGCAGGGCACCGAAGAGGCCAGCCTGAACGATGACGCCGATGGTATCGGTGACGCCGCATGATTGACCTTCTTGGCGGCAGCGCGGCCTCGCAGCATGAGTGCTCGCGATCGGGCTGCCTGCACGAAGCAGGCTGGACGATCCTCTGGCGAAACCCAAAGATTCATGCCGCAGATCGCCGCAAAACCTGGCTCGCCTGCAACGAACACCGCGCGTATCTGAAAGACTTTCTCGAGGCGCGCTCGTTTCCGCTCGAAGTGCTGCCCCTGGGCGAATTTCTGACGCGCACGCCACCTGAGGAGCATCTCTCATGAGCACCGACATGCAGCACGGTTGGGGCTTTCTGCGAAGCCGTCGCTGGCTCGGCTACTTCGCGCTGTTTGTCGTGTTTTCGATCACATGCGTATGGCTGGGCAACTGGCAGTTCGAACGTCGCGCAGAAGCACGCGCCGAGATCGCGAGGATCGACGCAAACTACGATGCCGCACCAGTGGCACTGAGTAACGCTCTCCCAGATGCGACAAGCTTTGACGAGGACGAACACAAGTGGCAGCCGGTCGAAGTGCGGGGTGAGTATCTCGACGGAGTCTACCTCGCGCGCAACAGGCCAGGCCCGCAGGGCGTCGGTTCAAATCTGATTCAGGCGTTTCGTGACGAACGCGGCCAGGTCTTCTTCGTCGATCGAGGTTGGGTGGCGGTGTCAGGTGCCGATGAAGTGCCCGCAGACCTGCCCGTCGCACCTGGTGGAGAGATCACGGTCTTGGCGCGGCTACGTGCGAGCGAACCGGAGATTCAGGGCAGAAGCTCCGCGGGAAATTCTGTGGCGAGCATCAACTTGCCCGAGCTTGCACGGCTGAGCGGTACAAGCGATGAGGCGCTCACCGGCGCCTACGGCCAGCTCATGTCTGAGATGCCCTCGAGCGAAACCGGCGTCTTAGCCGCACGGCCCGAGCGTGACGAGGGCCCGCACCTTTCTTACGCATTGCAGTGGTACGTGTTCATTCTGATCGCGGGTATCGGAGTTGCCTATGCCGCACGCCAGGAGTACCGCAACCTGAACGCGGGGGGCGAATCGGTGCGTCGCGAGGATGCGAGGCGGGCCGAGCGAAAGCTGCGCCGCGGCCCGAGCGACGCTGAGGAAGAAGACGCCCTGCTCGAGGGGTAGCGCATTTTACGTCGTTTGCGCAGTTTGCCGGACGCAACTGCCGTTTTCTGTGACGCAACTGCACTGTGCTACATTTCGCACAGATGAATCATTGTCAGTGCGACGCGGCCGTCGTCACGAGTGTCAGGAACCGTCATGCTCGACCCTTCCAAAGAAGTCACAGACCCGACAACTTCTGCTGAGCGTCTACAGCAGCTCGCCCTCGAGCGCCCCGAGCTCGGTGCGCAGATTGCTGCGCACCCGAACTGTTATCCAGAGCTGAGGCAGTGGATCTCGCAGTATGCCGCTCCCCCGCAGCCGGCACCCATCGCTGAGGCGAAACCCGCTCGCAAATTCTGGACCCGCACGAACAAGATCATCGCGGCGACGCTCAGCG
>CALCJF010000090.1 GCA_937967375.1 uncultured Leucobacter sp.
CGTGGCACCCCGGTATCCGCGGTGCTGAAAGAGCTCGAACGCGGCCTCTTGCAGCAGTTCCTGCGACGCCCGCTTGGGCCTGCCTGCTGTCGCGGCCATGCGGGATCCTTTCGTAACACGGTAAAGAAATTACAGAAACGCAATTATTAGACTGAGTCTAATATTATAGGATGAGTGCCCGTGAGTGAAACAAACACCAAGAAGTTCAAGATCGCAGGCGCGATCCTCGCCGCCCTCGTGCTGCCCCTCGCGGCCTGCACCACTGCCCCGGGCCAGGCAGACGGCCCAGGCGAGACCCTCGTGTACGCGACCGGCGATGCCGAGCCCGACTGCCTCGACCCGCACGTAGGCGGCAATTACCCCCAGGCGCTGCTCGCAACTCAGGTGCTCGAGTCGCTCGTCTCGCTCGACAAAGATGGCAACATCGTGCCGTGGCTCGCAACCGAATGGACGGCGAGCGAAGACGGCCTGAGCTGGGACTTCACGCTCGACCCCAAGGCGAAGTTCAGCGACGGCACCCCTGTCGATGCGGCCGCGATCAAGACCAATATCGAACACCTGCAGAACCCCGACACCGGCTCGTCGACCGGCTATCTCGCGGTGCTGCAGATCGCCGAGGTTGAGGTCGTCAGCCCCGACGTCGCGCGTTTTCATCTGACCCGCCCCGATGCGGCACTGCTTGAGTCGCTCGCCCAGCCCTGGGTGGCCATTCAGTCGCCCGCCGGCATCGAGCGCGGCACCGAGGCGAACTGCCTCGCCCCCATCGGCTCGGGCCCGTTCGTGGTGAGCGAGTGGACGAAGCAGGATCGCATCGTGCTCGACCGCAACCCCGACTACGCGACTCCCCCGACCGGATTCGAGGTGGCCGCGGCAGACGCACCGAAGCAGCTCATCTGGCGCTTCATTCCCGATGCCACCGCGCGCTTCGCCGCGCTGCAGAGCGGCGAAGTCGACATCATCGACAACCCCCTGCCCGAGCAGATCACCACGGCCGAGAGTGACGCGCAGCTCGCGCACCTTGACGCGCCCCGACCCGGCGCGAGCAACCGACTCGAGCTGAATACCGCGCAGGCGCCCTTCAACGACAAGCTCGTGCGCGAGGCGTTTATCGCAGCGGCCGACGTGAACCCCGGTATCGAGACCCTCTTCGAGGGCACCACCGAGCGTTCGTACAGCGCACTGTCGAGCGTCGAACCGCTCGGCCTGCAGTCACCCGATGCCTACAAGACCGACCCCGAGCGTGCGAACGAGCTGCTCGACGAGGCCGGCTGGGGCGAGAAGAACGCCGACGGCATTCGCATGAAAGACGGCAAGCCGCTCACCGTTCGCTTCCCGGTGACCGGCGCGCAGTCGACCCAGACCGAGCAGGCGCTCTTCGAGCAGATTCAGGCCTCGGCTCGCGAGGTCGGCTTCGACGTGCAGATCACGCTGCTCGACCTCGGCGCCTGGTACGGGGCGCTCGGTGCCCACGAGTACGAACTCGTGAGCGCTCCCTACACGAAGATCGGCCCCGACGTGCTGCGTTTCCTGTACCACAGCGATGCCACCGTGCCGGCTCCCAGCGGTTACTTCGCGAACCACTCGATGATCGCGAACCCTGAGCTCGACAAGCTGCTCGACGCGATCGGCAGCGAGCAGGATCCCGAGGCGCGCGCTGCAGCCGCCAAGGCCGCTCAGCAGTTCATCGCCGACGAGCAGATCATTCTGCCGATCTACGACCAGCAGAACCACTTCCTGTACCGCGCAGATCTGCAGAACTTCGCGGCGCTGCCGACCGTGAGCACGCCGTGGCTCGGTCAGGTCGCCTCGGCTTGACTCGGGCACGCACCGCGGTTTCGCGGGTGGCCGGTGCCGCGGCGGTGATGCTCATCGTCGCGACACTGGCCTTTGCTGCGCTGCAGCTCATTCCCGGCGACCCGGCAGAGGCTGCGCTCGGCGGCCCCGGCAGCCAGGCGAGCGCAGAGGCCCTCGCGGCCGCACGCGCCGAGTTCGGGCTCGATCGCCCGATCCTCGTACAATATTTTGACTTCCTGTGGCGACTCGCGCGCGGCGACCTTGGCGTGTCGTATTCGCAAAGGATCCCGGTCGCACAGGTGCTGCAGCACGCCATCGGGCCGACATTGGCGCTTGCAGGGTTATCGCTCGCGATTGCGTGGCTCATCGCGCTGGTGAGCGTCTTCGTGGCGAGCGGCACCTCGCGGGCGGGCCGCGCGGTGACCTCGGCGCTCGACCTCGTCGCCGCAGCAATGCCGAACTTCTGGCTCGCGGGCCTGCTCGTGCTGCTGTTCACCAGCGTGCTCGGTTGGCTGCCCGCGGTCAGCACCGGAGGCTTCACCGGCATCATTCTGCCCGCGCTCGCCCTCGCGATCCCTACCGCGGGGTTCATAGCGCAGGTGTGCCGCGCCGGCGTTGACGTTGCCCGAGACGCTCCCTTCATCGAGAGCGCCCGAGCTCGCGGCGAGACCGAGGTCGGGGTGCGGCTGCGCCACATTCTTCGGCACGGCATTGTGCCCGGTCTCAACATGACTGCGTGGACGCTCGGCTCTCTGCTCGGTGGGGCCGCCGTGATCGAGGTCATCTTCGCTCGGCCCGGCCTCGGCCGCACCCTTGTGAATGCGGTGACGGTGCGCGACATCCCCGTCGTACTCGGGGTCGTGCTGTTCGCAGCACTCGCCTATGTGGTGGTGACGCTCGTGACCGACCTCACGATCGCGAAGGTCGACCCGCGCACCGAAGCCAAGTTGCAGCAGGTGATGGCGAATGGCTGAGGTCACAGGGCCCCAGCAGCGGGTTGTCAAGCGCGGCCTCGGCGCGCCCGGCTGGATCGCGCTCGCCTGCATCGCACTACTGGCACTCTGCGCGGTGGCCCCGGGCCTGCTGGCCCCTTTTGAACCACTCGCGATAGACCCGCGCGGGGCCTTCGCTCCCCCATCATTTGCCCACCCCTTCGGCACAGACGACTCGGGGCGTGACGTGCTGAGCCGGGTAGTCTTCGGCGCCCGAGACTCGCTCAGCATCGGCGTGACCGCAACCCTCGCCGGGCTCGCGGGCGGACTTGTGCTCGGCTCAGTCGCTGGCGGCAGCCGCGGTCGGGCTCTCGGCCCGCTGCGGTACGCTGGCGACCGCTTCATAGAGGCGCTCTTCGCGTTTCCGGGACTGCTGCTCGCGCTACTGCTCATTTCGGTCCGCGGGCCTGGCGTCGCCTCCGTCGTGATCGCGGTCGCGATCTCGACGGCCCCTGGCTACGCACGCATGGTGCGCGGCGGGGTACGACAGATGCTCGGCGCAGGATCGGTCGAGGCGGCCAGGCTGCAGGGCGACAGCGGGCCGCGCGTGTGGGGCACGCTCGTGCTGCCCGAAACCATGCGTCCGGTGCTCGTGCTCGCGACACTCGGCATCGGGCACGCCGTCATTCTTGCGGCAGCGCTCGGCTTTCTCGGTCTCGGCACGCCACCGCCCGCACCCGAATGGGGTGCGATGCTGAACGCCGGCCGCCCCTACCTCACGAAGGCGTGGTGGCTCACGTTCTTTCCCGGCCTCGCGATACTCACGGTTGGCATCGCGTGCACCGTGCTCGGCCGCGCGCTGGAGCGACGGGGGCAAGCGCTATGAGGCCACTCACTCGCGACTCCACACGACCAAATCTAGGCTCGGTCCCGCTCGCGCGCATCGAACATCTCAGCGTCACCTTTCCAGGCCGCGAACGCCCCGCCGTCGACAATCTTTCGCTCGAAGTGCAGGCCGGTGAATGCGTGGCACTCGTGGGCGAGAGTGGCTCGGGCAAATCGCTCACCGCACGCGCACTGCTGGGGCTCGTACCCGCCGCTGCGTCGCTGAGAGGCACAGTCTTCATAGGCCAGGATCACGCACCACCCAGCGGCCACCCCTCGTGGACCGCGATTCGCGGCGTGCGTGCCGCGCTGGTGCCGCAAGATGCGCTCGGCGGCCTCGACCCGCTACGACTCCTCGAGCACGAGGTCGGAGACGCCCTGCGTTTGCACCGCATCGTGCCGCGCGGCGAGGCACGGCGGGTGCGCATCATCGACGCCCTCGCAGCAGCAGGCATGCCTGCACCCGAGCACCAGCTGCGCCGCCGTTCAGATGAGCTCTCGGGTGGGCTGCGCCAGCGCGCGCTCGTTGCCTCGGCGCTCATCGCCGAACCCGAGCTGATTGTCGCCGACGAGCCAACCACTGCGCTCGACGCTGGGCACCGCGTGCGTGTGCTCGAAGAGCTACGCCGCAGGGTCGACTCCGGAGCAGGGGCGTTGCTCGTCAGCCACGACCTCGCAAGCGTGCGCGATTTCGCCGACCGTGTGCTTGTCATGCAGGCCGGCCGCGTCATCGAGCAGGGCACACCGAGTGCAGTCTTCGCGTCACCGCAGCACCCGTTCACCCGCGAACTCATTGCCGCGTCACCTCGCGGCAAGGTTCGCGGCAGCCGCCTGCTCGCCTCAGGATCCGCTACTGCTTCATCGACTGCCTCTTCACCGACGCTTTCTCCCGTGAGAAGCCCCCGCCTCGAACTACGCGGCATTGGCGCCGGTTTCGGGCAGGGCGCGACAGGAAAACTCGTACTACAAGGGGCCTCGCTTCAAGTGTTCCCCGGCGAGACCGTCGGTCTCGTCGGCGAGAGTGGCTCCGGTAAGACCACTCTCATTCGGGTCGCGCTCGGCCTGCACTCGCAGCACCAGGGTGAGGTGCTGATCGACGGAATCGATCGATCCTCTGCTGGTCGAAGAACCAGGCAACTCATGAGGCGACGCATCGCGCTTGTGCCGCAGGATCTGCTCGACTCGTTTCCGCGCGGCATCAGTGGTCAACGCTTGCTCGAAGACGCACTGCGTGCCGCCGCTGTGCTCAGAGGCGGCCGAAGGCAGCGGGCCACCGCGCTCGCCCAAGAGGTCGGCCTCGAGCCATCGCAACTCGTGCAGGCCGTCGCTACGCTCTCGGGCGGCCAGCGACAACGGCTCGCGATCGCGCGGGCACTCGCTCGCGAGCCTGAGCTACTGTTGCTCGACGAACCAGTGTCGGCACTCGACGTCACCGTGCAGGCGAGGGTGCTCGACCTGCTCGACGAACTGCAGAGGCGGCGCGGCACCGCGTATCTTTTCGTGTCGCACGATGCCGATGTCATCGCGCATATGAGCGACCGAGTGCTTCGCCTCGAAGGCGGGCGCATTGTGACAGAGGCCGCAGATGCAGCGACCGCTGACGACGCTGCAGCAGAACGGTAGACTGGTTCGGCCCGCCACCCCGATAGGAGCTTCATGTCGAACACCCCTGCCACCCAACTGGTGTGGATCGACTGCGAAATGACCGGGCTCGACCCCGACCGCCACGGCCTCTGCGAGATCGCCGTCATTGTCACTGATTTCGACCTCACTCCCCTGCACCCTGGGTTCGAGCTGGTCATCAACCCGGGCCCCGAGGCGCTCGAACAGATGAACAGTTTTGTGCGGGGTATGCACGAGAAGTCGGGGCTGCTGCCGCGCATTGAAGAAGGCGTGACGGTAGAAGAGGCCGAGCGGCAGGTAATCGACTACCTCGCGCAGCACGTTACTGCGGGGCGACGCCCCCTCGTCGCGGGCAATACGATCGGCATGGATCGCCGCTTCATCGCAAAGTACATGCCGACGCTCGAAGAAAAGCTGCACTATCGCAGCATCGACGTATCGACCATCAAAGAGCTGTCTCGGCAGTGGTTTCCGGCGGCATTCTTCGGCGCGCCTGCAAAACGCGGCGGCCACCGCGCGCTCGCAGATATCGCCGAGTCGATTCAAGAGCTCGCCTATTTTCGGGGCGCCGTGCTCGTCGCGCAGCCCGGACCCGACAAGCAGGCAAGCGAGCAGCTAGCCGACTCGGTGAGCGGCACCTACGCACCGTTCATCGACGGCACCGCATAGCGCCGGCCCGGTGGTGACTGAAAAGGATCAGCGGAAACCAGCACGGTTCGGTCTCGGGGCGCACGAACTTGCCCTCGTTGGCGTTACCGCGCTGTGGGGCAGCACGTTTCTCATCATTCACACAGCGATGGACTTCGCCGGCCCGATGTTCTTCGTGGGCGTGCGCTTTCTCGTCGCGGGGATTGTTGCGGCAGCCATATTCTGGCGTTGGCTACGCGGCATCACCTGGATCGAGCTCGGCGCCGGCCTTGCCATCGGCGCGTCCCTGATGCTCGGATATGGACTGCAAACGATCGGCCTGCAGAACATCTCGAGCAGCATGTCTGGGTTCATCACCGCCTTCTACGTGCCGCTCGTACCGCTCATGCAGTGGGCGTTTCTGCGCAAGCCACCGGGCAAGATGAGCTTCATCGGCGCCGGCCTCGCGTTCGCTGGCCTCATCGTGCTTGGCGGCCCAGGTGCGTCTGGCTTCAGCTTTGGTTTCGGCGAGTGGATCACGGTCGCCGCCGCGGTTGCGTGCGCGGTCGAGGTCATTTTGATCAGTGCGTTCGCAAGTAAACGCGTTGAGTTCCGCAGGGTCACGGTGATTCAGCTGCTCGCGGCGAGTGGTTTTGCTTTTCTTGCGATGCCGCTGACCGGTGAAAGCGCACCCGCGGCCGACTGGCGGTGGCTCGTGCCGGCGGTGGCGCTCGGCGGCATGAGCATGGTGATCCAGCTCACCATGAACTGGGCGCAGCGCCATGTCTCTGCGACGCGAGCCACCATCATTTACTCGGCCGAGCCTGTCTGGGCCGGACTCATCGGCTGGATCGCGGGTGATCAGCTGCCGTGGTTTGCGCTCGTCGGTGCCGCGCTCATCGTATCGGGCGTGCTCGTGAGTGAGTTGAAGCTTGCACTAAAACCGCCCGATCCGTCTTAGCAACGATCACGGGCGCAACCAAGGGCACGCTCACGGGCGCTGCGATTGATGCGGCCGTCGGTAGGTGGCAGGGCTTACCGAGGCTCTGCCAAAGCTTCACAGTCACACGCAACAGATAGGCTAGAGCGTTCGCAGCGACAGGAGACCTCCGTGCAGACCCTCACTTCGGCCAGGCGCCGTATGGCACTCTTCACGCTCGCACTCGGCGGTTTTGCGATCGGCGTGACCGAGTTCGCTTCGATGGGGGTGCTTCCGAACATTGCCGAGGATCTGCTGCCCGGGTTCGCCGAGCACCCCGCGCAGGGCATTTCAGACGCCGGCATGCTCATCACGCTGTACGCCCTCGGCGTTGTCATCGGTGCACCAGTCATCACCGCGCTGGCGGCGCGTGCATCGCAGACGACGCTCGTGCTCTGGCTGCTCGCCGCGTTCATCCTCGGCTCGCTCGCCTCGGCCGCCGCACCGACGTTTGAAACACTCGCGATCGCGCGCCTCATCGCGGGCCTGCCCCACGCCACCTTTTTCGGCGCCTCGGCGTTGCTCGCGGGGAGGCTCATGGGCCCCGGCAACCAGGGCAAGGGCATCGCGATCGCAATGTCGGGCCTGCCCATCGCGAATATTCTCGGAGTGCCGC
Source organism: uncultured Leucobacter sp. (assembly GCA_937967375.1). Taxonomy (GTDB): domain Bacteria; phylum Actinomycetota; class Actinomycetes; order Actinomycetales; family Microbacteriaceae; genus Leucobacter. The sequence continues at coordinate 7,457 of CALCJF010000090.1, forward strand.
TCGCCACGTGGATTGGCCAGACTCTCGGTTGGCGCTGGGCCTACGGCCTCGTCGCCGTGCTCTTCGCACTGACCCTCGCCCTCGCGCTCAAGTTTCTGCCGCGCGTGCAGGGCGACCGCACGCTCAGCCCGCTGCGCAGCATGGCGGGTTTCACCAACATTCGCATCTGGATCATGATCGCACTCGCCGCGATCGGCTTCGGCGGTTTCTTCGCCGTGTACTCTTACATCGCCGAGGTCGTCACCAGGGTGACCGAGATGCCCGCGAGCGCGATTCCGTGGGTGCTCAGCGCCATCGGCGTTGGCATGACTATCGGAACTTTTTTCGGCGGCTGGGCAGCCGACCGCAACACACCGCGCGCGATCCTCGTCGCCTTCGGCGCGCTCATTCTTTCGCTCATCAGCTATGTCTCGTTCGCGACTTCGCCCGTCGGGCTCATTGTCACGGTGTTCGTCGTCGGTTTCTGGTTCTCGGCACTTACCCCTGCGGTGCAGACTCGCTTTATTCGCATGGCACGCGAGGCCGAACTCATGGGCTCGGCGATGACGCACGCGGCCTTCAATATCGCGAACGCGCTCGGCGCATGGGTCGGCGGGCTCGTCATCGCCGCAGGCTGGGGCTACCTGGCCCCCGGAGTAGCGGGTATTGCGCTCGCCGTGGCCGGCCTCTTGCTTGCGATCATGAGCATCGCCCTCACACGACGCGATCGACTTCGTGGCACCGACACGACCGGGCTTCGCATTCCGTAGCACTCTGCCATACGGCGCAGCGGGGTGCGATCGGGTTTGCCGAGACCCTAGGCTGGTAGGCATGAGCCGACTTATCGACGCGATACGCAGCACCCCACACGCGCTCGACGGCGGCCTCGGCACTCGCCTTGAAACCCGAGGCAATGATGTGTCGAGCGAGCTCTGGTCGGCCAAAGTGTTGCAGCAACGACCAGACGAGGTTCGCTCGGCGCACCTCGACTTCTTCGAGGCCGGCGCACGCGTTGCAACCACCTGCTCCTATCAAGTCAGTTACACCGGCTTTGCGCGTGCCGGGTTCGTCGCATCAGAGGTGGATCGCTTGCTCGACCTGAGCGTCGACCTCGCGCGTGAGGCGAGAGCGCTGGCTGGATTGAGCGATCGCGACGCCTGGGTGTTCGCGTCGGTCGGCCCATTCGGCGCGTCGCTCGGCGACGGGAGCGAGTACACGGGCGACTACGGTAGCGATATCGGCGTCGATGAGCTGCGCCGCTGGCATCGCGCGCGCCTGAGCCGTCTTGCCCGCACTGGCGCCGACGCATTGATCTGCGAGACGATCCCGAGCCTTGACGAGGGCCGGGCCCTTGCCCTCGAGCTGCCAGATCTTGCGGTTCCTGCGATCCTCAGTTTTACCGTTGGCGACGAGACGTTGCGAAGCGGCGAATCGATTGCAGAGGCCGCGAGGATCGCGCACCAGGCCGAGAACGTTATCGCAGTGGGAGTCAACTGCTCAGAGGCGCACCACGCAACGACCGCACTACGGCTGCTTCGCGAAGAGACCGATCTGCCCCTCGTGGTCTACCCTAACAGTGGCGAGCATTGGAACGCGCAGCAGCGCAGTTGGAACGGGCAAGCGACATCACTCGAGAGCGATGTCGACGAGTGGGTGTCGCTCGGGGCACGCCTGGTCGGCGGCTGCTGCAGGGTCGATGTCGAAGAGATCGCGAAGATCGCGGCGCGAGCCAGCGACACCACGATCACGTGACTACTCCGTGGCGATGTTAATTGTCGCCTGGGTGATCGCTCCCGACTCTGAGTGATACTTCTCAAGCAGCGCAAGATAGCGCCCGTCATCGATGAGCGTTTGCAGCGCGCCACGAACGTGCTCAGCAAGATCGCTGCCCTTCGCGATCGGCAGACCGTAGGGTGCGGTGTCAAACATCTCGCCGACCACCTCAATCTCGCCGCCAAGCGCGTCGACCGCCTCGATAGTGACGGGCGAATCCGCAGAAAACGCGTCAGCCTGACCCTGCACGACGGCGGTGGTGACCTCGGGCTGCCCGGTGAACGGCAGTATCTCAATGGCCTTCTTGCCAGCCGCAACGCACGCTTCACTGCGTGCGGGCAGCTCGGTCAGATGCTGAGTACCATCCTTCATCACGGCGACGCTGAGACCGCATGCGTCGTTGGGGTCAATCGTCTGACCGGCACGCACCGCCCATAGGCTGCCTGCGCTGTAGTAGTTGACGAAGTCGACAACCTGCTGCCGTTCGACGGTATCAGTGAACGATCCGACTCCTACGTCGATCGCGCCACCTTCGATTCTGGGCAAGATACTGTCGAAGAGCAGCTCTTGATACTCGACCTTGAGTCCGAGTTCTTCTGCGATCTCGGCGACCAGCTCAACCGCCCAGCCTGTCGGTTTACCATCGGCAGTCTTGGTCTCGTTCGGCGGGTAGTCGGTGATTGTGCCGACGTGCAGCACCCCGCTCTGCTCAATCTCTGCCCAGCTTCGCACCGTTCCGGCCGCAGCGGAACCCGCCGTGGCGCCCGAGTCGGTGGCACCCGTCTCGGAGTTTGTGCAACCGGCGAGCAGCAGCGCGACGGCTGCGACGAGGGCAGGGAGAATAAGACTCTTCTTCACTCGGCAATTCTTTCGGTTCTCGAGCTTCGGGCCGCATACGTTACCGAGTGTTACCCGACCCCAAGGCCAACGCGGCTCCGCGCGCGGTGCGCGAAGCAGAGCACTTCTTCATCTCACAAGAAAAGAAAGACCCCTCACGCACCCGCTAGAGCCCCGGTACCCTTGCTCTGTTTCCAGCCTGGGGGAGTTTCCGAAGATAGCGCCACATGAGGGGCCTTAACGAGCCTACCCTATTCGGCAGCCTCAGCAGAATCGGCCGAGGCCGGCGCGCCCTCAGTCGCGTCCGCATCGGCACCCGCATTCACGTTAGCGACCAACGCGTCAACAGCTGCTTCGTGCACCGCCGCGTCTTCGTTCTCATCGGTGCCCTTGAACTGTGACTGGTACAGCTCGTAGTAGGCGCCGCGCTGCGCGAGCAGTTGCTCGTGCGACCCCTGTTCGACGATATCGCCGTGCTCCATCATCAGAATGGTGTCGGCGTCACGAATGGTCGAGAGTCGGTGTGCAATCACGAACGAGGTGCGGTCTGCGCGCAGCGCGCTCATGGCCTGCTGCACGAGCACCTCGGTGCGCGTATCAACCGATGAGGTCGCCTCGTCGAGAATCAGCAGAGACGGGTTCGCGATAAACGCGCGCGCGATCGTGAGCAACTGGCGTTCGCCCGCCGACAGCGAAGACGCGTTCTCTTCGATCACTGTGTCGTAGCCCTCGGGCAGTTGACGCACGAAGCGGTCAACCATGGTGGCCTTCGCCGCTTCGATGATCTCCTCGTCGGTCGCCTCGAGGCGACCGTAGCGAATGTTCTCTCGAATGCTGCCTTCGAACAGGAACGCGTCTTGCAGCACCATACCGACGTGCCCGCGCAGTTCGGCGCGAGAGAGCTTCGTGATGTCGGTGCCGTCGAGAAGAATTCGCCCGCCCTGCAGCTCATAGAAGCGCATGATCAGGTTCACGAGCGTCGTCTTGCCTGCACCTGTCGGCCCGACAATTGCGACGGTCTGACCGGGGTGCACTTCGAGCGAGAGATCTTTGATCAGCGATTCCTCAGGGTCGTAGCTGAACGCCACGTGATCGAACTCGACGTGACCCGTAGCGCGCTCCGGGAGATGCTCGGTCACGGTTTCGGCGTCTTGCTCATCTGCGTCGAGCAGTTCGAAGGTGCGCTCGGCCGAGGCCACACCCGACTGCAGCATGTTTGCCATGCCAGCCATCTGGCCGATGGGCTGCGCAAACTCGCGAGAGTACTGAATGAACGCGGTCACGTCGCCGAGCGTCATCTGCCCCGCAGTGACCTTCAGCGCGCCCACGACAGCGATCAGCACGTACGTGAGGTACTGCACGAACTGCATCGCAGGCATCATCGCACCAGACAGTGCCTGGGCCTTGAACGACGCGTCGTAGAGGCCGTCGTTGCGCTTATCGAACTCTTCGACCATCTCTGCATCGCGGTTGAACACGCGAATCAGTTCGTGCCCGGTGAACGACTCCTCGATATGACCGTTCAGGTCGCCGGTGCGCTTCCACTGCGCGGTGAAGAGCTTCTGGGCGCGCACGCCGACGATACCGACAATAACGCCCGAGAGCGGCAGCGCGAGCAACGCAATAAGGCCCAACTGCCATGACACCCAGAACATCATCGCGCCAATGCCGATAATCGTGAGCACCGACTGCACCAACTGTGAGAACGCCTGCTGCAGCGCCTGCTGGATATTGTCGACGTCGTTAGTGACACGCGAGAGCACGTCACCTCGCTGGCGACCGTCGAAGTACGACAGCGGCAGGCGATTGATCTTCTCTTCGATCTCTTTGCGCAGCTTGTACACGACTCGCATGACGAGCCCGTTCAGCAGGTAGCCCTGCAGCCACATCAAGAACGATGCGACGAGGTACAGGGCAAGCACGACGAGGATCAGCCAGCCGAGCTTCTCAAAGTCGATCCCCTGGCCTGGCACGATGTCTGTGCCCTGCAGCATGTCGGCAAACTGGGTTTCGCCCTGTGCACGCAGGCCTTCGATGATCTGCTCCTTGGGCACGCCCGCTGGCAGCTGCGCCCCGAGAATGCCGTTGAAGATCACATCCATCGCCTGACCCAGCACCTTCGGCGCGATCACTGTCAGCACCACAGATGCGACGACGAGCAGGGTCACAAACCCGAACAGCATCTTTTCTGGGCCAAGCAGCGCCATGAGGCGCTTTGCCGATGGCCAGAATGCCTTTGCTTTGCGTGTGGGCTGGCTGCCCGACCAGTCGTCGGTATCGGGCACGTAGTCGTCGGGCAGCTCGAACTCTGCGGTGTCGGTGCTCACTGCGCCCGAGCCCGCCGATGCCGTGTGCTTCTTACTTCGCTTCTCTCGCGCCATCAGGCTGCCTCCGCCTCGGTCAACTGCGATCTGACGATCTCCTGGTACACGCTGTTGTTCTCGAGCAGCTCATGGTGAGTGCCTCGTCCTACGAGTTCACCGTCTTCGAGCACGAGAATCTGGTCGGCTTCGGTGATGGTCGATACGCGCTGGGCAACAATGATTGTCGTCGCTCCCGCAGTAGCCGACGGCAACGCCGCACGCAGGCGTGCATCGGTTGCGACGTCGAGCGCCGAGAACGAATCGTCAAAGAGGTAGACGCGCGGCTTCGCAACGAGCGCACGCGCAATCGATAGGCGCTGACGCTGGCCGCCCGACACGCTCGTTCCTCCCTGAGAAACGGGCTCATCGAGACCCTTTTCTTTTTCACGCACGAAGTCTTCGCCCTGGGCGACGCGCAGCGCCTCCCACAGCTCCTCGTCGCTCGCGTCGCTGTTGCCGAAGCGCAGGTTCGAGGCGATCGTGCCGCCAAAGAGATACGGTCGCTGCGGCACCAGTCCGAGCGTGCTCGCCAGCTGTGCGCGAGTGAGAGCCGAGACAGGCTGAGCGTCGATGGTCACGCTGCCGGTTTGCGGGTCGAAGAGGCGCAGCATGAGCCCGAGCAGTGTGGTCTTGCCCGAGCCGGTCGATCCGATGATCGCGGTCGTCTTGCCCGGTTCCGCGACAAAGCTCACGTTCTTGATGACCGGCAGCTCTGCGCCGGGAAACCCGAAGGTGACGTCGTTGAACTCGACTCGGCCCATCGTCGGCGTAGCGACCTGCTCGTTCTCGGTGAACTTCAGCGACGATTTCGTGTCGAGCAGCTCGCGAATGCGCTCGGCACAGACGACGGCGCGCGGGATCATCATGACCATGAACACACCCATCATCACGGCCATGAGAATCTGCAGCAGGTACTGCAAGAAGGCGGTGAGTGATCCGATCTCGACGTCGCCCGCCTCCACGCGGTGACCGCCGAACCACAGCACCGCGGCCGTTGCGAGGTGCAGCACCATCATGATGATGGGAAACATCAGTACGAAGACGTTGCCCACCTGCACCGAGATGCGAGTGATGTTCTGGTTCGCGACGCGGTAGCGATTCTCTTCGAAGGGTTCGCGCACGAAGGCTCGCACTACGCGAATGCCCATGATCTGCTCGCGCAGCACGCTGTTGATGTCGTCAACGCGATCCTGCATTTGCCTGAAGAGCGGCAGCAGCAGCCACACCAAGAAGCCGACGATCACGGCGAGGATCGCGACTGACGCCCAGACCAGCCAAGACATGCCCGCGTCTTCTCGCAGCGCCATGATGATGCCGCCGATCGCCATGATTGGTGCCGAGATCATGAAGTTCATGGTCATCAGCACGAGCATCTGCACCTGTTGCACGTCGTTCGTGCCGCGGGTGATTAGCGTGCCGGCGCCAAACTTGGTCGCTTCGAGAGTCGACAGCGAGTCAACCTTGCGAAACACTTCGCGACGCAGATCCCTACCGACCGACATCGCGACTCGGGCGCCGCAGTAGACGGCAAGCACTGCCGCCGCGAGCTGACCGAATGACACCGCCAGCATGAGGCCGCCGGTGCTCCAGATGAAGTCGATATCGCCGCGCGTAATACCTTTGTCGATGATCTGCGCGTTCAAGCTGGGTAGCCACAGCGCGGCGATCGTCGAAAGCAATTGCAGCACGAGCACGCCGACAACCCACGCCCAATAGGGCTTGGCGTGGTGAAGGGTGAGTCTGAGAAGAGCCACGGTGCACCTTTCGTAACGGGGAAACGTTCAACACTAGCGCCGAACACGGATCGTGCGCAACGTATTCCCGAGAACTTATTGGCGCGCCGTGGCTCCCTCTTTCATGACTAGCTTTGCGAGCGGCGGCGCGCGAGCACAAGCACCGCGCCGGCGAGCAGCAGGAGCGCTGCAGTCGCGGCCGCAAATCCGTTCAGTTCAGCACCGGTATTCGCGAGTTTACCGGGCGCCTGTGGATTCGTCGGGGTAGTCGTCGTGACGGGCTCCTTCTCAACAAGCACGGTCTGCGCCGCGTCATTGATGTCTCGGTGCACCGCAACAGCGTCTTCACCCTCGAGCGCGGTTTCGAACAGTTCCTCGAACGCCACGAGATACTCCCCCGCATAGCCCGTCGGAACCGTAAACGTAACGTCGACCGTGCCCGATGGGGACGAAGGCGTAAACACGGCAGAACCCACGATCCCCGTGGCCGAACCGTCGGACTTACGCATGAGCTCACCCTCAACTCGGTACTCGATTCCGGGGGTCAGATTCCGGTAGGCGACAGTATCTACGACCGTGCCACCGTTCCAGGTGAGTGTGTGATCTCCATCGGCGAGGTCGGTCAGTGTTGTGCCGATCGCGGGCGCCTCCGCGCCTGCCCAGCGCACGCTCGCCTGAGCCGAAGTGGTCTTTCCGGCAGCGGCGATCAGCCCGAGCGTCTGCCAGTGATCTACCTCCGCTTCGGGGTCCGGATTCGGCACCGTCACGATATGTCCGCTGACGCTCGAGCCGCTCACGGTAGCGGTCAGCGTCGCAGTGCCGGGATCATCCTCTCCGCGCAGGTCGACATAGAGCTCTTGACTATCGCTTACAGCAGATGGGTCGACCGCATTCCCGTTCTCGTCGACTAGGTTCAGCGATGGATCTACCATGACACTCGCGGTGGGTCGATTCGTATTCACCAAGAACGGACCGACCAGCGAGTCGGCCTGCTGCGCACCCGAGGGTGCCGTGATCGAAACCGTCGTCTCGAAGTCACCCAGGGTCATGCCCGAGCTTGCGTTCGCACCGTTCACCAAATACCAGTAAGCGGCCTCCGTTGCCGCCTCATCGTCGCTGCCCGACCAGTTCCAATTCGAATCCCACCCAACGTCCGTGTATCGCCAAATGGCGTACTGGATTGCCTCGATCGCGTCGTTTCGGGAGAGGCCTGGCACATTGGCAGCGGCGCGGAAGTCATCAAGGCTCATCGCCGGGTAGCTATGCGCCAGCACCCAGAGTACTTTCCCTTGGATCACCGGGTCGGTGAAGTCATTCTCACCGGGAAAACCAGACGGGTCATCGATTTCGCCCACGAGACGCGTCTTTGCAGAAACATCGTGTTCGATGCAGTAGGCCCAGAAGTCAGGCTCGCCCGGATTCGCAGGATCCTCCGGTGTCTGCAGGTAGATCGGAAAGAGCCCGGTACCTCCGTGACCCTGTTTGCTACCGATCCACACGCTATCCCCTGGATCAGCAGCGGCATATGCCGTCGAAGCGACCGATGGCACAAACATGGCCACAGCGGCAATCATTGCCGCAAACCACCACCGCTTTGTTCGCCTCGACTTCATCTCGCGATTCACTGACATCAGAACACTCCCCATCTTCTTTGATCTCCAGTGAGCACCCCAACGCCCACAGGAGGAATGACCGGGTTTTGGCACGACAAAACCCGCTTTCACATTGAAGAGAGCTCAGAAACCTCAAAAAGTGTCGCGAAGCATGAGCAAATAGTTCTTCCTAAGATCGCGGGGCTCAAGAGCCTTTCTACGCGGCGTGCCGAGAGGGCCACCCGTAATAGATGCCGAGAAAGGGATTTTCGTGGCTTGCGGGCGCGAGAGGCACGAATTTTCCTTTTTCGGGGGCATTTCTGCCAATACCCCGAACGGGCCCACTGGCCCAACCTCGATCGCCACCGCCAGCGGTGAAAAAGAAATCGGCCCCGACTCGAAAGTCGGGGCCGATTCATCAGGGTGGACAACGGGACTTGAACCCGCGACCACCGGCACCACAAGCCGGTGCTCTACCAACTGAGCTATGCCCACCATGCTGCACCATCGAGCCGAGGCTCATTTGGCAACCTGACGATCATATCCCAAAGCTGCGGCGAGCGCACAATCGAGAAGCAATCGGGGTGCAATTGGGCGGGTAGCCTGGTGCGCATGCTCTTCTTTGTCGGGGTTATCGGCCTGAACGTGTATGCGATTGCGCTCGTGATCCTCAGGGCCGTCGTCTATCGCGTCACACTCTATCGACCCATGCTCTGGAACATCTTTCTTTCGATGGTGCCCATCTTCGTGCTACTCCTCGGGTCACTTACGGGTGCCATTGCGACGCAATTTGATCCGCTCGCAGGCAGGGTGCTGTGGGTGATCTCGATGCTCCTTTGGTTGCTGATGCTGCCGAACGCGAGCTATCTGATCACCGAGCTGAATTTTTCGCATCGCAGTGACGACGATCCGGTGCCGCTCTGGTACGACATCATTCTCGTCATCAGCCTCGCGATGTCTGGCGTGGTGAACACGGTCGTAAACGTGCTCGTTGTGCACGTTATGGCGGCGATCGTGGTGTTCGGAGACTCGATGGCGGCGATCACGCGACCCGCTTCATGGGTCGCGGTCGGTGTGGTGCTGCTGCTGCTGGGATTCGGCATGTATCTCGGCAGGTATCTTCGCCTGAACAGTTGGGACGTGAAACACCCAATCGGTTTTCTGCGTCGAATTGTCGAACATTTCAGCGCGTGGGAGCGGGTCTGGGCATGCGTCGGATTCACTCTCACCTACGCGGCGTTTCTCGGGTTGATCTACCTGATTATTGGCGGAATGTACATCGATACGCTGTCGGCGATCGATGCGGGCAAGTAGGGGCGCGGGCTGTGCATCGCACCGTCCCTTGTTAGGGTGAGAACATGTTGAGCGTGTCGCATGCAGACTTCGAGATTCTCGTTGGCGAGGGTCTCGATACGCTGCCAGACGACATGCTGCGTGAGCTCGACAACGTCATATTTCTCGTCGAGGATCGCCCCGCAGACGGCAGCGACGTGCTCGGGATATACGAGGGGTTCTCGCTTGCGGAACGCGAGAGCTATGGTTTCGGCGAAGAGCCCGATCGCATCATCCTCTTTCGCGAGAATTTGCTCGACCACTGCGAAGACATGCAAGAGCTGGTGTCAGAGATCAGAATCACGCTCGTGCACGAGATTGCGCACTTCTACGGCATTACCGAAGAACGCATTCACGAGCTGGGGTGGGGCTAATGGCCGCGCATACCGATGCAAGTCGCACCCCGAGCAACCAGCTGCTCGCAGAGCGGCCGTGGCAGACCGTGGTGTGGGACGATCCCGTGAATCTGATGTCATACGTGACCTACGTATTTCGCACCCACTTCGGTTTCGACCAGTCGCACGCCGAAGAGTTGATGCTGCGGGTGCATCAGGCGGGCAGCGCGGTGGTCGCCGAGGGTTCGCGCGAGGCGATGGAGATGCACGTCGAGGCGATGCACGGCTATGGGCTGTGGGCCACGGCTCGGCAGGCGGGTGCGCAATGAGGCTGCTCCCCCTACCAGACGGCGGTCTGCGGCTGCGGCTCGACCATGACGAGGCACAGCTGCTTGACCGTTTGGTGAGCCAGCTCACCGCGCTACTGCAGAGCCACAGTTCGACAGCGCTCGATCCTGATCCGTTGTTCGCCAGCTTGGAAGTTGGCGGCAGCGACTCTACCCCCACGGATCCCGCGCTTGCGAGGCTCTTCCCAGATGCGTTCGAAGACGAGGGCGAGGCCTCTGCGTTTCGACGTGTGACCGAACAGGGTCTCGTCAACAGAAAGCTCCACGATGCCCTCGAGGTCACGAGCGCGCTCGGCCTTGGGTCTGAGGAGCTTACTGAGGGGACCTCAAGCGTCGAGGTCGATGTCACCGAGAGAACGATGCCCGCTTGGGTGCGCACGCTGACATCACTGCGGCTGGCGATTGCTGCGCGCATCGGTCTCGAGCGCGAGAGCGATCACGCGAGACTGCTCGCAGAAGACGAGACTCGCGGCACGGTCATGGTATACGACTGGTTGGCCGCGATCCTCGATTCTGTGCTGCGCATGCACGAGAGTTCGTAAGACGGCATCGTGGGTTTCGCCGCGGCTACCCTAGGGCGTTTCGAGGGAGCGAGGATCAACCACATCTCTGCGCGGGGCGAGCAGTCGGGCAGAGGTTAATCCGCCCGGCCCAAACTTGCCCTTCACCTCATCGACAGCCTGATCGAGTGCCCGCCACTCTTCGTTCTCGCTCCAGAGCGCAGCGGCATCGCTTCCAGAGGAGAGCAGCTGCTCTGCCCGCACCCCGATGAGTCGCACCGGCCGCACCGGCCCGCCATCATACGATGCGCCGAGCGAGGAGAACAGCTCGCGCGCGGTCTGATAGATACGCTGCGTAGCGTTCGTCGCCTCGTTTAGGGTGCGCGAGCGGCTGACGGTCTGAAAGTCGTCGTAGCGCACTTTGATCGCGATGGTGCGAGCTTCGAGTTCGTGCTGCCGCAGCCGCTCGCCGGTGCGTGTTGCGAGGCGCAACAGCTCTCGCTCGAGCACCTCGCGAGATCGCTCATCGAACGCAAAGGTCTCCTCGTGACCGATGCTCTTCTCGACTCGCTGCGTCTCGACCTCTCGAGCGTCGCGACCGTTTGCCAGGTCGTGCAGCTTCTGCGCGCTCGCAGCACCAACGATGCGCCGCAGGCTCTCGAGTGGTTCGCGGGCAAGGTCACCTACCGTGTGAATCGCACGACCGTGCAACTGTTTCGCCGTCGCGCCGCCCACGCCCCAGATCGCCTCGATCGGCAACGGGTGCAGAAATGCGAGCGTGCGCTCTGGCGAGACCTCGAGCAGCCCGTCGGGCTTTGCCCGCTGAGACGCAAGTTTCGCGACGTGTTTCGTCGAGGCAAGCCCCACCGAGGCCGGCAAACCAGTGCGCTGCCGAATGCGCTCTCGCAGCTGCTGGGCGATCGCAACCGGCGGGCCGAACAGTCGCACCGAGCCCGCAACGTCGAGAAATGCCTCGTCGATGCTGAGCGGCTCGACGAGCGGCGTGAACTCGTGAAAGATCTCCATGACCTGCTTCGACGCCGCTCGGTATTTCTCGAAGTGCGGGTCGATGAGCACGAGCTGCGGGCAGAGCTGCTTCGCGCGCGCAACGGGCATCGCGGAACGCACTCCGAAGCGTCGCGCCTCGTAGCTTGCGCTCGACACCACGGAGCGCGCCGTGTCGTGGGCCACCGCGCTTGGCAGGCCCCGCAAGTCCGGGCTATCGAGTAGCTCAACCGAGACGAAGAACGAATCCATGTCGACATGCAGCATCGAGGCAGTTGCGCGCGCCCGATGGTCCATGCCTTCTATTGTCGGGCATGCCGAGGTGCGCTGTTCTTGCCGCGTGCCGCGATTCTTGTCTGCTGATGCCGCGCGAAGCGCGCCGCGCTGAGTGTGATCACAGAATCCGATGTGGCAAATGGCTAGAATGTTGGAAGCTATTTGGGGCGGTGCGCCCGCCCATCAGGTCGCGGCAGCGCGCGACCCAACCAAGAGACAACACAGGCTGAGCGAACGGATCCGCATGACGAGCACCCTTCCGATCCGCCTTCCCCTAGACGGGAACACGGCGAGCGGCTCGCGCAGTGCACAGCTGCCGCAGTTTGAGGGATCAGCCCACGCAAAGGCGATCCTCTTCGGTGAACACGCGGTCGTATACGGTGCCCCGGCCATCGCGGTGCCGATTCACGAACTTGCCGCCGAGGCCCGCGTCGATTCCGCTGCCGAGGGCGTGCGCATCGAGAGCGAGCTCTTCTCGGGTGACGCGTCGGCAGCACCAGCCCGCCTGCAGCCCGTCGTGACCGCGATCCACGCGGCGCTCGCCTATTGCGGCAAGAGCGACGCGTCGGTGCGCGTGCAGATTCTGAGCGCGATTCCGCACTCTCGTGGCCTCGGCTCGAGCGCAGCAGTCGCCGCAGCGATTGCCCGCGGCATCACGAACTGGGCGGGCGTTCAGCTCACCACCGCCGGCCTCTACGACATCGTGCAGCAGGCAGAACGCGTGGCCCATGGCAATCCGAGCGGCCTCGATGCACGCGCGGTGACTTCTGACGGTGCGATTCGCTTCGATTTCGGCGCCATCTCGCCCGTACGCATCGGGGCTCCCCTGAGTTTCGTGCTCGCAGACTCAGGAATTGCCGGCTCAACCGCAGAGGCGGTCGGCGCAGTGCGCCTGCGCCGCGAGCAGAACCCGGAAGGCATGGAGACCCTGCTTTCGCGACTCGCATCGATCGCAGAGGGCGCGATCGATGATCTCGCTCGAGGCGACCACGCGGCTATCGGGGCACGCATGCGCGACGCGCACGAGGTGCTGCACGCAATTGGTGTGAGTTCTGACGCACTCGACGCACTCGTGACAGCCGCGCACGATGCAGGTGCTATCGGCGCAAAGCTCACCGGCGGCGGTCTCGGCGGCTGCATCATCGCGCTCGCCCACTCGGCAGAGCACGCCGAGCAGCTCGGCAGCGCGTTGCGCGACGCTGGCGCGACGCGCACGTGGACTGCGACGGTGCCCGTCGCATGAGCGCACTCACCCCACCCGCCGCGGCGACCGCGCGAGCCTACCCGAACATCGCGCTCGTCAAGTACTGGGGCAAGCGAGATGAATCGCTGATCCTTCCCGTTGCGGGCAGCCTCTCGCTCACCCTCGACGCGTTTGCGACGACCACCACGGTTGAGGTGATCGACAATCTGGCTGCCGATGAATTCTCGCTCAATGGTGCCTCGCAGGGCGGTGATTCGCTCGGCCGGGTCACCAGATTTCTCGAGCTCGTGCGCTCAATGGCGGGTTCGACGCAGCACGCCTCTGTCACCTCGATCAATGAGGCTCCGACGGGAGCTGGCCTCGCATCCTCTGCCTCCGGCTTCGCCGCACTCGCAGTGGCCGCCGCCGCCGCCTATGGGCTCGATCTCGATCGCGCGGCACTGAGTCGCCTCGCGAGGAGAGGATCAGGTTCGGCAGCCCGATCGCTCGTTGATGGTATCAGCGTGTGGCACGCGGGAACGAGCGACGAGACCTCGTTCGCCGAGCCGGTCGAGGCACCCGAAATGAGCATGATCATAGTCACGGTCGACTCGCGCCAGAAGGCCGTATCAAGCCGCACCGCGATGCGCCGCACCGCGCTTACCTCGCCGTTCTACCCTGCCTGGGCCCCGTCGACCGAGCAAAGCCTCGCAGCAATGCTCGAGGCCTGCCGCGATCGCGATTTCTCACGCATCGGCCGCATCACCGAGACGCACGCGCTGCGCATGCATGCGCTCATTCAGTCGACAGACCCGCCCATCCGTTACCTCTCCCCCGTCAGCATCGCGATTTTCGACGCGGTCGCCGCCCTGCGCGACGCGGGTGTCGAGGCCTACGCGACCGCCGATGCGGGCCCGAATGTCGCAGTGATCTCGCGCCCCGAAGACGCCAAGGTCGTTGCCGACGCACTCTCGCAGTACGGCGCAGTGCGCGTCGTCGGCGCCGGAGCCGGAGCGGCCCTGATTGATTCTTCGGACGCCGAGACCAGCCCCGCGGAGGGCACGGCTTGATCGAGACTCGCGCACCCGGCAAGCTCTTCATCGTCGGTGAGTACGCGGTCGTAGAAGCAGGCGAGCCAGCCGTACTGGTGGCTGTCGACCGTTTTCTATACGTGCGACTGTACGAGCGAGCGTCGGCCGAAGGCACCGCTGTCTCGGCGAGCAGCCCCCACGTTCAGGCCACGATCGACGCGATTGACGAGCTGCGCCGTGAACGCGGCTTGCCCGAGCGCTTCTTCGACGTTGAAACCGAGAGCGAGCTCGAAGAGGCGGACGGGCGAAAGTTCGGGCTCGGCTCATCAGCAGCGGTCACCGTCGCCATGGTCGCCGCCCTTGACAGGCTGTATGGGCTTGGCCTGACCGCGCACGAGCGTTTTCGATTGGCACTGCTCGCTACCGTCGAGGTATCACCGAAGGCCTCTGGCGGCGACCTCGCGGCGAGCACGTTCGGGGGCTGGGTGCGCTACAGTTCGCCCGATCGCGCCGCGCTTCGGGCGCATCGCCTGGCTCACGGGGTTACTGCAGCGCTGCAGAGCGATGCCTGGCGGGCCTGCAGCATCGAGCAGTTGCTAGTGCCCCAGAATCTCAGCTTGCTCGTTGGCTGGACGGGTTCGCCCGCCTCAACGGAGGCGCTCGTCGGCAAAGTCGGCGACGGCGAAGCCAGCTCGGCCCAGACCTTTCTCACCAGCAGCCGCGGCCTCGTTGACGCGTTCTGTCTTGCGCTTACATCGGCTCTCGCGCCGGGCAGCGACGAGGTCGCCTTTGCTGCCGTTCGTGACGCCCGCACGCTCCTGCAGCGCCTCGGCGAGGATCGCGGCATCGTCATCGAGACCCCAGCACTTGGCGAACTGTGCGCTATAGCCGAGCGCTACGGAGCCGCGGCAAAATCTTCGGGAGCCGGTGGCGGTGACTGCGGCATTGCATTGGCTGGCCCGGGCAGTGATATTGCGGGTATTCTGCGAGAGTGGGAGCAGCACGGCATCACGCCGCTCGACTTGCGAGTATTTGCCCCCTCGCGCCAGGCAGAAGGAGACGCAGATGAGCGTTGAACCACCCGCCGTACGCGCGGCACGAAAAGACGATCATGTCGAGCTTGCGAGCGCCCAGCGCAAGCACGCCTCTGACACGCGCGAGTTCGATGACGTCGAATTCTTGCATCACGCCCTCGGCGGCATCGACGCCAGCGACGTGAACCTCGCCGTAACGGTTGACGAGTGGCGCTGGCCCACTCCGTTCTACGTCAATGGCATGACCGGCGGCACCGAGCAAACCGGCATCATCAACCGAGAGCTCGCAATCGCCGCCCGCGAGACCGGCTTGCCCATAGCCTGCGGCTCGGTGTCGATCGCACTCGATGCGCCCGACGATGCCGCGATCAGGCGCGGGTTCACGGTCATTCGCGACGAAAACCCCGACGGATTCGTGATGGCGAACATCGGCGTCGGACGACCGGCGAGCGACGCGGTGCGTGCGGTAGATTTGTTGCAGGCAGACGCATTGCAGGTACATCTGAACGCGGTACAGGAGACGGTGATGCCAGAGGGCAGCCGCGACTTTTCGAGCTGGCAGCGCTCGCTCGAGACACTGATCGCTGCCTCACCGGTTCCCGTCATCGTGAAAGAGGTCGGCTTCGGTCTCAGCCGACGCACTCTCGAACGCCTCACTGAGCTCGGCGCCCGCGTGGCAGACGTGAGCGGCAAGGGCGGCACCGACTTTCTCCGCATCGAGAACGCGCGCCGCACGAGCGAGCAGGGCGACTATTCGACTCTCTCGGGATTTGGGCAGTCGGCCATGGCCTGCCTGCTCGATGCTCCGCTGGGAGGCCCCGAGCTGCTCGCCTCGGGCGGGGTGCGTCACCCGTACGACGTGGTGAAGGCTCTCGCCGCCGGAGCAAAGGCTGTCGGCGTCGCGGGAACATTCCTCGAAACCGTTCGGGCGGGCGGTGCAGAGGCACTCGTTCCGCTCATCAGGCAGTGGCTCGACCAGACCACGGCGATCCTCGCCCTGCTCGGTGCTGCGACGCCCGCGCACCTCACCCATACTGACATGCTCGTGCGGGGAGGCCTGGCGGAGTACTGTCTACTGCGGGGCATCGACACACCGTCGCTGGCCAGGCGATCCAACGCTACGCAGACAGACGCAGCTCATCACGACGCAGCCCAGCCCGCAGACCACACCGAACTCAGGAGCCAGTAGCTGTGAACGCCACCGCAGAAACCTTCGCCACCGAGGTACCGACCCGCTGGGTCGGGCCGCTTCGAGTGAGCGGTGACGCCGTCGCGCCGAACGCTCCCCACGCCGAGATCTCAGTGCCCCTCGCCACCTACGAAACGCCGCTCTGGCCCTCGGTGGGCCGCGGCGCCTCGATCTCGCGAGAGATCGAAGGCGGCATTCGCACGGTGATCGTTGACGAACGTATGAGCCGCTCTGTGCTGTTTGTCACCCCGAGCGCCGTCGTGGCAGAGCACGGCGCGAGCGTCGTGCAGCAGCGCTTCGACGAACTCGCCGAAGTGGTTGCTGCGGGCAGCCGCCACGCCCGCCTCATCGAGGCACACCCAGAAATTGTCGGCAACCTGCTGTTCGTGCGCTTCGCCTACAAGACCGGCGACGCCTCTGGCCATAACATGGTGACGAACGCGTCAGACGCGCTCATGCAGCGAATTCTGTCGTGGAACATCGGTCTCGAGTACGGCTCGATCTCTGGCAACTTCTGCTCCGATAAGAAGGCGACTGCTGTCAACGGCGTTCTCGGTCGCGGCCGCAATGTGGTCGCCGAGATCCTCATACCGCACGAGGTGGTTGAGCGCCGACTGCGTTCAACGGCACGCCAGATCACCGACCTGGTGGTGCGTAAGAATCTTGTCGGCAGCACTATCGCCGGCGCTCTGCGCTCGGCCAACGCGCACTATGCGAATATGCTGCTCGCGTTCTATCTTTCGACCGGGCAAGACGCCGCGAACATCGTCGAGGGTTCCCAAGGCATCACCTACGCAGAGGAGCGAGAAGAAGGTCTCTACTTCTCTTGCACACTTCCTCACCTCATCGTTGGTACTGTTGGTAACGGGAAACACCTCGCGCACGTCAACGACGCGCTCGAGAAGCTGGGATGTCGCGAGGATCGCGAGCCCGGTGAGAATTCCCGTCGCCTGGCCGCGCTGATGGCCGCCACGGTGTTGTGTGGGGAGCTTTCGCTGCTCGCTGCACAAACGAACCCCGGCGAACTGATGGCCACACACATACTTATGGAGCGAAAGGAGAAGCCGAGCGCATGAGTGCTTCGACTGCTGCCACCCCGATCGGAATTCACGATCTGGAGATCACTACGACCCATCACGTGGTCGACCTCACCGATCTCGCGCACTCGAACGGCACTGAGCCGGCGAAGTACCGCCTCGGCCTCGGCCAGGATCAGTTCAGCTTCCCAGCTCCCGACGAAGACATCGTCACGATGGGCGCTGCCGCCGCGCTGCCCTTGATCGAACGCAACGGTACCGAGGGCATTCGCACGGTCATGTTCGCGACCGAGTCAGGCGTGGACCAGTCGAAGGCCGCCGGCGTGCCCGTGCAGCGTCTGCTCGGCCTGCCGAGCCAGGTGCGCGTCGTCGAGCTGAAGCAGGCCTGCTACGGCGGCACCGCCGCGCTGCAGGCAGCGCTTGGCATCGTGGCACGCAACCCGAACGAGCGCGTGCTCATCATTTCGAGCGATATCGCTCGATATCAACTCGACAGCCCCGGCGAACCCACGCAGGGTGCGGGAGCCGTCGCAATGCTCGTCTCAGCGAACCCCGCGCTGCTCGAGATCGAGGCAGCCGCCGGACTCTTCACCGACGATGTCGATGATTTCTGGCGCCCGAATGACTCGACCACCGCGGTCGTTGACGGCAAGCTCTCGATGTCGGCCTACCTCGACGCGCTCAGCGGCGCGTGGGCAGACCTGCAGGCTCAGGGCGGCCCCGGCATCGATCAGATCGATCGCATCATCTACCACCAGCCATTCACCAAGATGGCAAAGAAGGCGCAGGCCCACCTCGCCGCGCTCACCGGAGTCGATCTTGGCCTCGAGCTGCCCGGAGAAGCCGCCGTCGAGGGTTCGAGTGATTCAGACGACGCGGCACGCGACACCGGGCTCGCGACCGGCACACTCTACAATCGCCGCCTCGGCAACTCGTACACGGCATCAGTGTTCGCGGGCCTTGCCGCCCTACTGCACCACGACGCCGAGCTCGAGGGCAAGCGCATCGGCCTCTTCAGCTACGGTTCGGGCAGCGTGAGTGAGTTTCTCACGGGCATCGTGCAGCCAGGCTATTTCGATGCCGAAGCTGCATCACGCTTCTACTCCACGCTCGAGGCACGTCAGCCGCTCGAGATCGCGGCCTATCGTGAGCTGCACCAAGCTGAGCGACCGAGTGCTGAAGATTACGCGACTCCTCGCGTCACCTCGGCACCGTTCCGCTTCAGCGGTGTCAAGGATCAGGCCCGCCAGTACGAGCACAACGCTTAGGCGCCCCACTCCCCTTCGCGCACCTCGAGCTGGCTCGCCATGTTCTCGAGAAACCGCGCGACGACGGCGCGCTCCTCTGAGCTCAGGTCGATACTCGCGATGAATCGCTTCGCGTGCTGTTTGCCGACCGTGCGCATCGCTGCCGCACGAGTCTCGGGATTCACGGTGATGTGTAGTGCCCTTCGATCCGTGGGATGAGTATGCCGCAGAATGTGGTCGCCGCGTTCGAGGCGGTCGAGCAGTTTTGTGGTCGACGCTGTCGAGATGCCGAGGTGTTCGGCGATGGCGCTAGGTGTGACGATCTGCTGACGGTTCTCAGCGACGATCAAGAAGTGCAGGGCACGCATGTCGGTGCGGTTGAGCTTCATATAGCGCAGTGACGCCTCGGAGAGCTTCTCTTCAGCCTGGCGCAGCGCCGCCATTGCGGCCATGATGCGATTGATCTCAGCAATGTCTTGTGGGCTCACCTGCGATCGGTCGATCAGCTCGCCGAGCGGATCGCTCGAATCGAGATGGTACACGCTGTCGCCCTGATTCGAGTCACTCGCCTTCTCGTTCATACACACATATTATCTTGCACAAAAATGCATGCTAGGCTAACTCCTAGCCTATCTAGCTACTTCTTATGAACGAAACCGTACGTGAGGCATAGTCAATGAGCACACAGTTGAACCCGACGAAGCCACGAGTACCGAAATGGCTCAGGGTATTGCTGCCCGCCATGCTCATTTTGGTATGGTTTGCCGGTGCGGGAATCGGCGGCCCCTACTTCGGCAAGGTGAGCGAGGTATCGTCGAACGATCAGACTGCATATCTGCCCGCCTCGGCCGAGGCGACCCAGGTGCAGCAGCGACTCGCCGACTTCAGGGACTCGGAGGCGATCCCAGCCGTCGTGGTGTTCACCAGCGAACAGCAGCTCTCGAAGCCAGAGCTGTCGTCACTCAGCGACGCCGTCACGGCGCTTCCCGACAGGGTCGCGGGCGTAAGCGACAAGCTCTCACCTCTCTTGCCCTCTGATGACGGCAAGGCTGCGCAGGTTTTCGTTCCTATCAACGACACCGAAAACGTAAAAACCACGGTCGCCGATCTCGGTGAACAACTGCGTGACACTGCGCCACAGGGTGTGACCGTCTATGTCACAGGCCCGGCGGGCTTCACGGCCGACCTCGTGGCCGCCTTCTCTGGTATCGACGGTTTGCTGCTCGGGGTCGCCCTACTCGCAGTCTTCCTGATTCTCATCGTGGTGTACCGTTCACTGCTCCTGCCCCTGGCGGTGCTGTCGACAAGCCTCTTCGCGCTGACGGTCGCGCTACTCGTCAACTGGTGGCTAGCCAAGTGGGGGCTCATCATGCTCTCGGGCCAGACCCAGGGCATTCTCTTCATTCTCGTAATCGGCGCGGCCACCGACTACTCGCTGCTCTACGTCGCCCGCTATCGAGAACAGCTGCGCCTGCATACCGACAAGTGGTCGGCCACATTCGCGGCGATCAAGGGATCCTTCGAGCCGATCCTCGCGTCAGGAGGAACCGTCATCGCCGGCCTGCTCTGCCTGCTGCTCAGTGACCTCAAATCGAACAGCGCGCTCGGGCCCGTGGCGTCTGTCGGAATCGTCTTCGCAATGCTTGCGGCGCTCACCCTGCTTCCGGCAATTCTGTACGCGTTTGGAAGGGCCGCGTTCTGGCCGCGCCGACCGGTATACGAACCCAAGGTGGTTGCCGCAGAGCACGGAATCGCCACACGCGGCGTCTGGGCGAAGCTTGCACGTTGGATCCAGACGAAACACCGCCCCATCTGGATTGTCACCTCGCTCCTGCTCGTCGTTGGTGCCGCGGGCGTCACCCAGCTGAACGCGGTCGGCGTCGCGCAGTCCGATCTCGTGCTCGGCTCCTCTGAAGCGCGAGACGGGCAGGTGGCGCTCGGCGAGCACTTTGCCGCGGGTTCGGGAAGCCCGGTCTCCGTGATCGTCGCTGAAGACGAGCTACAGCAGGCCGCCGACCTCTTGCTCGCCAACACGGGCATCGATAGCGTCAGCATCGTCTCCTCAGACGCTGCGAGCGGCTCGGCGCCAGTCACCACCGATGGCATCTCGGCGTTCGGCCCGCCAGGCACGCCTGCTCCTGAGCCCACAGTGGCGGGCGGCGAAGTGCTGCTGCAGGCGACGCTCACCGACGCGGCCGACAGCGAGAGCGCCGAGACGACCGTGCGCGAACTTCGTGCCTCGCTGCACGAGTCGATACCCGGGGCTCTCGTCGGGGGCACCACTGCAACCGCAATCGACACGAATGATGCCTCGATCCACGACCGCAATCTGATCATTCCGATCGTGCTCGTGGTGATCCTCGTGATTCTCATGCTGCTGCTGCGCTCGATTCTCGCGCCGATTCTGCTCATCTTGACAACGGTGCTTTCATTCGGAACTGCGCTCGGCGTTGCCGCCCTCGTGTTCAACGGCATATTCCAGTTTCCCGGCGCCGACCCGGCGGTGCCGCTCTACGGATTCGTGTTTCTCGTTGCCCTCGGCATCGACTACAACATTTTTCTCATGACTCGCGTGCGCGAGGAGTCTGTGCAGCACGGAACCCGAGACGGCATTCTCCGAGGGCTCACCATCACCGGCGGGGTGATCACCTCTGCCGGCCTGGTGCTCGCCGCAACATTTGCGGCGCTCGCGGTGATTCCCATCCTCTTCCTCGCTCAGATCTCGTTCATCGTCGCGTTCGGCGTCTTGCTCGACACCTTCATCGTGCGATCACTGCTCGTGCCGGCCCTGGCCTACGATCTCGGCCGGATCATCTGGTGGCCCTCGAAACTCTGGCGCGTGGGCAGGCACGGCGGTTGAGCGCCCAGGCTGTCGAAGCAAAAGAACCGCCGCCCGCGAGGAATAACCCTGCGGGCGGCGGTTCTTCAGCTGCACTAGCGGCGCTGAGCAGCGACGCTACTGCAGCGTAGCGCTACCGCGCTTCCTCACTACTGCGCGGCACGCTCGAGCACGAGCTCGCGCACGCGAGCGGCATCTGCCTGGCCTCGCATCGCCTTCATGACCGCACCGATGACTGCACCGGCGGCCTGCACCTTGCCATCGCGAATCTTCTCGAGCACGTCGGGCTGCTGCGCGAGGGCCGCATCGATTGCATCGATCAACGGGCCGTCGTCAGAGACGATCGCGAGGCCGCGGGCCTCTACGATCTCTGCCGCGGTGCCCTCACCGTCGATGACGCCCTGAAGCACCTGGCGAGCAAGTTTGTCGTTCAACGTTCCAGCCTCGACGAGCTCGACAACCGAGAAGATTTGCTCGGGAGTGATAAGGTCGGTCGGCTGTGCATCACGCTCGTTCGCAATGCGGGCGATCTCGCCCGTCCACCACTTGCGCGCGCTCTGCGGGGCGACACCCGCCGCCACCGTCGCCTCGATAGCGCCAGTCAGACCCGCGTTCACCACGTCTTGGAACTCGAGTGCGCTGAAACCCCACTCGGCACGCAGGCGCCTGGTGCGCAGCGTCGGGTGCTCTGGCAGTTGCCCGCGCAGTTCTTCGACAAGCTCGCGCGAGGGCGTGAGCGGAGCGAGGTCGGGCTCGGGGAAGTACCGGTAATCGTCGGCGTCGCTCTTCGGGCGGCCGGGCGAGGTCTCCCCCGTGTCCTCATGCCAGTGCCTGGTCTCTTGCGTGATCGATCCGCCTTCTGAGAGGATCGCGGCCTGACGTTGAATCTCGAAGCGCACCGCGCGCTCGATCGATCGCAGCGAATTCACGTTCTTCGTCTCTGTGCGCGTGCCGAGCACGCTCATGCCCGCGTTCTCATTGCCACGCGGACGCAGCGAGACGTTGGCGTCGCAACGCAGGTTGCCGCGTTCCATGCGCGCATCGGAAATGCCGAGGGCGACGACCATCTCGCGAATCGTCGCAACGTAGGCCGCTGCGATCTCGGGGGTGTCTGCCTCACCGCCGAAGATCGGGCGGGTGACGATCTCTACGAGCGGCACGCCAGCGCGGTTGTAGTCGACGAGCGAGTACTCTGCGCCCTGAATGCGACCGGTCGAGCCGCCCACATGGTTCAGCTTGCCCGCATCCTCTTCCATGTGCGCGCGCTCGATCGGCACGTGCACGACGCGGCCCGAGGCGAGCTCGATCTCGACAGATCCGTCGTGCGCGATCGGATCGTCGTACTGCGAAATCTGGTAATTCTTCGCCATGTCTGGGTAGAAGTAGTTCTTGCGCGCAAAGCCAGAGACCTCGGCGATCTCACAGCCGAGGGCGAGCCCCAGGCTGATCGAGTAGCGCACGGCCTGGTCGTTGACGACCGGCAGCGATCCTGGCAGGCCGAGACACACCGGCGTCAGGTTGGTGTTCGGCTCGCTGCCGAACACATTGGGTGCAGAACTGAACATCTTGGTCTTGGTGTTCAACTCGACGTGCACTTCGAGCCCGATGACGGGCTCGAAGAGCTCGAGCGCCTGTTCGAACGGCATCAGCTTTGTCTTGGCCATTAGTTCGCCGCCTTTCCTGCCGAAGCACCCACAAGGGAGGGGGCCTGCGCCCAGAACGGAACCCCGTCACGCTCGGTGATGAGCTGCTCGATCGCGGCGCCAGCACGATACAGGCGAGCATCTTCGAATGCGGGCGCTAGCAGCTGCAGCCCGACGGGCAGGCCGTCTTCCGCTGCGGTGCCGATCGGCAGGCTGAGGCCCGGGATTCCGGCGAGGTTCGCCGGAATAGTGGTGGCGTCGTTCAAGTAATCTTGCATCGGGTTGCCGCCGTGCGATCCGAGCTGCCACGCAGTCGTCGGGGCGGTCGGTGATGCGATCACGTCGACCTGCGCAAACGCCTGTGCGAAATCTCGCTGGATCAGCGTGCGCACTTTCTGCGCGCTGCCGTAGTAGGCGTCGTAGTAGCCCGCCGAGAGCGCGTAGGTGCCGAGAATGATGCGCCGTTTCACCTCTGCACCGAAGCCGACCTCCCGGCTCGCGCTCATCACATTCTCGACCGTGCCGGCACCTTCGGGGTTCACCCGCAAGCCGAAGCGCACCGAGTCGTACTTTGCGAGATTGCTCGAGGCCTCGGCCGGAAGAATCAGGTAGTAGGCGGCGACGGCGTACTCGAAGTGCGGTGCGTCGATCTCGACAATCTCGGCACCCTGCGAGGTAAGCAACGCGAGCGACTCCTCGAAGCGCGCCTTCACTCCGGGCTGCACGCCCTCGAGCATGAGCTGCTTCACCACGCCAACGCGCAGGCCCTGCAGCGAGCCGCCTGCCGCGCCCTCACGCGCCGCAGCCGCCATTGATGACCAGTCGTGCTTCAGCGATGTGGAGTCGTGCGGGTCGTGGCCTGCAATGACGTCGTGCAGCAGCGCCGTGTCGAGCACGGTGCGAGCCACGGGCCCGATCTGATCGAGCGACGAAGCGAGCGCGATCGCGCCGTAGCGGCTCACGCCACCGTAGGTGGGCTTTGCCCCGACGGTGCCGGTGAGCGCTGCGGGCTGACGAATGGAGCCACCGGTGTCACTGCCGAGCGCGAGAGGGGCCTCGAAGGCGGCAACCGCGGTCGCCGAGCCGCCGCCCGAGCCGCCGGGCACGCGGTCAAGCGCCCAGGGGTTCAGGGTCGGGCCGTATGCAGAGTTCTCGGTCGAAGAGCCCATCGCGAACTCGTCCATGTTTGTCTTACCGATGTTCACGAGGCCGGCCGCACGAGCCTTCGCGACCGCTGTCGCGTCGTAGGGAGAGCGGTAGCCCTCGAGAATCTTCGAGCCAGAGGTCGAAGGCATATCGGTCGTCACCAACACGTCTTTGATGGCCAGCGGCACACCCGCCAACGCACCGAGCTGCTCACCAGCCGCGCGGCGCTTGTCGATGCTGCGTGCCGCCGCGATCGACACCTCCGCGTCGATCGCGAGAAACGCGTGCAGTTCTCCATCAACCTCGGCGATGCGGTCGAGCTGCGCCTGTGCGGCGTCTACCGACGATACCTCACCCGCAACGAGCGCGGCTGAAAGGTCGGCTGCGGTCATTCTGGTCAGTTCGCTGTTGCCTGTCGCCATTACTGCTCCTCCCCCAGAATCGAAGACACGCGGAACATGCCATCGGCAGCCTCGGGTGCGTTTGCAAGCGCCTCTTCGAGGGTCAGTACGTCTGCGATCTCGTCAGGCCGCGTAACGTTGTTGATCGGAATCGGGTGACTCGTCGCGGGCACATCGTCGCTCGCCACCTCGCTCACCTTCGCGATATTGTGCAGGATCGAGTCGAGCTCACTGCTCAGCGTGGTGATTTCTTCGGGGGTGAGGGCGATGCGAGCCAGATCGGCGAGATGTTCGACGGTCTGCACCGTGATCTCGCCGTTCGCTCCACTGGTTTCAGACATGCTGCTCCATCAAGAGTGATCGGATGAACCTACCCATCTTATCGGGGCTGCCGCTGTATGCTCACGGCGTACTGGCCCGTCGACGCTGCGCTTCTACGCGAGCAGGTGGGCGACGGCTTCGCCGGCACTCGCCGCGAGCCTGCGCCCTTCTTCCGTGCGGGTGCCGTCGCTGTTCCAAAGCCCTGAGCAACCGCGTCGGTGGCTGGTCATAAGGTGTACGTCAGCGATGCCAATCGCGGTCATGAGTGCGTAGGCGGTGGTTGGCCCGACGAAGCGAAATCCCTGACGCTTCAAAGCCTTTGCCAACGCAACTGACTCGGGCGAAGCCGACGGCACTTCGGCATCACTGCGCGGCTGTGGTGAGCGTTCGGGCATGAATGCCCACACGAGGTTCGACAGCGTCGCACCCCGTGTGTGCAGTCCGAGAATCGCGCCCGCATTCGCAATCGTTGCGGTGATCTTCGCGCGGTTTCGAATGATGCCCTCATTGCCCAGTAGGCGCTCGATGTCTGGCTCATCGAAGGCGGCGACCCGCTCGATGTCGAAGTTCGCGAAGGCATCGCGAAATGCCTCGCGCTTTCTCAGGATGGTGAGCCATGACAGTCCGGATTGAAATGCTTCGAGACTGAGGCGTTCGAACACACCGGACTCGTCAAAGACCGGCAGGCCCCACTCGTTGTCGTAGTAGTCGGTGAGTTCAGGCGTACCGAGCGCCCAGGTCGACCGCACTGGCTCGGCATACTTCGTTTGTTCAACCACGGCACACTCCTTCTACGACGCGGGTGCGATTGGATACTCAGCGTCGTCAGTTTGTAGTTTTGATTGCGTCGTCGCGACGCCCAGAATCAGCCTACGGTCCTCGGAGCCTCGAGATGAGTGGTTTCAAAAATCTGTGGAAAACCGGAACTCGCGGGCTTTGTGAGCGACAAGTCGATGCCCCTCCTCGATCGCTCAGGGCTTTCTTTTCACTATTGAATCTGATTCAATAGTGAAAAGTTCATCACCCTCCTCAGAGATGAGTACCCATGCGCCTCGGTCAGCTGTCTTCCTATCCGCTCTCTCGTCGCCGCCTCCTCGGTGGCGCGCTCGGCCTCGGCGCAAGTGCCGGTCTGCTCGGTTTGAGCGGCTGTGCCCTTTCC
>CALCJF010000091.1 GCA_937967375.1 uncultured Leucobacter sp.
ACCCGGCTGCGAAACTCTGCCGCGGTCATGTCGTTCCAGCCGTCGCCGTTCGGTGTCGCGAACAGCACTCGATCTGGCGTAGCCGCTACCCGCTGCTCAAGCAGATCGGTGACGTTGTCGCTCGCGACCGGCGGAATGAGGATCGGTGTTTCAGTGAGATTCACGGTAGCTCCTTCGATACCCGAAGTGAAGATAGAAAGATTCGCCGACGGCGGTGTTCGGGCTGGTACGTTAAGCCTATTGCACGTGCATGAAAGGCGAGCCAATTCGCCGTGGGGTATCTACAAATCAGATATTCTGACTGCATGATCTACTGGTTTCTCAAGCACCTCGTCATCGGGCCGTTGCTGAAGACAATCTGCCGCCCATGGGTTGTCGGTGCTGAGAACCTTCCGGCAACCGGGCCGGTCATCATCGTGGGCAACCATCTCTCGGTGATCGACTCGTTCTTCATGCCCCTCATGATCGACCGGCGGGTGCACTTTCTCGCGAAGAGCGACTATTTCACGGGCAAGGGGTTGAAAGGCTGGTTCGTGAAGACCTTCATGCTCGCCGTTGGTCAGATTCCCATTGACCGCTCGGGGGGCAAAGCCTCCGAAGCCTCGCTGAATACGGGCCTCGCGGTGCTCGAGCACGGCAATGTGCTTGCGCTGTACCCAGAGGGCACGCGCAGCCCCGATGCTCGCCTCTACCGCGGCCGCACTGGAGTCGCGCGCTTGGTGCTCGAATCGGGTGCTGCGGTGGTTCCTGCCGTGATGATTGATACCGAGAAGTGCATGCCTATCGGCGCGAAGATTCCTCGGGTGCGCAGGATCGGCACCATCATTGGCAAACCGCTCGATTTCAGCCGGTTCGCAGGGATGAGTGCCGACCGTTTCGTGCTGCGCAGTGTCACTGACGAGATCATGGTTGAGATCCAGCGCCTGAGCCAGCAGGAGTACGTCGATGTGTACGCCTCAAGCGTACGTGCACGCGTGCCGGCGAAGCGTTGAACGCCGATAGACTGGGCGGGTTGCGGAACGACCGCAATACCCCTCTTCCCACCTCTTGAGAGCAGGCGAACGTGAGTCAGCAGACGGCCCAGAGCGTATCTACGAGCGCGCTGGAGCTCGACAGCTATCGCGAGCGCCAGGCGAAGCAGCAGCCGCCGTGGACCGACAAGGCGGCGGTGCAGGCTGCATCGGCAGAGCTTGCCAGCCAGCCACCCCTCGTGTTTGCGGGAGAGGTGGATCGCCTCCGCGAGCGACTCGCCGCGGCTGCTCGGGGCGAGGCCTTCCTGTTGCAGGGCGGCGACTGCGCCGAGACCTTCGAGGCCGCGACCGCAGACAAGATTCGCGATCGTGTGAAGACCCTGCTGCAGATGGCCGTCGTGCTGACCTATGGCGCATCGATGCCGGTGATCAAGGTTGGTCGCATGGCGGGGCAGTTCGCGAAGCCGCGATCGAGCGAAACAGAGACCCGCGACGGAATCACGCTGCCCGCGTACCGCGGCGACATCGTGAACGGCTATGACTTCACGCCCGAGTCGCGCGCAACAAATCCTGATCGTATGGTTCGCGGGTACCATGTTGCGGCCTCGACACTGAACCTCATTCGTGCGTTCACGCAGGGTGGCTTTGCCGATCTTCGGCAGGTGCACTCATGGAATCAGGGCTTCGTCTCGAGCACTGCAAACCAGCGATACGAGGTGCTTGCGGCAGAGATCGATCGTGCGCTGCGATTCATGGAAGCGTGCGGTGTCGAGAGTGCGGCGCTCAACCAGACCGAGTTCTACGTGAGCCACGAGGCGCTGCTGCTCGATTACGAACGGCCGCTCGCGCGCATCGACTCGCGCACTGGAACGCCCTACGGCACCTCGGGGCACATGCTCTGGATCGGCGAGCGCACTCGCGAGATCGATGGCGCGCACGTCGAGTTTCTTTCGAAGCTGCGCAACCCGATCGGTGTGAAGCTCGGCCCGACTGCGTCGGTCGACGACGCAATGCGCCTCATCGACAAGCTCGATCCCGAGCGCGAGCCCGGCAGGCTGACCTTCATCACCCGCATGGGGGCTGAGAAGATTCGCGACACGCTGCCGCCGCTGCTCGCGGGCGTGCGCGATGCAGGGGCGACGCCGTTGTGGGTGACCGACCCGATGCACGGCAACGGCATCACGACCGCGAACGGCTACAAGACGCGTCGCTTCGACGACGTGATGAACGAGTTGCTCGGCTTCTTCGAAGCGCACCGTGAGGCGGGCACGTTTCCCGGTGGCGTGCACATCGAGCTCACCGGTGACGACGTCACCGAGTGCCTTGGCGGCAGCGAGAACATCGACGAAGAGACGCTGGCGACGCGCTACGAGTCGCTCTGCGACCCGAGGCTCAACCACATGCAGTCGCTCGAGCTCGCGTTTCTCGTCGCAGAAGAGCTGAAGAAGCGCGCGTAACTGCGCTGTGGGGAGGGCGAAGGTCGGCCAAGGGGCGGTACCCCTAAAGGTCGATCTTCGCCTTTACCTGTATCGTCGCGCCCTTCTTTGCTTTCTCGCCCGCCTTGGGGTTGGTGCCGCTTGCGATGGCGAAAGCGCGGAGCGCATCGGGCACGTTAGTTGTGGCGTCGAAGCCGAGTGATGCCAGCAAGTCCATGGCTTCTTGCAGCGGCATGTCTTTCACATCGGGAATCTCAACCAGCTCCGGCCCGAGCGAGACGCTGAGGCCGACGCTTGAGCCGACTCGAAGTGTGTCTTCTGGAAGTACCGCCGAGATGACTTTGCCCTGCTCGATTTCGTCATCGTGCGCCTCGTTGCCCAGCGATGCGTCGACAGTCAGACCCGCATCAGTGAGCGCCTTGGTCGCGTCGTCGACGTTCAGACCCGCAACCTGCGGCACTGACCCAGCAGAGACAATCAGGTCGATTACCGCTTGTTCGGGGTAGGTCTCTCCGAGACCCTCACCGTTCGCGTCCACGGCGAGGATTACAGTGCCCTTTGTGCCGCCGTCGAACTGCTGTTCAACGACCGATCCGAAGGTGAATCGCGCCGCTTCGATCTCTCGCTTCGCGTCTTCGAGCGAGAGGCCGACGAGGGCGGGCACTGCGAGCAGTTCGGGACCGGTCGACTGGCAGAGCCGCACGGTGCTCCCTCGATCGACCCGGGCGCCGGCCTTTGGCTCGGTGCGGGCGGCAAGCCCTGCCTCGACCTCGAGGCTCGAGCACTCGAACAGTTCTGCCACCAGGGTCGAGTCTTTCAACGCTTGTTCAGCTGCCGCGAGGTCGAGGCCTGCCACCTCGGGAACCGGGATCGTCGACCCCGGCCCCTGCCCGAACCACCATCCGCCACCGGCGGCCAGCGCGACGAGCAGTGTGACGACCGCGGCGATCACACGCCCTCGCTTCGCTCGGTTGATGCTCAGATCGCTAGCCTGCGAAACGGCGGAGCTTGCCGCTTGCGCAGCCTTGGGCGCAGCAGCGGTGGGTGCCTGCTCGGCAAGCTGCTGTCGATCGATATCGCTGAGCACCGCAGTCGACGGGGTCACAGTGCCGAAGCTTGTGGTGGCCGGGAGCACTGCGGTGGCGGCGAGGGAGTCGCCGGCTCGTACGGCGCGAAGGTAATCGAGCGCCTCCCGAGCACTATCTGGTCTCGCGTCGGCATCTCGCCCAGTGGTCCACTGCACGAGCCGGTCAAACTCTTCGGGTACCTCGGGCGCGACAGAGGAGGGTGCCGGCACGTCAGAGTGGGCGTGCTGGTAGGCGATCTGCATCGGCTGCTCGCCGGTGTATGGCTGGCGGCCCGTAAGCATCTCGAAGAGCATGATGCCGAAGGCGTAGAGGTCGCTGCGCGCGTCGGCGATCCCACGCGTTACCAGCTCGGGCGAGAGGTATGCGATCGTGCCGAGCAGGGCCTGCCCCGTGGTCGTGTTCGCGCTCACGGCGCGCGCAAGGCCGAAATCGCCGATCTTGATGCGGCCGTCGTCGGCGAGCAGCACGTTCTCTGGCTTTAGGTCTCGGTGCACGATACCCGACTCATGGGCAGCAGAGAGGCCCGCAAGTACCGCCTCGGCGATCTCGGCGACCTGTTCGGTGGTCAGCTGACGCTGCTGCTTCAAGAGATCGCGCAGGGTGATGCCCGGCAGGTACTCCATCACGAGGTAGGGCACCCCGTGCGCCTCGCCCTGATCGAAGACGTTGACAACGTTCGGGTGCCCGAGGCCGGCCGCGCTGCGGGCCTCCTGCTCGAAGCGGCGCGTGAAGTTCTCGTCGTCGGCGAGGTGGGCGTGCATGATCTTGATCGCGACGTTTCGACCCAGCCGCAGATCGTCGCCGAGATAGACCATTGCCATGCCGCCGCGGGCAATCTTCGAGCGCACGACGTATCGCCCATCGAGCATTTGCCCGATGAGCGGATCGACGGGGGCGGAGCTCACGCGCCGATTCTATTCAGCTTGGATGGGCCTGGCGTGGCGGCGCGCCGCCCCGAGCCGTTAGGCTGGTACACGTGCCTGAACTTCTGCCCTCCGACACCGTGTATCTGACCGTTCCCGAGCTCGTCGAGCGCTGGCAGATCACGCCGAGTCGCCTGCGCCGCATGATCGCCGATCACTACCTCGCGGCGGTGCGCATCGACGGCGTGCTTCGCATCCCGGCCGAGTTTGTCGCTGGTGATGAGCCGCTCAGTCCGCTTCGCGGAACGCTGCTCGCGCTCCACGACGCTGGCTTCAGCGGCGACGAAGCCGTGGCCTGGTTGCTGAACGAGAACGACGAGCTGGGGGAGCGTCCGATCGCGGCGCTGAACGCAGGTCGCAAAAGCGCGGTGCGTCGCGCCACCCAGTCGCTCGCGTTTTAAGTCGCCCCCAGTGGGGCGCGGTGTAGACACCTCGAACTAGGCGATTCGCTTCGCGGC
This sequence comes from uncultured Leucobacter sp., assembly GCA_937967375.1. GTDB lineage: Bacteria > Actinomycetota > Actinomycetes > Actinomycetales > Microbacteriaceae > Leucobacter. The sequence goes on from CALCJF010000091.1 coordinate 4,877, forward strand.
TCGATGTGCGAGTGCAATCAGTCGCTCGCGAGTGGCCTTGTCAAGCGGCGCGAAGTCGAGTGCGGCCTCGGCTCGTTCGACGTTGCGCGAAATCATTTGCTCGACCTGGCTGACCGCGTTGCTGCTGCGAATGGTGAGCTGCAGCATGCCGAGCTGTTCGTCATCAAGCGATGCGTCACCCAGCAATTCGTCGAAGATCAAGCGCTGCGTTGCCGGGAGCGACTCGCGCGCGAGCGTGACGAGCACCGTGCGCTTACCCTCGAGCAAGTCATCGCCGGCTGGTTTGCCGGTGAGCTCGGCGTCGCCGAATACCCCGAGCAGGTCGTCGCGCAACTGGAACGCCACCCCGACGGGCAGCCCGAACTCGCTCAGAGCCTGCTCCTGTTCAGCGGTTGCCCCCGCGAGTGCGCCGCCGATGAGCAGGGGCGCCTCGACGCTATACTTTGCCGACTTGTAGACCAGCACCCTGGTAGAGCGTTCGAGCTGCTCTCGCTGTTCTGCGAACTCTGACCGCTGCTCCTCGAGCACGTCAAGATACTGACCCACGGCGACCTCGCTGCGCATGCGATTGAAATGTGCCCTGGTTGCGAGCGCCACGGCGCGGTCAGAAACGGAGTCGCACGCTCGCTGCAGCAGTTCGTCGGCCCAAGACTGCAGGAGATCGCCGAGCAGGATCGCGGCGGCAACGCCGAAGTGGGCCTTGCTGCCGCGCCAACCGTGTTCAAGATGCAGCGACTCGAAGTGGCGGTGAGCCGCAGGGCGCCCCCGCCTGGTGTCTGAGCGATCGATCACGTCGTCGTGAATGAGCGCCGCAGCGTGAAAAAGTTCGAGTGCGCAGGCGGCGTCGAGCACTGCGCCGAGGTCGCCAGCGGGGTCGCCGTCGAGGTCGAGCGGGCGCACCGCCTGAAACCCCAGCACCGCGAACTGCGCTCGCATGCGCTTGCCCCCGGCCAGATAGGCGCGCGCTTCGGCGAGCAACGGTTCTGGGTCTGGGCCGAGCGCCTCGAGCTCGAAAAGATGCTGCGAAATCGTGTCGTCGATGCGCTCCTGAATAAGGCCTGCGAGTCGCGTGGTTTCTTGCACGTGGCTAGCCTAGCCGTGATCGCGCGGCGTAGACTGGATGGAAGTCTTAGTTCAATTATCGGGAGGCCAAGATGGCGCTGTCAGAACGCGAGCAGCAACTGCTCGATGATATGGAGCGACGGCTGTACCAGAGCGAGGCCGACGTAATGCAGACGGCGCACGCGAGCACCCGCTTGAACTTGCGTTCGCTCGTGCTTGGCATTCTCGTGGTGCTCGCTGGCATAGCTGCGCTCATTGCAGGTGCGGGTTTTCAGATGTTCTGGCTCGGGCTTGTTGGCTTCGCCATCATGCTGGCCGGAGCCCTGTTGGCTTTCTCGAAGCGCGAGAGCGATCTCGATGTTTCCGCCGGTGGTTCGGCAACCGCAAAAGCGCGTGACTCACGCGAGTCGCTCAGCGACCGCATGAATCGACGCTGGGAAGAGCGTATGGACGGTGAGCGCTAAGCGGTAAGGCGCGTCGGGCTCGCCCGGCAACATTTCGCTTCAGGGCGGTGGATCTCTCCACCGCCCTTTTTCGTGCGCCCACGTGCTTGGTCTGGTGGGGTCAGGTGGAGTACGTGGTGCGAAGTGGAGCAAAAAGTGGAGGAATTATGAGTGAAGTGGGGAGAAGTGGGGTAAAGTGGTGCTGCGGGGTTCGTGAATAGCGGATCCCGCGCCAACTAATCACCAAGGCGGGGAGGGAGCGGCCATGTTTCTCGGCACGTTCACCCCGAAGCTTGATGACAAGGGCCGCCTCATCCTTCCGTCGAAGTTTCGCGACGATCTGGCCGAGGGCCTCGTGATCACTCGCGGCCAGGAGCGGTGCCTGTACGTCTTCAGCGAGAGCGAGTTCTCGCAGATGCACGACCGCATTCGCGAGGCTCCAATCACGTCGAAACAGGGCCGCGATTATCTGCGTGTCTTTCTTTCTGGCGCGCACGCCGAGACTCCCGACAAACAGGGTCGCGTCACCGTTCCAGCAGCACTTCGCCAGTACGCGAGCCTCGATCGCGATCTCGCGGTCATTGGTGCCGGCAGCCGCGCAGAGATTTGGGATGCGGGGGCGTGGCAGCGCTACCTGGCCGAGCAAGAATCAGCATTCGCCGACATCGAGGAGGAGGTGATCCCGGGCATGTTCTGATCCGGTTCTCGTGGTTTCTCGTCTACCACCCTGACGCACTTCCCCGGCGCCAGGTGGGCTGACGGGGAACCAGAAGCACCGATCGCACCCGAAGCGCATATGACCGAAATCACACAAGACCCCGGATCGCTGCACACTCCCGTGCTGCTCGAACGCTGTCTCGAACTGCTCGCACCTGTCGCCTCGCGGCCCGGAGCGGTGGTCGTCGACGCAACCCTCGGCATGGGCGGGCACAGCGAGGCCCTGCTCGAGGCGCATCCGGGTCTCACCCTCATCGGCCTCGACCGCGACACCGACGCGCTCGAACTGGCGGGTCGTCGTCTTGCGCGGTTCGAGGATCGCCTGATCCGCGTGCACACGGTCTATGACGGCATCGAGAACGCGGTGCGCGGCGCCGGGTTCGACCGCATCGACGGTGTGCTCTTCGATCTCGGCGTCTCGTCGCTGCAACTCGACGAGGCCGATCGCGGTTTCGCCTATGCCCAAGACGCGCCGCTCGATATGCGCATGGATCAGAGCAGCGGAGTCACCGCAGCCGAGGTGCTCGCCACGGCGAGCGAGGGTCGGCTGCGGGCGATCTTCGAGCGCTACGGCGAGGAGCCGCTCGCTGGCCGCTACGCCCGTGCGATCGTCGCCGCGCGCCAAGAGGCTCCCATCGAACGCAGCCTGCAACTCGTCGAGGTGCTGCAACAGGCGACCCCCGCGAAGATCAAAGATCAGCGTCACCCCGCCAAGCGCGTCTTTCAGGCGCTACGTGTCGAGGTGAACGCCGAACTCGTTGCGCTCGAGGCCGCAATGCCGGCCGCGCTCGATCTGCTCAGCATGGGCGGGCGAGCAGTGGTGATGGCGTACCAGTCGCTCGAAGATCGCTTCGTGAAGCGACTTTTCGCCGAACGAAGCAAGTCAACCGCGCCGCAGGGCCTGCCAGTCGAACTGCCAGAGCACAGGCCCGAGTTCAAGCTGCTCACCCGGGGTGCTGAGCTCGCAGACGAAGAAGAGCGCGCGCGCAACAGCCGCGCGATCCCCGTGCGGCTACGCGCTGCCGAACGAGTGAGGGAGGCCGCACTGTGAGTGCAAACACCGTGCCGCTCGACCGCGACGCACTGCGGCATGCTGCGGGCGACGCCGACTGGTTGCTCGCCTCACCAGCGAGTTCGCCCACTCGTGCCCCGCACGCGAAGCCGGCTCTTCGCGCAGTTCCCGATGCTCGGCCGCGCACGCGCCGGCTGAGCCCGCTTGTCGGTGCGCTCACCGCGGTCGGAGTGATCCTCACCATACTTTTTGCTCAGCTCGGGCTGAGCATCGCGGTATCGCAGGGCGCATACGAAGCCCGCGCGCTGCAGGCAGAGTTGCGCGACCTCACGCGTGTGGAACGGGTGCTCTCGCAAAACACTGACAAGCTCTCGTCGCCGCAGAACCTCGCTGACAACGCCGCGAAGCTGGGGATGGTGCAGAACACCACTCCGGCAACACTGCGATTGAGTGACGGCGCCGTGCTCGGTGCGCTCGGCGGACCCACCGCCGCGATCGCGACGAGCCTCGTGCCGAACGCGACACTCGAGGGGCTGCCCGTGGTCGATGCTGAAGGGCTGTTGACCGAGCGGAATCCGGAACAGGCCGCCCAGGCTGAGGCTCTCGCTGCGCAGGCGGCGATACCGTGGGAGGGGCCACTGCCCGCACCGCAAACCCACTAGTGCGTGAGCACTGATCAGGAGCCTCCATCATGCCGAAACTGCGCCCCCTCGCCGCGCGAAGGCTCATCGCGCTGGCGGTGATCCTGGTAGGTGCGGTGGTCTTCACGGTGCGGCTCGTCGATCTGCAAGTGGTGCAGGCGCCGCAGTTGAATGCCGAGGCGCTCGACAAGCGGGGGGTGCCAGTCACGATTCCCAGTCTTCGCGGCGACATCGTCGATCGCAACGGGGTCGTGCTTGCAACGACCGATGAGCGTTACGACGTGCAGCTGTCCCCGAAGAACGTGCGGCTCAACGACGGAAAGTTCTGGCGCACGGCCGAGAAACAGGTCACCGCGGAAGAAGCCTTTGCCGAGATCGGCGCGGTGACGGGGCAGCAACCCGAAGAGATCGCGAAGATCGTAGACGATGCTCTCGCAGAGAACCCGAAGTCTGATTTCGCCTACGTCAAGCGAAGCGTCGACCTGACTGCGCTCAACGCGCTGAAGAAACTCGACATTCCGTGGCTTACCTTCGACGTGAACAACCAGAGGGTGTACCCGAATGGCGCGGTCGCCGGCAGCGTCGTCGGATTCGTGGGTTCTGACGGGCTGCCTCAGGCCGGGGTCGAACTCTCGCAAGACGAATGCCTCGTCGGAGTCGATGGCGAAGAGACCTACGAGAAGGGTGCAGACGGCGTGCGCCTACCCGGCAGCGTGGTCGTCACGAAGACCGCCGAGAACGGCGGAACGGTACAGCTCACCATCGACCGCGACCTGCAGTACGAGGCCCAACAAGCCATCAACAGGCAGGTTGAGGCGGAGAACGCTGAGTACGGGTTGCTCACCGTGATGGATGTAAAGACAGGCGAGCTGCTTGCGATCGCCGAGGATCACTCCGTCGATCCGAACGACGTCGACGCCACGCCGGCAGATAAGCGCGAGGCGAGGTCGTTCACCTACCCGTACGAGCCGGGTTCTACGTTCAAAACCCTGACTGCTGCAGCCCTGCTCGATCAGGGTGCCGCCACGATCAACACTCCGAACCTGACCCCGTTTCGGTGGGATCCGGAGCCCGGCGTCACTTTCGCCGACTCCGATTTTCACGGGGATATGCCCTGGACGCTCAGCGGCATCATCGTGAACTCTTCGAACGTGGGCATCTCGATGCTGGGATCGCGCCTCGATGAGCAGACCCGATACGACTACCTGAAGAAGTTCGGCATCGGCGAGGAGACGAGCACAGGAATGCCGCTCGAAAGCTCGGGAACGCTGTATGAACCGCAGGACTGGGATCGTCAGACGAGCTACAACACCATGTTCGGGCAGGGGCTGTCGAGCACGATCATTCAGACGGCGAGCGCCTATCAGGCGATCGCGAACAACGGTGAGCGCATTCCGCCCACTCTCGTCAAGGGCTGCGTCGACGCCAACGGCAAGGTGACCGAGCGCAAAGGTGAAGACCCAGTGCGTGTGATCTCGCCAGAAGCCGCCGCCGACACGCGGAAGATGCTCGAGGCGATGGCGACAGAGGGATGGATCGCGGAGGACATCGGCATTGGTGGGTACCGTCTTGGCGGAAAGACCGGCACCGCCGAGCAGAGCGATGGCGAAGGCGGCTACCGTTCTGACTACGTCTACAGTTACGCGGGCATGCTTCCGATGGACGACCCGCAGTACGTCGTGGTCGCCACCGTCGCCTACCCGAAAGCGAACAGAAGCAGCATCGTGGCAGTGCGGGCCTGGCGAGACGCAGCAGAGGCCGTCATCCGCACGTTCCACGTACCGCCGTCGAGTGGCGCTTACGAGCCGTTGCAACTGACCTATTGAGCCGATCGCAGGGTCATGTGGGCAGCGAGAGAGATGGGTAGGATCGACTGGTGAGCAGCAACGAGCCAGAGACCGGGCAGGACGTCCGAAGCATTCGCCCGTCGCACCCTGCGGGTGAGACGATTGAGGCCTTGGTTCAGCAGTTTGGACTGTCGAGCGACGCCCCCGAGGCGGCGCTGCAGACGCTTGCGACGGGTGTCACGCTCGATTCGCGCGACGTGCGCGAGGGCGACCTCTACCTCGCCCTGCCCGGAGCGAGACGGCACGGGGCCGAGTTCGCCGCGCAAGTCGAGGCGCAGGGCGCGTCCGCGATCCTTACGGACGAAGCCGGTGCCGCGCTTGCGAACGCCGCCGCCGTGCAACTGCCGGTGCTCGTTGCGCCTGGCGATCCTCGCGCCATCGCGGGGGCGGCCTCTGCGGCCGTCTACGCGACGGCGCAGCTCGATGCCAAGGTGTTCGGCATCACTGGCACCAATGGCAAGACCAGCATCGTCTATCTGCTCGCCGAGCTGATGCGCGCCGCTGGGCTCAAGACCGGGCTCAGCTCGACCGCCGAGCGCCGCGTGGGCGACACTGTGATCACGAGCTCGCTCACGAGCCCCGAGGCGCCCGAGCTTCACGGGCTGCTCGCCCGCATGATCGAGCAGCAGGTCGAAGGCATCGCGATCGAGGTTTCGGCCCACGCGACCGCCCGTCACCGCATCGACGGTGTGAACTTCGACGTGGTGGCGTTCAACAACTTCTCGCGAGACCATCTCGACGATTTTGGCGACATGGAGACCTATTTCGCCGCGAAGCTCGCGCTGTTCGCCCCCGAGCACGCGAAGCAGGCAGTCGTCGTGGTCGACGGCCCCTTCGGGCAGCGCATCGCGCGCGAGTCGAAGATTCCTGTCACGACCCTCTCCACTGAGTACGGCGTGAACGCCGACTGGCACCTCGCGATCACCAACCAGAATCTCGACGGAGTGAGCTTCGTTTTGCAGGGCCCCGGCGGCGCGCACTTTCGTGGCAGCGTGCCGGTGTTCGGCAGGTTCATGGCGGAGAACGCGGCGCTGGCGCTGATCATGCTGCACCAGGCGGGAATCTCGATCGAGCGTGTCGCTGCGGGTTTGAGCGGCGGGCGTATCCCGGTCTATATTCCCGGCCGGCTCGAGGCGATCAACCCCGACGCGCCCCTCGATCGTGCCCCGCGCTTCTATGTCGACTACGGGCACACGCCCGGCAGCTTCGAGGCGACGCTCGACGCCCTCGCCGAGGTGGCGCCCGGGCGCATTCTCTTCATGTTCGGTGCCGACGGTGACCGCGACACCGACAAGCGCGGTGAAATGGGACGAATCGCGGCGAAGGGGAGCGACGTCGTGATCATCTGCGACTATCACCCCAGAAGTGAGCCACCTGAGGCTATCAGGGCGCAACTGATCGAGGGAGCGCTCAGCGCGAACCATGCAGAGGTGCTCGAGGTGCCGGACGCGCGAGAGGCCATCAGGCGCGCCATTTCGCTCGCCGCTCCCGGCGACGTTATTCTGTATGCCGGCCCAGGGCACGAAGATTTTCAAGAAGTAGCCGGTGCGCAGCTTGCGTACTCGGCGAGAGACGAGGTACGCGGGGCTCTCCGCGAGGCGGGAATGCTCGAGTGATTGCACTGACACCATCCGAGATCGCAGACGCGATTGGAGGTCGCCTGGTGCACGCGCAGGGCGGCACCGAAGAAACGCTCATTACCGCGCAGTCGCAGACCGATTCGCGCGAGGTCGTCGCTGGTGACATTTTCGTTGCTCGGCGGGGCGAAGAGACCGATGGGCACTTGTTCGCGACGCAGGCTGTTGACCGGGGCGCTTCGCTGCTGATCGTCGAACGCGAGGTCGATGACCGCGTGCCGCAGATCGTGGTCGACGATGCGACGCTTGCGCTCGGGCGCCTCGCGAAGGCTGTCGTGCGTCTCGCACTCGATGCCGGCAAACTGCGCATCGTCGGCATCACTGGTTCGAACGGTAAGACCACCACCAAGAACCTTGTGGCGGCGATGGCCGAGCGCGTCGGCCCGACGGTTGCCAGCGCGAAGTCGTTCAACAACGAGGTCGGCGGCCCACTCACCATGCTGCGCGTTGAAGCCGGCACCGAGACGCTCGTTGCAGAGATGGGTGCCAGCGCCGAGGGTGAGATCGCGAGACTCACCGATATGGCGCCGCCGCACATCGGTGTGGTGCTCTCGGTTGGGCTCGCCCACGCGGGCGAGTTCGGCGGCATCGAGACCACGTTTCGCACGAAGAGCGAGATGGTGCGCGAGCTTCCCGAGACCGCGGTCGCGGTGCTCAATCGTGACGACCCCTGGGTGTCGCGCATGGCAGAGCTCACCAAGGCGCGCGTCGTCTGGTTCGGTCAGCACAGCGATGCTGCGGTGCGCGCGAGCGGCGTCGAGGGCTCCGCAGAGGGCACAACGTTCACCCTGCACTTCGGGGGCGAGTCGCTGCCCGTGCACTTCAGGGTGCTCGGCGAGCATCACGTCGCAAATGCGATGGCTGCGGCAGCGGTCGGCCTCGAACTGGGCCTGACCCCGGCGCAGATCGTGGAAACACTTGAGGCAGCGACGCTCGCGGCGCCGGGCCGCATGCAGGTGCTGCCCGGGCGCGACGGCATCACCGTGATCAACGACGCCTACAACGCCAGCCCAGACAGCATGAGTGCGGCACTCAAAACGCTCGCGCAGATCGGAAAGCCGGGCGCCCGCACGGTTGCGGTGCTCGGTGCCATGAGCGAGCTTGGCGACCTCGCCGGGGAAGAGCACGACCGCATCGGCCTGCAGGTCGTGCGACTCGGCATCAGCGAACTCGTCGTCGTTGGTAAAGAGGCGCGCAGACTGCATATCAGCGCGATCAACGAGGGGTCATGGGATGGCGAGAGCGTCTTCTTCGAAGATCACGACGAAGCGCTCGCGTATCTCTCGCGCACGGTTCAGCCCGGTGATACCGTGCTCGTAAAGTCTTCGAACGCCGCAGGCCTGCAACGCCTCGGCGACCGACTGGGGGAGGCGCTCGCATGATCGCACTGCTGATCGCTGGGGCATTCTCGATGCTCTACTCGCTGCTGCTCACCCCGGTGTTCATTCGCATCTTCAACCGCTTGCGCTGGGGGCAGCCAATTCGCGTCGACGGCCCGAAAGAGCACGAAGTCAAGCGCGGCACCCCCACGATGGGCGGCATCATCTTCCTTTCCGGCTCGGTGATCGCCTATTTCGTCGGCAAGCTGCTGATGGGCGAAGATCCGTCGCCTTCTGCGCTGCTCGTCATATTCATGGCGCTCGGCGCGGGCCTCGTCGGATTTATCGATGACTACATGAAGACCCGCAAGCAGAACTCCGCGGGTCTCGGCGGCTGGGCGAAGATCGGTGGCCAGATCGTCATCGCAGTCACGTTTGCGTTGCTCGGTCTGCAGTTCGCGAATGAGAACGGCATCACTCCCGCTTCGACGCAGATCTCGATCTTCCGTGACCTGCCGGTAGACTTCATGACCTTGGGCACCATCGCGGGCGTGCTCGTGTTCGTGGTCTGGGTGATGATCATCACGACCGCAACCACCAACGCCGTCAACGTCACCGACGGGCTTGATGGGCTCGCAACAGGGGCCGCGATTTTTGCGTTCGGTGCCTATTTCATTATCGGTTTCTGGAAGTCGGCGCAGAACTGCGCCACGACCGCAGGCGAGCTTGGCTGCTACGTTGTGCGCGACCCGATGGATCTCGCGGTGATCTCGGTCGCGTTTCTGGGCGGGCTCGCTGGGTTCCTCTGGTGGAACACAAACCCGGCCCAGGTCTTCATGGGTGATACCGGTTCGATGGGCATTGGTGGCGCGATTGCGGCGCTCGCAATGCTCACCCGTACCGAACTGTTGCTCCTGCTGATCGGTGGGCTTTTCATCGTTGAGACCGGTTCGGTGATTCTGCAGCGGGTCTATTTCAAGGTCACAAAGGGCAAGCGCATCTTCCGCATGAGCCCCATACACCACCATTTCGAGCTCAAGGGTTGGGCGGAGAACACGGTGGTGGTTCGGTTCTGGTTGGTTGCGGGACTCTTCGTAATCGTTGGTATCGGCGCGTTCTATGCCGAGTGGTTGCTGCAGCAGTGATGAGTGAACGGAGCACACAGGTGAGCGACAGGGTAGCGGCGCTACGCAGCTGGCACCACGATTGGTCGGGGCTTCGTGTCGCCGTGCTTGGGCTCGGTATGACCGGGTTCTCGGTGGCCGATACTCTGGTCGAACTCGGCTCGCGGGTACGCGTGATTTATGGCGGCGAGGATCCCGATCGCGAGCGGCTGCTCGACGTGATTGGGGCAGAGCGGGCCATGCTGCCGGGAGACGATGCGCAGCTTGCCGACCTCGTCGAGTTTGACCCCGAGCTCGTGATTGTGTCGCCGGGCTATCGCCCCGACCATCCGCTGACCTCGTGGGCTGAGGCGAACGGTGTTGCAGTCTGGGGCGACATCGAGCTCGGCTGGCGCCTGCGCGACAAAACGAATCGCGTCGCCGACTGGATCTGCGTGACCGGCACGAACGGCAAGACCACCACGTCTCAGCTGACTGCGCACATGCTCATCGCGGGCGGCCTGCGCGCGGCGCCCGTTGGCAACATCGGCGTGCCCATTCTCGATGCGCTGCGTGACCCGCAGGGCTATGACGCTCTCGTTGTCGAGCTTTCAAGTTTTCAGCTGCACAGGCTCGGTGCGGAGTCTGCCAGCGGAGTGTCACCGTATGCGAGCGTGTGCCTCAACATCGCCGACGATCATCTCGACTGGCACGGATCCTTTGACGCATATGTTGAGGCGAAGGCGAACGTGTACGAACGCACGCAGGTGGCGTGCGTCTATAACCGCGCCGATGAGCGCACGATGCGCATGGTCGAAGATGCAGACGTGGTCGAGGGTGCTCGCGCAGTGAGTTTCGGGCTCGACAGCCCGCCGTCGAGCGGATTCGGTGTGGTCGAGGGGTTGTTGCTTGACCGCGCGTATCACGCCGAGCGCCGCAACGAGGCTTACGAACTCGTGTCGGTTGAAGAGCTGAGCCAGCGTGGGCTGCACGCGCCGCACATGGTGCAGAATATTCTCGCCGCGGCGGCGCTCGCGAGATCTCGGGGAGTGGAGCCAGCTCAGATCGCTCAGGCCATCTTGAGCTTTCAACCCGACCCGCACCGCGTGCAGCGTCTCGGCACTGTGCGCGATCTGCAGTGGGTCGACGACTCTAAGGCGACGAACGCGCACGCCGCAGACGCCTCCCTTCGCGCGTTCGACAACGTGGTGTGGGTGGTCGGCGGGCTGCTCAAAGGTGTAGACATCGGGTCGCTCGTGGCCGCACACGCCTCGCGCTTGCGTGGGGCCGTCGTGATCGGTGCAGAGCGGGCGGCAGTGCTCGATGCGCTTCAGCGACACGCACCCGAGGTGCCGGTAATCGAGGTTTCGCCGGTGCAGACTGAAGACACGATGACCGACGCGGTGACCGCGGCGCTTTCGATCGCTCATGCTGGCGACACGGTGCTGCTTTCGCCCGCGGCGGCATCAATGGATCAATTCACCGACTATGCGGATCGCGGTCGTCGATTTCAGGCGGCGGTGAGAGCGCTCGGCGGTGACGCGCTCAGTGGAGGTGACGCGGGTGACGACGACACAGCGGCCGGGGGCGCCAACGCCTGATTCTGCGGGTGGCGCGAGCGGCTTCGCTCGAATCATGCTCGGATCCGAGCTCAAGGTTTCTTCGAACCTTACCGTTGTCGCGCTCTACTCGATCACCTTTCTGCTGGTCGGCATCGGCCTCATCATGGTGCTTTCGTCGTCGTCGATCACCTCGTATCTCGATGACCAAGGCTTCTTCGGCAGTTTCTGGAAGCAGGCCACCTACGCGCTCATCGGCGTGCCTCTGATGTTGCTTGTGTCGCGGTTTCCGCTCTGGTTCTGGAAGAAATGGGCGTGGTGGCTGCTCGGCTTCGGAGTGTTCCTGCAGTTGCTGGTGTTCACGCCGCTCGGCGTCGAGGTCTGGGGCAACCGAAACTGGATTCAGATCGGTGGCTTCGGCGGTCAGCCGTCTGAGATGCTCAAGCTCGCGCTGATCGTGTGGATCGGTGCGATCCTCGTGAAGAAAGAGCCCTTGCTCGGCCAGGTGAAGCACGAGTTCATTCCCGTCGTGTTCCCAGGGGCCCTCATCGCGATCGGTCTCGTGTTGGCAGGTCGCGACCTCGGCACGGCGATGATCATGGGGGCGGCGGTGCTCGGAGCCATGATCTTCGGTGGCCTGAACTGGCGCACCATCGGGCTCACCATCGCGGGAGGCCTCGCGGGCGTGCTCGTGCTCGTGATCACGAGCCCAAACCGCATGATGCGTCTGTTCAGTTTTGCCGATGGTCACGCCGACTACAGCGGTACCGGATGGCAGCCAACGCACGCGCTCTGGGCGTTCGCCGGAGGAGGCGTCTTCGGTGTCGGCCTCGGGGGTTCGAAGGCAAAGTGGTCCTGGTTGCCTGCCGCCGATAACGACTACATCTTCGCCATCATCGGCGAAGAACTCGGCATGGTCGGTGCGGTGCTGGTGATCGTGCTGTACGTCGCGCTCGCCATTGTGATGCTGCGCGCGATCGGCCGGGCGCGAGACCGATTCGGCAAGGCCGTGATCGGCGGCATCCTCGTGTGGATCGTCGGGCAGGCCTTCGTGAACATGGCGGTCGTGATGAACCTGCTACCGTCGCTCGGCGTGCCGCTGCCGCTCATCAGCGCGGGTGGTACGGCGTTGATCGCCTGTCTGCTGGCAATGGGCGTGGTGGTTTCGATCGCGAGAGACGGCGACGAGTATCAAGAAGAACTCGCGCGAGCACGAGCGTGATGAGAGGATCGGCAGAACGTTGACGAAGTACCTGCTCGCCGGCGGTGGCACCGCTGGGCATGTGAACCCCTTGCTCGCCCTCGCCGACCTCGTGTCGAAGCTCGAGGCTGACGCCGAGATCGTGGTGCTTGGCACCGCGGAGGGCCTCGAGGCGAAGCTGGTGCCAGAGCGCGGGTACGAGTTGCAGACGATTGATCGACTGCCGTTTCCGCGTCGCCCGAACGGCTATGCGCTGAAATTTCCCGCGAAGTACGTGCGCGCGGTCAAGCGAGTGCGCGCGCTCATTCGCGAGCGCGACATCGACGTTGTCGTCGGCTTCGGAGGATACGCCTCGGCTCCGGCGTATCGCGCGGCCTACCTCGAGCGCGTGCCGTATGTCATTCACGAGGCGAATGCGAAGCCAGGCCTCGCGAACAAGCAGGGTGCGCGTCGCACCCGCTATGTCGGCGTGACCTTTGCAGGCACCCCTATTGCGCACGCCACGGTGACCGGAATGCCGCTTCGCCCCGAGATCACGACCCTCGACCGGCAGGCGCTCCGTGCAGAGGCCCGCTCGCACTTTGGCCTCGACCCGGCGCGCCGCACCCTGCTCGTCACCGGCGGTTCGCAGGGCGCTCGGGCGATCAATCGCGCAATCAGCGGCAGTGCCGAAGAGATCGTTCAGGCCGGTGCGCAGGTGCTGCATGTGTGGGGCGGCCTCACTGAACTCGAAGACCCGGGAGTTGACGGCTACCACGTCATTCCGTACTGCGACCGCATGGATCTCGCTTTCGCTGCCTGCGAACTCGCGGTATCGCGTGCCGGCTCGACCACGGTGAGTGAGCTCTCGGGTCTCGGCGTGCCTGCGATTCTTGTGCCCTACTCGTCTGGCAACGGAGAGCAGAGGTTCAACGCTGCAGGCGTGGTGCGCGCAGGCGGGGCGATCCTCGTCGAAGATAACGAGCTGACCCCCGCGTGGGTGCGCGAAACGCTCATTCCGCTGCTCACGAGTGACAACGAGCTCGCCGCCATGTCGGAGCGCTCGAAGACTGCGGGAACACTCGACGGCACCGAGCGGTTGTACGATCTTGTGCGGGCCGCGCTCGAATCAGGCACCGCCACACAGGCATAGTCGTCTCAGGCGGCACGAAGGAGAAGCAATGATTTACCCCGATCTCGAGATGGAGATTCCGCAGTCGCTCGGGCGAGTGCACTTCGTGGGTATCGGCGGCTCCGGTATGAGCGGGATCGCACGCATGATGCACGAGGCGGGCGTTCCAGTGACCGGCTCTGACCGCAGCGCGAGTTACACGACCGAGGCGCTCGAGCAACTCGGCGTGCGCGTGTCGATCGGGCACGACGCCGCAAACGTCGGCGACGCAGACACGCTCGTCGTCACGGGTGCGCTCTGGCAGGACAACCCCGAGTATCAGTACGCGCTCGCGCACGGCCTGCCCGTGCTGCATCGCTCGCACGCGCTCGCGTGGCTCGCGCGTCGCGGTCGCCTCGTGGCCGTCGCGGGAGCGCACGGCAAGACCACCTCGACCGGCATGCTCGTCACGGGGCTCATCGGCGTCGGGGCAGACCCGTCGTTCGTCAACGGCGGGGTCATCGAGTCGCTCGGCGTGAGCTCGGGCTCGGGCAGCGGTGAGCTCTTCGTGATCGAGGCAGACGAGAGCGACAAATCGTTTCTGCTCTATGACACCGCTGTCGCTCTGGTGACGAATGTCGACCCCGAGCACCTCGACTTCTACGGCTCGCGCGAGGCGTTCATGCAGGCCTTCGTCGACTTCTCGCTCGGAGCTCGCGAATTGCTCGTAATTTCTGCGGACGACCCGGGCACCCGTGAGGTGCTCACTGCGCTAGCGGCGACTGAAGCCGAGCGCCCACGGCCCGCGATTCGCACGTTCGGTGAGCGCGAGGATGCAGACGTGCGCATCGTGGCGATCGACGATTCTGGGCCCGTGAAGTTCACGGTCGAGGTCGATGGCGAACGCTATTCTTCGCAGCTCGCCGTCTATGGGCGTCACAACGCGGTGAATGCGGTCGGCGCGCTTGCGGTGCTGACAGGGCTCGGCTACGAGGTAGGAGCGGCGCTCGAAGCGATTTCGCAGTTCGGCGGCACGAAGCGCCGCTTCGAGTTTCATGCCGAGGTCGGCGGCGTGCGCGTCTACGACGACTACGCCCACCACCCGACCGAGGTGGCGGCTCTGCTCGACTCGGCGCGCGCCGTGGTCGGCGAGGGGCGACTTATCGCGATTCATCAGCCGCATCTCTTCAGCCGTACCTCAATGTTTCACCGCGAGTTCGCCGAGGTGCTCGAGCAGGGTGCCGATCATACGGTCGTGCTCGAAGTCGATGGCGCTCGCGAGGATCCCGTCGCCGGTGTGACAGGCGAGCTCGTGTCGAACGACTTTGTCGACGCCTCGAAGGTGGCCTATGTCGACGACTGGCAGCGAGCCGCCGACTACCTCGCCGAGTTCGCGAGGCCCGGAGACGTCATGATCACGATGAGTTGCGGAACTGTCTATCGGATTATTCCGCAGGTGGTCGAAGCGCTTCGCGGGCGCTTCGAACAGTCATGAAGCGACCGGGCGGCTTCGACGGCGGCGAGGCGCGGCCCGAACCGGTAGCGCCTGCGCGTGTGCAGGTGCCCAATCCCGCGCCGGCTCCCGAAGTTGTGCCCGCGCCGGTGCTCGCCGAAACCGTTGACCTTTCCGAGGTGCGTTCGAGACATCTCGCGAGGGCAGAGGTGGCCGAGGATTCCGACAGCGTGCAGCTTGCCGAGGAACGCCTGAAGCAGGCGAAGCGGGATCGCCGCACGCGAGAGCGCCGTGAGCAGCGGCGCTTCACCGAGCACTTGCGGCTTCGTCGCCGGCGCTGGATCATTGCAGCCGGGGCAGTGCTCGGCCTGGCGCTGTTCGTAGCGGTTGGCGTGTTCACCCCGATCATGGCGGTGCGCGACATTCAGGTGCAGGGCGCGCAGACCGTCGACGTCGAACAGTTGCAGCAGTCGCTCTCGCGTTTCGAGGGTGTTCCGCTCGCGCTCGTGAGCGATCGCGATGTGCATCAGGCGGTCGAGTCGTTTCCGCTGATTCAGCGCTATTCGATCGAGCGCATTCCGCCGCATACGCTGGTGGTGCTGATCGAGGAGCGACAGGCGGTGATCGCGATGGAGCGTGAGGGCGGCTTCGACCTGCTCGACCCCGCAGGGGTACTGCTCGGTCGTGCCGCCGAGCGTCCCTCGGGTGTGCCGCTCGGGAGCCCCGAGCTGACCGATACCGCCTCTCCAGCCTTTCTCACGGCATCGCAGGTCATTCGAGACATGCCCGATGACCTGCGGCAGCAACTCGTGAGCGTGCGCGCAAGCAACGCGCAAGATGTGAGCTTTGTGCTTGCGAGCGGCACCGAGGTGCTGTGGGGTGAATCGAAAGAGACGCAACGCAAGTCTGCCGTGCTGCGCTCAATGCTTGCTTCGATTGGGGCCCCGGGGCTCATCGACGTTTCGGCGCCCGAGGCTCCTGTCTTTAAGTAACGGCTTCTGCCTGCGGTGCGCGGGAGAGAAAGAAACTATTCTTCGCGCGAGTGCGGCGTGTCCGGCGATCAGACATTCGTGCGCCCCGTACGGTAAAAACCGTCAAGCGTATACGCCAATACTAACTTTCACCTTCAGGTAGAGGTTGAAAGTTGAGGGAGGACCCCACCGTGTCGAACCAGAACTACCTCGCAGTGATCAAGGTCGTTGGCGTCGGCGGGGGTGGTGTCAACGCGGTCAACCGCATGATCGAGCTCGGCCTGCGCGGCGTCGAGTTCATTGCGGTGAACACCGACGCGCAGGCGCTGCTGCTGAGCGATGCCGATGTGAAGCTCGACATCGGCCGGGAGATCACGCGCGGTCTCGGTGCGGGCGCAGACCCCGAGGTGGGGCGTCGCGCTGCCGAGGATCACGCTGAAGAGATCGAAGAAGTGCTTACTGGCGCCGACATGGTGTTCGTGACCGCCGGAGAGGGTGGCGGCACCGGCACCGGTGCCGCACCGGTGGTCGCGAGGATCGCCCGCTCGGTCGGCGCGCTCACCATCGGCGTGGTGACACGGCCGTTCGGCTTCGAGGGCAAGCGCCGCGCGGCTCAGGCTGACACCGGCATTCATACTCTGCGAGAGTCAGTCGACACGCTCATCGTCGTGCCGAACGACCGCCTGCTCGAGATCAGCGAGCCGGGCATCAGCATGATCGAGGCCTTCGCCGCAGCAGACCAGGTGCTGCTCGCCGGTGTGCAGGGCATCACCGACCTGATTACCACCCCGGGCCTGATCAACGTCGACTTCGCAGACGTGAAGTCGGTGATGCAGGGCGCAGGCTCGGCGCTGATGGGTATCGGTTCGGCCAGGGGAGCGGATCGCGCGATCAAGGCGGCAGAGCTCGCCGTTGCCTCGCCGCTGCTTGAGGCGTCGATCGAGGGCGCGCACGGCGTGCTGCTGTCGATCCAGGGCTCTTCGAACCTCGCGCTGAGCGAAATCACCGAGGCCTCGCAGCTGGTGCACGACGTCGTTCACTCCGAGGCGAACATCATCTTTGGCACGGTCATCGACGACACGCTCGGCGACGAGGTGCGTGTGACCGTGATCGCTGCCGGTTTCGACCCCGAACAGCTCGACGCCAACACGGGCCGTGTGCCCGAACGCGGTCGTTTCGCGAGCCGCGTCGAGACTATCGACGACCTCCCCGCTGCGACGCGCAGCCGGGCGCAGGCGGGCGAGTCATCGGAGAACGCCGCCGAGTTCGGCGAGGTGATTGTGAGCCCTCCCGTTGAAGAGCAGCTCGTCGATCCCGCATTCGACGGTGAAGACCTCGATCTCGACATTCCCGACTTTCTGAAGTAGCCATGGCAGCGAACTCGGGGCACGAAGGCCCAGCCTCGCTTGCCGGGCGACTCGAAGCCGTGCAGCTGGGGCTCGCTGGCGCTGCCCGCAGCGCCGGCAGGTCGCCCGAAGAGTTGACGCTGATCGTCGTGACCAAGTTTCACCCGGCCAGCCTCGTGCGCGATCTTGCCGAGCTCGGGGTGCGAGACGTCGGAGAGAACCGGCATCAGGAGGCGCAGCTCAAGAGTGCAGAGCTCGCGAGCCTCGGGCTGCGATGGCACTTCATCGGTCAGTTGCAGACCAAGAAGGCGCGGCAGGCAGCGCAGTACGCGCATGCAATCCACTCGATCGATCGAGAGCGGCTTGTCGATGCGCTCGCGACCGCCGAAGTGCCTAGCCCCATCGATGCCTTTGTGCAGGTGAATCTCACCGACGATCCCAGCCGGGGGGGAGCCGCGCCTGCCGAGCTCGAGCACATTGCCGAGCGTGTACTTGAGACGCCAACGCTGCGGTTGCGTGGGGTAATGGCGGTGGCGCCGCTCCCCGAGGAAGAAGAGGCTGCAAGCGCGTTTGCTCGCCTGCGCGTGTTTTCCGAGCGCCTGCGCTCGCTCGATCCGAACGCAAGTGCCATCTCTGCTGGCATGACGCACGATTACGTCGAGGCGATCGCGGCTGGCGCGACACACCTTCGAATCGGCAGCGCAATCACGGGAAATAGGCCCGTCGCCGGTTAGTCTCGAAAGCATAACGCGGAACGAACCGGCATTCGTGAAGGAGATTGAGAACATGGGTAATCCGTTGAAGAAGACCATGGTGTTCCTTGGTCTTGCCGAGGAAGAACTCGACGAGCAGGGAAACCCCGTCGAGCCCGTTCGCGCTGAGAGCGAGCCTGCTCCCGCGCCCGCTGCGGCAAAGCCGGCTCAGCGCGCACCCGTCACCCCACTGCGCAAGGTCGCGCCTGTGCGTCAGGTGATGCCGCAAGCTATGAACGAGATTCTGACTGTGCACCCGACCGAGTACCGTGACGCCGCGACGGTTGCCGAGAGCTTCCGCGAGGGCGTTCCGGTGATTCTCAACCTGTCGCACATGAACGAGGCTGAGGCGAAACGCCTCATCGACTTCGCAAGTGGCCTGACGATGGGGCTCTCGGGGCGTATCGAACGTGTCACGAGCAAGGTGTTCCTGCTATCGCCAGAGCACATTGCCACGAGCAATGGCGAGTCGCCGAAGCAGGGCGAGTCAGGCTCGTTCTTCGTCAGCGCCACCGCGTAGCGTAGGTGGCTACCGCGCTTTTCATTGCCGCTCTCATTCTGAAGCTGGCGATTCAGATCTACATTTATGTGCTGTGGGCGAGGTTCATCCTTGACTGGGTGCGAGTGCTCAACCCGAGGTTCCGGCCGCGCGGGGTGCTGCTCGTGCTCTTCGAGTTGGTGTTTACGCTCACAGACCCACCGATCAAGATGTTTCGACGCATCTTGCCACCAATTCGCCTCGGTCAGATCTCGCTTGACCTAGGCTGGATGGTGACAATGTTCTGCTGCTGGATCCTTTTGATCTTTATTCCAGTGTGACCTGCATACGATTATTTGCTAGCGTTACCTAGACGACCGCGCAGGCGGTCATCCAAGCGAAAGAGACTTTACGATGGCACTGACTCCCGAAGACGTGTTGAACCAGAAGTTCACGATCACCAAGTTCCGTGACGGCTACGACCTCGACCAGGTCGACGAGTTCCTCGACACGATCGTCGAAGAAATCAAGGAGCGCGAGCAGAACGAGGGCGCGCTTCGTGAGCAGCTCGATGCGGCAAACGCCGAGATCGAGTCGCTCAAGGCGCAGCTCGCGGCGGCTGGCGACCAGGCTCCCGCTTCGGAGCGCACCATCGTGGTCGACGCTCCGGCACCCCAGCCCGCTGCAGCCCCGGTCGCTGCAGCCGAGGTGCCCCGTTCGCACGATGCTGACGCGGTGAAGTCGAGCGCAATGCTGCAGCTCGCGCTCGAGCTGCACGACAAGCACGTGCACGAAGGCGAAACCACTCGCGATCAGCTCATCGCGGCTGCTGAAGAGAAGGCAGACCAGCTCGTCTCGGAGGCCGAGGACAAGCGCGCCGACGTGCTGCGCAAGCTTGAGGGCGAGAGCAATGATCTGCGCGACGTCATCAAGGAGCTTCGCGATTTCGAGGGCGAGTACCGCTCGACCCTGCGCTCGTACATCCAGTCGCAGCTGCGCAATCTCGACGGCTCGCCTGAGCCCGACGGCGCGCCCTCCGGCCTCAACTAAGCCGGAGCGTGCAAGAGCAGACTGCTCCTGACCAGCCCGAAACCGCGGCGTCACCGAGACACCGCGGTTCGGCGTTGGCGCTACTGAGCCTTGCGATCGTCGTGTACGCGACCGACCAGCTCACCAAGAACTGGGTGGTTGCGAATCTGCCAGAGGGACGCAGCGTACCCGTGTTCGGCGAGTTCCTGCAGTGGTACTTCGTGCGAAACCCAGGCGCTGCCTTTTCTATGGCGAGCGGCGCGACCTGGGTGTTCACCCTGCTCGCGGCCGCCGTCGTCGGTGCGATCATCTGGCAGGTTCGCCATCTCGGCTCGCGCACCTGGGCGATCTTTTTCGCTCTTTTGCTCGGAGGCGTGCTCGGAAACCTCACAGACCGCCTCACGCGGGACCCCGGGTTTCCGGTGGGGCATGTGATCGACTTCATCTCGACCCCGTGGATGTTCCCGTGGCCACTGAGCCCGGCGATCTACAACGTGGCCGATATCGGCATCGTCTCGGCAATGTGCTTGTTCGTGCTGATCACGATACTTGGCCTGCCAATCGACGGCTCGCCTAGATCGCGTGGCGGCAAGAGTGGAGGCGACACGGAGACGGCCGACACAGAGGCCACCGAAGAGGATCCTGCCTGATGGAGTACCGTTCGCTGCCCGTGCCTGATGGCCTCGTGGGCAAGCGCGTCGATGCGGCGCTCGCGTCGCTGCTCGGATTCTCTCGCAGCTTCGCCGCCGAGGTCATTCAGGGCGGTGGTGTCACCCTCGACGGTCAGGTGCTCGGCAAGTCTGACCGGCTGCACGCCGACGGCTGGCTCGAGGTCAGTTGGGCGCCGAAGGTCGGCCCGCAGATCATCCCCGTTGAGCTACCTGAGCTGGGCATCGTCTATGACGATGATGATTTCGTCGTGATCGACAAGCCTGCCGGGGTCGCAGCGCATCCGTCGCTCGGCTGGGAGGGCCCGACCGTGCTCGGTGCACTCGCCGGCGCGGGCTACCGGATCGCAACCTCTGGCCCGCCGGAGCGACAGGGCATTGTGCATCGTCTCGACGTCGGCACGAGCGGGCTCATGGCGGTAGCGAAGAGCGAGATGGCATATAGCGCGCTGAAGTGGGCCTTCAAGCGACGCGAGGTGAGCAAGATCTACCACACGGTCGTGCAGGGGCACCCTGATCCGCTCGCGGGCACAATCGATGGGCCTATCGGCAGGCACCCGGGCAGTGAGTGGAAGTTTGCAGTCACGCGCGACGGCAAGCATTCGATCACGCACTATCGCACCCTCGAGGCGTTCCCGTACGCCTCACTGCTTGAAGTCGAACTCGAAACCGGCCGGACGCATCAGATTCGTGTGCATATGTCGGCGCAGCGGCATCCGTGCGTCGGCGACTCGATGTACGGCGCCGATCCCACGCTCAGCGAAAGACTCGGTCTCGATCGGCAGTGGCTGCATGCGATGCGTCTCGGCTTCGCGCACCCCCGCACCGGCGAGCCCGTCGAGTTCGAGTCGGTGTATCCCGCCGACCTTGAGCACGCGCTCGACGTGCTGCGCGGCTGACCTTTCGCTGCCTACCGCGCCCCTGCGCGGGGCCCGGGCGTCGCGCTCGGCGCGGTACCCTTGAAGGGTTGGTGTGGGCGCGGCGAGAGGGACATGAGTGTCAGGGCAAGACGGGTTCGTTCATCTTCACGTGCACAGCGAGTATTCGATGCTCGACGGTGCCGCGAGGGTTGGCCAGTTGATGGATGCGGTGCGCGATCAGGGCATGCCCGCAATTGCCGTCACCGACCACGGCAACACCTTCGGCGCCTTCGACTTCTGGCGTCAGGCGAAAGATCGCGGGATCAACCCGATCATCGGCATCGAGGCCTACCTAACGCCCGGCACCTTTCGCGGTGATCGTTCGCGCGTGCGCTGGGGCGACGGCGGTGGCGACGACGTGTCTGGCGGCGGCGCGTACACGCACATGACGATGCTCTCGGAGACGACCGAGGGCATGCACAACCTGTTTCGGCTCTCGTCGCGATCCAGCATCGAGGGCTATTACTTCAAGCCTCGAGCCGATCGTGAGCTGCTGCATCAGTACTCCAAGGGGCTCATCGCCACGACCGGCTGCCCTTCTGGTGAGATCCACACCCGCCTGCGCCTCGGCCAATACAAAGAAGCGAGGGAGGCGGCCGCCGAGTTTCAGAGTATCTTCGGCAAGGAGAACTTCTTCTGCGAGATCATGGATCACGGCCTCGAGATCGAGCGTCGCGTGCAGAAGGAGCTGCTTGAGATCGCGAGAGATCTCGGCATTCCTCTGCTCGCGACGAACGACCTGCACTACACGCACCAGCACGACGCGAAGTCGCACGAGGCGCTGCTCTGCGTGCAGTCGGGCTCTCGCCTCGATGACCCGAACCGCTTCAAATTCGACGGCGACGGGTATTACCTGAAAAGCGCAGCCGAGATGCGGCACCTGTTTCGCGAGTTGCCGGAGGCCTGCGACAACACGCTGCTGATTGCCGAGCGCTGTGACGTCTCGTTCAACACCTCGGCGAACTACATGCCGCGCTATCCGGTGCCCGAGGGTGAGAGCGAAGACAGCTGGTTCGTCAAAGAGGTCGAAAACGGCCTGCACTATCGCTATCCGCAGGGCATTCCCGACGCAGTGCGCAAGCAGGCCGAGTACGAGATCGGCGTCATCGTGCAGATGGGCTTTCCCGGCTACTTTCTCGTCGTCGCCGACTTCATTAACTGGTCGAAGAACAATGGCATTCGTGTGGGGCCGGGCCGTGGGTCGGGCGCCGGCTCGATGGTTGCGTACGCGATGCGCATTACCGACCTCGATCCGCTGCAGCACGGCCTCATCTTCGAGCGCTTTCTGAACCCCGACCGCGTCTCGATGCCCGACTTCGACGTCGACTTCGATGATCGTCGCCGCGGCGAGGTCATCAAGTACGTGACCGAGAAGTACGGCGACGAACGCGTTGCCCAGATCGTGACCTACGGCACGATTAAGTCGAAGCAGGCGCTCAAAGACGCCTCGCGCGTGCTCGGTTTTCCGTTCGGAATGGGTGAGAAGCTCACCAAGGCGATGCCGCCGGCGGTGATGGCGAAGGATATTCCGCTCGCCGGAATCACCAACCCCGAGCACCCGCGCTACAAAGAAGCCGCAGAGTTTCGCGCCGTGCTGCAAGAGGATCCCGACGCCAAGACCGTCTACGAGACCGCACTCGGGCTCGAAGGCCTGAAGCGTCAATGGGGCGTGCACGCGGCGGGCGTGATTATGTCGAGCGATCCGCTGCTCGACATCATTCCGATCATGAAGCGCGAGCAAGACGGCCAGATCGTCACGCAGTTCGACTACCCGACCTGCGAGGGCCTCGGGCTCATCAAGATGGACTTTCTGGGGTTGCGCAACCTCACGATCATCTCCGACGCGCTCGAGAACATCAGGCAGAACAAGGGCGAAGAACTCGATCTCGAGCACCTCGCTCTTGAAGACGCGGCCTCGTACGAGCTGCTTGCCAGGGGCGACACGCTCGGCGTGTTTCAGCTCGATGGCGGCCCCATGCGCGGTCTGCTGCGCCTCATGAAGCCCGACAACTTCGAAGACATCTCGGCCGTGCTGGCGCTGTATCGCCCTGGCCCCATGGGCGCCGATTCACACACGAACTACGCGCTGCGCAAGAACGGGCTGCAGCCCATCACCCCGATTCACCCCGAGCTCGAAGAACCGCTGCGCGAGATTCTCGACACCACCTACGGCCTCATCATCTACCAGGAGCAGGTGATGTCGATCGCGCAGAAGGTCGCTGGGTTCACTCTTGGTCAGGCAGACATTTTGCGCCGCGCGATGGGCAAGAAGAAGAAAGAGGAACTCGACAAACAATACGAGGGCTTTGCCGGTGGCATGAAAGATCGGGGCTTCTCAGAGGCGGCGATCAAGTCGCTCTGGGACATTCTGCTGCCGTTCTCGGACTACGCATTCAACAAAGCCCACTCTGCCGCATACGGGCTTGTCAGCTATTGGACTGCCTACCTGAAAGCCCACTACCCGGCCGAGTATATGGCGGCACTGCTCACGAGCGTCGGTGACTCGAAAGACAAGCTCGCGGTCTATCTCAACGAGTGCCGCCGCATGGGCATCAAGGTGTTGCCGCCGGCCGTGAACGATTCCTTCGCTGACTTCTCGGCGGTCGGCAACGACATTCGGTTTGGGCTCGGCGCAGTGCGCAACGTCGGCACCCACGTGGTCGCGGGCATTCGCGAGGCGCGTGAGACGAAGGGGTCGTTCGAGAGCTTCAGCGACTTTCTCAAGAAGGTGCCGCTCACCGTGCTCAACAAGCGCACGATCGAGTCGCTCATCAAAGCGGGCGCCTTCGATGGCCTCGGCGGCACACGACGCGCGCTTGTCGAGATTCACGAGGCCTCGGTCGAGAGCTCGGTGAAAGAGAAACGTGCCGAGGAGAACGGCGATGTCGGCTTCGACTTCGACAGCCTCTTCGCGGAGGCCGCTGAGGACGCGGGCGAAGACGCGGCAAGCGTCTCGCTGGTGCCCGATCGCCCAGAATGGACCAAAAAAGACAAGCTTGCCTTCGAACGCGAGATGCTCGGCCTGTACGTCTCTGATCACCCGCTTCGCGGGCTCGAGAACGCGCTCGCAAAAGAGTCGTCCTCAACCGTAGAACACCTCACGAACCCCGATTCGAAGGTCGACGGCGAAACGGTGGTGGTTGCAGGCCTGCTTACGGGTGTGCAGCACCGCACGGCGAAGTCAGGCAACCTCTACGGACAGGTCACCATCGAAGACTTCACCGGTGAAATCCAGGCGCTCTTCATGGGCAAGTCGTACCAGGAGTTCGGCTCGCTCCTGCAGGCAGACACCATTGTCGCGCTTCGAGGCAAGATCAACGTTCGTGACGACGGCGTCTCGATGCACGCCTACGGCGTGAAACCGATCGACACAGGGGTGCAAGACGAGGCCACGACACTACCGCTCACCATCTCCGAGAACCGGGCGACGGAAGACCTCATGGAAGAACTGAAGCGGGTCTTCGAACGACACCCCGGCACCAGCGAGGTGCGCCTGAACCTGTTGACCGCAACAGGGGTGCGCGTGTTCGAGCTGCCAATTACAGTGCGGGTGAACGCCGACCTCTACGGTGAACTCAAAGGGCTGCTCGGTCCGCGCTGCCTCGTGGAAGTAGGCTAGAAGTCATGCGCGAGACCCAGCAAAAGATAATCGAGGCGCTCGCCGCCGAGCCAGAGATCGACGCGGAAGCCGAGATCGAGCGGCGCGTCGCGTTTCTCGTCGACTACGCGGCGGGCATTCCTGGCGTGCGCGGATTCGTGCTCGGCATTTCGGGCGGTCAGGACTCGTCACTGGGCGGTCGCCTTGCTCAGCTCGCGGTGGAGCGGATGCGAGAGGCAGGCCGCGAGGCCGAGTTCATCGCCATGCGGTTGCCGTATTCGGTGCAGCGCGACGAAGACGATGCGCAGCTCGCGCTCGATTTTATCCGTGCTGATCGCGAGATAACCGTCGATATCGCCCCTGCCGTCGAAGGGCTTGTCTCAGTGGTTGATCGAGCGACCGGCGAGCCGGTGAGCGATTTCAACAAGGGCAACGTGAAGGCGCGAATGCGTATGGTCGCGCAGTATGCAATCGCGGGTGACCGTTCGTTGCTCGTGCTCGGCACCGATCACGCGGCCGAGGCGATTACCGGTTTCTTCACGAAGTTCGGTGATGGTGCGGCCGATGTTATGCCGCTCGCGGGGCTCACGAAACGGCAGGGCGCGCAGATGCTGCGCCACCTGGGAGCGCCGGATCGGCTCTGGCAGAAGGTTCCGACCGCCGATCTGCTCGATGGCATTCCGGGGCAGAGCGACGAGGACAGCCTCGGCGTGAGCTACACCCAGATTGACGACTACCTTTCAGGCAAGCCGATCGACGAGGCGGCCGCCGAGAACCTCGAGCGGCGTTACCGCGCCTCCGAGCACAAACGGCACCTGCCGGTCACTCCGACCGACAGCTGGTACGCAGAGGCTCGCCCTCAGAGCAGCCGTGACAGCAGCAACCGCAACTCACACGAGGGAGCACCCACCGAATGACCACCACCTTTGTTCTCGCCGGCGGCTGCTACTGGTGTCTCGACGCTGCCTATCGCGCGCTGCAGGGCATCATCGACGTGCACTCGTGTTTCACGGGCGGGCACACCCCGCACCCGAGCTACGAACAGGTCTGCACCGGGTCGACGGGGCATGCCGAGGCCGTAGCTGTCACCTTCGACGAGTCAGTGCTGCCCATCGAAGTGGTGCTCGACGCATACTTCACCATGCACGATCCCACCCAGCTCAACCGCCAGGGCAACGATATTGGCACGCAGTACCGCTCGGCGATGTTCTATGCCGACGAGGCGCAGCGTGAGCTGTTCGAGGCCGCACGCGCACGCGCGGGGGAGTACTGGCCCGGCGAGATCGTCACTGTCATCGAGCCGCTCGGTGAGGTGTTCCCCGCACCAGAAGAGCACCAGGACTTTTTTGCGAAGAACCCGACCCAGGGTTATTGCATGGCCGTGGCGGTGCCCAAGGTCAACAAGGTGCGCGCGGGCTTCGCCAAGTACATCGTCTGATCGGGCTCGGCGGGCCGCGGGGAGCTAAGCCGCTGCCCGCCAGCCCATCGCCTCTTCGGGTGCGACCTCGCCTGCCGACGCAGCTGTGGCCGCGCTCTCACCTGATGAGGTGCCCTTGGTTTCGCCACTCGGCGAACCTCCATGCGACTCAGCCGCGGCTTCGCCCTCGTTCCTGACGCCAACCCGCTTCTCGAAGCGAGAAACGCCCCAGCGCACATCGTGCCCGAGGGCTTCGGCCTCGATCTCGACTGAGGTGCCTTTGCGGTCGTCTTTCTCCCACTTGCGCATTCTGAGCCGGCCGGTGACCATCACCCGGTCGCCCTTTCGAAAAGACTCGTGTGCGTGGCCGGCGAGGCCCCTGAACGAGACGACACCGAACCAGTTGGTGTCTCCGTCGACCCACTCCTGCTTCTCTCGGTCGTATCTGCGCTCATCACTCGCGAGCCGAAATGAGCAGAGCTGAGTGCCGGAGGCCGGATTGATGAGCTTCGGGTCGGTGGCGATAGTGCCGACGACGTGAATGATGGTGGTCATTTGGGGTTCCTGTTCTTCATTGAATCTCGGGCGTGATGCCCCTTTCGGTACCAGCCTGCGCCTCTCGCGAGGGCGGCACTGACCAAACTGAGAAATCTGTGGAGAAGCCAGTTTTTGGCATGCCTGTGAGCGACAAGTAGAGTTCGGCAGAGGCGTCGCCTCGATCCCACGCTTCAATCTCACGCCCAGCATTCGCCGGATACACTGACTCACATGTCTCGCTCGCGAAAAATGTTGCCGCTCATCGCGCTGTGCGCAGTGGCGGCTGTCGGGCTCACCGCCTGCGTCTCAGCCCCGGCACCGATTGAGCGACCCACCAAGGAAGAGAATTTTCAGAAGCCTGAGGCTCCGCCCGAGTTCTTCCCAGCGGGCACCGCAGAAGAGAATCTGCCCTACTTTCGCGAGACGCTGCGTCAGTTCGCTGTGGGAACGGCTCCCGTTCAGGGGGTGCCCGTAGTCGACGCCGTGGTCGCGGCAGGCTTCGACAAGACCAAGATGCAGGTCAGCTTCGACGAGAGCAAGACCGATCTCGTCGCCGACAACATTTTCGTGTCGGTGTTGATCGGACAAGACTGCCTCATCGGCCAGGTCGTCGTCGCCGACCGAAGCTTCGTCACCGAAACGGCCCCCGCGGTCGGCCCCGACAAGAGCCTCTGCCTGATCGGAACGACGCGCCCGATCGATTGGTAGCCGAAGCTGCACCGGTACCCAGATCTGCCTGTCGCTCGGCTAGACTGAAGCCGATAT
>CALCJF010000092.1 GCA_937967375.1 uncultured Leucobacter sp.
CGCGGGATCGGCCGCACGTCTGGCGCCGTCGCGAATGACAGGCCGATGGGGTGCCCTGGGGTCGGGTACGGATCTTGCCCGACGATCAGCACTCGCACATCGGCGAGTGGGCGTTGAAATGCCGCGAGAATCCGATCCCCTGCTGGCAGCACCCGCTGGCCGCTCGCGCGCTCTTCGTTGAGAAAGCGCCCCAGCTCGGCGAGCTGCCCTTCGACCGGAGCAAGCGCTTCGGCCCAGTCGGCCGCGATATGGCCGGCCTCGGCCAGCTGTTGCAGATTCATGGCCATCGTCACGCCTTCGCCTCAAGCGGCCCGCGATAGGTGTGAAACACGCTCGATTGCGCGACCGGGCGCAGCACGATCAGGTCCTGGTTCACGTGCGGCGGCTGTTCAAACGCGCCGACCAGCACGCGCGCCACGTCATCTGCAGTGAGCGGCGTCACATTTTCGTAGGGTTTCTGCGCGCCAGCCAAGTCGCCACGCAGTCGGTTCAAGGTGAACTCCTCGGTGTGCACGAGGCCCGGTGCAAGCTCCATTACGCGAATCGGCTCACCGGCGAGCTCGAGACGCAGCACGCTCGTAACGGCATGCGCCGCAAACTTCGCAGCGTTGTAGCCGCCGCCCCCAGGGTAAGCGTCGTGCCCGGCCGTCGAGGTGAGGTTCAGAATCGAGGCGGTTTCACCAGCCGCAAAGCCATGAGCCGCATCGCGCAGCACCGGCAACATCGCTGCAGTGACGGTGCGCAGGCCGATCACGTTCACCTCGAACATCCGGCGCCAGTCGTCATTGGACGAGGCCTCGACGCTTTCGGTGCCGAGCGCTCCCCCGGCATTGTTCACGAGCCCGGTCGCGCCGCCCGTGTCGGCCACCTCGCGTGCCATCGCGGCGACCTGACCCTCGTCGGTGACATCGCACACAATCGCGTGCGCCCCGGTCTCGGCTGCCAACGCGCGCAGCCGATCCTCGCGCCGGGCTACCGCAACCGTCTGCCATCCCAATTCCGCGAAACGGCGAACGGTCGCCGCACCGATGCCAGAGCTGGCACCGGTGACGACGACTCGCTTCAGCATATTTAGGCCAGAGCCTTTGCCTTGAGCGCTTCAAACTCGGCCTGCGTGATCGCGCCCGAATCGAGCAGCTTCTTTGCCTCGGCGATCTCAGCGGCCGGGCCGCCTGCTACCTGACGGATGTAGTCATCCTGTGCCTGCTTCACCTCGCGGATCTGCTCTGCCTGGCGCTCGCCCATGCCGCGGCCGCGCGCGATGAGGTACACGAGCGCGGTGACGAATGGCAGGAAGATCAGGAAGATGAACCACAGAGCCTTGACCCAGCCATTCAGCTTACGATCGCGGAAGAGATCGGTGATGATCGAGAACAGCGCCATCAGATAGGCGATGAAGACGAAGACGGTGATAAACCACCAGATAGCGTCCCAGATGGTTGTCCAGAATGACATGTGTATTTCTCCTGCACTTCACAACCACCGTGGTCGCCCCCGTGCTCCTTGATTCTATTGAGTTCCCGCGGCCTATGGCAGCCATTGCCGCCGAGCACGACCGCTAACGTGGCCGTATTGTGACGTCGCGTGTCGAGCATGCTTGCTGGCCTCCCGCCGCCTCCGTACGCTCAGAGCACGCACTTAATGCGATCCTCGTATCCACACAATCTCTTCTTCACCTTTCTTTACAGGAGCACCCCATGAGCGATCAGACCACTTGGAACTTCGAGACCAAGCAAATTCACGCAGGCCAGCAGCCCGACCCCGTCACCGGCTCGCGCGCTCTGCCTATCCATCAGACCACAGCATTCGTATTCGAAAACACCGATCAGGCTGCCAACCGCTTCGCGCTCGCCGAGCTCGGTCCGATCTACACCCGCATCACGAACCCCACGCAAGACGTCGCCGAGCAGCGCATCGCCGCGCTCGAGGGCGGCACTGCGGCACTGCTGCTGTCGAGCGGCCAGGCCGCTTCGACCTACGCCGTATTGAACATCGCACAGGCAGGCGATCACATCGTCTCGTCGTCATCGATCTACGGCGGCACCTACAACCTCTTCAAGTTCACGCTCGCGAAGCTCGGCATCGAGGTGACCTTCGTCGAGGATCAGGACGATCCCGCAGCATGGCAGCGCGCCGTTCGCCCGAACACGAAACTGTTCTTCGCCGAGTCGATCGCGAACCCGCGCTCGAACGTGCTCGACATTCAGGCAGTCGCCGACGTCGCCCATGAGAACGGCCTGCCGCTCATCATCGATAACACCGTCGCAAGCCCCTACCTCGTGCGCCCGCTCGAGCACGGTGCCGACATCGTGCTGCACTCGGCGACGAAGTTTCTCGGCGGCCACGGCACCACCCTTGGCGGTGTGATCGTCGACGGCGGCAAGTTCCCGTGGTCTGAGCACGCAGAGCGCTTCCCCGGCCTGAACACCCCCGACGCCTCGTACAACGGAGTTGTCTACACGCAGGCCGTCGGCGACCCGATCGCCTACATCATCAAGGCGCGCGTGCAGCTGCTGCGCGACCTGGGCTCATCGATCGCCCCGCAGAGCGCCTGGCAGCTGCTACAGGGCATCGAGACCCTGTCGCTGCGCATCGAGCGCCACGTGCAGAACGCCCAGGAGGTCTCGGAGTGGCTCGACGCGCAGAGCGATGTTGCGACCGTCTGGTACTCGGGCCTGCCCACCTCGCCCTGGTACGCGAATGCCAACAAGTACGCCCCCAAGGGCGTCGGCGCGGTGCTCTCGTTCGAGCTCAAGGGCGGCGTTGACGCCGGCAAGGCCTTCGTGAACAGCCTCGAGCTCTTCAGCCACGTCGCGAACATCGGCGACGTGCGCTCGCTCGTCATTCACCCGGCCTCGACCACGCACTCTCAGCTCACTCCCGAGCAGCAGCTCACCGCTGGCGTGACCCCAGGCCTGATTCGCCTGTCGATCGGCCTCGAGCACATCGACGACATCAAGGCAGACCTCGAGGCAGGCTTCGCAGCCGCCCGCGCGGTTGTGGAGTCAGCGCGCGCGAACGCGTAGTCTCACGAGCTTCGGGTGGCACAGCCCGAGAAAGCGGGGGCGAGGATCAGAGAATGCTGATCCTCGCCCCCGCTTTTGCCTTCGCGCACTTCGCGCGAGCTTGCCATCGCCCCGTCTCCTCACCCGACCGTCGTAACAATCGCTCGCGCCCCCTTGATCTCGGCCAGAATGGTGAACTATGGACTGGCAGACACCCGAAGACTCGTTTCCGACGGACTTCATCACCGATGCTCAGTTGCGCGCCATCATCGGGCGCCCGCCGATCAGCGGCGCGTGGCGCGACGGCGACCCGGTCGGCGACCGCAAGTTCGTGCAGATCGGCACGGTCGAGACCGAGGCGGGCGAACACATTCCCCACGCGCGCATCTCGTACGAGAGCTTCGGCGAGCTGAACGCGGCCCGCGACAACGCGATTCTCGTGTTTCACGCGCTTACTGGCGACAGCCACCTCGTGGGCAGCGCCGCCCCTGGCCACCCCACCGACGGCTGGTGGGCAGAGATCGTCGGCCCGGGCAAGGTACTCGACACAGATCGCTACTT
>CALCJF010000093.1 GCA_937967375.1 uncultured Leucobacter sp.
GGCGGTATGGGCATGGGTATGGATCGCCTGCTGATGGCCCTGACGGGCCTCGGCATTCGCGAGACGATCCTGTTCCCGCTCGTCAAGTAGGGGTTCGGGTGGCGGCCTCGTCATGAACCAGATGGGCGAGGATCGTCGCGCGGCGAAGGGCAGCCCGCGCTATCGGCGGGCGCTCATTGCGCTCTTCTGCGCAGGGGTGGCGACCTTTGCGCAGGTGTATTCGCCGCAAGCGCTGCTGCCACAGATTGCCGATGAGTTCCGCCTGAGCGAGAGCGCCTCGTCGCTCGCGATCGGTGCGACGACTATCGGATTGGCCCTGGGCATGCTGCCGTGGGGCAGGCTGAGCGATCGCATTGGCAGGGTGCGTGCCATGCGCTGGGCGATTGCGTTTGCGATCGTCGTGGGTCTCGCGACGCCGTTCATGCCGAGCTTCGAGGCGCTGGTCGCGGTGCGGTTCGTCGAGGGCATCATGCTCGCGGGTCTGCCTGCGATCGGTGTGACGGCGCTCGCAGAGACCGTGACGCCGGCCGCGCTCGGCGGCGCGGTGGGGGCATTCATCGCCGGAAACACGATCGGCGGCCTCGCCGGAAGAATCATCGCCGCCGCTGCGGGGGAGGCCTTCGGTTGGCATTGGGGGCTGTTTGCGGTCGGCATGGTCGCGGCGCTAGCTGCGCTGTGTTTTGTGTCGCTCATGCCGCCGACGGCAGTGCCAGCGGCAAAGGGGCTTCCCTTGTGGCAGGCGACGCTTGCAACCATGCGCAATCCTGCCGTGATGGTTATGGTGCTGCAGGCGTTCTTATTGATGGGAGGGTTTGTCGCCGCCTACAACTACCTCGCCTTCAGGCTGCAGCAAGCACCGTTCGGCCTCACTCTGACCCAGGTATCGTGGTTGTTTCTCGCATATCTGGCCGGCGCGTTCGCGTCGCGGCAGGCTTGGAGTTTCACCACGAGGATCCCTCCTGTTGGCGTGCTCGTGCTCGGCATCACCTTGATGCTTGCGGGTCTTGGCCTGACGCTGCTGCCGTGGTTGATCGCCATCATTGTGGGGCTCGTGCTATTCACCGTTGGATTCTTCAGCGCGCACTCGATCGCGCTGACGCTTGTCAGTCGACGCGCGGGCCCGAACGCGACAAGCTTCGCACCGTCGCTCTACAATCTCGCGTACTACACGGGGTCGACAATGCTCGGTTGGGCCGGTGGTCTTGCGTTCGCCACCGCCGGTTGGGGCGGCACCGTCGCGATGATCGCCGCTTGCCTGATCGGGGCTGCAACACTCGCCTGGCTGCACGCGGTGAGAAATGGCGGACCGGGAGCTGTCGACTCTTGAGCGCTCGTGGCGCACGCCGGCTCGGTCTCGGGCGGGCTTGTGCGCGAAGCGGCCTGTAACCCGAAGATCAGAGGGCTCTTGAGAACGAGACCCGGTGCTGCTCGGGGCCGTCGTAGTCGACCCATCCCGGCACGCCGTTGAAATCGGTGTCGCCCTCGAAAGCGAAACCCATGGCGCGATGAAACTCCTGCGAACCGGTGTTAAGCACGCTGGTCGCAGCGTCGACCCTCGTGCAGCCCAGCGCACGCATCTCGGCGAAGAACTTTTCGTAGAGCATGCGGCCGAGGCCCGTGCCGCGCTGATCCGGACGCACCCCGACGAAGTGGATGTAGCCTGTCTCGGGCTGGCTCTGCGATCGGAACCCGATCAGAAAGCCGGCCAGTTCGCCACCCTCGTCTTCGACGATGGTTGAGGTGTCGGCGAAGTGCTGCAGAAAGAGCCTGGGAAGCAGTAGCGGCAACGTCGCAGAGTTCGGCGTGCCCCACCACCCCGGGATTGAAGTGGTGATGCCCAAGTGATCTGCGACGGTCGGGCGACGAAAATTCAAGACGGGCGCGGCGAAGGTCGAGGTGGTCATGTCTACGAGGCTATCGCGGCCGCGACGGGCCCCGGTGGTGCCTCGAAGTTGCATGGCCACAAGAGAGGTTTGCCTTCGACAATGCCGCTCTGCAGCTCGGCCCAAAGCCCAAGAGGGGCTGAGCTCAAAGCAGGTGTTTGCCGCCCCGACCCTTCATGCGCTCGACGAGACCCTTGACGTCTTGCGCATGCTGCTTTGACGTGACGAGCAAGACGTCTGCCGTATCGACGACCACGATATCCTGCATTCCGACGAGTGCGACGAGTCGGTCGCTTTCGCTGACGACGATGCCGCTCGAGCGGTCGCTGAGCACTTGTGCACCATCGCCGAGCACGGCGAGGTCGCCCGCGCGCCCGCGCGAAAGTAGATTCGCGACGCTCGCGAAGTCGCCCACATCGTCCCACTCGAAGTGTGCTGTCACGCACACCATGCGGCCCGCTTCAGCGGCCGGCTCGGCAACGGTGTAGTCGATGGCAACCTTAGGCAGCGCGGGCCACAGGCGCTCGCGCACCTCAGCGGCGCGGTCGGTGCCCCATGCGGCCGCGATCTCACGCAACGAGGCCACCATCTCGGGCTGCGCAAGCGCCATCTGCTCAAGCAGCACGCTCGCCTTTGCAATGAACATGCCGGCGTTCCAGAGATACCCGCCTTGCTGCAAGTACTCGGTCGCTGTCGCCTCGTCTGGCTTCTCGACGAACTCGGTCACGTCGTACACGTCGAAGGGCGCGAGGTCGCCACGGGCCTGCCCGCACGCGATGTACCCGAACCCTGTGGCGGGAAACGCGGGGTGAATGCCGATCGTCGCAATGTAGCCTTGGTCCGCCGCCTGCACCGCAGTGCGCACCGCGCGCTGAAAGAGCACGCTGCCGCGAATCACGTGGTCGGCGGCGAAAGAACCGAGAATGGCCTCTGGGTCTCGCAACTCGAGCAGGGCTGCCGCGAGACCGATTGCCGCAGACGAGTCCTTTGGTTCGGTCTCGATCACGAGGTTGTCTGTGCCGATCTCGGGGAGCTGCCGCTCGACGGACTCCCGGTGAGCCGAACCGGTAACGACCATGATGCGTTCGGCTGGAACGAGCGGGGTGAGGCGATCCCAAGTGGTACGCAGCAGCGAGTTGCCGCTGCCAGTGAGATCGAGCAGAAACTTCGGGGCGTTGGCTCGCGAGAGCGGCCACAACCGTGAGCCAGCGCCACCCGCCGGAATCACGCAGGTGAAGCGATCCATCGCCGTGTGTTCGTTCATGCGCTCAAGCCTACCCGTGAGTTTTTCTCGTGGTCTCCCCGGCGGAGACGGACAGTACGTGCCGCTTTGCTCGAGGTGAAGCGACACTTACCGTCTGTCTGCGCAGGTGGGAAGCGCTGGGGCCAGCCGCGGGTGGTGCATGCCAGCGAAAAGCCATGAATGGTGCGTGGCGCGGGAAGCGCGTGGAAGAGTGACATAATAGATTCGCGGCAGGTTCCCAGCTCAGGCGTGCGCGCGTGGCTGCGATCCTCGCTTTTCGGATATCGAATTCCGGTGCAACCCGATCCAAGGAGGATGCTCGTGTCAGCTACGCCCGCACAGGCGACGCCCGCGGTCGCGAAGAAGAGTCGCCCAGGCGGCACGCTCTATCGCGGCAATGAGGGAATGTGGTCGTGGGTGCTCCATCGCATCACCGGTGTTGCCATCTTCTTCTTTCTGCTCGTGCACGTGCTCGACACTGCGCTCATTCGCGTGAGCCCCGAGGCCTACAACGCCGTCATGGGCACCTATAAGAACCCGATCATGGGCCTTGGTGAGACCGCGCTTGTGGGCGCGATCGCGTTCCACGCGCTCAACGGCCTGCGCATCATCCTCGTCGATTACTGGAGCAAGGGCACTAAGTATCAGCGCGCCATGTTCTGGATCGTGATCGCCCTCTGGGTTGTGGTGATGCTCGGCTTCGCGCCTCGCCACCTGATGAACGTGTTTGGTCACTAAGGGCGAGGAGTTACAGAGATGACTATGACTATCGAAAATCCCCGCTCGCAGACCCCCGCGAAGAAGCGCACCAACTGGGAGAAGTGGGGCTGGATCTACATGCGCGCCTCTGGCGTGCTGCTCGTGGTACTGATCTTCGGCCACCTCTTCTCGAACCTGATGGTCGGCGACGGCATCTCGGCGATCGACTTCGGGTTCGTCGGCGGCAAGCTCGCAAACCCGTTCTGGCAGGTCTGGGACATTCTCCTGCTCTGGCTCGCGCTGATCCACGGTGCCAACGGCATGCGCACGATCGTGAACGACTACGTGAGCCGCCCCGCGCTGGCGAAGGGCCTCAAGGTCGCACTCTTCCTCTCGGCCGCGCTGCTGATCCTGCTCGGCACCCTCGTGGTGCTGACTTTCGATCCGTGCCTCGGCGCCGACGAGTTCCCCGACTTGGTCGCCTCGTTCTGCGTGGCCTGAGCTGATCTACGTTTCTTCTGAAGGAGTAGCAAACCCGTGACTACCAACACCCATGAGGGCGAGGAAGTGACCGTCAAAGACGGCGTCACCTATCACCAGTTCGACGTTGTCATCGTCGGAGCAGGCGGCGCGGGTATGCGCGCCGCGATTGAGGCGGGACCCAAGGCCAAGACCGCCGTTATCACCAAGCTCTACCCGACGCGTTCGCACACCGGTGCGGCTCAGGGCGGCATGGCAGCGGCGCTCGCCAACGTCGAGGAGGACAACTGGGAGTGGCACACCTTTGACACGGTCAAGGGTGGCGACTACCTCGTTGATCAGGATGCCGCAGAGATTCTCGCGAAAGAAGCGATCGACGCGGTCATCGACCTCGAGAACATGGGTCTGCCGTTCAACCGCACCCCTGAGGGCAAGATCGACCAGCGCCGGTTCGGTGGTCATACTCGCGACCACGGCAAGGCCCCGGTTCGCCGCGCCTGCTACGCTGCCGACCGCACCGGCCACATGATTCTGCAGACGCTGTTCCAGAACTGCGTCAAGCTGGGCGTCAACTTCTTCAACGAGTACTACGTGCTCGATCTCGTCATGACAGGCGAGGGCAAGGATCGCAAGCCCTCGGGCGTGGTGGCCTACGAGCTGGCAACCGGCGATCTGCACGTCTTCCAGGCGAAGTCGATCGTCTTCGCCACCGGCGGCTTCGGCAAGATCTTCAAGACGACCTCGAACGCGCACACCCTCACCGGCGACGGCGTCGGCATCGTGTGGCGCAAGGGCCTGCCGCTCGAAGACATCGAGTTCTACCAGTTTCACCCGACGGGCCTTGCCGGTCTCGGCATTCTGCTGACCGAGGGTGCTCGCGGCGAGGGCGCGATCCTTCGCAACGCAAGCGGCGAGCGTTTCATGGAGCGTTACGCGCCCACGATTAAAGACCTCGCCCCGCGCGACATCGTCGCTCGATGCATGGTGCAAGAAGTGCTCGACGGCCGCGGCGCCGGCCCGCACAAGGACTACGTCTACCTCGACTGCACCCACCTCGGTGCCGAGGTGCTCGAGACGAAGCTGCCCGACATCACCGAGTTCGCTCGTACCTACCTCGGTGTCGATCCCGTCACCGAGCCTGTGCCCGTGTTCCCGACCGCGCACTACGCGATGGGCGGCATCCCGACGAACAACAACGCCGAGGTTCTGATGGACAACGACACCATCGTGCCCGGCCTCTACGCCGCCGGTGAGTGCGCCTGTGTGTCGGTGCACGGCTCGAACCGTCTCGGCACCAACTCGCTGCTCGACATCAACGTGTTCGGCAAGCGCAGCGGCAACAACGCAGCCGACTACGCGCAGACCGCTTCGTTCGTAGAGCTGCCCGCAGACCCCTCGAAAGAGGTTCGCGAGCTCGTCGAGCAGGTGCGCACGAGCGCAGGCACCGAGCGCGTCGCAGACATCCGCAAGGAACTGCAGGAGGCGATGGATCGCGGTGCCCAGGTGTTCCGCACCGAGGAGTCGCTGACCGAGGTGCTCGGCGTGATCCACAACCTGCGCGAGCGCTACAAGCACATCGGCATCCAGGATCGCGGCCGTCGCTACAACACCGACCTGCTCGAGGCCATCGAGCTCGGCTTCTTGCTCGACCTCGCCGAGGTGCTCGTCTTCGCCGCTCGTAACCGTAAGGAGAGCCGTGGCGGTCACATGCGCGACGACTACCCGAACCGTGACGACGAGAACTACATGAAGCACACCATGGCGTACCTCGTGGGCGATCCGCACTCTGCCGACGCCGAAGACCACATCAGGCTCGACTGGAAGCCCGTCGTGTTCACCAAGAACGAGAAGGGCGAGTTGAACTACCCGCCGCTGGAGAGGAAGTACTAAGAATGAGCGCAACCGTGACCTCCAGTTCGCCGGGCAACCCCTCAGAAGAGGCGGGCATCAAGCCGTTCAACGTCACCCTGCTCGTGCGTCGCTACGATCCCGAGTCGGGCCGCGAGGCGTACTGGGAGGACTTCGACGTTCCCATGTACCCGACCGACCGTATTCTTGACGCGCTGCACCGCATCAAGTGGGATCAGGACGGTTCGCTCAGCTTCCGCCGCTCGTGCGCGCACGGCATCTGCGGTAGCGACGCGATGCGCATCAACGGACGTAACCGCCTCGCCTGCAAGACACTGGTGAAAGATCTCGATATCTCGAAGCCGATCTACGTCGAGGCGATCAAGGGTCTGCCCCTTGAGAAGGACCTCATTGTCGACATGGAGCCGTTCTTTGCCGCATACCGTGCGGTGAACCCGTTCCTCGTCGCCGATTCGAAGCCCGAGGCGGGCAAGGAGCGCGTGCAGTCGATCGAAGACCGCGAGCGTTTCGACGACACTACGAAGTGCATTCTGTGCGCCGCCTGCACCACCTCGTGCCCCGTGTTCTGGACTGACGGACAGTACTTCGGCCCTGCCGCCATCGTGAACGCACATCGCTTCATCTTCGACTCGCGTGACGATCAGGCTCAGGTGCGTCTCGACATTCTGAACGACACGGAGGGCGTGTGGCGCTGCCGCACGACCTTCAACTGCACCGACGCATGCCCCCGCGGCATTCAGGTGACGAAGGCGATCGCCGAAGTCAAAGCCGCGATCCGCACGGGACGAACCGCTTAGAAGCAAACGCATCGCGTTTGCTTGCGGTTCGTCGTCGCGCCACTGCG